>NZ_JNYE01000020.1 GCF_000717185.1 Kitasatospora phosalacinea | reverse complement strand
GTGCGGGTGTTGTTGGGGTGGTTGGAGCGGGTGGCGGCGGGTGGTCGGGTGGGGGTGGCGTTGCGGGCGGTGGCGGGGTGTCTGGGGCATCCGGACCGGTTGGTGCAGGGGCGGGCGTTGAAGGTGATCAAGCGTTATGTCGACTTGGTGGAGGGTGGGGTGGTGGGGGAGTTGCGGTCGGCGGCGTTGCTGCTGGACCCTTCGCATGCTGCTGTGGCGGCGGAGTTGCTGGGTGTGGTGGTGGGGGTGTCGGCCGTGGAGGTCGTGGCGGACCGGTTGCCCGAGCCGCCGCGTCCGGTGCCGGTGCCCGCGCCGTTCGGCACGCCCGCCGAACTCGCCGAGGAACTGGCCGCGGCAGCCGGGAGCACGTCCTTCGAACGCCTCCTCGACGGCCTGACCCGGCACGCCTGGCAGGACCGGGACGCCCTCGCCGCCGCCCTCGCCCCGCTCCCGCAGTCCTGGGAACCGCTGCACGTCCTCGCCCTGGTCGCCACCGGCACGACACCGCCCGAGGCCCTGGCACCCCTGTTCCAGTACCGCTACGAGTACGGCGGGGCGTTCGGCTCGGTGCTCGCCGCCCGCTTGCACGAGGTCGCTTGGCGGCTGGCCGCCGATCCCGTGCCGTTCCTGCTGGCCACGCCGAGCTGGTGCAACGGTGCGCTGGAGGCGGGGGAGCTGGTGGCGCGGTTGGCCCGGTACGAGGAGTTGGGCGTGCGGCCGGGGCCGGTGGACTTCGCGCAGGCGCTGCTGCGCACGGCGGGGGATGCTCGGGCCGCCGCGGACGCCGGGCGGCTGACCTCGGTGGCCGGGCGGCAGCTCGCGGCCTGGCTGCGCGAGGGCGGACTGCCCGGCCGGGAGAGCGTCGTGGTGCCGAAGGGCACCGAGAAGTACCGGTACTGCGAGCAGCCCGCCCCGGACGCCGACCGGCTCGGCCTGCTCGCGGTGGCCGCCGGGGAGCCGCTGCCGGAGCCGCTGCGGCTGCTGCTCGGACCGCAGCCGGACCTGCTGGAACACTACTGGGGCAAGGGCTCGCTGCCCGACGAGCGGGCGGCCGCGGTCCTCCCTCACCACCGGGAGGAGACCGCCGTCCGCCTGCTGCCCCGGTGCGGCGACGACCGCCTCCCGCTCCTGCTCGCCGAGAACGGCGGCCCCTGCGGCCCCGCCGTCCACCAGCTCCTCGCCCTCTCCGGCAGCGCCGAGGACGGCCGGGGCCGGGCCGCGGCCGTCGACGCCCTGCTCGTGCTCGCCGCCCGGGAGGCGGAGGCGCCGACCGGCTTCGACCCGGCCCTGCTCGGGCGGGAGGCCGGGGCGCTGGTCCGGGACGGCGCGGTCAAACCCAACCGCCTGGCCCGCACCCTCGCCGACCTGGCCGCCGCCGGAGCCCCCCGCCTGGCCTGGACGGTCCTCGCCGCCCTGCTGCCCGTCCTGCTGGACGCGCCGGTGCCCCGGGGCGCCGCCGAGCTCCTGACCGCGGCGGTCGACCTGGCCCGGGAGACGGGCGCGCGCGGCGGGATCCCCGCGGTGACGCGGCTCGCGACGGGCGGCGGGCGCAGCAAGGCGGTCACCGAGGCGAGGACCCTGGCCGCCCTCCTCGGGCCGGACGGCGGGTGACCGGAGGGCGAGTGACAGAAGGGTGGGCGCCGGTCACCGCGGCGTCCCCCGGCGGGCCCGCCGCAGCTCCCGGTCGACGGCCCAGGCGTCGGCGACCGGGCCCAGGTGGGCGAGCTTGTCCGGGTTGAGGACCGAGCGGACGGCCCGGACCTGCCCGTCGAGCACGTCCAGGACCAGGGTGTGCAGCACCCGGCCGTCGCGGTCGCGGAACAGCGCGCCCGGCTGGCCGTTGATCCGGTGCTGCTCGCAGGTGACCCCGGTCAGCAGCATGAGCGGGTGGACGGTGGCCAGCAGCCGGGCCACCTTCTCGGCCCCGACGACGGCCCGGGCCAGCTGCGGGGCCTTGCCGCCGCCGTCCCCGACCAGCTGGACGTCGGCGGACAGCAGGCGCTGCAGCCCGTCCACGTCGCCCCGCGACAGCGCCTCGAAGAAGCGCTCCGCCAGCTCCTGCTGCTCCCGGCGGTCCGCCGCGAACCGGGGCCGCCCCTCGCGCATGTGCCGCCGGGCCCGGACCAGCAGCTGGCGGCAGGCCGCCTCCGAGCGGCCCACTGCCGCGGCGACCTCGTCGAACCCGAAGGCGAAGACCTCCCGCAGCACGAACACCGAGCGCTCCAGCGGGCTGAGCCGCTCCAGCAGCAGCAGCGCCGCCATCGACACCGAGTCGGCCAGCTCCGCGGCGCGGGCCGGGTCCTGGTACGGGTCGTCGAGCAGCGGTTCGGGCAGCCACGTCCCGGCGTACTGCTCCCGCCGCACCCGGGCCGAGCGCAGGACGTCGATCGAGAGCCGGGTCACCGTGGTCGACAGGAACGCCTTGGCCGACACCGGGCGGGTCGGCGAGGCGTCGTAGCGCAGCCAGCTCTCCTGCACCGCGTCCTCCGCCTCGCCCACGCTGCCCAGGATCCGGTAGGCGATCGAGAACAGCAGCGGCCGCAGCTCCTCGAACTCCTCGACCTTGTCCATGTCGGCCTCCCCCTCGTGCCCCGGCTCGTGCCCCGGCTCGTGCTCCGGACGCCCGGCGTCCGCGCCGGGGTCGTCCGCGCCGGGGTCGTCCGCGCCGGGGTCGTCCCGGCCCGATGCGATCATGACAGTTGTCGCTGCGACAGCCGGAAGCCGGAAGCCGGAAGCCGGAAGCCGGAAGCCGGAAGCCGGAAGCCGTCAGTGGAAGCTGCCGACCTGGTAGTCGCCGCCCGGCTGCCGGGCGATGGCGTTCAGCCGGTTCGCCATGTTCATGAACGCGATCAGCATCACCAGGGCCGCGAGCTGGTCCTCGTCGTAGTGCCGGGCGGCCTCGGCCCACACCTCGTCACTGACCCCCTCGGCCCCGTCCGCGACCCGGGTGCCCCGCTCCGCCAGCGCGAGCGCGGCGCGTTCCGCCGGGGTGAAGACCGCGGCCTCCCGCCAGGCCGCGACCAGGTGCAGCCGCACCTGCTCCTCCCCGGCCGCGGCGGCTTCCTTGGTGTGCATGTCGATGCAGACCGCGCAGCCGTTGAGCTGGCTCACCCGCAGCGACACCAGCTCCTGCGTCCGGGCGGGCAGCGGCGAGTCCTTCAACTCCCGGCCCGCCGCCATGACGTGCTTGAGGGCCTTGCCGGCGGTCGGGGTGGCGAAGTAGTTCAGTCGTGCGTCCACGGGGTGCTCCTCGGTGCTCGTCGGTGCTTGCACACCCTGGGACGAGACGGGCCCCGCACCTGTGACACGGTGCGGGGCCGGGAACTTCCGGAGGGGCTCAGAACAGCGGGACCTCGCCGTCCTGAGCCGGGGACTGCCCCGGGGACTGCCCCGGGGACCGGTCGGCGGTGGGACGGGCCTCGGCGAGAGGGGCGTCCGGGCGGGCCGGGGCCGCGGTGAGGGCCGCCGGGGTGTCCGGGACGGTGGTGGAGCCGCGGGTGAGGCCGTCCGGGACGAGCAGGTCCGCGCCGGAGGGGGCGGCGGCGACGGGGCGCCACCAGGGCTTGGCGGTGGGCGGGGCCGCGGGCTCGAACGGACGGCCGGGGCGGGGCAGGGCGAGCGTGACCCCGGCGTCCTGGGCCGCGGCCACGACGCGCTCGGCGGGCTCCTCCCACGGGTGCGGGGCCAGGTCGAAGGTGCCCCAGTGCACCGGCAGCATCACGTCGCCGCCCAGGTCGCGGTGGGCCTGCACGGCCTCCTCGGGCGTCAGGTGGACCTCCGGCCAGTGCTCGGAGTACGCGCCGACCTGCATCATCGTCGCGTCGAACGGCCCGAAGCGGCGCCCGATCTCGGCGAACCCGGGGAAGTAGCCGCTGTCGCCGCTGTGGAAGAGCCGGTGCCGCTTGCCCTCCACCACCCAGGACGACCACAGGAACCTGCCGCTCGGCCGGGGCCCGCGCGAGCAGTAGTGCCGGGCCGGGGTCGCGGTCAGCCGCAGGCCGTCCAGCTCGGCGGACTCCCACCAGTCCAGGTCGACGATCCGGCGCGGCGAGACCCCCCAGTGCTCCAGGTGCGCGCCCACGCCCAGCGGCACCGCGAACACCGCGTCGCCCGCGGCCAGCGTCCGCACGGTCGGCATGTCCAGGTGGTCGTAGTGGTCGTGCGAGATCACCACCACGTCCACCGGCCCGAGCTCGGCCAGCGGCAGCGGCACCGGGTGCAGCCGCTTGGGGCCGATCCAGTCGAACGGGGAGCAGCGCTCGCTCCACACCGGGTCGAACAGCACCCGGACCCCGTCCAGCTCGGCCAGCACCGTGGCGTGCCCCAGCCAGGTCAGCCGCAGGCCGGACGCGGGCGGGGTGGCCAGCTCCATCGGCAGCAGCCGGTGCACCGGGACGGCCGCGGCCGGGGCGCGGCGGTTCGGGTCGGCCGCGAGCTTGGTGCGCATCAGCGCCAGCGGGGTGTGCGCGTACGCGAGCCGACGGGTCGCCACCGGG
The DNA here is from genome assembly GCF_000717185.1 of Kitasatospora phosalacinea. Lineage (GTDB taxonomy): Bacteria > Actinomycetota > Actinomycetes > Streptomycetales > Streptomycetaceae > Kitasatospora > Kitasatospora phosalacinea_A. The sequence goes on along the minus strand of NZ_JNYE01000020.1, from coordinate 73,435 downwards.
TTGCGGAACGAACCGTCCACGAAGTGCGGGGAGTTGCGCACCCGGTGCAGGCGCCAGCCCGACGGGTCGGCGCCGAACGCGTCCGTGCGCATCCGCTGCCAGGTCTCCCGGGGCAGCGTCCGGTACGAGCGCTTCGCGTCGCGCAGCGCTAGCCCGGCTTCGGCGGCCAGCTCGCCGGCACGGAACAGCCAGGAGACGGGGCGGGACACGGGAACCTCCACGGTCGGACACCGAACGGCGGCGCACCGGAGGGACGGCAGGACGCAGCGCGCCCCGCGGCGTCGACGGCAGGCCGGAGGACGACACCCGGGCGGCCGGGAGCCCCCGGCGCCGGACGGCGCGTCTCGGAACGGGACATTACCGGCAGAAAGCGGAGGAACACGGCAAGTCGTCGGCGGCGCGCCGCGGGAGGGTGACGAGGAGCGGCCGTGCGGAGCAACGAGAACGGACCGCCCCGGGGTGCGGGGCGGTCCGTTCTCGGTCCTGCGGTCGGTCCTGCGGTCGGTCCTGCGGTCGGTCCTGCGGTCGGTCCTGCGGTCGGTCCTGCGGTCGGTCCTGCGGTCGGTCCTGCGGCCGTCCTCGGGCCGGGGAGGCGGCGGGGTCGGGCGGCGCGGTCAGGCGGCCGGGTAGAAGCGGGTGATGGTCTCCGCGACGCAGTGCGGCTTGGGGCTCGCCTCGCTGGAGATGCTGAACCGGACCACCGCCTGCACGACGCCGCCGGACAGCTCGTCCGCCGAGACCAGCACCGCCGTCGCCCGCACCGCCGAGCCCACCGGCAGCGGGGACGGGAAGCGCACCTTGTCCGAGCCGTAGTTGAGGGCCATCGCGACGCCCTCCACGCCATAGCACTCCTTCGCCAGCACGGGCAGCAGCGAGAGCGTCAGGTAGCCGTGCACGATCGTCCCGCCGAACGGCGTCAGCTTCGCCCGCTCCGGGTCGACGTGGATCCACTGGTGGTCGCCGGTCGCCTCCGCGAACAGGTTCACCCGGTCCTGGTCGACGGTGTGCCACTCGCTGGTGCCGAGTTCGGTGCCGACCGCGGAGGTCAGGTCGGCGAGCGAGGCGAAGGTCGTCACGGGGCGCTCCACGGGTGCGTCGGGGCAGGGCGGGACGGCCCGGGCGGGCCGCCCCGCAGAGTATGCCTACTCGCCGGTCACATGTCAGCGGGGGGCCGGGGGAAGGGCCCGGTCAGGCGCGGTGGCCCGGGAGCGCCGGGGGTGCCGGGAGTACGGGGGCGGGCTGGGTCGGCTCCGGGAGGATGCGGCGGCCGGAGACCAGCTCCGGGCTGATCGCCACGTACTCCGGGCCCGGCTCCGGGACCCACGGCCGCAGGCCGCCCGAACGCAGCGCTTCGCGCCGGCCCGCGTCGCGCACCACCTCGGCCCGGCCGTGCACCAGCACGCTCCAGCCGCAGCGGCCCGCCCGGTCGAAGTCGTCCACCTGGAACGCCGCCACCGTCCCGTCCAGCGCCCGCGCCACCCGGGTGCCGGTGCGCAGCGCCAGGACCAGCCTGCCGTCCGCCGCCACCCGGAAGGCCACCGGCAGCACCGCGGGAAGCGCGTGCTCGGTGTACACCACCCGCCCCAGCGGGACGGTGCCGAGCAGCCGCAGGCACTCGGCCTCGCTGAGGGTCTCCACCCGGTCGTCACGGTCCATACCGTCGATGGTGCCCCCGCCCGCACCACCCCGAACAGGGCCCATGGTCCCTGAGCTGGGGCTCATCGGACCGATTCCGCCCCGCACCGACACCCCTCGGCGATACCTTGGCCTCCGGCGGCACCCCGCGCCGGTGCGAGGCCCCCCGACGGGCCGCGCGGCAGGCCGGGGGCGGGGTACAGGCGGAGGGGGCGGTACGGGTGAGCGGTGGCATCGAACTGGTGACGATCGGCGCCGACGGCGGCCCCGAACGCGGCCACGGCGGCTCCGCCCGCGCCGCCGACGGCGCCCGCACCCTCGCCGACGCCCTCCCCGGCCGCACCTTCGACGCCGGAACCCGCGGCAGCACCGTCACCAGTCCCCCGGCCGACGCCGACGCCAACACCCTCCTCACCGCCCTCCGCCAAGCCGCCCAGCGCCCCGCCCGCTGGCTCGTCGTCACCCTGGCCGGCCAGCTCGTCGCCGACCCCCGCGGCCGCCGCGTCGCCCTCGTCACCGCCGGATCCACCCCCGACAACGCCTACCGGCGCGGCCTCGCCTGGGACTGGATCACCAGCGCCATGGTGCACGGCGAACAGGAGGAGACCCTGCTGATCGTCGACGCCGTCGCCGACCGCGACACCTGGGCCGCCCTGCAACGCGAAGACGCCGCGGGCGAGTTGCTCACCCACTCGCGCGTCCCCCTCTGGGGCCGGGTCGGCCGCTGGAACGCGGGCCGGCGCGGCCGCGACGACGTGCTCCCCGGTGCCGAGGGCTCGTTCAGCTGGGCCCTGGGCCGCGTCCTCGAACACGGCGTGCCCGGTGCACCCGCCGCCCTCGGCCCGCTCGACCTCCAGCCCGCCGTGGAAGGGCAGTTGGGCTGGGGAGAACCGGCCAATGCGGGAGAGGCCAGACTCCTAGTCCCGCGTGACGGGGGGAGACTCCTGATGCGCAATCGGGCCGCAGTGAGAGGAGCGCTCGCCGGATTGCCGTTTTCCGATGAACTTCTGGCGGTTCTGTGGCGAGAAAGTGCCCCAACGGATCCGCCTTCCGCGTAAGGTCAGGAGGCCCCGGGTGTTGCCGTGCCGGGGCGGGGTGGCGAAGAATCGACCTCCGAGCGACCTCAGAACGAACCGGGGACGGCAGACGACATCCGCGGTCCGGATCCACCACAGGTCCGGCCGCAACAAGGTGGGGCTATGCGGCAGCGCTCAATTCTGGTGCGCCCTGGGGCGGTTGGGATCAGCGGGTTGCTTCTGCCATTCCTGCTGGCGGCCTGCTCGGCCTCCGGCACGGGATCCGCGGACCGACTCGGAACCCCCTCGGCCACCCTCCCCAGAGCCACCGCGACCACCCCCGCGGCAACCACCCCGACCGGCAGCCCCGTCCCGCGGGAAGGGGCCCAAGGGCTAGACGGGAACAGCGCCGTGACGGCCTATCAAGGCTGGTGGGATGTCCAGGCCGACGTCCTGGGACGATCAGATTCGGACGGACTGGCGCTCCGCCAGTACGCCACCGGGGCGGCGTTCACCGACACCGCGATCTCACTCACCCAACTGCACGACGCCGGGCTCGTCATGGTCGGCCGACCGCGCACCTCGCCCGTGCTCAAAAGCCTTGACCTGCAAGCGAATCCGCCCACCGCGACGATCGACGACTGCCTGGACGTGTCGGACTGGCACCAGGCGGACGCCACCACCAAGGAGATCAAGGATCCGCAACAGCGGCTGTCCCGCTTTCCGGCGACCGCCGTGCTGAAGAAATACGGAAACCGCTGGCTGATCGCCGACTTCACCCGTGAGGTGACCAAGACATGCTGAACTCCGCCGGGCGCGCCGCTATTTGTCTAATGACCGGGGTCGGATTGACGTTCGCGGTCGTTCCGTCGGCGAGCGCCGACGACCCCGTCGTCACCCCCTGCGCCGACCGCACCATCTGCGTCAGCGACCACGGAACCACCACCATTCCGGGCTCCGCGGGCGGGACTTCCGGCGGTGGCGGAGGCGGCGGCAGCTCGACCTGCACCTGGCAGGGGCACGAGGTGCCGTGCTGGATCGACAACCGCGGGGCGTTCTCGGCCGGCTGCTACTACATCGAGTCGGTCCCGCAGCCCCTGGCCACCGAGACCGTCTGGGGCACGCACACTCCCGAACAGGGCAAGATCTACGACAAGTCGTGCATCCTGGACGACGGCTTCGTGCCGAACGGGCAGGTCTTCCTGGCCCAGCCCGTCGCCGCCCGGCCGCCCAAGCCGGCCCGCGAGGTCGCCCGCGACGCCCTGGAGACGATCAAGGTCGGCAAGCCCGTCCTGCGCGCGGCCCCGGCGGCGGACGCCGTGGTCGGCTCGCCGGTGTGGCTCTGGGTCGAACCGGACAGGAACGTCATCGGCCCGCTCAGCAGCCGCCCGCTCCGGGAGGACCCCGGCGGCCCCGAGGTCGTCGCCACGATCACCCTCCAGCAGGTCGTCTGGACGGTGGACGACGGGCCGGGCACGGCCCCCTTCCAGGAATTCATCTGCAAGGACGGCGGCGCGGCGTTCAGCAAGAACGGGACACCGACCTGCAGCCACCTGTTCACCCAGAGTTCGGCCCGGATGAAGGATAAGGCGTACACCCTCTCCGTGCAGTTCGACTGGGTGGTGACCGCCCGGACGACCGGCGGCGCCCCGGTCGACATGACCGGCATCTCCACCTGGTCGACCCCGGGCGACAGCGTGCTGAGCGTCCCGGTCAACGAGGTCCAGGTGCTGAACTGACCCGCGCCCGGGGCCGGGAGGCCCGGAGTTCGACGTTCCGTCACGAGTGAGAGGCCGCAGAGCGGTGGAGAACCGAAGCATGCCGACCCCGCCGCGCCGACTCGGTGCGCGGCGGCGGCGACCTGCCGTGCTGGCGATGGCGGCGGCGCTGATCGCGGCAGGGGGGCTGGGCGGGGCGGTGCTGTACAACAGCAGCGGGCAGCGGATCGCGGTGCTCGCGCTGGCCCGGGACGTGCCGATGGGGCAGGTGATCAGTTCGGACGACCTGGTGGTGGCGCACATCGCGGGGGACCCGGCGCTGCACCCGCTGGACGCGCAGGACCTGCGGGGGACGATCGGGCTGCGGGCCACCACGGACCTGAAGCGGGGGGCGCTGCTGGTCAGGTCGGACCTGACCAGTGACCCGGCGACGCAGCCGGGGCAGCAGATCGTCGGCATCTCGGCGAAGCGCTCCCAGCTGCCCGCGACCCGGTTGCAACCGGGCCTGCAGATCCTGATCGTCCACACGCCCGACAGCGGGAACGGCACCGCCACGCGCACGCCGGAGACGATGACCGCCGTGGTCGCCGCGGTCGGCAAGCCGGACACCGACGGCAGCACCGTGATAGACGTCGCCGTCGGCCCCGCCGACGGGCCGCAGCTCGCGCTGTGGGTGGCGGGCGGCAAGTTCCAGGTGATCCTGGCGCCCCGAACCGCCGGGGGGTCCTGATGACGGTGGTGGCCGTGCTCGGCGGGCCGGGCGCGCCGGGGGCCACCAGCAGTGCGCTCGCGCTGCTGCTGTCCTGGCCGCTGCGTCCCGGCCGCCGGGTGCTGCTGGTCGAGTGCGACCCGGACGGCGGGGCGGTGCTGGCCGGGGCGCTGGAGGGCCGGGTCGAGGCCGTGTACGGGCTGCGCAACCTGGCCGTCGCCGACCGGCGCGGGCTGCTCGCCGAGACGCTGTGGGAACAGCTGCTCGACGTCTCCCCGCAGGGCACCGGCGAGCGCCTGCTGCTGCCCGGCCTCACCGATCCCGCGCAGGCCCCCGGCCTCGCCTACACCTGGGAGCCCCTCGTCGAGGCCCTGCACGCGCTCGAACCGCAGGGCTACGACGTGCTGCTCGACCTCGGGCGCTCCGGCGCGAACGGGCCGATGGCGGTGCTGCCGCGGCGGGCCGACGTGGTGGCCGCGACCGTCCGCACCACCCTGCGCGGGCTCTCCGCCGCCCGGCCCCGGATCGCCGCGCTGCGCGAGGACCTCGACACCCACGGCACCGGCTCGGACGGCCTCGGGCTGCTGCTGGTCGCCGAGGGCCCCTACCCGGAGGGCGAGGTCTCCCGGCAGTTCCGGCTCCCCGTGCTCGGGGCGCTCGCCCACGCGCCGCGCACCGCCCGGGTGCTCTCCGACGGCGGCGACACCACCGACCGGCGGTTCATCCGCTCCGAGCTGATGCGCACCGCGCGCACCGCCGCCGACCGGATCCAGGACCTCGCCACCGCCCGCCGCCGACGCCTCGGCGGCCCGCAGCAGCAACAACCGCAACTCCGGCCGCAGCAGCAGCCGCAACAGCCGCAGCTCCAGCAACAACCGCAGCCGCAGCCGCAGTTGCCGCCGCAGGTCCCGGTGCAGGTCCAGGTGCAGGCCCCGCAGCCGGCGCCGCCGTTCGCGGCGGGGCCGGTGAACGGGCAGCCGCAGCCGCAACAGCAGCCGCAACAGCCTTACCCGCCACAGCAGTTCCAGCCACAGCCGCAGCAGCCGGGCCCGGTCGGGGGCGGGCAGTTCACGGGGGAGTGGCCCGTCCGGGCGGAGGCGCCGCAGATCTCGTACGCCGCGCCCGCGCCGTACATAGCACCGCCCGCGGTGCCGCAGCCGCCCGTGCCCGCGCCGTTCCCGGGGCAGGCGGGGCCGGAGGGGTCGGACGGGGAGGAGGTGTGGCGTGCGCGCTAGTCCGTACCAGGGGCCGGTGCCGCCGCAGCAGCCGGTGAACGGCCAGGTGGTGTACGGGGGTTCGGCCGACGCGGCCGGGCTGCCGTGGGGGAGTCCGCCCGTGCAGCCGCCCGTGCAGCCGCAGCCGCAGGTGCAGACCGGGCCGGTCGGCCAGGCGGCGTCCGCGGCGGCGTCCGCGGTGCCCGCGCTCTCGCCGGTGGGGGCGCGTCCGGTGGTGGACACCAAGGTGGCGCGGGAGTTGAAGCGGCAGGTCGCGGCGGAGCTGCACCAGCAGCTGTCGCGGCTGTCGCAGGCGTCCGGGAGCGAGGCGGACCGGGCGACCCGGCGGCAGCGCGGGCGGGCGCTGATCGAGGAGGCGGTGGCCCGCTGGTCGGACGCGTACGCGCAGACCCACGGCATCCCGCCGACCCGGGAGCAGGACCGGGTGCTCGCCGAGGCCGTGTACGACCTGCTGTTCCGGGCCGGGCGGCTGCAGCCGTACCTGGACGACCCGGAGATCGAGAACATCCTGATCAACGGGTGCGACGACGTGTGGGTCTCGCGGGTGCACCAGCCGCTCCGGCAGGTCCCGCCGGTGGCCGACAGCGACGAGGAGCTGGTCGAGCTGCTGCAGGACCTGGCGCGCCAGCACGGCGGCAGCGAACGCAGCCTGTCGACGGCCAGCCCGATGCTGGCGCTGCGCCTGGAGGGCGGGATGCGCCTGCAGGCGATGACCGAGGTGACGCCCCGCCCGTACGTGGCGATCCGCCGGCACCGGGTGGCCAGTGCGACGCTCAGCGACCTCGTCCAACTCGGCACCGTGGACAGCACCTTGGCGGCGTTCCTGGCGTCCGCGATCCGGGCCCGGAAGAACGTGATGATCACCGGGACGCAGGGCGTCGGCAAGACCAGCCTGCTGCGCGCGATGGCCGCCGAGATCCCGCCGGACGAGCGGGTCGGCACCCTGGAGTCGGAGTTCGAGCTGTGGCTGCACACCCTGGGTCACCTCAAGCAGGTCGTCCCGATGGAGGCCCGCGAGGGCAACGGCGAACGCGTGGACGGGCGCCTGGCGGGCGAGTTGACGATCGGCGAACTGATCCCGGCGGCGCTGCGGATGACGCTGTCGCGGATCATCGTCGGCGAGGTCCGCTCCGCCGAGGTGGTGCCGATGCTGCGGGTGATGACCAACGGCGAGGGCGGCTCGATGTGCACCCTGCACGCCCGCGGCCCGCACATGGTGGTCGACCGGATCGCCGAACTCTGCCTGGAGTACGGCGCGCACATGACCGACACCCTCGCCTACCGGCTCACCGCCAACGCCGTCGACTTCATCGTGCACGTCACCATGGTCGACGAGACCGCGGTCGGCGGCCGCCGCCACCGCTTCGTCTCGCACGTGCTGGAGGTGGCCGGCCTCGGCGAGTCCGGACGCCCCGCACTGAACACCGTCTTCGGGCCGCGCCCGGAGATCGGCGAGGTCCGGGCCGTGCCGCTCACCCCGCCGCACTGCCTGGACGACCTGCGCCGGGCCGGGTTCGACGCCGGACTGCTCGGCTCCCCGTACGGGACGTGGAGCGCGCCGCTGGCGCTGCGGATCGGGGGGACGCGCTGATGCTGCTGTACGTGCTGTGCGGACTGGCGGTGACCGGCGGGCTGGTCGCGCTGGTCGTCGGCCTGGTCGGACGCCCGGTGGACGAGGAGGAGCACGACAACCCGCTGGAGGGGCGCCTGCACACCCTCTGGTACGGCGCCCCCGGCACCGCCTCGCCCGGGATGGCCCGGCTGCGCCGGACCCAGCTGCTGCTGGCCCTGCTCGGCGCGCCCGGCGGCTGGCTGTTCACCGGCATCCCGCTGGTCGGACTGCTCGTCCCCGCCGCCGTGTTCGGCCTGCCCTGGCTGTTCGACGCGACCCGCTCCGACACCCGCCGGATCGAACGCCTGGAGGCCCTCGCCGAGTGGACGCAGCGCCTCGCCGACGTGCTGCTGCTCGGCGTCGGCCTGAACCAGGCGATCATGACCAGCCGGCGCACCGCGCCCGCCGCCCTGGAGACCGAGATCACCGACCTGGCCGCCCGCCTCCAGGCCCGCTGGCGGCCCGAGGACGCGCTGCGCGCCTTCGGCGACCAGGTCGCCGACTCGACCGCCGACAAGGTGCTCGCCGCCCTCGTGCTGCGCGCCGGGGACAGCGGACCCGGCCTGGCCCGGGCGCTCGCCGACATGGCCGAATCGGTGCGCGAGGAGGTCCGGCAGCGGCGCGCCATCGAGGCGGACCGCTCCAAGCACCGCACCACGATCCGCTGGATGGTCGGCATCATCCTGCTGGTCATCGTCGTCGGCGCGTTCAACTCGCACTACACCGAGCCCTACACCACCGTCACCGGCCAACTGGTGCTCGCCGTCGTCGCGCTGGCGTTCGTCGCGGTGATCGCCTGGATGCGCTCGCTGGCCCGGCACACCCCGCTGCCCCGCGTCCTGGAACCCGACCGCCGCTCCAAGACCGGCCGCCTGCCCGGCCGGAAGGACGGGGACGGGGACGGGGACCGGGACGGGAACGGGACGTCCGGGGCGTCCGGGACGACCGGCGGCGAGGGCGAAGCACTGCTGAAGGAGGCCAGGTGATCTCCCCCTGGGCGGTCCTCGCCGGAGCCGCGGCGGCCGGCGGCGTGGCCCTGCTGCTGGCCGAACTCCGGCCCGCACCACCGGACCTGGGCCAGGCCCTGGACCGGCTGCACCGCGTCCCCGAACCCCGCCGGGCCGAGGAGGAGGACCCCGCGCTGCCCTGGTACGACCGGGTCGGCGAAGGCTCCGCCCGGCTGCCCGGGGTGCGGATCCCGACCCGGGAACTCGCCCTGATCGGCCGCAGCCCGGCCCGCTTCATGGCGCACAAACTGCTTTTCGCCGTCCTCGGGTTCGCCCTGCCCGGCTACCTGACGGTGATGGCCGCCGTGATCGGCGACGGCCTCCCGCTCGCCGTCCCGCTGCTGGCCGGGCCGCTGCTCGCCGGGCTGCTCTGGTTCGTCCCCGACGGCATCGTGGTGGGCGAGGCCAAGGAGGCCCGCACCGAGTACCTGCACGGCATCGCCGCGTACCTGGAACTCGTCGCCCTGGAACGGGCCGCCGACTGCGGGCCCGCCGAGGCGCTGCGCCGCGCCGCCTCGGTCGGGCGCGGCACCGTGTTCCGGCGGATCCGCGACGCGCTGGAGCGGGCCGCCACCGACCGGCTCCCGCCCTGGGACGGACTCGACGCGCTCGCCCGGGAGCTGGGCCTCACCCCGCTCCAGGACGTCGCCGACATCATGCGGATCTCCGGCGTCGACGGCGCCGCCGTCTACGACACCCTCCGGGCCCGCGCCAAGAGCCTGCGCGGCGAACTCCTCTCCGAGGAACTCGCCAAGGCCAACACCGACAGCGAAAGGATGGTCGCCCCCGGCTCCGCCCTGACCCTGCTGATGACCGTCCTGATCGCCTTCCCCGCGGTCTACCAGATGCTCAACAGCGCCTGAGGCCGGGGAAGGCCCGAAGACCCGGCACCACCCGACCGAGCAGCGAAGGAACAGCGCCACCCGCCCAGCGCGGCACCCCGCAACCAGCCCCTCCCGTCGAAGTCCTGGAGACCACACCATGGCCCGAATCCGCACCGTGGCGGCCGCCCTGCGACCGCTGCTCCCGCTCCATCTCGTCCGTCCCGTCCTCGAGTACCGCCTCGTCAAGCTGCGCGCCGCCCGCGAGTCCGGCGACCGCGGCGCGATCAGCATCGAACTCGCCCTCGCCGTGATCGTGCTGGTCACCATCGCCGGGACGGTCGTCTACGCGATCTCCCAGCTCGGCAACAAGGTCCAGGGCGACATCCAGAAGGACGTCCCCGCCGGCGGCACCGCGCCGTGACCCGCCGCCCGCACCGGCCCGCCACCCGGCCCGCACCGGCCGGGTGGCTCGCGCGTGCCCGCAGCTCCGACCGGGGGGCGATGGCGATCAGCCTCGCCATCGTCTTCCCGGCCGTGCTCTTCGTGATCCTCCTGGTGGTGCAGGCCGGCCTGTGGTGGTACGCCGAACAGGCCGCGCTGGCGGCCGCCCGGGAGGGCGTGGAAGCCGGACGGATCAACGGCGCGCCGACCGGTGCGGGCGAGGAACGGGCCACCGAGTTCGTCGAACGGCTCGGCGACGTGGTCGAACTGGGCGCGCCGCCGCGGCAGACCGGCAGCGACCCCGACCTGTACCAGCTGTCCGTCACGGTGCAACCGCTCACCCTCTTCCCGTTCGCGGACCTGGCGATCACCAAGACCGCCACCGCGCCCCGGGAGAAGTTCGTCCCGCCGGTGGTGCCGTGAGCGGCAGGGGAGCGGAGCAGAGGGGCGACTCCCGTACCGGGGAACGGGGTTCGTTCGCGATCGAAGCGGCGGTCCTGGTGCCGGTGGTGCTCAGCTTCGCCCTGATGGCGGTCGCCGCCGGACGCCTGCAGACCACCGGCGCGGTGGTCGACGCCGCCGCCCGCGCCGGAGCCCGCGCCGCCTCCCTGGCCCGCAGCCCCGAAGCGGCCCGGCAGGACGCCGCCGACGCCGTCGGACAGGCGCTCGCCGCCCGCTCGGTGAAGTGCGCGGCCGAACCGGTCGGCGAGCCGGAGTACGGCAGCCTGGCGACCAGCGGCGGCACCCTGACCACCGTCACCGTCCGGGTCTCCTGCACGGTGCCGCTCTCCGACCTGATCGGACTGGACGGCGTACCGGGCAGCAAGACCGTCACCGGCACGTTCACCTCCGTGCTGGACCGCTACCGGGGAAACTGAGAGGACGTCAACAGACCGTGGGGGGAGGGAACGTGGACGCACGAGGCGTGAACGGGCAGGACCGGGGCAGCATTTCGGTCATGGTCGCCATCACCGCCGTCAGCCTGGTCGCCGTGGTCGGCCTGGTGCTCGACTTCGGCGGCCAACTGCGGGCCACCGAACGGGCCGACGCGATAGCGCAGGAAGCCGCCCGGGTGGCCGGACAGCAACTCGACATCGACCGGCTGCGCTCCGGAGGCGGCTACCAGGTCGACCCCGGGCAGGCCGAGTCCGCCGCCCGGGCCTACCTCGCCTCCCAGGGCGTCGCGGGCCGCGTCGACTTCCCGCAGTACCCCGACCTGAGCGTGATCAGCGTCAGCGTCACCAGCACCTACCGGACCGCGCTGCTCGGCGTGGTCGGCATCACCACACTCTCCGTGCAGGGCCACGGCAAGGCCACCCTGCTGCACGGCATCACGGAAGGGACCACCGGCTGATGGCCGCGCGCGGAGCCGACGACCAGCACCGCAAGGGCCGCCGGGAGCGGCAACCGGACCGCACCGCCCGCACCGGCCGCGGCGGACCGCAACCCGCCCCGGTGGCCGCCGGACGGCGCCGCCGACGGGGCGCGGGCGGCTCGGTGCTCGCCGCGCTCGGCTCCCTGCTGGCACTCGTCCTGCTGCTGGCCGGCGTGCCCGCCCTGCTCGGCTACGGCACCCTCGCCGTCGCCGCGGCGGGCGACCCGGTCCACGGCGACCTGATCGCCGCGCTCACCAGCCCCGACGACGGCAGCCTCTTCCTGTGGCTGCTGGTCGGCGTCGGCTGGATCGGCTGGCTGTGCTTCCTGCTCTCCGTCCTGGTCGAGGTCCCCGCCCAACTCCGCGGCCGGGTCGCCCGCCGGATCCCCGCCTTCGGCTGGAGCCAGCGCATCGCGGCCGGCCTGATCGGCTCCGTACTGGCCCTGCTCCCGGTCGCCGGATCGGCCTTCGCCGCCACCCCCGAACTCGCCCAGCGCCCGGCCACCGCAGCCCAGTTGAACGCCGCACCGGCCTACGCCGCACTGCCCGCCGGGGCCCCCGCGGCCGCGCCCGCCGCCGACCCGCAGCAGCAGCCGACCTACACCGTCCGCGACGCCCGGCCCGCCGACAGCCTGTGGTCCATCGCCGAACGCCAACTCGGCTCCGGGGAACGCTGGACGGAGATCGCCAAGCTCAACGCGGGCCGCCCGATGGACGGTTCGGGCACCCGCTTCGACGCCGACCGCCCGATCCAGCCCGGCTGGCGGCTGCTGATGCCCGCCGACGCCAAGCCCGACACCGCCGCGGGCACCGCCACCGGCACCACCGCGGGCAGCAGCACCGCGCCCGCGCTGCCCGCCGCACCCGCCGGGCCCGCGCACGGCAGCGTCACCGTGCACTCCGGCGACTCGCTCTCCGCCATCGCCCAGCGGGAGTTGGGCGACGGCGACCGCTGGCCCGAGCTCTTCGCCGCCAACCAGGGCGTCACCGCCCCCGACGGCGAACGGCTCACCGACCCGGACGTGCTCGCCCCCGGCATGGTGCTCACCGTGCCCGGCGCCGCGACCGCCCCCGCCCCCGCGCCCGCGCCGGAGGCCCAGCCGCCCGCGCCGGAGGCCCAGCCGCCCGCACCGGAAGCGCCCGCCCCGGACGCGCAGAGCCCCGCGCCCGCGGCCCAGACGCCCGAAGCCCAGCCGTCCGCCCCGCAGCAGCAGGCCACCCCGCCCGCGGCCGAGGCGCAGACGCCCGCTCCGCAGGACACCGCGGCCGCCGCCAACCTGCCCGCCGTCCGCGACCAGCAGAACGTCGCGAAGAGCGGCGGCGGCGACTACACCGTGGCGCTGGCCGCCTCCGGCCTCGGCGTGCTGATGGCCGCCGCGCTGATCACCCTGGTCGGCCGCCGCCGCACCGACCAGCAGCGGGCCCGCCGCCCCCGGCACCGGATCGCCCTGCCCTCGGCCGAGGCGGGCCGCTTCGAGGCCGAGCTGAAGGCCCGGCAGGACGAGCACGGCCTGGACCTGCTCAACCGGGCCCTGCGCACCCTGGGTCGCAACACCGTCCGCGGCGAGAAGCGGCTGCCCGCCCTGGTCGCCGCCCGGGTCACCGTGGCCGGGACCGTCGAACTGCACCTGGCCGCACCGGCCGTGCCGATCGCCCCGTTCCGGGCCGCGCACGCCCCGAACGTGTGGTGGTGCCCCGTCGACTCCACCGAACTGCTCTCCGCCGCACAGGCCGCCAAGTACGCCGCCCCCTACCCTGCGCTGGTCACCCTCGGCGCCACCCCCGACGGCTCCACCGTGCTGGCCGACCTGGAGACCGTCCGGCTGGTGCACCTGTCCGGGCACCCCGAGGACGCCGAGGACGTGCTGCGCAGCCTCGCCGTCGAACTGGCCCACAGTCCGCTCGCCGACCGCCTGCACCTGCACCTGGTCGGCATCGCCACCGACCTGCCCACCGCCGGACCGGCCGCCGACCGGGTCCACCACCACCCCACCCTGGAGGCCGCACTCGCCGCCCTCGGCCCGCGCACCGCCAAGGCCCGCGCCACCCTGATCGGCGCGAACGTCGGCAGCCCCCGCGAGGCCCGCAGCCGCGGCAGCGCCGACGAGGCCTGGCTGCCGGAGATCGTGCTGTCCGCGCAGCCGCCCTCCGGCACCGTCCCCGCCGAGCTCGGCCGCCTGCTCGACGGCCGCCCCCGCACCTGCCTGGCCGTCCTCACCCGCGCCCCCGAGCGCGGCGCCGGACCGGTCGCCCGCTGGACCCTCCCCGCCACCGGCCACGCCGCCCTGCCCGGCCTGCACCTCAGCGTCGAACTCCAGCGCCTGAACCGCGAACAGTACGCCCAGCTCGGCGAACTCGTCCGCGCCTCCGGCGACTTCACCCAGCACCCGGCCCCCGACTGGACCATCGACGGCCCGCACAACGGCCCCGAGGACGAGGCCGAACTCCCGCTGCCCGTCCCCGCGCTGGCCGCGGTCGGCGCCGCGATAGGAGCCGTCCCCGCCCCGTTCGGCACGGGCTACGGCGAGCTGGAGGACGAGGCGGCGGAGGGCGGCGTCCGGGCCGACGGCACGCTCGACGCCCGGCTGATCGCCCTGCTCGGCGGACCCACCGGGCCGGGCGGGGCCGCCGGGGCGGAGGCGAGCGCGGCCGACGCCCCGGCGAGGACCAGCCTGGAGAAGCCTGCCGGTGGCGGCGGTGGTGGCGCCGCCGAGGGCGACGGGGCCGGGCCCCGGCTGCTGGCCCGGGTCGTGCCCACCGGCAGCAGCCCGTTCGCCGGACTCGTCCCGACCGCGCCCACCAACCCGTACGCGGTCGTGCCGGTGGTGCCCGTCCAGCCCGCCGCGCTGCCGCCCGCGGTGCCGACGGCGGTGCCGACGGCGGAGCCCGCGCCGGAACCCGCCCAGCCCGTCCAGCCCGCGGTGCCCGCCGAGCCGCGGCACGCCGCGAACGGGCAGGCCCGCAAGGTCACCACCCCGCCGCACGGCACGCCCGTCGACCCCCGGATCGCCGCCGCCCTGCCGCCCGCCGTGCCCGCCCAGCCGCTGCCGCCGCAGGAGCAACTCCCGCCCGCCGCACCCGGGTTCGCGCCCGATGCGGCGGCGGACGGCGGCACCCGGTCGTTCGAACTCGCTGCCCCCGCCCCGACCGAGCAGCCCGTCGAGCAGCCCGTCGAGCAGCCCGTCGAGCAGCCCGTCGAGCGGCCGGTCGAAGCACCGGCGGCGCCCGAGCCCGAGCCCGTGCCTGCGCCCGAGCCGCTACCCACCCACGACCAGGCGGCGGCCCCCGACCCGCGCTCCCCGGCCCGGCCGTCCGCCCGGCCCGGGAGCGGCCCGGCCCGCACCGACAGCGACGACCTGCTGGCGATCCTGCGCTCGCCGGAGGCCCACCACCTGCGGTCCGCGCCGCGGATCCGGGTGCTCGGGCCGGTCGACGTCCTCGGGGCGGCGGGCAGCGCCGACCCCGCGGGCCGTCCCCGGCTCACCGAGCTCGCCGCGTACCTGGCGCTGCGCCCCGGCAGCGAGCACACCGCGATCGACCGCGACATCCACCCGGGCGCCGCGCACCTCGACCCGAAGGCCACCGCGGAGCGCCTCGCCGAGCCGCTGCCGGTCAAACTCGCCGCACTGGCGGGCTGGTTGGGCACCTCCCCGGAGGGGCGCGACTACCTCGACGGGCAGCCCGCCGACACGTACACCCTGGCGCCGACCGTCACCTGCGACTGGGACGAGTTCCGCAGCCTGTACCGGCGCGGCATGCGCTCCACCTCCAGCACCGCCGACGCGGCCCTCGCGCACGCCCTCGCCCTGGTCCGCGGCGCCCCGTTCGCCGAGGCCCCGGGCGGGACCTTCGCCTGGGCGGAGGTCGAACGGCAGGACATGCTGGCCGCGATCGTCGACACCGCGCACGAACTCGCCGCCCGCCGCCTGCAGTACGGCGACCACCGCACCGCCGAGGCCGCGATCTTCCGCGCCCTCGCCGTCGCCCCCGAGGTCGAACTCCTGCACCGCGACCTGTTCTACGCCTACGCCTCGGCGGGCGCCCGCGACCAGCTCGTCCGCTCCGTCAACCGCCTCGACGCGCTCAGCCGCCGCACCGGCCGCGACCTCGACCCGGACACCGTGGCCCTGCTCCGCGACCTGCTCACCGGCAGCTGAACCGCACACCGGACCGCACCACCCGCCGCCCGCCGTTCCCCGTCCCCCGGGGCGGCGGGCGGTGTCAGTCCGCGCGGAGGCGCCGGTGCCACCAGGGGGCCGGGTGGGCGGCCAGCGGGTCGGGCAGGGTGCGGCGGCGGAACTCCTCGTCGAGGCGGTCGACCAGGACGCGCAGGGGGGTGCGGGCCGGGCGGGGGAGGCGGTGGAGGGCGGTCTCCAGGACGTCCCGGGCGTACAGGGGGTCGCAGCAGGGGCAGGTGGGCCAGGGTACGTAGAGGTAGCGGCCCGGTCGGCGGAGGAAGCCCTCGTACTGGTGCAGCGCCTCGGCGACCGCGCCCGGCCCCAGGCCCAGGGCCTCGATGCGGTGGACGGCCGCCCGGGTGCGCCGGGGCAGGCCCTGGAGGCGGCGGACGGGACGGGCGGGCCGCTGCCGCGGGACGACGCGGACGGCGCCGGGCGGCTTACGCGGCACGGGCCTCTCGGAGACGGGTCACGGGGCCATGCTGCCAGCCCGGGCGGCCGCCGTCAGCCCGTTTGCCGGAGCGGCCTGCTGCCCGGGCCCGCTGCTCCGTCCGGGGAGTTCCTCCGTGCAGGGACGAACGCCGGGCGGGGGTTCCCCAGGGGGCGGGATCAGTCCCCGTCGGCCGCGGCCTCCAGGGCGGCGATGTCGAGCTTGCCCATCTGCAGCATGGCCGCGGTGGCCCGGCGCACGCGGTCCGGGTCCGGGTCGGAGAGCAGTTCCGTCATCCGGCGCGGCACGATCTGCCAGGACAGGCCGTAACGGTCCTTCAACCAGCCGCACGGGCCCGGTGCGCCGCCGTCCGCGGTCAGCAGTTCCCAGTAGCGGTCGACCTCGGCCTGGTCGGCGCAGTCGACCTGTAGCGAGACGGCCTCGGTGAAGGGGAACTGCGGGCCGCCGTTCAGGGCCAGGAACTCCTGGCCGAACAGTTCGAAGGACACCAGCATCACGCTGCCGGGCTCGCCCGGCCCGGCCTCCGAGTAGCGCTGCACGTCGGTGACCCGGCCGTACTCGAACACCGAGGCGTAGAACTCGGCGGCCTGCTCGGCCTGGTCGTCGAACCACAGGAAAGTGGTGATCTTCTGAGCCATCGGAAGGGTCCTCCGTTCCCGTACGGTCGCCCGGCCGGACGACCGGACCGCTCCGACGGTAGGGCGCGCCCGGCGCTTCCTCCCGCAGGCGCGGCGGCACCGGCGGGCAGCCGTGCCAGGATGGGTGCATGACCATCCCGGACCCGTGGCACCCGTCCGCCGCCGGGCAGGAGGCCGCCGAAGCCGTCCAACGGGCCCTGGCCGCACCCCTGCTGGCGGAGTTCGCGACCCGCCTGCCCGCCGTCACGCCCGTGCGCGCGCTGTGGGCGCACGGCTCGCTGGCGCACGGGGACTACCGGCACGGGCGCAGCGACCTCGACCTGGTCGCCGTCCTCCCCGCCGCCCCGGACGGGCAGCTGCAGGGCCGACTCGCCGCGCTGCACCGGGAGTTGATCGCGGAGGACCCCGACGCGGAGCGGCTGCACTGCAGCTACCTGCCGGACGGGGAACTCGCCGACCCGGCCGTCGCCCACTTCACCTTCGCCCAGGGCGAGCCGATGCGGCGCCCGGTCACGGCCGTCACCCGCCGCGAACTCCTGGACGGGGGCGAGGTGTTGGCGGGCGAACGGCCCGGCGAGCTGCTGCCGTCGGTGGACGACGCCGAGCTGCACGCCTTCGTCCGGGCCGACCTGCGCGACTACTGGTACCCGATCACCGCCCGCCCCGACCCGTGGCAGCGCGACGTCTGGGTCGACCACGGCCCGGTCACCGCCGTCCGCGCCACCGCCGCGCTGCGCGAGGGCCGGTTGATCACCAAGCGCGAGGCGATCACCCGCCTCCCGGCCCTGGGCGCCCCGCCCGGCCTGGCCGAGGACATCGCCGCCCGCCGCTACGGCACCGGCACCCCGCCCGTCCTCACCCCCGAGGCCCGGGCCCGACGGGCCGAGCAGGCCTGGCTGTTCACCCGCGCCCTGATCGAGCAGGCGCTGATCGAACGGGCTTCTGACTGACGGGCGTCGGCCTGACGGGCGTCGGTCTGACGGGCGTTGGACGGGCGGGCGTCGGCCTGACGGGCGTCGGCCTGACGGGCGTCGGCCCGGTGGGCGGGGGACCGGCGAGCCTCGGGCTGGCGGTGGGTCAGGTAGCTTCGGCGAACAGTGCGGTGAGGCGCGGCAGTCGGGCGGCGCGCTGCTCCGGCGTCCACACCGGTTCGTCGAACTCGGCGTTGCACGGGCTGTCGTGGCCGATCGCCTCCAGCGCCTCCTCCAGGCCGTCCTCCTCGCCGGTGAGCTGCTCGTACGCTTCGTGGGCGCAGTAGTTGAGCGTCTCCCACTCCGGGAAGTCGTGGTCGTCCCACCGCTCGCGCGGCAGTGCGGCCAGGCGGCGGAAGGCGGGGTGGTCGGCGAGCACGTCCGGGGCGTGGACGGCCAGGTGGTGGGCCTCGCGGCCCAGACCGAGCAGCCAGCCGTAGAAGTACCACAGGCCGTCGTCGCCGACCCAGTCGCGCAGCACCGCCTTCGCCACCGCCAGGGTGCCCGGCGTGTCCAGCGGGGCGCGGGCCTCGTCCAGGCGGAGCTGGAACTCCAGCACCTCGGGCAGCGGCAGCCCGGCCAGCCGCGCGGTCAGCCGCTCGGCGTGCCCGCAGGCCGGGCCGTCGGCCGCGCTCGACTCCACCAGGTCCCAGAATCCGTCCGCGTCCATGCTCCGGATCCTGGCACCCGCCGGTGACAGGCCGCCGGTCGCCGGGCGACTTGACCTCAAGCCCGCTTGAAGTCACAGGATGGGCGCCGGGCCGGAACGACCGGCCCGGGAACGGGTGGAGGCGTGATGCGAGCGGTGTGGCTGCGGGAGTTCGGCGGGCCCGAGGTGCTGGTGGCGGGGGCCGCCCCCGACCCGGTGCCCGGCCCCGGGGAGGCGCTGGTCGCGGTCGCGCACGCCAACCTGACCTTCGTCGAGACCCAGTTCCGGGCCACCGGCCTCGGCCCGTTCACCGGCGCCCTCCCGATGGTGCCCGGCAACGGCGTCGGCGGCACCGTCACCGCCCTCGGCCCCGGCACCGACCCGGCCTGGCTCGGACGGCGGGTGGTCTCCTCCACCGGCGGCAGCGGCGGCTACGCCGAACTCGCCGCCGTCCCCGCCGACGGCCTGCACCCCGTCCCCGACGGCCTCCAACTGGACACCGCCACCGCGCTGCTCGCCGACGGCCGCACCGCCCGCCTGCTGCTGGAGACCGCCGCCCCCGCGCCCGGCGAACGCGTCCTGGTCACCGCCGCGGCCGGCGGCGTCGGCACCCTGCTGGTCCAACTCGCCACCGCCGCCGGGGCCCGCGTCCTCGCCGCGGCCGGCGGCCCCCGCAAACTCGCCCTCGCCGCCGAACTCGGCGCCGCCGAGACCGCCGACTACCGGCAGCCCGACTGGACCGACGGCCGCGCCCCCGTCGACCTCGTCCTCGACGGCGTCGGCGGCACCCTCGGCCGGGCCGCCGCCGGACTGCTCCGCGACGGCGGCCGCCTCCTCAGCTTCGGCCTGGCCAGCGGCAGTTGGACCGACCTCCCGGCCGACGAGGCCGCCGCCCGCGCCCTCACCGTCCTCCACCTGCGCCCCGCCCCGGACCGGATCCGCGCCGCCACCGCCCACGCCCTCGCCGAAGCCGCCGCGGGCCGACTGCGCCCCGTCATCGGCCAGCGCTTCCCGCTGGAGCGCGCCGCCGACGCCCACCGCGCCATCGAGGCCCGCGCCACCCTCGGCAAGACCCTGCTGGACGTCCGTCCCTGAGCCGGTCCGAAACCCGGGCGCGCGCCCCCGGCCCGCGCCGCTAGCATCCCGGCATGACGGACCAGCCCACGTACCCGCCCAAGCCCCGGCCCGGCGACCGGATCGCGATCGTCTCACCCGGCTTCGCCGGGCCGGGCGCCTTCCCGCTCCCGCACGAACTCGGGCTGCGCCGCCTGCGCGAGGAGTACGGCCTGGAGCCGGTCGAGTACCCGACCACCCGCAAGCTCGACGCCACCCCCGCCGAGCGCGCCGCCGACCTGCACGCCGCGTTCGCCGACCCGAGCGTCACCGCCGTGATGGCCACCCTCGGCGGCGACGACCAGATCACCGTGGTTCCGCACCTCGACGCCGAACTGATCCGCGCCAACCCCAAACCCTTCTTCGGCTACAGCGACAACACCAACCTGCTCGACTTCCTGCACCGCCAGGGCGTCGTCGCCTACCACGGCGCCGCCCTGATGACCCAGCTCGGCCGCCCGCACGCCGTCCACCCGCTCACCGACGCCTCGCTGCGCGCCGCCCTCTTCGACGGCGGCGCGTACGAGCTCACCGAGGCCGCCGACACCAGCACCGTCCTCGGCCGCTGGGAGGACCCGGCCACCTTCGCGCGCGAACCCGCCGCCGAACCCGCCACCGGCTGGCACTGGCACCGCCCCGACCGCGTCGTCGAAGGCACCAGCTGGGGCGGCAACCTGGAGATCCTGCACTGGATGGCCGCCGCCGACCGGCTGCGCCCCGCCGAGCAGCACGCCGGGGGTGTGCTGCTGCTGGAGACCTCCGAGGAACTGCCCGCCGCCGCCGAGGTGTTCCGGATGCTGCGCAACCTCGGCGAACGCGGCCTGCTCCGCCAGTTCCCCGCCGTCCTGGTCGGCCGCGCCATGGCCTGGAGCTTCGAGCACCCCCACGACGCGCCCGCCCGCGCCCGCTACCGCGCCGAACAGCGCGCCGCCGTCCTGCGCGCCCTGGACGCCTACGCCCCCGACGCCACGGTCGTCCTCGACGTCGACTTCGGCCACACCGAACCGCAACTCGTCCTCCCCTACGGCGGCCTGATCCGCGTCGACGGCCCGGCCCGCCGGATCACCGTCACCTACTGACCACCCGCAGGACACCGCTGCACGACGAAGGCGAAGACGAAGCCGAAAGCGGGCTCCCCGACCGGTGGACCCCCGACCGGCGAACCCCCGTCCGGCGCGCCCACGTTCGGCGCGCCCACGTTCGGCCGAACGGGCGGGGGCGCGCCGGGCCGGCGGACCAGCATGGGGGCATGGCTCCTGACGCGTCCACCGCCGCTCCGGGCGGGCTGCTCATCACCAACGTACGGGTCTTCGACGGGATCGGGGACGAGGCGGTGCCCGGCTACGTCCGCACCGAGGGCGACCGGATCGCGGACGTCGTCCTCGGGCAGCCCGCCCCCGCGGGCCCGGCCGCCGGGGCGGTGGTGGTCGACGGCGGCGGCCGCACCCTGATGCCCGGCCTGACCGACGCCCACGTCCACCTGATGCTGATCGGCGGGACGATGGCCGGGCTGCAACTCTCCCCCACCGGCGCGGTCTACTACCAGGCGCTGGCCTCCGCCCGGGCCATGCTGATGCGCGGCTTCACCACCGTCCGCGACCTGGCCGGGGACACCGACCCGCTGCGCCGCGTCCTGGACGCCGGGCTGTTCCCCGGCCCGCGGATCTACCCCAGCCAGGCCGCGCTCTCGCAGACCTCCGGGCACGGCGACTTCGGCACGGTCTACGACCCGCCCACCGCCCTCGGCGGGCCGCCGTCCCGGGCCGAGCAGGTCGGCCTGATGCGGGTCGCCGACGGGCCCGAACGCGTCCTCGCCGCGGTGCGCGAACAGCTCAAGCGCGGCGCCGCCCAGATCAAGCTGATGGCCGGGGGCGGCGCCGCCTCCGCGTACGACCCGCTGGACGTCCTGCAGTTCACGCCCGCCGAACTGGAGGCCGCCGTCCGGGCCGCCGCCGACTGGGGCACCTACGTCACCGTGCACGTCTACACCTCCGAGGGCGTCCGGCGCGCCGTCGACGCGGGCGTGCGCTGCATCGAGCACGGGCACCTCGCCGACGAGGCCACCATCCGGCTGCTCGGCGAACGCGGCGTCTGGCTCAGCACCCAGCCCTTCGCCGAGGACGACCACCACTTCGACAACCCCGACAGCCGGGCCAAGAACCGCCAGGTCTGCGACGGCGTCGGCACCACCTTCCGCTGGGCGCTCAAGCACGGCGTCCGGCTCGCCTTCGGCACCGACCTGCTGCTCGAACCCTCCCTCGCCCACCGGCAGAACGAGATGCTGGTCCGCCTCGGCGAGTACCTCGACCCCGTCGCCGTCCTCAAGCTCGCCACCTCCGGCAACGCCGAACTGTTCCGCCTCGCCGGACGCCGCGACCCCTACCGCGACGCCCCGCTCGGCGTCCTCGTCCCCGGCGCCTGGGCCGACCTGCTGGTCGTCGACGGCGACCCCACCACCGACCTCGCCGTCCTCGGCGACCCCGGCCGCAACCTGCGGCTGATCGTCAAGGGCGGGACGGTGCACAAGAACACGCTGGGGTGAGGACGCGGCTCAGGACGGCG
The DNA here is from genome assembly GCF_000717185.1 of Kitasatospora phosalacinea. Lineage (GTDB taxonomy): Bacteria > Actinomycetota > Actinomycetes > Streptomycetales > Streptomycetaceae > Kitasatospora > Kitasatospora phosalacinea_A. The sequence continues at coordinate 51,301 of NZ_JNYE01000020.1, read as the reverse complement.
GGCGGAACGTCGCCCGGTAGGTGCTCGGCGGGACGCCCACGTGCTCGCGGAACAGCGCCCGGACGTTCCCCGGCGTCCCCAGGCCGCAGCGGTGCGCCACCGCCTCCACCGTCAGGTCCGTCGACTCCAGCAGCTCCCGCGCCCGGGCCAGCCGCGCCTCCAGCAGCCAGCGCATCGGCGGCAGGCCCGTCCCCGCGTGGAAACGCCGGATCAGGGTCCGCCGCGACACCCCCGCCTGCCGGGCCAACTCGTCCACCGACAGCGGCAGGTGGAGGTTGGCGAGCACCCACTCGTGCAGCCGGGCCAGGCCCGCGCCCGGCGCCGCCGACGGCGGCAGGTCGATGTACTGCGCCTGCCCGCCCTCCCGCTGCGGGGCCGTCACCAGCGTCCGGGCCCGCTGGTTCGCCACCCGCGCCCCGTGGTCGGCCCGCACCAGGTGCAGGCACAGGTCCAGCCCCGCCGCGACACCCGCCGAGGTCAGCACCGCGCCCTCGTCCACGTACAGCACCTTCGGGTCCACCACCACCCGCGGGTACGCCGCCGCCAGCTCCGCCGCGTGCTGCCAGTGCGTGGTCGCCCGGCGCCCGTCCAGCAGCCCGGCCGCCGCCAGCACGAACGCCCCCGTGCAGATCGACACCATCCGCGCACCGCGCCCCGCCGCCGCCCGCAGCGCCGCCACCACCTCCGGCGACGGCGGCGACAGCTCCGCGCACCCCGGGACGACCACCGTGTCCGCGGCCGCCAGCAGCCCCAGGCCGTCCGGCACGTGCAGCTCCGGCCCGCCGTGCACCGGCACCCGGCCCGGACGGGCCGCGCACACCGCCAGCGCGTACGGCGCCTCCGGCCAACTCCCGAACACCTGGAGGGGAATGCCCAGGTCCAGCGGCAGCACGCCGGGCAGGGCCAGCACCACCACCCGGTGCGGGGACGGCTGCGGCCGCGACACGGACTCCATGGCACGATCCTATCGGCCGACGGCACCCGTGCCACTGCCGGGCCCGCGCCCGGCCGCCGTACGGTCGGGGCCATGAGCACACCGACGCCCCTCGCCCCCGCGATCCCCGCCCTGCCCGCCGGCCCCGTCGCCACCGCCGCCCTCGACCTCCTGCGGGCCGCCGTCAGCCCGCCCGTCGCCCGGCACAGCATCCGCAGCTACCTGTTCGCCCGGCTCCTCGCCGACCACGAACGGCTGGCACCCGGCACCGACTACGACGAGGACCTGCTCTTCCACGCCTGCGTCCTGCACGACCTCGGCACCTCCCCCGACACACCCGGACAGGCCCGCTTCGAACTCGAGGGCGCCGACCTCGCCGCCGAGTTCCTCACCCGCCACGGCTACCCCGCCACCGCCGTCGACCAGGTCTGGGAAGCCATCGCCCTGCACTCCTCCGCCCAGATCGCCGACCGCCGCGGCACCCTCGCCCGCCTCACCCGCCGCGGCGTCACCGCCGACTTCGGCATCGACACCGCCCACCTCACCGACGCCCACGGCGAAGCCGTCCACCGCGACCACCCCCGCCACGACATGTCCACCGCCCTCGTCGACGCCATCACCACCCACGCCGCCCGCTCCCCGCAGGCCGCCGCCCGCTACACCCTGGCCGGTGAACTCGCCCGCGAGCGGGCGGAGTCGGGGGTGACGGGGCTGGAAGCGGGGACGGCGGCGGGGAGGTGGGGGAGGTGACGGGTTCCGGTTCCGGCTCCGGTTCCGGCTCCGGCCCGGTGGGTCAACTCGCCCGTGCTTGAACCTCTTTGGCCGGTGCCGGTGCTGATGCCGATGCCGGTTCCGGTGCCTGCTCCGCGTTGCGGCGTGCCGCGTGGCGGGCCACCGGGGGGAGGGCGAGGGCCGCGCAGGCGAAGACAGCGGCGAGGGCGGCCCAGCCGGCGGTGCCGTGCGGGAGGACGAGGACGGTGAGGGCGGCCGGGGCGAGCGCCTGGGCCAGGGCGACGCCGGTGTGCAGGACGCCCTGGTAGGCGCCGTGGGCGTGCTCGGGGGCCAGGTCGTACGCCAGGGCCCAACTGCCCGCCTGCGACAGCACCTCGCCGGCCGTCAGCAGTACCACGGCTCCCAGGAGTACCGCCACCGCCACTCCCGGCGCCCGTCCGGCGGCCCCGGCGGCGGCCAGGCAGCTCGCGCCCACCAGCAGCCCGCCGAGCCGGAACGACCTTGCCGCGCCCGCGAGTTCGGACACCCGGCGGACCGCGAGCACCTGGAGCAGTGCCACCAGTGCGGTGTTGGTGAGCAGCAGCCAGCCCGTCACCGCCGGACGGGCCGAGGTGTGCCCGAGCGTCCACAGCGGCAGGCCGACCTCCAGCACCACGTACAGCGTGTTCACCACCGCGTTCAGCACCGCCACCCCCACGAACGGCAGGTCCCGCAGCGGGCGCGCCGCCACCGCCGCCGCAGCGCCCCGTACGGCGGCGGGCGCCGCCCCCGTCGGCACCGCCCGCAGCGGCAGCAGCGCCAGCAGGTACCCGGCCGCGCTCGCGCAGACCGCCGTCCGCAGCGCGCCCGGCCCGCCGTGGGCCAGCACCAGCGAGCCGAGCGCCGCGCCCGCGCCGATGCCGACGTTGTTCAGCGCCCGCAGCACGGCCAGCGCCCGGTTCCGCGCCGCGGCGGGCAGCGCGTGCGCGTACAGGGTGGAGCGCGCCACCCCGTTCGCCCGGGACGCCGCCCCCGTCACGCACACCAGCAGGACGAACAGCCACAGCGACCCGGCGAACGCGAACACCGCCGTCGCCCCCGCCTGCACCACGTGCACCACCGCCAGCACCGGCTTCGCGCCCAGCCGGTCGCACAGCCGCCCCACCGGCAGCGCCGCGGGCACCCCGCACAGGCCCGCCGCCGTCAGCGCCGCGCCCACCACCCCGGCCGAGAAGCCCAGGCCGCGGGTGAACCAGAGCGTCCCCACCGTCAGGAACAGCCCGTTGCCGACCGCGTTGACCAGCAGCAGCGCCGCCAGCCGGCGGACCACGGAGGAGGAGGACGGCGGGCGGAGCGGGGGCGGGGAGGACAGCGGGCGGAGCGAGGGCGGGGAGGACGGCGGGCGGAGCGGGGGCGGGGAGGCGGTACTCAGGTTCATGTCCAGCAGCACACCCGCGGCCGCCGAAGGCCGGAATCGATTTACCCTGGTGCTTAATGATCCGCTTCCGGCTCCGCCTCGCCGACCTCGCCGCCACCTCCTTCGCGTACTCGCCGCTCCAGGAGACCGTGCTCAGCCTGCGCATGTGGACCCACCACGCCCGCCGCTTCCCCGCGCTGCGCCCCGCCTTCGCGGCGATGCGCCCCGGATTCGAGCAGCTGGCGGCCCGCCCCCTGCTGACCGCGCTGGTCGCCCACCGCCGCTACTGGGTCCCCGACCTCCTCACCCCGCGCCCCGCCGTCCCCGCCCCCGACCTGCGCGAGGAACTCGCCGCGCTGCGCGCCACCGACCCCGCCCGGCTGCGACCCGACATCGAACAGACCTTCCACCCGCTCGGCGAGCCCGTCCCGCCCGTCCTCGCGGACGGCCTGCACCACCCCGACCGGCTGCTCGCCGACCTCGCCGACGCCCTGGAGGCGTACTGGCACGCCTGCCTGCGCCCGCAGTGGTGGCCCCGGGCCCGCACCGTCCTCGCCGCCGACCTCGCGCACCGCGCCCGCACCCTCGCCGAGGGCGGCGCCGACGCCCTTTTCCGCGGCATCAGCGAACGGCTCTCCTGGGCCGACGACACCCTCACCATCCGCCGCGGCGGCCCCTGGCCGTCCGCCCCCGACGAGATCCCCGTCGACGGCCGCCGCCTGCTGCTCACCCCCAGCTGCTTCGCCGACGGCGTCTCCACCATGCTCGACCGCGACGCCCCGCCGCACATCGTCTACGCCACCCGCGGCCTGGCCACCCTCGCCGAACGCCCCCCGGCGCCCGCCCCGCAGGCCCTGGCCGGACTGCTCGGCACGACCCGCGCCAGGCTCCTGGTGATGCTCGCCGACGACGGCCCCGCCACCACCACCGAACTCGCCCACCGCCTCGCCGTCACCCCCGCCGCGGTCAGCCAGCACCTGGCCGCCCTGCACACCGCCGCCCTCCTGGAACGCACCCGCCACGGTCGCCACGTCCACTACCGCCCCACCCCGCTCGGCGCCGCCCTGCGCGCGGGGAACGGACACCCCTGACGGACACCCCTGACGGACGGGCGGCCGGGCGGACGGGTCGGTCGCCGGACGGGTCAGCCGCCGCACGGCCGGGGTCCGGGATCGCCGCAGAGCGGGCGGTCGTACTCGTCGAGCGGGACCCTCGCCGAGTCCCACGCCGTCCCCGTCCCCTACGCCCTCGCCGCGGGGACGGCGGCGAGCGTGCCGGTCGGGCTGGGGGTACTGCCGTTCGACCGCAACCGCCGTCGGCGGGGGGCGGGTTGACGGGCTGACGGAGTGACGGAGTGACGGGGCGACGGGTTGCGGGGCGGACGTCGAAGTCCGATTCACGCCGGACCGGCCCCCGGTCCGGCTGGTGGACTGTCCGGTGACACCCCACCGCCCACAGACAGGACCTCCGGCATGGCCACCACCACCCGCCGTCCACCCGCCGACCCCCACGACCACCTCAACCGGTGGACAGGGCAAGGAGGTTGGCCCGCCGTGCTGGCCGTCACCACGGGCGTGTTCTCCCTCGTCACCACCGAGATCCTGCCGATCGGCCTGCTCACCCCGATCGGCGCCACCTTCCGGATCTCCGACGGCACCGCCGGTCTGATGATGACGCTCCCGGGCCTCGTCGCCGCCGTCGCCGCACCGCTGGTGACGGTCGCGACCAGGCGCGCCGACCGGCGGACCGTGCTGGGCGCCCTGCTGCTGCTCCTGACCCTGGCGGACCTCCTCAACGCCCTCGCCCCCGCCTACTGGGCCGTGCTGGTCGCGCGGGTCCTGCTCGGCCTGGTCGTCGGGGCGTTCTGGTCGGTCGGTTCGGGGCTCGCCGCCCGGCTCGTCCCGGCGCACCGGCAGGGCCGCGCCACCACCGTGTTCTTCACCGCCGTCCCGCTCGGCTCGGTCCTCGGCGTACCGGCGGGCGTGTTCCTCGGCTCGCTCGCGGGCTGGCGGGCCGCCTTCCTGGTGGCGGCCGCGCTGACCCTGCTGACCCTGGTCGCCCTGCTGCTGTCGCTCCCGCCGCTGCCCCCGCTGACCGTCACCGACCTCGGTGTGCTGCGCGGCCTGCTCACGGGGCGGGGCATCCGCAGCGGCCTTGCCGTGACCTTCCTGATCGTGCTGGCCCACTTCGGCAGCTACACCTACGTCACCCCGTTCCTGGAGACCACTGCGCACGCCGGGCCCGGCCCGGTCATCGGCCTCCTGCTGGGGTACGGCGCCGCCGGGCTGCTCGGCAACGCGCTCGCCGGGGGCCGCGCGGCGGGCGCCCTGCGGCCGGTCTTCGGCACCGCCGTCGTGCTGATCGCCGCCGCGACCCTGCTGATGCCGCTGCTCGGCACCGGCACCCCGGGCGCCGCCGTCCTGCTGACGCTGTGGGGGGTGGCGTACGGCGCCGTGTCGGTGTGCGCCCTGAACTGGTTCCTGGCCGCGGCCCCGCACGCCCCCGAGGCGGCGGGCGTGCTGTTCACCTCCTCCTTCCAGGCGACCCTGTCGATCGGCGCCCTGACCGGCGGCCTCGTGGTGGACCGCTCCTCGCCCGCCACCGTGATGGTGCTCGGGGGCGCCGTCGCCCTCCTGGCCGCCGCCGTGGTGGCCGGGTCCGGCCACCGGGTCCGGCCCGAGCCGGTTGCCGGACGCCGGGGCTGACATCCCGTCCGGCGTCCGGCGGGACGCCCGGGGACTGCCGAACGGACCGCTCAGGGCCGGTCGGGGACCGCTCGGGGGCGGTCGGGGTCAACGTCCGCCCCCCGTCGAACCGTTCGGGAACCGGCCGGTTCGCGGCCCCGGCCGGGTGCCGATCCTCGCGGGACCCGGCCTGGCCCGGCCGGCCGCGGACCACGTATCGTGGCCGGGATCGGAGCCTGGTGCGGGACACCACGGCGTACAGGCACGGCGTCGCGCGGGCGACGGACGGGGGCGGTGACCGAACGGTGGCTGACGTGGCATCGACGACCGGGGACGGGCCGGCGGGGGCCGACCCGGAGGAGACGCTCAAGCTCCCCCCGAACGCGCCCGCCCTGGAACAGACGCTCGAAGTCCCGCCCGGTGCGGACCCGTTCGCGACCTCCATCAACCTGGTCATCCCGGAATCCGTGCTCGGCGTCACCCCGGCGGGCGCCACCCCGGCGGGTGGCACCGTCCTCCCGCCGCCGCCCGCGGTCCCGCCCGGCGGCACCGGATGGACCGGCTCCTTCCCGATCACCCCCGCCGCGCCCACCGCGCCCGTGCCCGCCCACGTCGCCGACGCCCCGCCCCCCGCCCACGGGATCGGTGACGGCCTGCGCGGACGCATCCTGGTCATCGAGGGCGGCTACGGCGGCGGACGCCGCTGGGGCCGCGGCGGCACCGGGCACGCCTCGGTGCTCTCCGCCGCCCTGGCCGGTGTCGCCCCGCAGGTCCTGCTCTCCGCGGACCAGGTCGACGCCGTCCACCTGCCCGGCGCCAACGACCCGCAGACCGTCCTCGCCCACCTGCGCGCCGCCGCCCGCCACCCCGGCCCGCTGCTCATCCACCTCGGCGGTCACCTGATCACCGACCGGCGCGGCGAACAGCTCTACCTCTCGCTGCGCGAGAACAAGAGCTCCGAGAGCCTGCCCTGGTCCGCCATCGCCACCGAACTCCGGCACCGCGGAACCGAGTTGGACACCCTGGTGATCGGCGACCTGAGCGCCGACCAGGTCGTCTGGCCCGCCCTCGCGGCCACCGCCGGGCAGCAGCTCTCCGACGGCGTCCCGCTCTGGGCCGTCGTCAACCACGACCCCGACCAGCTCGGCACCTTCACCCGCGGCCTGATCGAGACCCTGCACCGCGGCCGCCCCGGCGCCGACCAGTTCCTCACCCCCGAACTCGTCCGCCAGCAGGTCAACTCGGTGCTGCGGGCCGAAACCGTGGTGATCACCTCCCACCCCGCCGACCGGCCCTACTTCCGCAACACCGCGCGGCAGATCGGCACCGGCGAACCCGCGGCCGCCACCCCGGCCCGCCCCGACACCGCGACCCGCCCCGCCGCCGGGGCCGCACCCGGGCTCGCGGTCGGTGCCGCCCCCGGTACCGCCCCCGGTGCCACCGGCCTCGCCCCCGCGCCCGAACCCGTACGGCCCCGGCTCTCGCCCGGCTGGACGCCGCGCGGCATGGTCTCGCTGCGCAAGGCGGGCGTTCCGGCGACCCCGGCGCGCCGCAAGATGATCGTCTCGCTGGTCAAGGGCGAGCCGATGGTTCCCGCGGACGCGCGCTCCACCGTCCCGCTCACCGCCCCGCTCACGCCGACCGCCGCCGCTCCGGTGCCCCCGGCCGTTCCGCTGGTGGCGCTCGACAAGCCGGGGCGGGGCGCGCCGCGGGTCGAGCTGGGCAAGGGTGCCGCCGGTGCGGCTGTCGACGGTGCCGCGGAGACCGCGACCGAGCCGCTGCCCGTGCTCGCACCAGCACCAGCGTCCGCACCAGCGTCCGCACCAGCGCCCGCGTCCGCGTCCGCGTCCGCCGTGACGTTCGCCAAGGGCGCGGCGCCCGCCGGGCCCGGGCCGGGCGACACCCTGGCCGCGACCCTCCCGATCGACCGGCCGGTCACCATCCCGATCGTCGAGCGCGCCCCCGAGCCCGAACCGGTGCCCCGCCACGACCCGCTCGCCGCGACCACCCCGCTGCCCGGCCCGGACGCCCCCGCCGCGGACCCCGCGTCCACCGGGACCGTCCAGCTCGGCAAGGGGCCCGCCGCCACGCCGCCCGCCGCGGACGGCACGCAGGCGCCGCCCGGCGAGTACCTGGAGGCGATCGGCGACATCGTCCGCAGCGCGGAGGCGGGCGACCACGAGACCGCCTCGGCGCTCGCCCTCGCACTGGAGGAGAAGGCCGTCGGCGCGTACGGCTCCCGGGCCACCGTGGTGCTGCAGGTCCGTCAGGTCCGGGCGCACGTCTGCCGGGTCGGCGGCCGCCCCTCCGTCGCGGCCGAGCTCTACCGCCAGGTCGCCGCGGCCCTGCTGCAGAGCGACGGGCCCGAACACCCCGAGACGCAGCGCGCCGTCACCAACGCCGAGGCCTGCTGGCGCGCCGTCAAGGACCCGGCCGAGGCGATCCGGATCGCCCCCGAGATCATCGAGCTCCGCGCACACCTCCCCGGCCCGGACAACCGCAAGCTCCGCGCCGCGGAACGCTACCTGCGCCAGCTCGCCGAGGCCCGCGGCTGACGGACGGGGCCGCGGACGGGGGCCGCGGCCGACGGACGGGGCCGCTGGGGGGCGGTACGCGGGTCAGTCGCCGAGGATCCGTTCCCACAGCAGCGAGTCCTGCCACCTGCCGTCGAGCAGGATCGCGGAGTGCGCGACGCCGTACGGGCTGAACCCGTTGCGGCGCAGCACCCGTTGGGACGGCAGGTTCTCCAGGTTGGTGGACGCCTCGGCGCGGTGCAGCCCGAGCTCCTCGGCCATCACCCGGAGCGCGAGCCCGACGGCGCGCCCGGCGTGGCCCCGGTTCTGGGCGGTGCCGGTGATCCAGTACCCGAGGGAGCCGCGGCGCAGGTGCGGCTGCGGCAGGACGCCGCCGACGGTGACCTGCCCGATCACCTCGCCGTCGGCGAGCACCACGCCCGGCCAGACCGTGCCGGCCCGGTGCCCGGCCAGCAGCCGGTCGATCCGCTCGGCCTGGCCCTCCGCGGTGAGGAGGGCGGGCGGCTGGGCCGGTTCCCAGCGCCGGAAGAGCTCGACGTCCCGGGCCCGGTGGGCGGCCAGCGGGGCGGCGTCGGCGGGTTCGACCAGGCGGATCCGGGTGCGGCCGGGCACGGCTGCCTCCTCCATCGGTGCGGGTGCGGGTGCGGGTGCGGGGGCAGGGGCAGGGGGTAACGGCGGGGGAGCGGCCGGTGCGCGGGTCACTCGCGGATCTCGGCGAGGGAGTCCGCCATGGCGGCCCGGGCGCGGGTGAACCAGTCGGCGAGGACGGCGACTTCGGCGGGGGAGTAGTCGGCGAACAGCTCGGCCAGGCGGGCGTAGAAGGGGCCGTACACCCGGAGGACGCGTTCCTGGGCGTCCTCGGAGATCAGGACGTGCACCCGGCGGCGGTCGGTCGGGTCGGGCTCGCGGCGGGCGTACCCCGCCCGCTCCAGCCGGTTGAGGACGCCGGTGACGGCGCCGGTGGTGAGCTGGGCGCGTTCGGCGAGGTCGCCCGCGGCCAGTGGCTCGCCGGACGCGGTGGCTTCGATCACGAACCCCAGGCAGGTCAGGTCGGTGACGTTGAGCCCGAGCCTGGCGGCAATGTCGTGCTGGCCGAACTGGGCCAGGGCGATCATGCGGTCCATGGCCTGCAGGGCCTGTTCAGGCGTCGCCTGGGGGCGGGGCTTGCCCTCCACTCGGGAACTCCTTAGCATCTAAGTTACTTAGCTCGTGAGATAAACGATCCGCTGGGGTGCGCCCACCCCGGGCCGACCTGTCTCCGCACCCGCCCATCACACCAAACGAGGACACATGAACGCACACGGCGACCACGACATGGGGCACACCGTCGCCGGATGGACCGGTTCCGCCCTCGGCATCCTCGCCTTCACCACCGCCGGGATGGGACTGGTCCTCGCCTCCCCCGCCGTCCTGTGGGCCGGAGCTGCCCTGGCACCCGCCGCCGCGCTCGCCACCTGGGCCCTGCACCTCGCGGGCTGGGGCAAGCCCGGCGGCCCGCGCCCGCCGCACCTGCGGCACTGGCGCACCCGCGACCGCGCCGCCCGCCACGGCCACCCGGACTGCACGGGGTGCCGCCTCGCCGGTCGCGGCCGCCGCCGCACCGCGGCCGAGGCGCCCGTGACCCAGCCGCCCGTGACCCAGCCGCCCGCGACCCAGTCGCCCACGGCCGTGCGACTGCACCGCGCGTGAACTCCCGCTGACCCGAAGGAAGTTAGCCCGCGCGGGGAGTACGCTTCCCCGCATGCCGTTCTCGCCCTTCCACGCCGTGGTGTTCGACTTCTTCGGCACCCTGACCCCCGCCGTCCCGTCCCGGGTGCGCGACGAGCACGCCGCGCGCAGCGCCGCCCCGCTGGGGATCGACGCGCAGCGCTGGCGGCGGGCCTGGGACGAGTCCTGGCCGGAGCGGGCCGTCGGCGGGCTCGGCGACCTGCGGGAGACCGTCACCGCGCTCGCGGCGCGCTGCGGGGTGACGGACCCGGAGCAGGTCGCGCTGTGGCGGGCGTGCGAGGCCCGCCGCGCCGCCCAGCACGAACTGTTCGCACTGCGGCCGGACGCGCTGCGGGTGCTGGAGACGATCCGCCGCCGGGACGTCCGGATCGGGGTGCTCAGCGACTGCTCCACCGAACTCGCCGACCACTGGGCGCTGGTGCCCGCCGCCCGCTGGGTCGACACCGCGGTGTTCTCCTGCCGCGAGGGCCGCCGCAAGCCCGACCCGGCCCTGTACGCCGAGGTGATGCGGCGCCTGGGCGTCACCCCCGAGCGCTGCCTCTACGTCGGCGACGGCGACAGCCGGGAGCTCAGCGGTGCCAAGGCGGCCGGGATGACCGCGGTCCAACTGCGCGCCGAGGACTGGGCCGAGCACGAGACCTACGACCGCGAGAGCGACTGGACGGGCTGGCGGGCCACCGCGCTGACCCACATCGCCACCGGACTCGACTACCCGGTCGTCCTCCAGCCGGAGCACGAACGCCCGCCGGCCGCCCCGGCCCCGTTCCCGCCGCCGCAGCCCGCGCCGCCGTCCCCGCCCGTCCGGCCGGACCTGCCGACCGCGCCGCAGTCCGCGCCGCAGTCCGCGCCGCAGCCGAAGCCGGCCCGCCGCTGGCCCTGGCGCTGACCGCCACCCCGTCCGTCCCTCAGGGGTGCGCGGGAGCGGCCCCCACCGGTCCGTCCGGCGCCGCCGACGCGGCTACCGCGCGCCGCCGTTGACGTACAGCGTCTGGCCGCTGACGTACGAGGCGTCCTCGCTGGCCAGGAACGCCACCACGGCGGCGACCTCCTCGGGGCGGCCGACCCGGCGCAGCGGGGTGCGGCCGGCGACCTCGGCCTGGTGCTCCTCGGGGGTCGCGCCGACGCGTTCGGCGGTCGCGGCGGTCATCGAGGTCGCGATGTAGCCGGGGGCGACGGCGTTCACGTTGACGTTGAAGGGGCCGAGCTCGATGGCCAGGGTCGCGGTGAGGCCCTGGATCCCGGCTTTCGCCGCCGCGTAGTTGGCCTGCCCGCGGTTGCCCAGGGCGGAGCGCGAGCTGAGCGAGACGATCTTGCCGTACTTCTGCGCCACGAAGTACTTCTGCGCGACGTGCGCGCAGTTGTAGGCGCTGGTCAGGTTGACCGCGAGGACGGTGTCCCAGTCCTGCTTGGGCATCTTGAAGAACAGGTTGTCGCGGGTGATCCCGGCGTTGTTGACCAGGACGTGCACGCCGCCCAACTCCTCGGCCACGGTGGCGAACACGGCCTCCACCGCCTCGTAGTCGGCGACGTCGCACCCGTACCCGCGGGCGGTGCCGCCCGCCGCGAGGATCTCCTCGACGGTGTCCTTCGCCCGCTCCGCCGTGAGGTCGACCACGGCGACCGCCGCGCCCTCCGCGGCCAGCAGCCGCGCCGTCGCCGCACCGATGCCCTGCGCGGCTCCGGTCACCACTGCCACCTTGCCGTCGAACCTGCCCACCGTCGTACTCCGTTCCTGACGATCCGTCATCTTCATTGAGGGGGAGGGGATTTCAGTCTCGCTCGACCAGGACGGCCGAGCCCTGGCCGACGCCCACGCACATGGTGGCCAGGCCGCGCCGGGCGCCGGTGCGGCGCATCCGGTGCAGCAGGGTGGTGAGGATCCGGGCGCCGGAGCAGCCCAGCGGGTGGCCCAGGGCGATCGCCCCGCCGGAGGGGTTGACCAGCTCCGGGTCGATGCCCAACCGGCGGGTGGAGGCGAGGGCTTGGGCGGCGAAGGCCTCGTTGAACTCGGCGGTCTCCAGGTCGGCGAGCTTCCAGCCGGAGCGCTCCAGCACCCGCCGGGTCGCCGGGACGGGCCCGATGCCCATCACGTCGGGGTGCACGCCCGCCGAGGCGCCCGCCACGTACCGGCCCAGCGGCTCCAACTCCAGCTCGGCCAGCGCTCGTTCGCTGACCAGCAGCAGCGCGGCCGCGCCGTCGTTCATCGGCGAGGCGTTGCCCGCGGTGACGGTGCCGCCGGGGCGGAAGACGGGTTTGAGCGCGGCGAGCTTCTCGGCGGTGGTGTCGGGGCGGATCGACTCGTCGTGCTCCACCGCCGTCCCGTCCGGGCGGGCGACGGGCAGCAGTTCGGCGTCGAAGTGCCCCGACTCCCGTGCGGCGGCGGCCAGTCGGTGGCTGCGCAGGGCGAACGCGTCCTGCGCCTCGCGGTCGATGCCGTAGCGGGCGGCGACCTCCTCGGCCGTCTCGCCCATCGACAGCACGCCGTGCAGTTCGCGCATCCGCGGGTTGGTCAGGCGCCAGCCGAGCCGGGTGTCGAAGGTCTCGATGCGGTGCGGCAGCGCCTCGTCCGGGCGGGGCAGCACGAACGGGGCGCGGCTCATCGACTCGCAGCCGCCCGCGACGACGACGTCGGCCTCGCCGGAGCCGATCGCGCGGGCGGCGGTGGTGACGGCCTCCATGCCGGAGGCGCACAGCCGGTTGACGGTCGCGCCCGGCACGCTGTCGGGCAGCCCGGCGAGCAGCACGGCCATCCGGGCCAGGTTGCGGTTGTCCTCGCCCGCCTGGTTGGCGGCGCCCCAGTACACGTCGTCGATCCGCGCCGGGTCCAGCGCGGGCACGTCGGAGAGCAGCCCGCGCAGCACGGCCGCCGACAGGTCGTCGGGCCGGACGGCGGACAGTGCGCCGCGCAGCCGCCCGATCGGGGTGCGGCGGGCGGCGGCGATGAAGACCGGAAGCACTTCGTCGGGCTCCTTGTCGTGAAGGGCTTGTCGTGAAGGGGGAGGGGTGGGTCAGAAGGCGTTGACGCCGGTGAGCGAGCGGCCGATGAGCAGTTTGTGGATCTGGCTGGTGCCCTCGTACAGGGTCATCACCCGGGCGTCGCGCAGGTACTTGCCGACCGGGTACTCGTCGATGAAGCCGTACCCGCCGAACACCTGCAGCGCGTTGTTGGCGCAGCGCACCGCCGCCTCGGAGGCGTACAGCTTGGCCACCGAGGACTCGGTGGCGAACGGCAGGCCGCGGTCGATCAGGTCGGCGACCCGCCAGGTCAGCAGCCGGGCCGCGTCCACGTCGACGGCGGTGTCGGCCAGCAGCTCCTGCACCAACTGGTGGGCGGCGATGGGCTTCCCGAACTGCTCGCGCTCCCCGGCGTAGCGCACCGCCGCGTCCAGCGAGGCCTGCGCGATGCCGACGCAGCCCGCCGCGACCGACATCCGCCCCTTGGCGAGGGCCGCCATCGCGACCTTGAAGCCCTCGCCGACCTCGCCCAGGCGCGCGCCGTCCGGGACGCGGACCCGGTCGAAGGACAGCTCGGCGGTGGCCTGCCCGCGCAGGCCCAACTTGCCGTGCACCAGCCGCCGTTCGAAGCCGGGCGCGTCGGTGGGCACCAGGAACGCGGTGACGCCGCGGTGCCCGGGCCCGCCGGTGCGGGCGAAGACCAGGGCGACGTCCGCCCACGTCCCGTTGGTGATGAACATCTTCGCGCCGGAGAGCAGCCAGTCGTCGCCGTCGCGCTCGGCCCGGGTGGTCAGGTTGGCGGCGTCCGAACCGGTGCCGGGCTCGGTCAGCGCGAAGCAGCCCAGCGCCTCGCCCGAGCACAGCCGCGGCAGCCAGGCGCGCTTCTGCTCCTCGGTGCCGAACGCGTTCACCGACTTCGCGACCAGCCCCAGCGACACCGACACCACGCCGCGCACCGAGGAGTCGCCGCGTCCCAGCTCCTCCAGCACCAGGCAGTACGCCAGGTGGTCGCCGCCGCTGCCGCCGTGCTCCTCCGGCAGGGTCAGGCCGAGGAAGCCCAGGTCGCCCAGCTTCCGGACGATCCCCAGGTCGATCGACTCCGCCCGGTCCCACTCGGCGGCGAACGGCACGATCTCCCGGTCGGTGAAGGCGGCCGCCAACTCCCGTACGGCGGCCTGCTCCTCGGTCAGCTCCAGGTCCATGTGATGGGTACCCCGATTTAAACTAGCACTGCAAGTTTTACGGTGACTGTAGCCCGCCCGCACCGGATCCGGAAGAGCACCCGCGGACACCTGCGAGAATGACCCGGACCCAGCAGCCCGCACCCCAGGAGGCGGAGATCGCCCGACCCCGCACCCCCCTGCTCAGCCGGGACCGCATCGTCGCAGCCGCCCTCGCCCTGGTCGACGCCGAGGGCCTGGCCGCCCTCTCCACCCGCCGCCTCGCCGCCGAACTCTCGGTCAGCGGCCCCTCGCTGTACAACCACTTCGCCACCAAGGACGACCTGCTCGACGCCGTCGTCGACAGTGTGATGGGCGAGGTCGACCTCAGCATGTTCGACGCGCCGCACGACTGGCGCACCGCCCTGCACGCCTGGGCCCGCTCCTACCGCGCCGCCCTCACCGCCCACCCCCACCTCGTCCCCGTCCTCGCCCAGGGCCCCGGCCGCCGCCCCCACGCCCTGCGACTGGCCGACGCCGTCTTCGGCTGCCTCGTCGACGCGGGCTGGCCCCGCGGCCAGGCCACCCGGATCGGCGCCCTCATGCGCTACTTCGTCACCGGCTCCGCCCTCGGCTCCTTCGCCGCCGGCTTCCCCGACGACGCCACCCTCTACACCGCCGCCGACTACCCCCACCTCGGCGACGCCCACCGCCTCGCCGAACACCGCCGCACCATCGACCAGGGCGCCTTCGACACCGGCCTCGACGCCCTCCTCGACGGGCTCGAACTGCGCTACCGGCGCCTGCCCTGAGAGCCCCTGCGAGGGACGGGGGCGATGGCGGGTGGGCGTGGTGACCGGCGGCTGTGGCGCGAGGCCCGGCCGTGCCGCCCGCGGCGAGCTCGCACGGGAACCGGCGGCCCGGCCCCGCACGTCCACCCACCCGTACGGAGATCGGGGAGGCGGGGGCTGATGGACTGGGCGAACACGGCGGCCGGCACGGCGGCCTGCTGCGCGGGCCTGCTGCTCGTTGCCCTCGGTGCGGCCGTCGCCGTGCAGCGGCTGCGCGACGACGCCCGGCTGCGCCGCCTGCGGGCCGACGGGCTCAGTGCCGAGGCCGAGGTGCTGGAGGCGTACGTCAGCACGCACCGGCACGTCGAGACCCGGCAGGTCCACACCGACCGCCGGGCCGTCCTCCGCTTCCGCACCGCCGACCAGCTGCCCGTCCGGGTCGAGGACGACGGCGACACCCCGCGCGCCGTCGGCGACCGGGTCAAGGTCCGCTACCTGCCCGGCCGCCCCGAGGGCGCGCTGCCCGCCGACACCGTCGACCGGCCCCGCGCCGCCGCCACTTTCGGCGCCCTCCTCGGGGCGGCGGCCCTGCTGGCCGCCGGGCTGCCGGTCGCCGCCTTCGGGGTGGCCCTCGCCACCGGCGGCGACCTGCCCTGAGGACCGGCTCAGGGCCGCTGCCAGTTGCTCCCGTGGTCGCGGCAGTCCGGCGAGCACGCCGCCGGTTCCGGCAGCGTCCAGTCGAACGGCCAGAAGTCCGCCGCCTCCGGTGAGTCCACCACCGGCTCCGGCTGCCCGGCCGGGCGGCGCAGCAGGCAGCGGTGGCGCAGTAGCTCCTCGGCCTCCGCCCCGGTCAGTCGGCAGCTGTTCTCGCGGTCGAGGTGGTCCGACAGCCGCTCGGGGGTGCGCACCACGTTCAGCCGGTCGCCGTCCGCGGTCCGGAAGTCCATCCGGTGGCTGGTGCTCCCCTGCGCGTCGGAACCCCAGCCCTGCGACAGGTCGACCGGCCGCCGGCCGCGCCGCCGGAACGCCCAGTACACCGGTGAGGCGTCCGCCCGGCCCGGCTCGGCCACCCGGGCTCCCGCCCGCACCCGCACGCCCGCGCGGGCGAACAGCAGCTCGCCGAACACCAACCCCGGCCACAGCACGTCCAGCAGTTCGATCGGTGCGCCCGGGTCCTCGGCGGGCACCAGCTCGGCGGTCTCGTGCAGGAACGGGTCGAAACCGCCCGCCGCGCCGACCTCCGTCATGCCGAGCCGGGCGAAGAACGCGGTGAACTCCTCCCGGCTGACGCCCAGCCGGACCCCGTCCTGGACCGGCCCGTCGCCGTCCTGGACCGGCCCGTCGCCGTACGGCGGCTGGAACTCCAGGGCGAGCGCGTCCGCGGTCCGGCCCAGCGCGTGGAGCTCGCACTCCAGCAGGTCCTGCTCCTGCGCCGACTGCGCGGTGAAGGCGTCGTACGAGGCCGCCGCCAGCCGCTCCGGGGAGGCGGGCAGCGCCTCGGCCGCCCGGGCGTCCAGCAGCAGCTGCGCCGAACTCCCGGTCGTCGACATGAGCGCGTGCTACAGCTCGCGGCCCGCGCCCAGCGGCTCCGACCCGGCCGACCCGGCCGTCGGGGCCAGGGCCCCGCCCAGCGCGCGCAGCGCCCGCCGCACCTCGTCGGCCGGGTCGCCCGCGTGGTACGGGTGCTCGCTCGGCTCGATGCCGTCCAGGAACTCCTGGTAGCGCAGCGCGAAGTGCACGTGCACCAGCGGCGGCGCCAGCTCCAGCGCCCGCTCCGGGGCGCAGCCCGGGACCAGCGCGCGCCAGGCGTCGGCCCAGCGCGAGCGGACGACCGCCCAGCGCTCGGGGGAGAGGAACGGCTCCGGCCGCAGGCCGTCCAGCGCCGGGTGGCCCCAGGCCGCGTCCGAGAAGTCCAGGACGGTCACCCGCTCGCCGTCGAAGCGCCAGTTGCCCGGGTGGAAGTCGCCGTGCACCAGCGTCGACGGCAGCCCGCAGGAGTCGAGTGCGCGGGCGATCGCGGGCAACTGCCCGGCCAGCTCCCGGACTTGCGCGTACTCCTGCGCCGACAGCTCCGGGCGCAGCCGCTCCACCAGCGCCGGGAAGCGCTCCGCCAGCGCGGTCGGCGAGCAGTCCGCCAACCCGCCCGGCCCGCCCGGCCCGCCCGACCCGTCCGCGTCCGCCGCGACCGCCGCCTGCACGGCCGCCCACCGGTCGACGGCCGCCAGCATGCCGTCCTCCGGCACGCCCCAGCAGTCCACGCCCGGCACGTCCGCCAGCAGCACCCGCCGCCCGTCCGCCGCCAGCACCCGCGGCACCAGCCCCGGATCGGCCCGCCCCGCCCGGGCGATCACCGCCGCCTCCGGCACCGCGAACGGCGGCGTGCTCTTCAGCCACACCGGGCCGTCCGCGGTCGGGAACCGCGACAGCGCCGACAGGTTCCAGCTCCGCACCTGCTCCACCGGGCCGCTCCTGGCCCGGCCCAGCGCCGCCAACTCGCCGTCCGCCCAAGCCCATTCGGCCGCCAGCCCGTCCGCCGACGCCCAGCACAGCCGCAGCGGGTGCCCGACGTCCTCGGTGTCCGCCGGAGCCAGCGCGCCGGTCGGACGCTCGGACGCCACCGCCAGGTACACCGCCGCCCCGCCCCGGCCGCCCTCCCCGCCCGCCACCGCCAGCAGCCGCAGCACCGCCAGTGGCACCCCCGCCGCCCGCGACGCCGCCGCGGCCACCTCGCCGACCTGCGCCCAGTACGGCGACTCCGCCGCGAACGGGCCCACCGCCCCGAGGAGTTCGCCCTGCCACTCGACCACGACGGTCGCCGTCCGCTGCTCAGTCATCTGCACCCGGGCATTCTCCGGACGCCCCCGGCTCCGCGCCACCGAATAACGGACGGCCGGGACCGCCGCCCGAGGGCGGGACCGTAACCGTCCGCGCCCGGGGGGAGTTGTACGGGAACGGCGGATCTCCTTCCGCCCCGGGCCGGTGCGGCGGAGGTGACGGGCGTGGCGGGACGCGTACGGGTGGGCAGGCCGCTGACGGCGGACGCGGTCGCGGACCGGTACGACGCGGTGGTGGTCGGCTCCGGGGCGGGCGGGCTGACCACCGCGGTCTGCCTGGCCCGCCAGGGACGCCGGGTGGCGGTGTTCGAGCAGCACTACACCGCGGGCGGCTACACCCACGCCTACCGGCGCCACGACTGGGAGTGGGACGTCGGCATCCACTACGTCGGCCAGCTGGCCCCGCGCGAACCCGTCCGGGTCCTCTCCGACTACCTGACCGGTGGCACGCTGCGGTGGGCCCCGGTCGGGGACCCGTGCGACGAGTACCGGCTGGCCGGCGAGGTGCACCGGGGCCCGGTCGGCTTCGACGCCCACCGGGCCGAACTGACCGCCCGCTTCCCGGCCGAACGGACCGGCATCGAGGCCCTGTTCGCCCTGGTGGGGCGGTGCCGTGCGGTGCTCCCCGCCCTCGCCCTGGGCCGCCTCTCCGGCCCGGTGGCCCGGCCGCTGGCCCGCCTGCTGCGGACGGCGGCCGTACCGCCGGTGGCGATGCGCCCCGCCCGGGACGTGGTGGAGGAGCTGATCGGCGACGAGCGGCTACGGCAGGCCGTCCTCACCCGCAGCGCCCTGCTGCTGGCGGACTCCACCGCCAACCTGCCGTTCTTCCTCCTCGCCGTGATGTTCGAGCACTTCCGGACCGGCGCCTGGTACCCGGTCGGCGGCAGCGCCGCGATCGCCCGCGCGATGCTCGAACCGATCCGCGCCGCGGGCGGCGAGGTCTTCGTCCGGGCCCCGGTCGCCCGGATCGAGCTGACGGGCACCCGGGCCACCGGCGTGCAGCTCGCGGACGGCACCCGGGTGCGGGCCCCGGTGGTGGTCAGCGCGGCGGGCGCGCACCACACCCACCGCACCCTGCTGCCGCCGTCCGCGACCCGAACGCCGGGCCCGGCCCCGGGCCCGTCGTCGAGCCCGGCCTCAGGCCTGGCCTCAGGCCCGTCGTCGGGCCCGTCGTCGGGCCCCGCGCCGGACCGCCTGGACGGCATGCGGCGCGGGTTCCCGTTCGTGGTGCTCTTCCTCGGACTCGACGGCGACCCCGAGGAACTCGGCCTGCCCCGGCACAACCTGCTCGTCACCGACGGCGACTGCGACGCCTTCTTCGAGGGCCGGGGCGGACGCACCAGCGGCAGCTTCCTCTCCTTCTCCTGCGCCAAGGACCCCACCTGGACCGCCCGCAACCCCGGCCGGTCGACCGGCGAGGTCCTCGCCTACGTCCACCCGGAGCTGTTCGCGCCCTTCCACGGCTCGCGCTGGCACCACCGCAGCCCGGCGTACCTCGCACTGAAGGCCGAACTCACCGCGCACCTCCTCGAGCAGGTCCACCGCCACCTGCCCCGCACCCGCGGCCGGGTCGCCCACCACGAACTCGGCACCCCGCTGAGCACCGAGCACTTCACCGCCTGGCCCGGCGGCAGCCTCTACGGACTCGCCAAGGACGTCACCGCCTTCGGCGACGGCCGCACCCCGGGCCGGGCGGACTGGCTGCGCCCGCGCACCGCGATCGACGGCCTCTACCTCTCCGGCCAGGACTGCCTGGCCGGAGGCTTCATGGGCGCCGTCACCGGCGGCCTGCTCGCCGCCCACGAGGCGCTCGACCGCGGCGGCCGCGCCCGCCTGTGGGCGGGCCTGCTGCGGCAGGGCGTCCGCCCACGGGCGCCGGAGGACGGAGCCTAGCCAGGGCTGGCCCGGCCGGAGCCGTCCTCAGCCGGAGCCGTCCTCAGCCCGAGCAGTCCTCAGTCGGAGCCGTCCTCAGTCGGAGCCGTCCTCGGTCCGAGCCGTCCTCAGTCGGAGCCGTCCTCGGTCCGAGCCGTCCTCAGCCGGAGCCGTCCTCGAAGGGCTGGGAGAGCGACAGCCCGAAGCGGCCCTCCTCGTCCGTCCACCAGTCGGTCAGGCGCAGGCCCGCGGCGAAGAGCTCGCGTTCGACGCGTTCGCGGCGGAACTTCGCGGAGACCTCGGTGTACAGCTCCTCGCCCGCCTCGAAGTGCACGGGGAGGCCCAGATCGGCGATCTTGACGGTCTGGTCGCGCCGGGAGCGCAGCCGCATCTCGATCCACTCGTTCTCGGCGTCCCAGAGCGCGACGTGCTCGAACTGCTCCGGTTCGAAGTCCGCGTCCAGCTCCCGGTTGAGCACCGACAGCAGGTTGCGGTTGAAGGCGGCGGTGACGCCCGCGGCGTCGTCGTACGCGGCGACCAGCACCGAGGGGTCCTTGACCAGGTCGGTGCCGAGCAGCAGCCGGTCGCCGGGCAGGAGTTGGGCCCGCAGGCCGGACAGGAAGGCGGTGCGCTCGTCGGGGAGCAGGTTGCCGAGGGTGCCGCCGAGGAACACCAGCAGCCGGGGGCCGCCGCCCTCGGGCAGGCCCAGGCCCTTGGTGAAGTCGGAGAGCACGGCGGCGACTTCGAGCCCCGGGTAGTCGGCGGTCAGCGCCCGCGCCGCCGATTCGAGCGCGCTCTCGCTGACGTCCACCGGGACGTAGCGCTCCAGGGTGCCCGCGGCGCGCAGCGCGTCCAGCAGCAGGCGGGTCTTCTCCGAGGAGCCGGAGCCGAGTTCGACCAGGGTGCGGGCCCGGCTGGTGGCGGCGATGTCGGCGGCGCGGGCGGTGAGGATCTCGCGCTCGGCCCGGGTGGGGTAGTACTCGGGCAGCCGGGTGATCTCCTCGAAGAGTTCGGAGCCGCGGGCGTCGTAGAACCACTTCGGGGGCAGCCGCTTGGGCTCGCCGGTGAGGCCCTCGCGGACGTCGGCGCGCAGCGCGTGGTGCAGGTGGTCGGGGGGCAGCAGGCGGGTGAGCCGGTATCCGGTCATCGGGGGGCGTCCTCTCGGGTGCGCGGGCCGATGGGGGCCAGCGGGGTCAGCACGCTGCCGGCCGGATCGGCCACCAGCAGGGTGCGGTCGGGGACTTCGGACCAGCCGGGCCCGTCGTCGAAGGGTTCGGAGGCGACCAGCACGGAGCCGTCCGCGTCCCGGCGCTGGAACAGCGTGTCGCCCCAGGCCGTGGCCGCGATCGAACTCCCGTCGGTGGCGAGCAGGTTGATCCGGGCGTCGGCCAGTTCCCCGGCCAGCAGGCACACTTCGGCGAGCGCCTCGCCGAGCTTGACGCCCGCGCGCAGCCGGTTCAGCACCAGTGCCCACAGCAGCGCCGAGTCGGTGCGGGTCTCCAGCTCCAACAGCTCGGTGGCGGGCAGCAGTTCGGCCAGCGGGGCGAAGGCGTGCGGCCAGCCCGGCAGGGCGCCGTTGTGGCTGAACAGCCAGCGCCCGGCGGCGAACGGGGCGGCGGCCTGCGCCCCGGCCGCGCAGCCCGCCGTGGCGGAGCGGACGGCGCCCAGCACCGCGTGCGAGTCGACCACCCGGGCCAGGTCGGCCAGGTCGACGTCAGCCCAGATCGGCCCCTCCCGCCGGTAGCGGGCCGGTCGCTCGTCCCCGGCCGCGTACCAGCCGACCCCGTAGCCGTCCGCGTTGACGGTGCCGTAGCGCTGCAGCCGGGGCGCCCAGGACTGCCGCAGCAGCCCGTACGGGGGGTCGAGCAGGACCGAGCGGATCGGCACCGGCCGCCCCAGGTAGGCGAAGTGGCGGCACACCGGGCTCAGCCCCCCGTCCGGGGCTCGGCGTCGCGCGCGGTGCGGAAGCCGGCGAAGATCTGCCGCCGCACCGGGTAGTCCCAGTTGCGGAAGGTGCCCCGGCAGGCGACCGGCGCGACCGCGAACGAGCCGCCGCGCAGCACCTTGTACTCGGGGCCGAAGAACACCTCCGAGTACTCCCGGTACGGCCAGGCCGTGAACCCCGGGTAGCCGGTGAAGTCGCTGGACGTCCACTCCCACACGTCGCCGATCAACTGCCGTGCCCCGTACGGAGACTCACCCTCCGGGTAGGCGCCGACCGGGGCCGGGCGCAGGTGCCGCTGGCCCAGGTTGGCGTGCTCGGGGCCGGGCGCCGCGTCGCCCCACGGGAAGCGCCGGGAGCGGCCGGAGACCGGGTCGTGCCGGGCCGCCTTCTCCCACTCGGCCTCGGTCGGCAGCCGCCGCCCCGCCCAGCGGGCGTACGCGTCGGCCTCGTACCAGCTGACGTGCAGCACCGGCTCGTCCTCCGGGACGGGCTCGACGCGGCCGAAGCGGCGGCGCAGCCACTGGCCGCCGTCGCGCTGCCAGAACAGCGGCGCCTCCAGCCCCGCGGACATCCGGTGCGCCCAGCCCGCGGGCGTCCACCAGCGCGGGTCGTCGTAGCCGCCGTCGGCGAGGAAGCGCAGGTAGGAGCCGTTGGAGACCGGCGCGGTGTCCAGCCAGAACGCGGGCAGCTCGACCCGGTGGGCGGGGCGCTCGTTGTCCAGCGCCCACGGCTCGGTGTCGGTGCCCATGGTGAACGGCCCGGCCGGGACCAGGACTTCGACGGGCAGCGGGCCGCCGGTGGCGGCGGGCGGCGGCGGGGCGTCCAGCACGGCCGGGCCGCTGCGCAGCTGGTGGGTGGCCAGCATGGTCTCGTCGTGCTGCTGCTCGTGCTGGACGATCATCCCGAACGCGAACCCGGCGTCCAGCAGCGGCGCGCCCTCCAGCGGGGAGGCGGCCAGCAGGTCCAGCACCCGGCCGCGGACCTCGTGCGCGTAGGCGCGGGCCTCGGCGGGCGGCAGCAGCGGCAGCCGGGGCCGCTCGGCCCGCGGGTGCTCGAACGCGTCGTACAGCGGGTCGATCTCCGGGTGCATCGGGTCGCGGCCGCCGACGTTGCGCAGCAGCCACAGCTCCTCCTGGTTGCCGATGTGCGCCAGGTCCCACACCAGCGGCGACATCAACGGCGAGTGCTGGGCGACGAGTTCGGCGTCGTCCACGGCCCCGGTGAGCAGCGCGGTGCGCTCCCGGGCGGCGAGCAGCTCGGTGGCGATCTGCTCGCGCAGCACGGCGGGGTCGGTCCGGTCGGCGTTCAGCACGGGGCCTCCTCCGGTGGGGGGAAGGGGAGTTCGGCGGTCAGCACGGGGCGTCCTCCTGCAGGGCGGGGGCGGCGCCGGTGCGCAGGGCGGCCAGCTGGTCGTCGGCCGGGCAGCGGCCGCGGGCCGGGTAGCGCTCGGCGAACTCGACCAGGCCGGTGCGCAGTTCGCTGCCCCGGCGGGCCAGCGAGCGTTCCGCGGCGGCGAAGCACAGCAGGGCGGCGCGGCGCAGGTCCGGATCGGCCATGCCGAGCGCGGCGGCGCGCCGCCACAGGCCCGAGCGCGGGGCGCGGCTGCCCGCGTGGCCGAGCCGCTCCAGGGCGGCGCGGGCCTCGTCGGCGGCCACCGGGTCGTCCATCAGCGCGCTGACCAGGGCCAGCGGCACCCGCCAGCCCTCGCCGGGCTGGGCGTCCATCATCCGCAGCTCCAGGTGTCCGCGGGGCCGCACCGGCGGGAACAGCGTGGTGCGGTGGTAGTCCAGGTCGGCCAGCGCGGCGGGCCGCTCGCCCCCGTCGCGCAGCCACCCGCGGAAGGTCAGCCCGGCCGGCGCGTCCCAGGGCAGCCCGTCCGGGCGGCGCAGGCACAGCAGCGCGGCGTCCAGCACGTAGTGCGTCCAGGCGGTGCGCGGGTCGGCGGTGGGCGGCGGGGCCAGCGTCCGGGAGGGGTCCATCCGGGACCACACCAGCTGCCGGGTCGACTTCCAGCCGGTCGGACGGCCCTCCAGCAGCGGCGAGTTGGCGAACGCGCCGACCAGCACCGGCCCCAACTCGTGCGCCAGCCGCCAGCGCTCCGCGTGGTCGGCCTCCGTCCCGGCGTCCACGCAGACCTGCACGGAGGCGGTGCCGGTCATCATGATCCGGCCCCACGGGCCGCCCCGGTCGAAGTAGCGCTGCATCGCCCGGTAGCGCGGGTGGGTGGCCTGCATCCGCCGCTCGCGGTCCATCGGGTCGGTGCCGCTGCCGGTCAGCCGCAGGCCCCCGGCGGCCAGCGCCGCCCGCAGCACCGCCTGGTCGCTGCTCAGCCCGGCCGCGCAGTCGGCCGGATCGGCGGCGGGCGGGGAGCTGAGCTCGACCTGCCCGCCGGGTTCGTACGTCAGCCGCGAGCCCGCCGGGAGGACCGGGCCGTCGGCCGAGTCGGGCAGCACCGCCAGCGCGGCCGCCACCCGGCCGGGATCCACCGGTGCGCCGGGACATCGGACGTCGTGGACGAACCACTCCGCCTCCACCCCGACCAGCGCCGGAGGCCCGATCTTGAAGCAGATGGCCCCCAGGTGACGCTCGGCCGACGCCTCGGTCAACTCCGCCCGGAGCGTCACGCTGTGTATCGGATCGGGGGCCGGCGCGGCCTGCTGTGGACGTACGGATGTCACCGGGTTTCACCATCCCTCGGTTCGCGACTTGAGCCCGGTTGTTCCTGCTCAGTCTGCTCCGGGGCAAACCTCGGTGCCGCCCGAGCCGACATTTCCCAGGTCAGTCGGGTGAGAGCGGTGCGCAGGCGGTCCAGTGGCAGGGCGAAATTCAGCCGGAGCCGCCCGGAACCGGCCGCTCCGAAATCACCCCCGTCCGCCAGCTCCACGTCACAGCGGGTGATCAGCTCCTCCCGGGTGCCGAGCCCCGCACCGTCCAGCCACAGCAGGTACGAGGCCTGCGGACGGGCCAGCACCGCACCGCCCAGCGCGGCCGTCGCGAGCTCCCGGGCCCGCACCAGGTGCGCCAGCGCGGCGTCCAGCCACGGGCCGCCCTCGGCCAGCGCCGCCCGCTGCGCGACCGCGCCCAGCAGGCCCCCCTCCCACAGCCCGAAACCCGCCATCACCGCCGTCAGCCGCTCCCGCAGCCCCGCGTCCGGCACCAGCGCGAAGCAGCTCGGCAGGCCCGAGGCGTTGAAGGTCTTGCCCACCGAGTTCAGCGTCACCACGTTGGCCGCCCCGCCGGTCACCGCCACCGCGACCGGCTGCTCCGCGCCCGCGTCCGGGTGCCGCAGGTCGCCGTGCACCTCGTCCGAGACCAGCAGCCCCGGCGCGGCCGCCGCGGCCAGCGCCCGGACGTCGGCGGCCGACCAGATCCGCCCGCTCGGATTGTGCGGGCTGCTCAGCAGCACCAGGCCCGGGCGGGCCGCGGCGACCTCGGCCAGCGGCAGCCGGTACGGGTCCGCCGGGTCACCGGTCTCCAGCAGCGGCAGCTCCCGGACGGCCGCCCCCGCGGCCCGGCAGACCCGGGCGAAACCGCCCCACTCCGGCGTCACGCACACCGCCGGGCCCGGCAGCGGACGCACCGCCTCCACCAGCAGCCGCACCGCCGTGCCCGGCGCGAACGGCAGCAGCATCACCCAGCGCGGATCCACCTCCACCCCGTGCCGCCGCCGGTACCAGTCGGCGACCAGCACCCGGTCCGCGGCCTCCGCCACCGGGTACCCGAACGCCGGATGCCCCGCCCGCACCCGCAACGCCGCCCCCACCGCGGCCGGTCCCGGCAGGTCCATGTCCGCCACCCCCATGGCGATCCGCCCCGCCCCCGCCCGCGCCCACTTCGCACTGCCCGTCCCCGCCCGCGAGAACCGCTCGAACACCGGGTGCTCCCTCCGACGCCGTCCCCACCCACGCTAAGGCCCGGCCGGCGGATCCGGCCGGGCCTTGGCGTGGACGGCCCCCGGTCAGCGGCCGAGCAGGGTGCGCAGCGCCCCGGCGGCCTCGGGGATCCCGGCGAACCGGTGCGTGGCGACGGCCACCATGTGCTCGCCGGGTGCGTCGGGGTCCTCGGGGAGGCGGAACGGCTCGTCGTTGAAGTGCAGGAACAGGAGGACGGCCTCGTACGCGGTGCGCTTGTTCCGGTCGTGCAGCGGGTGGTTGTTGGCGAGGGAGTCCGCCAGGGCCGCGGCCTTCTCCCAGACGTCCGGGTAGGACTCCACCCCGAACATGGCGGACTGCGGGCGGTGGAGCGCCGACTCCAGCACGCCCGCGTCCTTGACCAGGTGCTCGTCGCCCGTGACGGCGACGATGTCGTCGAGGGCGAGGTGGACGGTCACCGGTCGGCCAGCCTTCGCATGGCCTCGGCGTGGACCGGGTCGGACCGGAGCCGGGCGAGGAACCCGTCCCGGTCCTTCGCCCGGTCGGCGCCCGGGGTGTCCGCGGTGCCGGCGGCGTCCGCGGTGTTCCCGGCGGCCCTGCCGGGTGCGGCCGGGGCGGCGACCGGGCCGTCCTCCTCGCGGGCCGGATCGATCGGCTGCACGGTCATGTCCGCTCCTCCCCAGGTCTCCGGCGGGGCACCACCGTACTGGGCGGCGCGCGTTCCCGTGCGGAAATAACGGGCGGCGGGAGTGAAGCGGTACGTGTCGGTGAACTGGCATCGAGTAACGGTGTGCGCCTGATATTACTTAACTTTTGCTTAACAGCTATCGCTTTTCGGGGACGTGGCCAGAATCCCTGGACAACGTTGTCGAGGGCCGCGCAGACTGGACGCACCGACCGCACCCGTGGCCGAACCGCGGTAGGCCGGACCCACCCTGCGAGGACCCCATGCCCAAGAACGGCACCGCCAGCTACCTGCGCTGCTACCCCGAGGACCGCTGGGAGATGATGTCCCACCGCCGGGCCCTGGAAGACCTGGCCGACCGCTCCGGGCTGCCCCGCCCGATCCTCTACCTGGACAACGGCACCCGCTCCACCGAGCGCGGCCCCCGGCTGGAACACCTGCTCGCCGACATCGCCGCGGGCTGGGTCGACACCGTCCTGATCCCCGGCGCCTGGGTCTTCGCCCTCTGCCCGGACACCGCCCGCGCCACCGCCGACCGCATCCGCGCCACGGGCACCCGCCTGGTCGAGCTGCCCTCCCCCCGCGCCCGCGCCGCCCTCCGGGCCGCCGCCTGAGCGGTGTGACCCGGGTCACGGGGAAAGGGTGACACGGGGCTGTCGCCGCACTCCGCCACCCTCGGGGCCATGACCACCACCGGCCGCGACCCCCTCGCCGCACGCCCCTCCGCCGCTCCCTCCGCCGCCGAGCACTCCTCCGCCGAGCGCCCCTCCGCCGCGCAGCGTTTCGCCGCGCACCCCCTGCGCGAGCACCTCCGCGACCTCGACTGCCTGGACGAGACGCTCGCCTTCAACCGGGCCTTCGAACGGGCCGCGAGCAGCCGCCCCGCCCGCCGGGCCCCGCTCGACCCGGCCGTCCTCGCCCTGCTGCGCCGCAACCGCCTCGGCGGCGACACCCCGCCCCGCCGCCTCCCGCAGGCCCGCGACCGCCGACTCCCGGGCGGCGTACGGGTCCGTGTCCTGAACCCCGGCGCGCCCGAGGGCGTCCTGCTCCACCTGCACGGCGGCGGCTGGGCCTTCGGCTCCGCCGACGGGCAGGACGAACGGCTCTGGGAACTCGCCCGCCGGGCCCGCCTCGCCGTCGTCAGCGTCGACTACCGCCTCGCCCCCGAACACCCCCACCCCGCCGGGCCCGAGGACTGCGAAGCCGCCGCCCGCTGGCTCGCCGAGCACGCCGAGGCCGAGTTCGGCACCCGCCGCCTGCTGATCGGCGGCGAATCCGCCGGGGCCCACCTCGCCGTCCTCACCCTGCTGCGCCTGCGCGACGGCCGCGGCCCCGTCCACGCCTACCGCGCCGCCCACCTCGCCTTCGGCCCCTACGACCTCGCCATGACCCCCAGCCAGCGCGACTTCGGCGACCGCCCCCTGCTCAGCAACACCCGCAGCCTGCAAGGAAGTTACGCCATGTACAGCCCCGGCACCGGCCCCGAGGAGCGCCGCGACCCCGCGCTCTCCCCGCTGTACGCCGACCTCGCCGGCCTGCCACCCGCCCGCCTCGTGGTCGGCACCGAGGACCCGCTGCTGGACGACTCCGTCCTGCTCGCCCGGCGCTGGCAGGACGCCGGGGGCACGGCCCGCCTCGACGTCGTCGCGGGCGCCATGCACGGCTTCACGCTCTATCCGCTCACCGTCACCGCCCGCGAACGCCACCGCGAGAGCGGGTTCCTCGCCGCCGCGGGCCGGTAAGGTCCCGCGGGTGAACCGAACGGCCCGCCTGTACGCCCTGGTCGAGGAGTTGCGCGCCGCCGCACCCGGCCGCTGACCGTCGCCCGCCTCGCCGCCAGGTTCGAGGTCGCCACCCGCACCGTCCAGCGCGACCTCCAGGCCCTGATGGCCGCCGGCCTCCCCGTCCGCGCCACCACCGGACGGGGCGGCGGCTGGTCCATCGACCCCCGCACCACCCTCCCGCCCGTCCGGTTCACCGCACAGGAGGCCGCCGCCCTCACCGTCGCCCTCGCCGCCACCGGCCACGGCACCCCGTACGCCGCCGCGGCCCGCACCGCCGCCCAGAAGCTCGCCGCCGTCCTGCCCGAACCCGCCGCCACCACCGCCCGCGACCTCGCCCGCCGGATCGTCGCCCTCCCCGCACCCGGGACGGGCCCCGCCGGGACGGGGCCCGCCGCCCGCACCGCCGTCGAACGCGCCCTCGTCGAGCGCACCGTGCTGCGCCTGCGCTACGCCGACGCCGCCGGACGGGAGAGCGAACGGCTGGTCGAACCGGCCGGGCTGCTCACCGCGGGCGGCCACTGGTACCTGATCGCCTGGTGCCGCACCCGCCGGGCCGGACGCGGCTTCCGGCTCGACCGGATCACCGCCGCCGACCCGACCGCCGAACCCGCAGGACACCACGACCTCGCCGCCCTGCTGCACGGCTCCGCCGCGGCGGGCGCCCGGCCGCCCGCCGCGCTCGACGCCCTGTGAGGCGCTCCGCGAGGTGCTCGGCGAGGTGCTCGGCGAGGCACTCGACCGGATGTCAACTCGCACGTCGGAGGGCCGACTTGCGCACGTGCAGGACGCGGGCGTCCAGCGGCAGCGGCTCGTGCCCGACCAACTCCAGCCCGGCGTCCGCGAACAGGCGCGCGTAGTGACCGGCGGTGCGTTCGCGGCCGCCCACGTTGCAGCGCATGTGCAGGTCCCAGGCGGTGGCCAGGGAAGGGGAGTCGTCGTCCGGCAGCAGGCGTTCGACCACCAGCAGGTCCGCGTGCGGCGGCATCGCGGCGGCGAGGTGGCGCAGGATCTCCCGGCAGCGGTCGTCGTCCCAGTCGTGCAGCACCCGCGACAGCAGGTACACGTCCCCGCCCGGCGGCACGTCCGCGAACTCGCCCGCCCGGCACTCCACCCGGCCGCCGCAGTCCGTGGCGTCCAGGAACGACCGTGCCGCGGCCGCGACCTGGGGGCGCTCCAGCAGGACGCCGCGCAGGGCGGGGTGCGCGGTCAGCAGGCGGGCCAGCAGCTCGCCGGTGCCGCCCGCGAGATCGACCACCGTGCGGGGCGCACCCGCGGCGGAGGCGGCGGCCGCGGCCCGGACCACCGGGTGGCCGGGCAGCGGGTCGAACATCAGGCGGCTGGCCGCCATCGAGCGGTCGAACAGCTCCGCCAGGCGGGGATCGCGGGCGAAGTGGTCGAAGTGGTTCTCGCCGAACAGCCGGTCGAAGGCCACCTGCCCGGTCCGCACCGTCCCCGCCAACTCGCCGAAGGAGCGGTAGAAAGGCCCCGCGTACAGCAGGGACAGCGGCCGCAGCGAACCCGCCGCCTCCGCCCGCAGCAGCTCCCCGGCCGGGGCCAGCCGGAAGCCCCCGCCGTCCTGCACCACCGTGCCCAGCATGGCCAGGTAGCGCAGCAGCGACCGCAGGGTCTCCGCGTCCGCGCCCACCGACGCCGCCAACTGCTCGGCGCTGCGCGGCTCGTGCGCGTCCATCGCCTCCGGCACGCCCAACTCGGCGAAGGCGCCCAGCGCCTGCGTCGTCCACGCGCCGGTCAGCTGCCGCAGCAGCACCTCGGCGGGCTGCCCGGCGCGGTGCCGGGCCAGGTGCTCGACCAGCAACTCCCGGTGGTCGCCCGGCGCGTAGAGCTCGATCCGCGGATAGCCCGCCTTCGCACCGGCGGGCACCGTGAAGTACAGCACCGTCCCGTCCTCGTGCGGGTTGTAGCCGCCGCCGTCCGGCCGCGCGCCGTGCCGGTCCAGCAGCGCGCACAGGCCGCGCAGCACCAGCGGATCGGGGTGCACCACCTCGAAGCCGAGGTGCACCTCGTGCTGCAACGCCCGTTCGTGCGCGGCGAGTTCGGCCAGCTCCGAACCCGGCGGCACGGCCAGCGCGAACACCTCGACCACCCGGGCCTCCCCGTCCGGGCCCGTCACGGCGGGCCGCAGGATGCCGACCTCCAGCCCGGCCGCGTCCCGGCCGTGCCGGGCCGCCAGCCGCTCCCGCACCACCGTGCTCGGCCGCGCCGCCTCCCGCGCCGCCAGCCCGGCCCCGGCGAGCAGCGCGTGCAGCGCGCCGGCGTCCGGCGGGAAGACCAGCAGCGCGGTGTGCGCGAAACGGCAGCGGTCGGTCAGCGCGCGCAGCTCGACGCCGTCCAGACCCGGCAGCAGGGCGCCCAACAGGGAGGCGGTGTCGTGGCGGCGGGCGTGGTCGGCCGCGGCCCGGAGCAGTTCCGCATCGGTGGCGGCCGCGGGCGCGGCCGCGAGGGTGGTCGTGCTCATGCTGGGGAGATCCTCGCGGTAGAAGGGTGATGCGTAGGCGAAACGTTTCTGGAGGGGGAGGAGCACCGCTCGGAGAGGGATGCGCCCGCAGGGGGAAGGGCGCAGCCCGGCGGCGCGCCGGCGCCTGCGACGGGCACCGCACCCCCGAAGAGATCTGACGGACCGTCAGACTCGGTGATCCTAACCGCCGCCGGAGCACCCGCCCGCCCCGCTTCACCCGATTGGCCCGGCCATCAGCCCAGGTCACCGCCCCAGGTCCGGCGAGGGCCGCACACCACCCCGGCTCGGCGAGGGACGCACCACCACCCCTACACTCGCCCCGTGACCGCCGACGACCGCCGCCCGATCCGCCTGATCCGCCCGGCCGCCCCCGCCGACCTGGCGGCCGTGGCCGGGATCTACACCCACTACGTCCGCCACACCGTCAGCACCTTCGAAGAGACCCCGCCCCCCGTCGAGCACTGGCACCAGCGCCTGGCCGACCTCACCGACCGCGGCCTGCCCTTCCTGGTCGCCGAGGTCTCCGGCCAGGTCGTCGGCTACGCCTACGCCGGGCCCTGGCGCCCCAAGCCCGCCTACCGCCACACCGCCGAGAACTCCGTCTACCTCTCCCCGCACCACCTCGGCCGCGGCCACGGCACCGCCCTGCTCCGCGCCCTGGTCGACGCCTGCGCCCGCACCGAGCTGCGCCAGCTCGTCGCCGTCATCGCCAGCCCCGGCAACGACGCCTCCGTCGCCCTGCACCGCCGCTTCGGCTTCACCGAGGCCGGTCGCCTCGCCGCCGTCGGCCACAAGCACGGCCGCTGGATCGACACCCTCCTGATGCAGCTCACCCTCGTCCCGACCCCCACCACCCCGGCCGAAGGCCCCGCCGGGACGACCGGGGCGACGCAGTAGCCCCGAGGCCGGGCGGCCTACAGCGTCCCGGCCTCCGGCCAGTGGGACCAGTGGGTGTTCGGTGCGAGCGTGGGCCGGTAGCGGGACGGGTCCCCGGAGTCCAGCACCTCGGCGATCAGCCGGAACGTCTCGTGCTCGCCGGGCGCGACGCCCCCGAGGTCCTCCGGCTGGTTCCACTCGTCGAGTCGCAGGAGCAGCGGCAGGTCGGCGGGGAGGCCGGTGCGCAGTTCCGCCGGGTCGGCGAGCAGGAGCGGGCGGTGCGTCGGGGCGAGCTGCCGGAAGACGTCCTGCCAGGGGGTGCCGGGCCCGGCGGGGACGGCCAGGGCGGTGCCGCGGACGACCACGGGGGCGCCGCCCGGGTAGGCCCCGGTGCCGTCGGGGTCGAGCTCCGCCAGGTTGTCGACCCGGTCCAGGAGGTCGCCGAGCCCGGGCTCGCCGTGCGTCAGGCAGTTGCCGAAGCGGTGTACCACGTCGACGAGGCTGTTGCCGTGCGGGGTGTAGCCCAGCAGTTCGGCGACCAGGGCCCAGCGGGTGCGGTCGCCGAACAGGTGGAGGCGCTCGGCGACCGGGTAGTAGTAGCCGTTGTCCAGGTCGGGGAACTCCCCCCGGTCCGCGCAGAGGTCGAACTGGCCGAGGATCGACGAGGTGGTCATCACCACCCCAGGCCAGGCCGCCCCTGGGACACGCCCTGGGACACGCCCTGGGACGCCGCGGGCAGCGTGGCGGTCAGGCGGTCAAGCGGGGTCAAGCGGTCAGGCGGCGCTCCAGCGGGGTGCGGAAGCGCGGGGTGACGCGGGTGTCGGCGAGGAGGGTGCGGAGGGCGGCGGCCTCGGCGGTGACGGCGCGGCGGGCCTCGGGGCCGGGGTCGGTGAGGAGTTCGAAGGCCACCTCGCCGTCGGGGCGCTGGGCCCAGCCGCCGATGACGCGGCCGTTCCACCAGACGGTCGGGCCGAGGTTGCCGGAGCGGTCGACCAGTGCGGGGCGGTGCTCGGGGGAGAGGTACCAGTCGCGGTGCTTCCAGCCCATGGCGGTGGGGTCGAGGGCGGGCAGCAGGGCGGCCCAGGGGGACGGGGCGGGCTCCGGGGCGAGGTCGTCGGGCAGGACGAAGCCGGTGCTGCCGTCGGCGAGTTCGACCTCGGCGGCCGCGCACGCAGCCAGTGCGGTGCGCACCTCGCGGACGCCCCAGCCGGTCCACCAGACCAGGTCGTCCTCGGTGGCGGGGCCGTAGGAGGCGAGCCAGCGGGCGGCCAACCCGGCCTGGGCGGCCGCCCGTTCGGCGGGCTTCGGGGCGGCGGGCACGGGCGGGCCGGGAGCCCAGCGGTGCCGGCTGCTGGTCCAACTGCCCACCGGGCGGCGGCGGACCATCGCGCCCTCCATGCCGAGCAGCCGCAGCAGCCGCATGCCGACGGGCTGGGAGGCCTGGTAGGAGGTGCCGACCCCGTAGTCGATGGTCTCGCGCAACTGCGGTACGGCTTCGCTGAGTTGACTCCCCGTCAGGCCTTCCGGCGATGCGGCGGAGGCGGTGGCGAGGGCGTCGAGCACGGCGCGCTCCGCGGCCGCGGTCCAGGCGGCGTCGCGGCCGGAGGCGGCGAAGTCCTTGAGCAGGCGGGCGCGCTCGGCGGCGGCGCCCTTCGCGGTGGTGGAGGCGTACAGAGCCGGGGCGAGGTCGGCGGGGACGACGAAGAGGGTCTTGCGCATGCCGTGGCGGCGCAGCACGGTGCCGTCCGCGTACAGGGCGCGCTCGGTGTCGGCGGTGCCCGGTACGGCGAGCCGGGCGGCGACGGCGAGGAACACCGTGGCGGGGTCGGTGGCGTGCACGGCGACCAGGCCGTCCACCACCTGCTCGGCCCGGTCGGCCCCGGTGCCGGGGGCGAGCAGGTGGCGGCGGGCGAGTCGGGCGCGGCGCTGGTCGTCGTCGAACGTGGGTCGGGCGGGCACGGGCTCCTCCTCCGGGTCGGGGACAGCCTGCCACGGGGGCCCCGTCCGCGTCCGGTGCGTGACGCGCGGACACCCCGTCCGGGCCGCATTTCGCCCCCGGGATGCGGCGGGTCGTGAAAGTTTCGGAGCGGAACGGCCCCGGCGCGGGGCGGTTCGCCCGTTCCGTCCCGACAGCGTTCGGACGGCGTTCGGGCGGTGTCCGGGGCGGTGTCCGGACGGTGTCAGAGGAGGCTCGGGTGCTGGGCGAACCCGCAGGTGGGCGGGCGGGGGAGGACCGTACGGGCGGCCGGAGGGGCGGCGGGGGCGGGATCGGACGGGGCCTACGCCCCCCCGGCGGCGCCACGGGCCCCGTAGCGCCTCGCGCCCGCCTCGCGGCCCCATGGGGCCCCCATGGCCCCATGGGCCCCACCCGGGCACGGAGGCAGGCGCAGGGGCGGGCGTGGTGCGGGCGCTGCACGACCGGCGGGGGGCGGAGTCGGGCGGCCGGCCCCCGGCGGACGGCGTCCATTCCCGGTGAGCGGGAGCGCTCCCACGGGTTCTGTCGAAGTTCTTGACGGGAGTGCGAGGTCATGGCTTCATATCGGTTGTCCCCGAGCTGAGTTCGCCTCAGCCCGGGCCAAGTATGGGAGCGCTCCCATTAGTTAGGGGCGTTTTCATCGAGTCCGTCCCCCACCCGAAAGGACTCCCTTACCGTGTCGGCAAATCTGACGCGTCGCCTCCGTACGGCGGCTGCGGCCGTGGTGCTCAGCGCCGCGACCGTTGTTCCCCTTGCCCTGTCGGCCTCCGCCGCCCACGCGGCGACCCGCGTGGACAACCCCTTCGTCGGCGCCGGGGTCTACGTGAACCCCGAGTGGTCCGCCAACGCGGCCGCCGAGCCGGGCGGTTCGGCCATTGCCAACCAGCCCACCTTCGTCTGGCTGGACCGCATCGCCGCCATCAACGGCGTCAACGGCGGCATGGGCCTGCGCGACCACCTGAACGCCGCGGTGCAGCAGGCCGCGGGCAAGCCGTACGTGTTCCAGGTCGTCATCTACGACCTGCCGGGCCGCGACTGCGCCGCCCTGGCCTCGAACGGCGAGCTCGGCCCCACCGACCTGCCGCGCTACCAGAGCGAGTTCATCGACCCGATCGCCGCGATCCTGGCCGACCCGGCCTACGCGAACCTGCGGATCGTCACCACGGTCGAGCTCGACTCGCTGCCGAACCTGACGACCAACGCGGGCGGCACCGCCACCTCGACGGCCAACTGCGAAACCATGAAGGCCAACGGCAACTACGTCAAGGGCGTCGGTTACGCGCTGGCCAAGCTCGGTGCGATCCCGAACGTCTACAACTACGTGGACGCGGGCCACCACGGCTGGCTCGGCTGGGACTCCAACCTGCAGCCGGCCATCGACGTCATCAAGCAGGCGGCCCAGTCCTCCGGCTCGACCCTCAGCAACGTCCAGGGCTTCGTCGTCAACACCGCCAACTACGGCGCGCTGCACGAGCCCAACTTCACCGTCACCGACTCGGTGAACGGCACCTCCGTCCGCCAGTCAAAGTGGGTGGACTGGAACCAGTACGTCGACGAGGCGTCCTTCGCGAAGGCGTGGCGCGCCAAGGCCGTCGCCTCCGGGTTCAACTCGAACATCGGCATGATCATCGACACCTCCCGCAACGGCTGGGGCGGCGCGAACCGTCCGGCCGGCCCGGGCCCGAAGACCACCGTGGACGCGTACGTCGACGGCGGCCGCATCGACCGCCGCTTCCAGACCGGCAACTGGTGCAACCAGTCCGGCGCGGGCCTCGGCGAGCGCCCGAAGGCCGCCCCCGAGGACGGCATCGCCGCGTACGTGTGGGTCAAGCCCCCGGGTGAGTCGGACGGCGCGAGCCAGGCCGTCGCCAACGACGAGGGCAAGGGCTTCGACGCCATGTGCGACCCGACGTACACCGGCAACGCGCGCAACAACAACAACATGTCGGGCGCCCTGGCCAACGCCCCGCTCGCGGGCCACTGGTTCTCGTCCCAGTTCCAGGAGCTGCTGAAGAACGCCTACCCGGCGCTCGGCACCAGCACCGGTGACACCACCGCCCCGACCGCCCCGACGGGCCTCGCGGCGACCGCCACCTCCAGCAGCGTCTCGCTGTCCTGGACCGCCTCCACCGACAACGTCGGCGTGACCGGTTACAACGTGTACCGCGGCGGCACCCTGGTCGGGTCCACCAACAACACCTCGTACACCGACACGGGCCTGACCGCCTCCACCGCGTACTCGTACACGGTCAAGGCGAAGGACGCGGCCGGCAACGTCTCCGCGGCCTCCGCGGCGCTCAGCGTCACCACCTCCGCCGGTGGCACCACCGACACCACCGCCCCGACCGCCCCGACCAACCTGGCGGCCACCACCACCTCCAGCAGCGCTTCGCTGACCTGGGGCGCCTCCACCGACAACGTCGGCGTGACCGGTTACAACGTGTACCGCGGCGGCACCCTGATCGGGTCCACCACCAGCACCTCGTACACCGACTCGGGCCTGAGCGCCTCCACCGCGTACTCGTACACGGTCAAGGCCAAGGACGCGGCCGGCAACCTCTCCGCCGCCGCGGCCGTCACCGCCACCACCCAGGCCGGCACCGGCACCGGCGGCGCCGGCTGCACCGCCACCTACAAGGTCAGCAGCGACTGGGGCGCCGGCTTCAACGCCGACGTCACCGTGACCGCGGGCAACACCGCGATCAAGTCCTGGAAGGTCACCTGGACCTACGCGGGCAACCAGCAGGTCACCAACCTGTGGAACGGCACCGTGAGCCAGTCCGGCCAGTCCGTGACCGTCAACAACGCGGGCTACAACGGCGCCGTCGCCGCCAACGGCTCCACCAGCTTCGGCTTCGGTGGCAGCTACTCCGGCAGCAACGCCGTCCCGACCCTGACCTGCACCGCCACCAGCTGACACCAGGCAGCCGGTAGCACGCAGCAGGTAGCGGCCCCACCCGACTGACGCGGGGCAAGCCGCAACGCACCACCCAACAGAGGCGCCGCCCGCATGCAGAGTCTGCATGCGGGCGGTTGCCGTTTTCCGCCCGGGCCGTCAACCACCCAGCCGGAAAGCGGTGTTGACCAGAGCGACATGGGTGAACGCCTGCGGGGTGTTGCCCAGCTGGCGGCGGCCCACCGGGTCCCACTGCTCGCTGAGCAGGCCGAGGTCGTTGGCCAACGAGGCCGTCCGGACGAAGAGTTCGGCGGCCTCGTCGCTTCGGCCGAGCAGTGCCAGTGCGTCCGCCAGCCAGAACGAGCAGGCCAGGAAAGCCCCTTCGGAGCCGGACAGGCCGTCCGCCGCCCCCTGCCCGTAGCGGCGCACCAGCCCGCCGTGGTCCAGGCCCTCCTGGACGGCCTCCACCGTGCGCACCACCCGCCGGTCGTCCGGCGGCAGGAAGCCGGTGGTGGCGACGAACAGCGTCGCCGCGTCCAACTCCGTTGACCCGTAGGAGCGGACGAACACGCCGCGGAGCGGGTCGACGGCCCGTTCGCACACCTCGGCGTGCACCGCTTCGCGCAGTGCCCGCCACTGCTCCAGCGGGGCGGGCAGGCCGGTGGCCTCCGCCATCCGCACCGCCCGGTCGGCGGCCACCCAGGCCATCACCTTCGAGTGGGTGAACTGCCGCCGCCCGCACCGCACTTCCCACAGGCCCTCGTCGGGCTCGCGCCAGCGCGCGGCCAGCGAGCCGAGCAGCGTGCGCAGCAGGCTCCACACCTGCCGCTCCATCGGGATGCCCGCCCGCAGCGCCAGGTCGAGGGTGTCCACCACCTCGCCGTAGACGTCGAGTTGGAGCTGCCCGACGGCCGCGTTGCCGAACCGGACGGGCGTCGAGCCGAGGTGCCCGGGCAGCCAGTCGGCCTCGGTCTCCGGCAGGCCGCGCTCCCCGGCCACCCCGTACACCGCCTGCACGTCGGACGGGTCGCCCGCCACCGCGCGCAGCAGCCACTTGCGCCAGGCCGCGGCCTCCTGCCGGAAGCCGCCGCGCAGCAGCGCCGACAGCGTCATCGCCGAGTCGCGCAGCCAGCAGAACCGGTAGTCCCAGTTGCGCTCCCCGCCCGGCACCTCCGGCAGCGAGCTGGTCGGCGCCGCGACGATCCCGCCGGTCGGCTCGTACGCCAGCGCCTTCAGGGTCAGCAGCGAGCGCAGCACCGCCTCCCGCCACTCGCCGCGGTAGCGCAGCTGCCCGGCCCACTCGCGCCAGCCGTCCAGCGTCGCGGCGAGCAGCGCCTCGGGGTCGGTGCGCGGGGCGGTGGACAGGTGCGAGGGCTGCCAGGTCAGCACGAACGGGACGCGCTCCCCGGGCCGGGCGGTGAACTCGGAGACGGTGGTGCCGTCCGCCCCGTAGGTGTGCACGCCCGGCGGGACGCGCAGCCAGGCGGCGTCCGGCCCGGCGACGGCGACCCGGTGGTGCTCGGTGCGGCGCACCCACGGGTCGACCCGGCCGTGGTGGAAGCGCAGCCGCAGCTCGCCGCGGACCGGGACGGCGCCGCTGACGCCCTCGACGATCCGCACCAGCCGCGGGGCGCGGTCGCGGTGCGGCATCAGGTCGACCACCTTGACCTCGCCGTCCGGGGTGCGCCAGTGCGACTCCAGCACCAGGGTGTCGCCGAGGTAGCGGCGCCCCGTGCAGTCGCCCGCCCCGGCCGGGGCGATCCGCCAGGCGCCGTGTTCGGGGCTGCCGAGCAGGGCGGCGAAGCAGCTGGGGGAGTCGAAGCGGGGCAGGCAGAGCCAGTCGACCGCCCCGTCCCGGCCGACCAGGGCGGCGGTCTGCAGATCGGAGAGGAGCGCGTAGTCCTCGATGCGTCCGCCCATGAGGGAGATTCTGCGCCGTTCCCGGGCGGACGCCAGGCGGGGCGCGCCACGCCGCCGTTCGGACGCTGCGGCTTGCGATGCGTCTTGTAAATGTAGGAAGATCTTTATGTCCTATTGCCATTTTCGAATGCCACGTCGGAGGGAGTGCCGTCATGGCGCGTCCGAACTGGGTTCCCGCAGGGACCGACCTCGACAAGCCGAACGCTGCCCGGGTCTACGACTACTACCTCGGCGGTTCGCACAACTTCGAGGTCGACCGCCAGATGGCACGCAAGGCGATCGAACTCTGGCCGGACCTCCCCAAGATCATGCGGGCCAACCGGGCCTTCCTGCGCCGAGCCACCCAGTTCGCCGCCGAGGAGGGCATCAGCCGCTTCCTGGACATCGGCTCCGGCATCCCCACCTTCGGCGCCGTCCACGAGGTGGCCCGCGAGTACCAGCCCGGTGCGCGCGTCGTCTACATCGACATGGACCCCGTCGCGGTCGCCCACAGCCGCCTCATCCTGGCCGACGACCCGCTCAGCCAGGTCGTCGACGCCGACCTGCGCAACACCGACGACCTGCTCGCCCGCCCCGAGGTCGAGGAGCTGCTCGCCCCCGGCGAGCCCGTCGCGGTCATCCTCAACGCCGTCCTGCACTTCGTCACCGACGCCGACGACCCCGCCAAGATCCTCGCCAAGCTCCGCGAGGCCCTCCCCAGCGGCAGCATCCTGATCCTCTCGCACGCCTCCCTCGAGGGCCGCCCCGACCAGGCCGGCTCCCACCAGAGCCTGTACCGCTCCACCCCGACCCCGCTCACCATGCGCAGCCGCGAACAGATCACCGCCTTCTTCGAGGGCTACGACCTGGTCGAGCCCGGCGTCGTCTACCTGCCCGAGTGGCGCCCCGACGACGCGGAGTCGGTCGGCCCGCACCCCGAACGGATGACCGGCATGGCCGGGGTCGGGCGCCTGTCGTGAACGAGTCAGCAGGCCTGAGCGGCCCGCCGGGCAACGACGGCCCGCCCGGCAGCGCGCCCGGTACGGCGGCGGACGAGGCGGCGGACGAAGCGGCGGAGGCGGCGGAGACCGTCGAAGCCGCGACCGCCGGGTTCCGCGCCGCCTGGACCGCCATGCTGCGCACCGGACACGGCGCCGCCGTCCGCCCCGGCGTGCTCAACCCGCTGACCGCCCGCACCGCCGACCTGCTCCACCGCGCCGCCCGTGAGCACCCGTTCCGCCCCGAACTGGCCGGACAGGCCGGTGCGCTGCTCATCGACAACCAGTTCACCGACCCGCAACTGCTCGCCGACGCCGTCCAGTTGATCCAGCGTCAGGCCGTCCCCGACGAGCGCGGCCCGGCGCTCAGCGGCGCCTTCGCGGCCGGCTGGGCCGCCGCCCTGCGCGAGCGCACGCTGCGCGAGCAGGAGGCGATCCGGCTCGCCGCCGACACCGCCCGGCAGGAGGTCG
The DNA here is from genome assembly GCF_000717185.1 of Kitasatospora phosalacinea. Taxonomy (GTDB): domain Bacteria; phylum Actinomycetota; class Actinomycetes; order Streptomycetales; family Streptomycetaceae; genus Kitasatospora; species Kitasatospora phosalacinea_A. The sequence continues at coordinate 11,804 of NZ_JNYE01000020.1, read as the reverse complement.
AGAAGGCCCTGCGGGTCTCCGAGGCCCGCTTCCGCGCCCTGTTCGAGTCCGCGGCGATCGGCATCGGCCTCGGCGACACCGACGGCAACATCCTGGCCGTCAACCGGGCCCTCGGCGAGATCTTCGGCGGCGGCCCCGAGGACATGACCGGCGTCCGCGTCAACGACCTGGTCCACCCCGACGACACCCCCGGCGTCTGGGAGGCGTACGAGGAGCTGATCAGCGGCAAGCGCGAGTACTTCCAGTTCGACAAGCCGTACTACCGCCGCGACGGCGAAGTGGTGTGGACGCACCTGACCGTCTCGCTGATCCGCGACGACGACGGCGCCCCGCTCTACCAGGTCGCCATGCTGGAGGACGTCACCGACCGCTACCGCCTGCAGGAGCGGCTGCGCCACCAGGCCACCCACGACCCGCTGACCGGCCTGCCCAACCGGGCCGCGTTCTTCGAACGGCTGGAGAAGCTCTTCGAGGAACCGGAGCCGGACGTCCGCTTCGGCCTGTGCTACGTCGACCTGGACGGCTTCAAGGTCGTCAACGACAGCCTCGGCCACGACATGGGCGACCAACTGCTGACCGTGGTGGCCCGCCGCCTGGAGAACGCCCTCAGCCCGCTCGGCCACATGGTGGCCCGGCTCGGCGGCGACGAGTTCGTGGTGCTGCTGGAGAACTGCCGCGGCGAGCAGGAGGCCGTCGCCGCCGCCAAGACCGTCCTCGCCGCACTCACCAAGCCCGTCGTGATCGGCGACCACCGGCTCGCCGTCGGCGCCAGCGTCGGCGTGCTGGAGCGGCGCATCGCCACCACCACGCCCGGCGCCGCCGTCCGGGCCGCCGACCTCACCCTGTACCGCGCCAAGGAGGCCGGGCGCGGCCGCTGGACGCTCTTCGACCCCAAGGAGAACGCGCGCGCCGTCAGCCGCTACGCGGTGTCGGTGCGGATGCCCGCCGCGCTGGACCGCGGCGAGTTCTTCATCGACTACCAGCCGATGGTCGACCTCGCCTCCGGCGCGATGACCGGCGTCGAGGCGCTGGTGCGCTGGCGGCACCCGCAGCTCGGGGTGCTCGGCCCGGAGGAGTTCGTCGGCGTCGCCGAGGAGACCGGGCTGATCATGCCGCTCGGCCGCTGGGTGCTGGAGCAGGCCTGCGAGCAGGCCGCCGACTGGGTCGCCCGCTTCGGCGACCGGGCGCCCAAGCTCAGCGTCAACCTCGCCGTGCGGCAGGCCCGCAACGCCGGACTGGTCGGCGACGTCGAACGCACCCTGCGCAGCACCGGGCTCGACCCGTCCATGCTGCAACTGGAGATCACCGAGTCCACCGTGGTCGGTCCCGAGGACGAGGCGCTCAAGGCCCTGCACGCGCTGGTCGACATGGGTGTCTCGCTCTCCGTCGACGACTTCGGCACCGGCTGGTCCAACCTCGCCTACCTGCGCGACCTGCCGGTCTCCAACCTCAAGATCGCCGGTTCCTTCGTCGGCGACCTGCACGACCCCGCCAAGGACACCCACCTCGGCTGGCGGATCGTCAGCGGACTGGTCTCGCTCGCCCACACCCTCGGGCTCTCCGTCACCGCGGAGGGCGTGGAGAGCCGCGCCGACGCCGAGCGCCTGCGCCTGATGGGCTGCGACCTCGCCCAGGGCTGGCACTTCGGCCGCCCCGCGCGCCCCGCCGAGATCGCCCGGCGGATCGCCGAGGCCGACCTGGAAGCCGCGCCCGACCCCGAGTTCGGCTACGAGAGCTGAAACCTTTCTGTGCGGCGAGGGCGGTCCTGACCAGCGGAAAGACACTCCCGACCTGACGTGCCGTCAGCCGACGGCCCGCGTCCGGCGCCGGCGGCCCACCGGCCCCGGCACCGGCGGTTCCGGAGCCGGCGGTGTCGGCATTGGCAGTTTCGGACGCGGTACGACGGGGCGGCGCGCCCCGCGGCAGTCCGAGCGTCGGAGGAGCGCCGGAGGCGGGGCGGAGGCGGGGCGGAGGAGCGCTGGAGGTGGGGCGGCAGGCGGCGTCCGCGGAGTAGGGCAAAAACGGACAGAGCGGCACGAAGGGTGTTGACAGCCGCTCCGCCGCGGGCGCACGATGAGGGCCTGGCACCGCCGGTACGGGGGCACCGCCCCCCAGCGCGCCGAGCGGGCCGCGCGGCGCACCACGCGCCCTGGACGGCGATCGCCCTTCTGCGGCGCCGACCGTCCCGAGGGGGACCGGCAGGGAGACCGGGCACCGGGGAGGGCGATGGACCCGGGGGAGCACTGGAACCGCGGTGACGTCTCCGACCGCCGCATCCGCCCGGCGACGTCCTGGACCGCCGCGCCCCACCTTCCGCACGGGCAGCGACCTGCCCGTTTACGCCTCCGCCCCGCGAGAGGCACGCCGCTAAGAGGCACTGCGATGAGCACCACCCTGCCCACCGGGCAACCCTCAGCCAACCCCGCCACCCCGTCCGGCAGTTCACCCGGAACCCCCGGGCCCCCCGGGGCCCGGCCCCGGCGGCGCGCCGCCGACCGGATCGCCGACCGGGCCCCGATGCGCCGGGCCGGCGACCGCCCGCCCGTCCGCCCGCTCGTCCGCGGCCCCGCCCGGCGGGCCGGCGACTACCGCACCCGGCACACCGTCAGCCTGGTCGTCCCCGCCCGGGACGAGGCCCGCAACATCCCCTGGGTCTTCGAACAGATCCCCAGCTGCGTGGACGAGGTCATCCTGGTCGACGGCTCCTCCCGGGACGCCACCGTCACGATGGCCCGCGCCTGCCGCCCCACCGTCCGCGACGTCGACCAGGGCGCGCCCGGCAAGGGCAACGCGCTGCGCGCCGGATTCGCCGCCGCCACCGGCGAGTACATCGTGATGATCGACGCCGACGGCTCGATGTGGCCCGGCGAGATCCCGCACTTCCTGCACTTCCTCGACCACGGCTACGACTTCGTCAAGGGCTCCCGCCGGATGGCCGGCGGCGGCTCGCTCGACCTCACGCCGCTGCGCGCGCTCGGCAACAAGGCGCTGCTGCTGGTCGTCAACCGCCTCTACGGCGGCCTGCTGACCGACCTGTGCTACGGCTACTGCGCGTTCCGCCGCGACTTCCTCGCCGAACTCGACCTGCGCGCCACCGGCTTCGAGATCGAGGCCGAGATGATCGCGCACGCACTGCGCTCGGGACTGCGGATCGCCGAAGTCCCCAGCCTGGAACTTCCCCGCCGCAGCGGACGCTCCCACCTGCACGCCGTCTCCGACGGCCGCAGAGTGCTGCGCACCCTGCTCGCCGAACGCCCCGGCGCGGGGGAGGGACGGTGAACGGCCGCGACCGGCGCCGCCCCGCGGCCTGCCCGCCGCCCGCCGCACCGGCCTCGCCGCACACCCCCGTCACCGTGGTCGAACTCGACCTGGCCGAACCGGGCGAGGTGCGCTCGCCCGGCGGCCGCGGCCCCGCCGCCCCCGACGGACGCGTGTCGGCGTTGGTGCGGCTGCACGGACACCCGCTCGGCATGGTGCACGCCACCGGGACGAGCGGTCGGCCAGCCGCGCTCGCCCGGGCGCTGGTCGCCGCCGCTCATCGCGAACTCGACGTCCCGGAGAAGGAGTTCGAAGCACCGGTGCCCGGCGGCCGGGTCGCGCTCCCCGCCGGTGGGATGACCGTCGTGGTCTGCACCCGCGACCGCACCGAACTGCTCGCCGACTGCCTGGACTCCGTGCTGCGCGCCGTCGACGCCCTCGTCGCTGTCGCCGCCCTCGCCGACTTCGGCGTGCCGGTCGGAGCGGGCGGGCCCGTCCGGTCCGCCGGGGGTGCCGCGGCCGCCGGGCTCCCCGCCGTCCCGCCGGTGGAGGTGCTGCTGGTCGACAACGCCCCCACCGGCCCCGCCACCGAGCAGCTGGTCGAGGAGCGCTACCCTGGCCGGGTCCGCTACCTGTGCGAGCCCGCCCCCGGCCTGTCCCGGGCCCGCAACCGCGGGCTGGCCTCCGCCCGCGGCGCGATCTGCGCGTTCACCGACGACGACGCCCTCGCCGACCCCGGCTGGCTGGTCGCCCTGGCCGCCGCGTTCGCCGCCGACCGGCGCGCCGGCTGCGTCACCGGACTCGTCGTCCCCGCCGAACTCGACACCCCCGCGCAGCAGTTGTTCGAACGCTACGCCGGAACGGAACGCGGCTGGACGGCCCGCGACTGGAACCTCGACGCCCCCGACGCGGGCCCGCTCGACCGGTACTCCACCGGCCGCTGCGGCATCGGCGCGAACATGGCCTTCCGCACCGGAGTGCTGCGCGCCCTCGGCGGGTTCGACCCCGCCACCGGCACCGGCACCCCGGCCCGCGGCGGCGAGGACCTGCTCGCCTTCCACCTCGTCCTGACCGCCGGACACACCGTCGCCTACCGGCCCGACGCCGTCGTCTGGCACCGCCACCGGCGCACCCTGCAGGCCCTCACCGTCCAGGTCCGCGGCCTCGGCACCGGCTTCGGCGCCTACCTCGCCGCCGCCCTCCGCCGCCGCCCCGCACTGCTCGCCGACCTGCTGCTGCGCCTGCCCGCCGGGCTCCGCGGCTGGCACCGCGGCCACCGCCCGCCCGCCGCCGACACCCCGCTGGAGCGCCGCCGCCTGCGGGCCCTGCGCCGGATGGAGCGCGGCGGCCTCGTCCTGGGTCCCTCCCGCTACCTCCAAGCCCGCTGGCAGCAGCGGCACACCCCCGGCGGAGGCCGGCCATGAACACCCGCAACGCCGCCCCCGGACCCGTCCCCGGACCCGTCCCCGCCCCCGTGCCCGGGCCCGTCCCCGCACCCGTCCCCGCCCCCGCGGCCCTGCCGGGCGAGCCGCCGGTGCAGGTCGCCGAACTCGACCTCGCCCGCCCCGGCGAACTGCGCCGCCCCGGCTACGGCGAGCGGTACCGCCCCACCGGGCGGCAGGCCCTCGCCCTGGTCCGCTCCGCCGGGCGCCCGCTGGGCACCGTCACCGCCCACGCCCCGGACGGCCACCCCGAACAGCTCTGCGCCGCCCTGCACGCCGCCGCGCACCGCCGCTTCGACCCGCTGGCGGGCAGGCCGGACGCTCACGCCCAGGCGGACGACGACCACGGCGAGGAGCCCGCCGTCAGCGTCGTGGTGTGCACCCGCAACCGGCCCGACCTGCTCATCCGCTGCCTCGACTCGCTGCTGCGCACCCACTACCCCTACCTGGACGCCATCGTCGTCGACAACGCCCCCGCCGACGGCGCCGTCCGGCGCCTGCTGTCGCAGCGCTACGGCCGCCGGGTGCGCTACCTGCACGAGCCGGTGCCCGGCCTGGCCCGAGCCCGCAACCGCGGACTGGCCGCCGCCCGCGGCACGATCTGCGCGTTCGCCGACGACGACCTGGTCCTCGACCCGCAGTGGCTGCCCGCCCTGGCCGCGGGCTTCCGGGGCGCCCCGCGCACCGCCTGCGTCACCGGACTCGTCCTGCCCGCCGAACTCGACACCCGCGCCCAGCTCCTGCTGGAGCGCTACAGCGGCTACGGCAAGGGCTTCGCCCCGCGCGACTACACCCTGCGCACCCCCACCGGGGACCCGCTGCACCCCTTCGCCACCGGCCGCCTCGGCACCGGCGCGAACATGGCCTTCCGCACCGAAGTGCTGCGCGCCCTCGGCGGGTTCGACCCCGCGACCGGCACCGGCACCCCCGCCCGCGGCGGCGAGGACCTGCTCGCCTTCCTACAGGTCCTGACCGCCGGGCACACCGTCAGCTACCGGCCCGACGCCATCGTCTGGCACCCGCACCGGCGCGAACTCGACACCCTGCCCCGGCAGGTGTTCGGCCTCGGCGCGGGCTTCGGCGCCTACCTCGCCGCCGCCGTCCACCACCAACCCCGGCTGCTGGCCGCCCTGTTGCCGCTGATCCCGCGCGGCCTGCGGCGCACCGCCCACCGGGGCGCCCCCGGCGCCTCCGCCGACCCGTCCGGCCCCGCCGACCCGCTGCTGCGGGCGCTGCGCCGCCGCGAACTGCTCGGCCTGCTGTACGGCCCGCTCGGCTACCTGCGCAGCCTGCGCGCCCAGCGCCGCGCGGACCACCGGATCGCCGAGCACCGCACCGCCGAACGCCGACTCGCCGAACGGCGGCGGGCCGAACGGCGCTACGCCGGGGTGCAGTTCGCGGACGGCCGAGGCCCGGAGCGTCAACTCTCCATCGGCGCCGGGAAGTTCGACGGTCCCGGTCGGACGGACGGGGCGAGCCGATGACCGTCCTCGCGCGACGCGTCCGCTGCGCCTGCCCCGTCGGCCTGCCCTGCGAGTGCAGCTACCCGACGCTGCTGCGGGCCGAGGCCCGGGCCCTGGCCGCCCGGTCCCGGCGGGAGCCGCTGCTGCACAACGGCCACCTGCTGGCCGCGAGTTCGGTGCTGGCAGCCGGGCTCGGCTCGCTGTTCTGGATGCTCGCGACCCGCTCCTACAGCGCCGCCGACGTCGGCCGCAGCTACGCCGCACTGTCGGCGACCATGTTCCTGTCCACGCTGGGCAGCCTGAACCTCGGCGACGCCCTGGTGCGGTTCGTCCCCACCGCCGGGCGCCGCACCCGCGCCCTGGTGATGCACAGCTACCTGGTCAGCATCGCCGCCAGCTCCGTCGTCGCCGTCGCGTTCCTGCTGCTGATCCCCGTCGTCGCCCCCGACCTCGACGAGCTGCGCCGACCCGTCCTCGCGGTGTCGTTCGTCGCCGCCACCGCCGGGTACTCCGTCTTCGTGCTGCAGGACGGCGCGCTCACCGGCGTCCGCCGGGCCGGCTGGGTGCTCGGCGAGAACACCCTGTTCGCGGTCGCCAAGGCCGCCCTGCTCGCGCTGTGCGCCGCGTTCGCCGTCGGCACCGGCATCCTGCTGTCCTGGGCCGCGGCACTCGTCCTGGCCATCGTCCTCACCAACGTCGCGCTGTTCCGCAGCGCCATCCCCGCCCACCAGGCCGCCCCCGTCGACGAGCGGGAGCAGCGCCCGACCGAGCGGATCGCCCGCTGGGCCGGGGCCGACTACCTGGGCAACCTGTTCTCCTTCGCCGCGGCGTCCGTCCTGCCGCTGATGGTCCTGGACCGGCTCGGCGCCGCCGGCAGCGCCTACTACTCGCTGGCCTACGTCATCGCCTCCACCCTGTACGTCGCCGCGTTCAGCATGGGGCACTCGCTGGTCGTCGAAGGCTCCCGCGACCCCGCCCGGCTAGCCGAGCACGCCCACCGCCTGCTGCGCCACTCCACCCTGCTGGTGGCCGCCGCCGCCGTGCCGATCGCCGTCGCCGCACCCTGGATCCTCGCCCTGTTCGGCCCCGAGTACGCCGAGCACGGCACCACCGCGCTGCGCCTGATGGCGCTGTCCGCGATCCCCAACACCGTGCCCAACGTGGCCATCCAGGTCGCCCGGGTGCGCCGCTCGCTGCCCTGGATGGTCGGCATCCGGTGCGTCTTCGCGCTCGTCGTCATCGCCCTCACCGCCGTCCTGCTCCCCCCGTTCGGACTCACCGGCATCGGCGCCGCCTGGCTGATCGCCGAATGCGCCCTCGCCCTGCCGTTGCTCGCCGCGCTGCCCCGCCTCCTCCACCCGGCCCCGGCACCCGGCCGCCCCCGCCCCGAGGAGGAACCGACATGAACCCCCGCCCCGCACCCGCGCCCGACCCCGCACCCGGCCTCACCCTCACCGTCGCGATCTGCGCCTACACGCTGGAGCGCTGGACGCTGCTGCGCGCCGCCGTCGACTCCGTGCACCGGCAGCAGCCGCCCCCCGGCGAACTGCTCCTGGTCATCGACCACAACGACGAACTCCTGAAGCGGGCGAGCGAGTTGGCGGGCGTCACGGTGCTCGCCAACCAGCAGCGGCCCGGCCTGTCCGGCGCCCGCAACACCGCCCTCGCCGCCGCCCGCGGCACCGTCACCGCCTTCCTCGACGACGACGCCGCCGCCCGCCCCGGCTGGAGTGCCACCCTGCTCGCCGCCTACCGCGACGCGGGCGTGCTCGGCGCGGGCGGACTCGTCGCCCCGCACTGGCAGCACGGCCGCCCCCGCTGGTTCCCGCCCGCCTTCGACTGGGTCGTCGGCTGCAGCCACAGCGGCATGCCCCGCCGCCCCGCCCGGGTGCGCAACCTGATCGGCGCCAACATGTCCTTCCGCACCGACGCCGCCCGCGCCGCGGGCGGATTCCGCACCGACCTCGGACGCGTCGGCCGCCGCCCCCTCGGCTGCGAGGAGACCGAACTCTGCCTGCGCCTGGCCGCCCGCCACCCCGGCGCCCGGATGCACTACGACCCGTCCGCCGCCGTCCGCCACCACGTCCCCCGACAGCGCGCCACCGCCCGGTACTTCGCCGCCCGCTGCCTCGCCGAAGGACGCTCCAAGGCCATGGTCGCCCGCCGCACCGGCCCCGGCCCCGCCCTCGCCAGCGAACGCGCCTACCTGCGCCGCACCGTCCCCGCCGCCCTGCGCCGCGCCCTGCTGCACGGCCGCCTCGGCACCGCCACCGCCCTCACCGCCGGCGTCCTGCTCACCACCGGGGGCTACCTCGCCGAAAGAGCAGCACAGTTGACGCACCACCCGGTCAGGGGAACGCCATGACCACCGCCCCCGTCCTGCTCTACCACTCGGTGTCCGACGACCCGCCGAACTGGCTCGCCCCCTACACCGTCCCGCCGCACACCTTCCGCGCCCACCTCGACCGCATCCAGGACGCCGGACTCTCCGTCGTCCCGCTCGCCCGCCTGGTCGCCGCCCTGCACGGCGGACCCCCGCTGCCCGCCCGCTGCGCCGTCCTCACCTTCGACGACGGCTACGCCGACTTCTACTGGACGGTCGCCCCGATCCTCTCCGACCGCGGCCTGCCCGCCACCGTCTACCTCACCACCGGCGCCGTCCACGCCCCCGGCGCCCTGCCCGGCGGCAGTCTGCTGCCCCCCACTCCCATGCTCAACTGGCGGCAGGTCGCCACCCTCGACGCCCTCGGCCTGGAGATCGGCGGCCACTCCCGCACCCACCTCCCGCTCGACACCGCCCGGCCCGACCGGCTCCGCCAGGAAGTCGTCGACAGCAAACACGAGTTGGAGGACGCCCTCGGCCACCCCGCCACCGCCTTCGCCTACCCCCACGGCTACCACAGCCCCGCCGTCCGCCACGCCGTCGCCCGGGCCGGCTGGACCTCCGCGGCCGCCGTCGGCAACGCCCTCAGCTCCACCGTCGACGACCCGCTGCGGATCTGCCGCCTCATGGTCATGCGCACCACCCCCGCCCCCCCCTTTCAGGGCTGGGCCCACCCCCGGGCCCCCCCGCCAGTGCCCCCCCGCCAGTGACCCCCCGCCAGTGACACCCCCGAACGCCCGCAGACCGTACGCAGACCGCACGCAGGCCCTCCGCAAGCCAGGAGAACGCCGTGACCGCACCAGCCAGGACCGGCCCCGCCACCGACCCCCCCGTCGGCGCCAGCCCGCTGCACCCCGCCACCCGCGCCGCCGCCCGGTGGGCCGCCCCCCGGCAGGTCTGGACGGTCCGCCTCGCGCTGCCCCTCGCCGTCCTGCTCTGGCTGCTCGCCCTGCGCACCACCCGCCTCGACCGGATCGGCGACCTCGGCCTGCTCCAAGCCCTCCCGCCCGCCTACTACGCCGCGCTCGCCGTCCTCACCGCCGGATTCCTCACCGCCCTGCGCACCCCCTGGCTCCCGCAGCGCCGACTCGCCTGGTACGCAGTGGCGTTGATCACCTTCGTGCACGCCACCCCCAGCCTGCTCTACCCCACCCTGCGCTACTCCTGGGCCTGGAAGCACGTCGCCGTCGTCGACGCCATGCTCCGCCACGGCGGCACCGTCCCCGACGCCGGGAAGCTCGACGTCTACAACCAGTGGCCCGGCTTCTTCGCCTTCAACGCCCTCCTGCTGCGCGCCACCGGCCTGCACTCCGCCCTCGGCTACGCCTCCTGGTACCCGCTGATCGCCAACCTGCTGCTGCTCGGCCCGCTCCTGCTGCTCTTCCGCAGCCTCACCCGCGACCGCCGCCTCGTCTGGTGCGCCGTCTGGCTGTACTACGCCACCTCCTGGGTCGGCCAGGACTACTTCTCCCCGCAGGCCTTCGCCTACCTGCTGTACGTCACCGTGATCGCCCTGACGATGCGTCAACTCACGCTCAGAGGAAGGGACGTCGGAGGCCTCGGCTGGCGGCCCGGGTCGTACGCGCTGCTGGTCGTGCTGATCGCCGCGATCGCCTCCTCCCACCAGCTCACCCCCGTCATGCTGGTCAGCTCGCTCGCCGTCCTCGCCCTGCCCCGCCGCAACCGCCGCACCGTCCTGCCCGTCCTCGCCGCCGCCCTCGTCCTCACCGCCGCCTGGGACGCCACCGTCGCCCGCCCGTTCGTCGCCGCCAACCTGCACGGGCTGCTCACCGCCCTCGCCGCCCCCGACCGCAACGCCGTCGCCGGACTCGCCCAACTCGGCTCCGCCGCACCCGGACAGGTCCTCGCCTCCTGGATCGACCGGGCCACCACCGCCACCGTCCTGCTGCTCGCCCTCGCCGCCGTGCTGCGCCGCCGCTGGGTCCGCCGCACCACCCTGCCGCTGCTGCTGCTCGCCCCCCTCGTCCTGCTGCTCGCCAACCGCTACGACGGCGAAATGCTGTTCCGCGCCTACCTGTTCGCGCTGCCCGCCACCGCCTTCCTGACCGCCGCGCTGCTCGCCCCCGGCACCCCGCACCCCCCACCCGTCCGGACCGCCGCCACCGCCACCGTCCTGACCGCCCTGCTCGGCGGACTGCTGTTCGGCTACTACAGCAAGGAAGCCGTCAACCACTTCACCCCGCAGGAAGCCGCCGCCGTCCGCTACGCCACCACGCAGACCCCGCCCGGCTCCCGGATCGTCTCCCTCACCTCCGACGAACCCGGCGGCGAACTCCACTACGACCAGCACCGGTGGACCGTCCTAGCCAACGCCGACCCCGCCGACCGCAGACTCCTCGCCACCGACCCCGAAACCGCCCTCACCACCGCCCTCGCCGCCGGACAGCCCGCCGGTGAACCCTCCTACCTCGTCCTCACCCGCGCCCAACTCGCCGCCTGCCGCCTCACCGGACTGCTGCCCGCCGCCGCGGTCGACGAGATCCAGTACACCGCCGCCCACCTGCCCACCCTGCGGCCGGTCCTCAGCAGCCCCGACGCGGTCGTCTACCAGTACCTGCCGCCCACCGCCCCCGGCAGCGGCACCGGAGGAGGCACGCCATGAACCGCACCACCGGCAGCGCCGAGGCCGTCCGGGCCCTCCGGCGGCAGGGCGCGCGCCACGCCCCGCTGCTGCTGGCCGCCTCCGGCTGGCTCGCGCTCGCCGCCACCGTCCTGCCCGCCGCCCCGCCCGCCGGGGTGCTGCGGGCCGCCGCCGTCACCGCCTTCCTGCTGACCTGCCCCGGCGCCGCCACCGTCCGGCTCGCCCGCCCCGCCCTGCGCCGCGGCGAACACTGGTCGGCGGTGGTCCTGGCCGTCGCGACCAGCGCCGCGCTCACCGCCCTCACCACCGAAACCCTCCACCTGGCGGGGCAGTTCACCGCCACCCGGGTGCTACTGCTGCTCGCCGCGCTCACCACCGCACTGGCCCTGCTCGCCCACCGCGACCCACCCGCACCGCACCCCGCCGGCCACGACGCCACTGCCAGCCACCACGTCACCGCCGGCCACCACGTCACCGCCGGCCACCACGCCACCGCCCCGCGCCGACGGCCCCGCCGCGGCCGGACCTGGATGGCCGCCGCCCTGCTCACCGCCACCGCCGCCTGCGGCGGCCCGGCCGTCAGCGACATGCAGGACCCCAGCAGCCCCGGCCCCGCCCCCGCGAGCGCCCCCGCCGGCGAACCGCCCGCCCAGCCC
>NZ_JNYE01000019.1 GCF_000717185.1 Kitasatospora phosalacinea | reverse complement strand
CCGCGAGCTGCAGCTGGTCCTCGCCACCTGGGCAGGACACTGCCCGACCTGCCACCGCGACATACCCGCACTCAGGCGAACCTGACCAAGCCCTACTAGCATGCGGACATGGCACACGACCTCCACGACCTCGACCCGGCCTACCTCGCCTTCTGGCGCGAGTACCAGCTGTGCACCCTCACCACGCTGCGCCCCGACGGCACCCCGCACGTCGTCCCGGTCGGCGCGACCTTCGACCCGGCCACCCGCACCGCCCGGGTGATCAGCAGCCGGGAGAGCCGCAAGGTCCGCAACGTCCTCGCCGCGGGCGAAGCCGGACAGCGGGTCGCCCTCTGCCAGGTCGACCGGGCCCGCTGGGCGACCCTGGAGGGCCGGGCCGTGATCCGCCAGGACGCCGCCTCCGTCGCCGACGCCGAACGCCGCTACGCCGAGCGCTACCGCCAGCCCCGGGAGAACCCCGAGCGGGTGGTGATCGAGATCGCCGTCGACCGCGCCCTCGGCCGCGCCTGACGGCCCCACCGCGGTTCCCAGGGGCGGGTGCCACCGGTACCCGCCCCTTTCGCGCGCCCGCCCTCCTCCGTCCCTTTCCCCTCCGCTCTCTTGTGGCAACAGCTCTGTGATGCAAAGCTGACTGCATGACAGACGCCTCGGTGCCGCTGCCCGGCACCCCCCGTGAAGTCCTGTCCGGCCTCGGCGAGTTGACCCGGCGGGTGCGGGCCGTCCAGCGCGACTCCTGGATCCCGCTGCTGCTGTTCGGCCTGGTCACCCTGGGCGGAGTCCTGGTCGGCCGACTGACCTTCCACCAGGAGACCGTCCCCTGCCCCGGCGGCCCGGCCGCCCCCGGCGACACCTGCACCCTGATGCGGCAGGGCTCCGCCGCCTACTGGACGGCCGGCCTGCTCGCCGCGTACGCCGCCACCGCCTGGTGGTACCTGCACCGCTCCCGCCGCCGCGGCGTCGGCACCCCCGTGCGCCCGTACGTGCTCGCCGGGGCCGCGGCCGTCGCCGCCCTCGCCGTCACCACCTGGTGGGGCGCCTCCCAGCCCGCACCCGGCGCCGACCTCGACCTCTGGGGCCTGCACCTGGCCGCCGACGCCCGGGCCACCCTGCTGGTCCAGCAGTTCCTCGGCGGGGCCGCCGCGATCGGCGTCCCGCTGCTGGTGCTCGCCCGGATCGACCGCAGCCGCGCCCTGGCCCTGTTCGCCCTCGGCTACCTGCTGATCGAACTGACCCCCGTCACCTTCGGCTGGTGGGGCGCGGCCGCGGGCCCCTGGTCCGCCCTGAGCCGCCACGGCGTCCCCGCCCTCTACCTGCTCACCGGCGCCCTCCTCTTCGCCCTCGCCAACCGCCGCGCCCGCCCGCGGGCCGCCGCATGACGCCTGCCGAAGCCGCAGAGGGTGCCGACGCCGGACAGCACCCCGCCAAGGCCCTCGACGACACCGTCCACCAGCGCATCCGCCTCGGCATCCTCACCGTCGCCCACCAGGCCCGGCGCGCCGAGTTCGGCTTCCTGCGCACCACCCTCGACCTGACCGCCGGAAACCTCGGCCAGCACCTCACCGTCCTGGAGAAGGCCGGCCTGGTCGCCGTCGAGAAGGGCTACGAGGGCCGCCGCCCCCGCACCTGGATCACCCTCACCCCGGCCGGTGAGCGCGCCCTGCGCGAGGAGGTCGCCCAACTCAAGCGCCTGATCCACCAGATCGAGACCGCCGACGGCGCCTGACGCCCCGCCCCGCCCCGGCTCCCGCCCCGCCCCGGCTCCCGGCCCGGCTCCCGCCCCGGCTCAGTTCCCGGGCCGGGAGCCGGCCAGCAGCGCGCCGAGTGCGGCGGCCCCCTCCAGCAGGGCCAGCGAGCGGGCGGTCAGCCCTTCGCCCCGCCCCGGCCGTCCCGCCCCGACCGCCGGGGGGGGGCGTCCGGCGGCACCGGGAGCCTCTGGGGCATGGGCGGTGCCACCCTCGGCTCCTGGACGTACGCCTTCGCCACCGCCGACGGCACCCGCCGGCCCACCGTCAACACCAACGGCGACCGGACCGACCCGGGCAGCGGCTGGGACGACCCGCTCGGCGTCTTCACCGACCTGCTCGCCCTCGCCCTCGCCCCCGCGGGGCCGGGGCTCAGGCCCGGGCCGTGACCACGTGGAAGGTGACGGCGGCCAGGAAGTGCCCGGTCGCCAGGTGGGTCAGCCAGCGGTCCGCGTCCTCGGCGGTGAAGTAACCCGCGGCCACCGCGCGCCGGGTGACCCGTTGCAGGCCCAGCACCTGGTCGGCGGTGGAGACCTCGCGGAAGACCGGGGTGAGCGGCCGCACGTCCAGCACGTCGAGCCCGGCCCCGGCGGCCAGCCGGGGGAGCTGGCTGCCGATCCGGGCGTTGCGCACCGCCTGGTCGGTGACGTACCGGGTGTACGCGGCGGTCAGCGCCGCGTCCGGGTGGTCGACGGTCAGCGTCCCCCAGTCCGGCTCGCCCAGCACCAGCAGCCCGCCCGGCCGCAGCACCCGGCGGGCCTCGTGCAGTGCCAGCGCCGGATCGGCCACGTGCTGCAGCACCCGGTCGGTGCGGGCCCGGTCGCAACTCCCGTCCGCCAGCGGCAGTTCGTGCAGGTCGCCCAGCCGGACGTCGACCTGCAGCAGGTGGGCCGTCCGCTCGGCGGCGGTGTCCACCGCCTCCCGGTCGTGGTCCACGCCCAGCACGGTGCCCTCCGGCCCGGCCGCCTCGGCCAGCGCGGACAGGTCGGTGCCGGGCCCGCAGCCCAGGTCGACCACCGTCTGCCCCCGTTCGACCGCCAGCGCCGCCAGCATCGCCGACTTGTACTCCCGGCCCAGTTCGGAGACGGCCAGCCGGTCCAGGTAGGCGATCGGATCGGGCGGCACGGACTCGAACACACGGGAGGTCATGACGCGCAGTCAATCAAACCCGCCCCCGTCAGGGAAGATCCCGGCACCTGCCGGGGGCCGCGGCAAGGGGCGTACGCCGGAACGGGGGGCGCACCCCCGCCCCGGCCGGACGCCGGAAACCCCGGCCGGACGTCGCGAGACCCCGGCCGGACGTCGCGAGACCCCCGGTTCAGGACACCAGCGGCCCGTCCGCCGACTCGGTGAGCGTCACCGTGCACAGCCCGCCGCGCTCCGCGACCACGTCCGTGACGGTCAACTGGGTGCCGGGCAGCAGGATGTACTCCTCCTCCTCGGTGAACGCCGAGAACTGCCGGATCCCCACCGCCCGGGCCGGGCGCACCTCGAACAGCGTCCGCCGGCCCCGGCTGCCGAGGAAGGAGCGGGCCACCGCCGGGCGCGAGGTGCACGAGGAGACGCCCCACCAGGTCACCGTCCGCCCCAGCGGGTACTGCGCCCGCAGGTCCAGCGCCACGCCCCGCCACAGCGGCTCCGGGCGCACCGGCAGGCGGCCGACCGCGTCGAACAGCAGCCGCAGGTACGGCAGGTACGGGGCCAGCCGGGCCCGGTCCGGGTGGCGCAGCGCCGCGTTCAGCTCGCGGTAGAACGCCGACTCGCAGGTGTACAGGTGCAGCGCCGCGACCGCCTCCGCGTCCAGCCCGCCCGCGGTGGCGCCCGCCGCGGCGTCCGCGTGCCGCTTGCCGAACTCGTGCGCCGAGC
Source organism: Kitasatospora phosalacinea (assembly GCF_000717185.1). Lineage (GTDB taxonomy): Bacteria > Actinomycetota > Actinomycetes > Streptomycetales > Streptomycetaceae > Kitasatospora > Kitasatospora phosalacinea_A. The sequence continues at coordinate 105,864 of NZ_JNYE01000019.1, read as the reverse complement.
CGACGTGCCGCTCCAGCCCGCGCAGCAGCGCCGCGACCGGCTCCACCGCCTCCCGGAAGCCCAACCGCTCCAGGTCGAACACGCCGGTGACGGGCGGCAGTTCGAGGCCCTCGTCCTTCACCGAGGCGAGCCGCTCCAGGTACAGCTGGTGCAGCTCCATGGTGGAGGCGATGAACGCGCCCATCCGGGAGGCCGTCCCCTCGTCGGCGCGGCCCTCGGCGGCGGCCGCGGCCTGCCAGCCCGCGCCGGGCAGCCAGTCCACCGGGTCCGCGCCCAGGCCCTCCAGCGCCGCGTTGACCTGCGCGAAGTGCTCGCCGTCGCAGAAGACGTCGCCCTGCGCCGCCGGGTTCGGGTGGTCGATGTGCCGCACCTGCACGTCCGGGTAGCGCCGCGCGATCCACTCCACCGACTGCTTCAGCGCCCGCGCGTGCGTCCCCCACCAGGCGAACACCACCCCGCGGTCCTCCTCCGGACCCTCCTGCTTGGCCCGCAGGACCTCCTCCACGATCTTCTCCGCCACGGGCTTCCAGAACTTGGTGTGCACCGCGGGGGAGGTCGACCCGTCACTGCTCGCCGTCAGCGCCGCGTTCAGCAGCAGCACGCCCTGGGTCAGCATCGCCTGGAACCACTCCGGCGGCTGCACGGTGCCGTGCTGCGCCAGCAGCGCCCGCAGGTCGGCGATCGGCGTCTTCTTCGGGATGCCGTACTTCCACATCGCCGCGGCCTTGATGATGCAGCGGATGCTCACCACCCGGCCGAACTGGCTGTCCTTCCAGTCCTGGAAGGTGTTGTCGAACATCGCGATGCCGGTCGCGCTCTCCGGCCGCGGGTACGGGTTCTGCCCGAACACCACGACCTTCCACTTGCCCGGCGGGTTCGGCTTCAGCGCCTGGAACGTCAACTCCCGCACCGGCACCACGTCCTGAGGACGGTTCGGCCCGATGAACGAGGCCGCGTCCCGATGCAGCTCGATCGACCGCTTCAGCACCGGGAACCACTCCTCGCCACCGCCCTTGAACAGCTCGGCGAGCCCCAGCGGGTCGTTCGGGTCGGCGGCGGACGGGGTGGGTTCGGACATGGCGGTCTCCAACCGGGAGGCGGTGCGATCGAAGATCACGCTAGGCCCCGCCGCCGACAGGCCGCCGACCCGGAGCTGTCAGTGCCCGCCGGTAGCGTCGGAACCGACAACGAGCCACCGGCCGAACGGAGTTCACCCGCATGACCGTCAAGCACGCCCCCGAGCCGCTGCGCGTGGTCCTTACCGACCTCAACACCGACGTGGTGGCCGCCTGGCGCACCGCGTTCGCCGGCACCCCGGGCGTGGAGATCCGCACCGGCTCGATCCTGGACGTGGACGTCGACGCCTGGGTCACGCCCACCAACTCCCGCGGACGGATGGACGGCGGCCTCGACGCCGTGATCAAGCGGCACCTCGGCGCGGGCATCCAGCTGCGCGTCCAGCGCGCCATCCGCGACGGCCACGGCGGCGAGCTCAAGGTCGGCGGCGCCGTCTGCGTGCCCTCCGGCGCGGCCGTGCCCCGCTTCCTGATCTCCACCCCCACCATGCGCACCTCCGCGCAGGACGTCAGCCAGACGCTGAACGTCGCCCTCGCCTGCGCCGCCGCCTTCCAGGCCGTCCACCGGCAGAACGCCGCCACCCCCGGCAGCATCGCCTCCGTCGCCCTGGTCGGCCTCGGCGCCCAGACCGGCCAGGTCCCGCCCCAGGTCTGCGCCAACCTGATGTGGACCGGCCACTCCCTGTTCGAGGACCACGAGTTCACCGACGAGGACGACCTGCGCGCCACCGTCACCAGCCAACTCGACGACCTCCTCGCCGCCCCCGCCGACCGCCCCCACCGCCTCACCGTCCCCACCACGGCCCGCGGCACCCGCCACCGCTAACCCCTCCCGGGGGGCACCCCTGCACACAACGCACAGCGCTCCCCCCCGCCACGCATCCGCGCCGGGCCCGGGTCAGGGGGTTGGGGTTCTCCGCGGGCGGGGTCCGGTTCCCGCTGCGCGCAGCGCTTCGCGTCCGCTCTCCGCCCTGCTCCGCTTCGCCGCGCGCCGTGTGTTCGTGCCGGGCCTTGGGGCTGGAACTCCCTTCGGGTGGCAGCCCGTTCCTGCCGCGCGCAGCGCGTCCGTTTCGGGTGGTTCGGGCCCGGGGCTGGAGTTCTCCGCGGGCGGGAACCCGTTCCCGCTGCGCGCAGTGCCTTGCGTTCGTGTCGGATCCCGGTCCGAAGGTTGGAACTCCCCCCGGGCGGAAATCCTCAGCTGAGGGGGAGTCAGGGGGCGGGCATGGGTGTGTGGCAGACCGTCGGGCTGGTGGTCATCCCGGTGCTGGCCGGCTGGTCCGCGTTGCGGATCGTCGCGCGGCAGGGCGCCCGCGCGTTGGACTACCTCTCCGCGCTGTTCTGGTCGGGCGTCGCCGTCGGCCTGGGCCTCGGTGACGGCCCCGGCTGGCTGCTGGCCGCGGGTTGCGTGACCGCCGTCGCCACGGTGCTGGCGCACCTGGTGGTGGTGGCCGCCCGCCGGATGAACCAGCCGCTGGTCGCCGTCGACCCGGAGGCGTTCCGGGCCCGCCTGCTGGCGGCCTGCACCGCGGACGGCCCCCCGGAGGCCCTGCTGACCGGGGTCGGTCCGGACGGCACCGTCACCGTCTGGGGCCTGGAGGCGGTCGGGATCGGCCGCGAACGCCACCACCTCGGCGGGGCCTGCGGCAGCTGCCTGCTGGAGGAGTTCGTCACCGGGCTCGCCGTCAACGGCGAGGAGGCCGTCGAGCAGTACCGCGCCCAACTGTGCCGCCGCGCCAACCAGTTGTTCCTGCTGCGGCGCGGCGTCATCTCCGGCGACTGGACGGCCGAACTGCGCCCCGTCCAGGGCTTCAAGGCCCCGTACGAGTACGCCCCCTGCCGGGTGCACCGCCACTGACGCCCTGCCAGTTCATGTCAACTCGCGCCGTCACCGCGTCACTCGGCGGTTCCCGCGGAAGGGGCGGGAGTTCACCCGGGCCCGCCAGCATGGGCGGCCATGAGCAACCTCAGTCGCCGCATCTTCCTCCTCGGCGGGCTCAGCACCGCGAGTGCCGCCGCACTCCAACTCGGGGCGGCGGCACAGCCGTCGGCCGCCGCCACCACCCCCTTCCCCTTCACGCTCGGCGTCGCCTCCGGAGAACCGGACGACAGCAGCGTGGTGCTCTGGACGCGCCTGGCCCCGGCCCCGACCGAGGCGGACGGCCAGGGCGGCATGCCCAACGCCGACGTCGCCGTCGACTGGCAGGTGTCCGCCAGCGAGAGCTTCGCCACCCTGGTCGGCTCCGGCACGGTCACCGCCCGCTACGCCCAGGCCCACTCCGTGCACGTGCTGGCGGGCGGCCTCGCCCCGGACGCGGAGTACTACTACCGGTTCCGCGCCCAGGGGCACGTGTCCCCGGTGGGCCGCACCCGCACCGCGCCGTCGCCGACCGCCGTCGGGCGGGACTTCACGATGGCGTTCGCCTCGTGCGCCCACTACGAGAGCGGCTACTACACCGCCTACCGCCGGATGGCCGACGACCGCCCGGACCTGATCCTGCACCTGGGCGACTACATCTACGAGGGCGGCGCCGGCACCACCGGCGTGCGCCGGCACCTGGGCAGCGAGATCGTCTCGCTGGCCGACTACCGCCGCCGCTACGCGCTCTACCGCACCGACCCGGACCTGCAGGCCGCGCACGCGATCGCGCCGTGGCTGGTGGTGCCGGACGACCACGAGGTGGAGAACAACTACGCCAACACGGTCCGCGCCGACAGCAGCCCCGTGCTGACGGCCGCCCAGTGGACGGCCCGCCGCACCGCCGCGTACCAGGCGTACTTCGAGAACATGCCGCTGCGCGCCGCCGCCACCCCCTCCGGCAACAGCATCCAGCTCTACCGCCGGGTCCGCTGGGGCACCCTGGCCACCTTCCACATGCTCGACACCCGCCAGTTCCGCGACGACCAGGCGTGCGGCGACGGGACGAAGGTCTGCGCCGACGCCGACCTGGCCTCCCGCTCGATCACCGGCGCGGCCCAGGAGGCCTGGCTGCTCGACGGGTTGGGCCGGCACCTGAGCACCTGGGACCTGATCGGCCAGCAGGTCTTCTTCGCCCGCAACGTCAACGCGTCCGGCGCGATGAACATGGACGCCTGGGACGGCTACCGGGCCAGCCGGGCGCGGATCCAGCAGGGCATCGTCGACCGGGCGGTGCGCAACCCGGTCGTCCTCACCGGCGACGTGCACGCCTCCTGGGGCAACGACCTCAAGGCCGACTACGCGGACCCGTCGTCGGCGACGATCGGCTCCGAACTGGTCTGCACCTCCATCACCAGCGGCGGCAACGGCAGTGCCACCACGGCCGTCCCCAACGGGGCGCTCAACCCGCACCTGCGCTTCTACTCCGACCGGCGCGGCTACGTCCGCACCCGGATCACGCCCGCGCAGATCACCGCGGACTTCCGCTCGGTGGCGACGGTGACCGAGCACGGCGCCGCGGCGACCACCGCCCGGACCTTCACCATCCACGACGGACACCCGGGGTTGGCCGATGCGTAAGCCCTCCGTACCCGGCGCCCTCGCCGCGCTCCCCGCCGCCGTCCTCGCCGCGCTCCTCGCCCTGGCCGGCCCGGCCGCGGCGGCGGGCCCCGCCTCCTGGACGACCGCCAACAGCGACGCCACCGGCGACCAGGACACCTCCGCGGTCGCCGCCAACCGCCTGGGCGACACCGCGGTGGTCTGGGAGGACGACCGCGACACCGCCGACCCGGCCGACGACGCGCACAGCGACGTGTGGGTGCGGGTCCACCGCAACGGAACCTCCGCCTACGAGCAGAAGCTCTCGGCGGGCGGCACGGCGGGCACCGCCTGGCGGCACCGCCAGCCCGACGTCGGGCTCGACGACCGGGGCAACGCCGTCGTGGTCTGGGCGGAGGACCCGGACGGCAACGGCTACTACAACGTCGTCTACCGGGTGCTCTCCCCGACCGGCGCGCTGCTCGGCTCCGGCCGGGCCAACGCGAACGCCGACGGCCAGCAGGTCCGCCCGCACGTCGCGGTCGACCCGGACGGCGCCCCGGGCAGCACTACCGCCGTCGCGTTCACCGTGGTCTGGGAGGACGTCCAGGGCACCGCGGCGGCCACCGTGAAGGCGGCCGGGTACACCGGGACGACCACCAAGGCGTACGAGGTGACGGTCAACGCGACCGGCGGTGCCCACCACGACCCCGACGTGGCGACCTCCGCCTCCGGCGACGCCGTGGTGGTCTGGGGCGAGGACACCGACGGCAACGGCTCCTACCAGATCGGCCTGGTGGGGCTGGCCAAGGCGAACGGGGCCGTCACGCTCGCCCGCCGCAGCGCCAACGGCGCCGGTGCCGGGCAGCAGCAGCACCCGGCGGTGGCCGCCGACTTCAACGGCGACTTCGCGGTGGCCTGGGAGTCCGACCACACCGGCACCCGCGGCGTCTGGGCCCGCTCCTTCACCGCGACCGGCGCCCCCGGCTCGGCCGAGGTCGAGGTCTCCACCGGCGCCGGTGCGGTCGGCCCGAGCATCGGCATCGACGACCGGCGCGCGGCCGTGGTCGGCTGGAGCGTCGCCGGGGCCGACCCCGCGGTGTGGGCCCGGGGCCTCAACCCCGACGGCAGCTCCACCGGGCGCCTGGCCGCCCGGTCCGTCAGCCGGGACACCGCCGGACGGCAGGAGCAGCTCGCGGTGGCCTCCTCCCCGTTCGGCACCCTCGCGCTGTCGTACACCGACGACAGCGACGGCAACGGCTTCGACCAGGTGCTGCTGGGCCTGGGGGCGGCCAACTCGGACTGGTGACGGCCGCCTGACGGACCGCCGGGGCCCCGACCGAGGGCCCCGACGGCCCGTCAGGCGTGCTCGCCCCCGTGCGGGGGGCGGTGGCGGGTGTCCAGCAGGGCGAGCAGGCGGGTGAGTTCGGCCTGTTCGGCGGGGGAGAGGGGGGCGAGCAGGTCCTGCTGGGCGGCGGTGACCAGGGCGTCCAGGCGGTGCAGCCGGTCGCGGCCGGCGGGGGTGAGGGTGATGACGTTGCGGCGCCGGTCGACCGGGTCGGGCTCGCGGACCAGGTGGCCGCCCTCGGCGAGCTCGTTCAGGACGGCGACCATGTCGCTGCGGTAGACGCCGGTGCGGCGGCTGAGGTCCGACTGGCTGGCGGGGCCGGTCTCGGCGAGCGCGACCAGGACCGCGAAGTGCCACTTGCGGGCGCCCTCGGCGGCCAGCCGCTCGTTCACCAGCCGGTCGGCGGCCGCGGCGGCCCCGGCCAGCAGGCGGCTGGGGATGGCGCGCAGCCGTTCGGGCGTGGCGTCCTCGGGTGCGGGGCTCATGCTCGGTCCTCCCACTGTTGCGTTAGTGCCACTAACAGTCTACCTTCGTTAGTGCGACGAACGTTTATGGCGCTAACGATCGCGCCGCCGACCGCACCCGAGGTGACACCCATGATCGAGCCCTTCCGCGTCCACGTCCCGCAGGCCGACCTCGACGACCTCGCCGACCGCCTCGCCCGCACCCGCTGGCCCGACGAGATCGACGGCGCCGGCTGGGACTACGGCTTCCCGCTGGCCCGCCTCCGCCGACTCGCCGACCACTGGCGCACCCGCTACGACTGGCGCGCCCACGAGGCCCGGCTCAACCGACTCCCGCACCACACCACCGAGATCGACGGCCAGCGGATCCACTTCCTGCACCTGCGCGCCGACCGCCCCGACGCCCTCCCGCTGATCCTCACCCACGGCTGGCCCGGCTCCTTCCTCGAGTTCCTGGACGTCCTCGAACCGCTGCGCCGCGACTTCCACCTGGTCGTGCCGTCCATCCCCGGCTTCGGCTTCTCCGGCCCCACCCGCGAACGCGGCTGGGGCGTGCCCCGGGTCGCCCGCGCCTGGGCCGAACTCATGCACCGCCTCGGCTACGAACGCTACGGCGCCCACGGCGGCGACTTCGGCGCGGGCATCTCCACCGCCCTCGCCGCGCACGCCCCCGACCGGGTCGTCGGCGTGCACGTCACCTACCTGCCGCTGCCGCCCGACCCGGACGCCGGAACGCTCTCCGCCGCCGACGAGGCCCGGCTCGACAAGGTCCGCGCCCTCCAGGCCGACCGGCCGCCCTACCAGGCCCTCCAGGCCACCGCCCCGCAGACGCTCGGCTACGCCCTCACCGACTCCCCGGTCGGCCAACTCGCCTGGATCGCCGAACGCTTCGCGCACTGGACCGACCCGGCCACCCCCGTCGACGACGAGCGCCTGCTCACCGACGTCAGCCTGTACTGGCTGACCGCCACCGCCGCCTCCTCCGCCCGCCTCACCCGCGAGACCCCGCGCGGCGCCACCCCCTGCCCCGTCCCGCTCGGCGTCGCGGTCTTCGCGCACGACATCACCCTGGCGGTCCGCCCGCTGGTCGAACGGCGCTACCACGTCCGGCACTGGTCGGAGTTCGACCGCGGCGGCCACTTCGCCGCGATGGAGGTCCCCGACCTGCTCGCCGAGGACGTCCGGCAGTTCTTCACCGCGCTCACCGAAGCGCCCTGACGAGCCGTCAGGCACCGAGCGGGACGGTCGACCGACTGTCCGCGTCGAAGGAGCGGGCCGCGTCGAACACCCCGACCAGGTCCGGATGGCGGCCCAGCAGCCGGTGCGCCAGCGCCAGGGCGTCCGGCTCCACCCGGCGGGTCAGGCCCAGGTGCGGCATCCAACGGCCCGGCAGGTACAGCGGGTCGGGGTCCGGCTCGTCCGCCAGCAGCCGCCACACCTCGCGGTGCAGGTCGACCAGCTCCGGGCCCGGCACCACGCCCCAGGACAGCACCCGGCGGCGGCTGCGCGCGGCGAAGGACAGCAGGCCCGACAGCCGCACCCGCAACGGCAGTGCACCGGACAGGAGTTCGTCCACCGCCGCCAGCCGGTCCGGCGCGATCCCCCCGCACACCGCCAGGGTCAGGTGCGGGCGGTGCCCCGGGTGCGGGTTGTCCGCGAGCGAGTCCACCCCGCCGTCGGCCAGCTGCCGCCACACCGTCCGCACCGCCCGGTCGAAGGCCGGGTCGCAGGTCAACTCGATGGTCCGCATGCCCCCACCGTAGGGTCCGCCCCGGCGACGGTGCGGCCCGGCCCGTGTGATGGGCTGTGCGGATGCGCACCACCGACCGGCGTCCGCCGCACCGATCGAACCCCCGCCCCGAAGGCCACCGGGCGCCCCCCGCACCGGAAGTGACGGCCCATCGGGAGGCCGAACCGGGCGCCGGACCGGGCGCCGCACCGAGCACCGGACCGGGCGCCGAACCGGGCCCCGCGCCGAGCGTCCCGCGGGGTGCCGCCCGGCGCTCCGCCGGGCCGCCGGGGGAGCGACGGGCCCGGATGTGCTGGCTGGCGGGCGCGGCCGCCGTACTGCTGCTCGGGCTGGTGCTGCCCGCGTCGGCGCCGCAGCGCGCGGCCGCCCTGCTCGGCGGGGCGCTGTACACGGCGTTGCTGTACACCGTGCTGGTGGCCGCCGCTCCCCGCCTCGGCCCGTGGACCGCGGGCGGCACCGCGCTGGCCGCCAGCTGGGCGGTGGAGCTGTTCCAGGCCAGCGGGCTGCCCGCCGACCTCGGACGGAGCAGCCGGCTCAGCCGGCTCGTCCTGGGCACCACCTTCGACCTGCCCGACCTGCTCGGCTACGCCCTCGGCGCGGTCGTCCTGGTCGCCGTCCACCAACTGGCCCGCCGCCGCGCCCGGCGGTTCGACGTCCCGGAGGGCAAATAGGTACATTTGGGACATTCGGGAGCAGAACACAGGCTTCGCGCGTCCACGCACAGAAGGCCGAACCGCCTTCGGAAAGGGTCTCCATGCACCCCGCCCTCAGCCCCGCCGTCCTCGCCGAGCTGCGCCGGCCCCGCCCCTACCCGGCGGTGTCGATCCTGATGCCCACGCACCGCCGCGAGCCGGACAACGCGCAGGACCCGGTGCGCCTGCGCAACCTGGTGGCGGAGGCGAAGGAGAAGGTCCAGGCCGATCCCGAGGTCTCCCGCGCCGACCGGATCGACGTCCTGGAGCAGCTCGACAAGGCGCTCGCCGAGGTCGACCTGGTGCACGCCGAGGACGGCCTGGCGATCTTCGCCGCGCCCGGCGAGCACCAGGTCTGGTCGCTCGGCCGCACCGCCCCCGCCCGGGTGGTCCTGTCCGACACCTTCCTCACCCGCAACCTGGTCTCCTCGCAGATCGCCGAACGCCCCTACTGGGTGCTCGCGGTCGCCGCCGACCGGGTGGTCCTGTGGGGCGGCAACCAGGAGCGCGTCACCGAGGAGAAGGCCCACGGCCTCCCGCTGGTGCGGGTCCACGACAACCCCGACCCCGAGCGCCAGGAGCGGATCGGCGACACCCCCAGCACCTTCCGCGACGAGGAGACCAAGACCTTCCTGCGGCAGGCCGACACCGCCGTCGGCAAGGTCCTCGCCGCCGACCCCCGCCCGCTGTACGTGGTCGGCGACGCCCCCGCGCTCGCCCTGCTGGACGCCGTCGGCCCGATCGCCAAGGCCACCACCTCGCAGATCCCGCACGGCGGCCTCGCCCAGGCCACCGCCGAGACCGTCCGCCAGACGGTCGAGCCCGCCGTCCGCGGGCACGCCGACCAGGAGATCACCGAGGCCCTCGCCCGCCTCGACAAGGCCCGCGGCCGGACGGCCTTCGCCGCCGGGATCGACGAGGTCTGGCAGACCGCCGCCGAGGGCCGGATCGCCCTGCTGGTGGTCGAGGAGAACTTCCGCACCACCGCCCGCGACGACGGCGACCACCTCGTCCCCGCCGAGGAGGGCGGGTCCGGCGCCCGCGAGGACGTCGTCGACGAGGTCATCGAACGCGCCCTCGACACCGGCGCCACCGTCAGCTTCGTCCCCGACGGCACCCTCTCCGACGCCGGACGGATCGCCGCCGACCTGCGCTACTGACCCCGCCCGCCCCCGAGGGGCCCGCACCGGGACGCACCCGGCGCCGGGCCCCTCGCGCGTGCCCGGATCAGCCCGTCGACGCCCCCAGCAGCACGCCCACCGCGTACGTCACGGCCATCGCCACCCCGCCGCCCAGCACGTTGCGCAGCACCGCCCGCCGCGGCTCCGCCCCGCCCAGCCGGGCACTCGCCCACCCCGTCAGCACCAGCGCCGCCAGCACCGCCACCACCGTCACCCACACCCGCACCGACTGCGGCGGCAGCACGATCGCCAGCAGCGGCAGCAGCGCACCCACCGTGAACGCCGCGAAGGACGCCCACGCCGCGTGCCACGGATTCGTCAACTCGTCCGGATCGATGCCCAGTTCGGTCTCCGCGTGGGCCGCCAGCGCATCGTGCGCGGTCAACTGCACGGCCACCTGCCGGGCCAGCTCCGGCTCCAGCCCCTTCGCCTCGTACAGGCCCGCCAGCTCGGCCAGCTCCGCCTCCGGCGTCAGCCGCAACTCCCGCCGCTCCTGCGCCAGCGCCGCCTGCTCCGCGTCCCGCTGGGTGCTCACCGACACGTACTCGCCCGCCGCCATCGACAGCGAACCCGCCAGCAGCCCCGCCAGGCCCGCCGTCAGCAACTCGGTGGACGAGGCGTTCGCCCCCGCCACGCCCACCACCAGGCCCGCCGTCGACACCACGCCGTCGTTCGCCCCGAGCACCGCGGCCCGCAGCCAGTTCAACCGCCCGCCCAGCCCCCCGCCGTGCGCCTCGTCGTGCTCCGGCGGCGGCACGGGGCCCGCGCCCCGGTTGCGGGAATCGTTCATGCCGCCAGTGTGCCCGCCGGACGCCGCTCCGCCCCGCAGCCCGGGCGGAGCACCGGAAAACGCGTTGCCGCAGGTGGTGACGGTGCGTCAGGATGACGGGCATGTGCTTCCGAGGAGGGACGGGCAGTCGGCACCACGTGTGCCTGCCGTGCCGCGCGTCCTACAAGCGGCGGGCGGGCGGCACCGCGGTCTGCCCGCGCTGCCGCGGCCCGCTGATCGACGCCGGGCAGGACCTGCACGTCCCGCGCCGCTCCGACGCCGCCGCCTGGCGGGCGCTCGGTGCGCTGCTGCGGGCCGGTGTCCGGTTCGAGTCCGGCTGCTGCGACGGCCCCGGCTGGCGCCCGCGCACCCCGCGCGAGGTGCGCGAACGCCTCGCCGCCTCGCTCGGGACCGGCCTGCCCGCCGTCCGCGCCCTCACCACGCGGGACGTGACCGACCTCGCCGGGCACCGGCGCGCCGCCCGGCAGGTGCCGAGACCCGGCCGGCCGCAGCGCTGACCAACTCGCGGTGGGCCCGCCGGGTCGTCAGGCCCAGCGCGTGCAGCGCCAGGCGGCCCGGGCCGGACGGTTCGCACTCCAGGACGGCCGGCGGCAGCCGCGCTGCCAGCGGGCCGGGCCCGCCGTCGGCCAGCCGCTGGTGGACCTCGCCCGCGTACCGGGACAGCGGAGGGAACTCGCCGGCCGGTACCGGGAACCGCGACCAGGTGTGCGCCGCCAGGCTCCGGCCGACCGCCTCCGCCAGCGCGCCGGGCGCGACACCGGGCACCTGCCCGTGCAGCGCCAGCAGCAGGTGCCCGGTGGCGACTTCGTTGTGACCCCGCTCGACCGTCCCGGCGCGGGCCGCGTCCAGCAGGTCGTCCAGCGCGTCGGGGCCGTCGGTCGGCGCGAGAGTGTGTTCCGTCATGCCGGCCAGGGTTCCCCGGGCGCCGCCGCCCGGTCGAACCGGAACCGGCGGCTCACCGGCCGGGCGCCGGGGACGGGCGCTCAGAGCGTGGTCGGGGCCGGGTCGCCCTGCGGGCTGCCCGTCCACCAGTTGCCCGGGGCGTCCGGGTCGCGGCTCGTCCAGTACTCGACGATCGCGCTCTCGAACTCCTCCGCGGACAGCGCCCCGTCGCCGTCCCGGTCCAGGTGCGCGAAGGCGGTGTCGGCGTCGCTGCGCCGCAGCTGCGGGAAGTGGCCGCGCTGGAAGGCGAAGAACTCGTCCGCGTCGACCCGCCCGTTGCCGTCCGCATCCGCCACCGCCAGGAACGCCCGGGCCAGCGCCCCGAGGGTCGCCCCCGCGGCCCGCGGGTCGTCGGCCAGCGAGGCGGTGGACGCCAGGAACTCCGCCCGGCCCATCGCCTGCGCCCCCGCGGGCAGGTGCGGCAGGTGCAGCTCCCGCCAGATCGCCACGTACGCCCCGACGATCCGCTCCTCCTCCGCGGACCCGGCCGGGTGCCCCAGCGAGCGGGCCACCGACTGCCCCATCAGGACGTGGTCGCGCTCGGTCAGCCGCCCGTCCCCGTCGGCGTCGAGGTGGTCGAAGCCGTGGCTGATCTTCGCGATGAGCAGGTCGTCGGACACAGTGACCCTCCGGTGGACGGCAATTGACGGAGCGTCATCCTATCCGCCCGCGCCACCGCCCACCGGGCCGGGTGCCCCGGCGGGCCGCCACCGCACGCGCTCCACCCCCCTGGGTCTCCGCCGCCCGGGCCCGGTCGCGGCTCAGCTCTCGTAGTGGCCGGTGAGGTCCTCCGGCCCGCGCACGCGGTCGTCCCCGCCGGAGATCCGGAGATCCGGAGATCCGGAGGTCGGTCCGGTCGGCCCGCCGGGGCTGCAGGGTGAAGGAGATCCGGTGCGTCGTGTCGCGGGAGACGCTCCCTGCGGCCTCCGCGGACAGCGCCCAGACCTTGGACTTCCCGCCCGCCGTCGCGTCCGCCCGGAGCTCGACCTCGAACTCCATCTCGATCGGACCGACCTCGAACACGGTCTCCTGACCGGCCCCCCGGTGCTGGGCCCTCATCAGTTCGTCTCCCCGGGCCGAGTTGATGGTCCGTCGGCCACCCTGGGGGGTCGGGCGGGGCCGGGCGGGCGGACCGGGGAGTACGTCCTCCCGATTCGGTAACGGCGGCGGCGTCAGCGGGCGGCGAGGGCGTCCGCGGACTTGGACCAGTTGTCGTGCAGCTTGTCGAGGTAGGCGCGGGCCTCGGGGCCGGGCCTGGTGCCGCGGGCGAAGAGCAGCATGTTGCCCGCGCCGGTGTTGTAGCCCAGGGCCATCAGCTCGTCGCGGCTCAGCGAGGTCGCCGGGCGGGCGGGCAGTTGGGCGCCCAGGTCGTGCAGGTGCCAGGCGGCGGCGCGGACGGCCAGCGCCGGGTCGTCCGGGAGGTCCTCCCAGGGGCGGTCGGCGAAGGGGCGGCCCCGGCGGGTCTCCTCGTAGGCGGCGCGGTGCATGTTGGCGATGCCGAACGAGGCCTCGGGCTTCATCTTCTGCCAGGCGCGCTCGACGTCCGGGCCGTGCGGCTTGTACGCCTCGTTGAACAGGACGGCCATCACCAGCTGCGGGTTGACCCCCGCCTCGGCCGCGTACTGCTCCACCTCGGCCGCGAAGTACTTCGGCGCGTAGTCGCCCGGGGGCCGCGAGGCGGCGGGGGAGGCGGCGGGCGGGGCGGAGGCCGGACCGGTCGCGGGGGAGGAGGCGGCGGCCGGGGCGGCGGCGGGCGGCGGGGCGTGGTCGCCGCCGCGCTCGTAGAGCCAGATCCCCAGGACGGCCAGCGCCAGTACCGCCCACGGCCACTTCGCGCCGCGTTCCGCCACCGGTGACTCCTTCTCTCGCACGTGCGGCCGGGGGTTTCCGGACCCGAGGACGCCCGGCGGCCGTGTCCTGCCACCGGGCTGTCGCGTTCTGCCAGTTGTCGCCCGGAGCCGGGCGGCGACCTGTGGCGAGCTTACGTACCCGGAGCGGATTTGTATGCTTCGCTCAAACCTCTACAGCCATGTAGAGGAACCGGGGGCGGCCGCCACGCGTCTGTAGCCCGGAACGGTCGGATGCCGCAGGCGCGGCGCGGCAGTGGACGAGAGGTGGCGATGACGGGGCGAAGGTCGGCCGGCGCGCGCGGCGACGCACCGCTGCGGCGGGACGAGCAGGACGGGGCGGGCCGGGCGCAGCGGACGGAGGAGACGGCCGCCCCCGGCCACCCCGTCCCCGCGCAGCGCGGCCCGCACCGGGACGAGCGGCGCGCCCCCGACGGCGACGGCGACGGCGACGGCGGGCGCGGGAACGCGCACGAGAACGGACGCGAAGGCGGCCGCGGAGGCGGGCGCGAGAACGCGCGGCGGGGCGGGAGGGCGGCCGGACGCGGCGGCACGGCGCCGACGTCGAACCGGATGCCCGCCGTCCTGCCCGCGCTCGGCCTCCCCGTGCTCGGCGCGCTCGCCGACGAACTGGCCGGACCAGGCCTGGGCCCCGGGTACGGGGCCTGCGCCGTGCTGGGGCCGGTGCTGGCCGCACTGGTCAGCAGCCGGGCGGGCTGGTGGTGGGTGGCCAGCGGCGCCCCGGTGGTGACGCTGGCCGCGGCCGGAGGCGTCGACTACCTGGCGCGCGGCGACGAGTACCGCGGCGCCGGGCTGGGCACCGAGGGCCTGAAACTGGTCAGCGCCCAGTTCCCGTGGATGCTCGCCGCCCTCGCCGCCGCCCTGCTGGCCGTCGCCCTGCGCAGGTTCCGCACCCGGAGGGCCCGCCGTGACTGAACGCGCCACGACCGGGCGTCCTGCGACCGGGCGCCCCGCGGCCGAACGCCGGGGCCCCCGCCGGGTCGTGCCCCGCCGCCCCGGCCCCGGCGTCATCGCGGGCCGCGCCGTCGCCTGCTGCCTCTCCCTGGCCGTCCTCGGCACCAGCGGCTTCGCCTGGTACACCACCAGCCAGCTCAACGCCGTCAACCGCTCGCGCGCCCTCGACGACGCCAGGAAGGACGCGCCCGCACACCTCGACTCCTCGGTCAACATCCTGCTCATCGGCCTGGACAGCCGGAAGAACATGGACGGCACCGACCTGCCCAAGGAGTTCGTCCAGGACGAACTGCACGCCGGCTCCAGCGAGATCGGCGGCTACAACACCAACTCGCTGATCGTGCTCCACATCCCGCCCAGCGGGAAGGCCCAGGCGGTCTCCATCCCGCGCGACGACTGGGTGCAGACGTACGGCGCCGACGGCAGGATGCACAAGATCAAGGAGGCGTACGGCTACGCCAAGGAGGCCGCCGAGGAGAAGCTGCGCGCCAAGGGCCTCAATGGCGCCGAACTGGAGCAGCAGAGCCGGGAGGCCGGGCGCTCCGCCACCATCCAGACCGTGCAGAAGCTGCTCGACATCCCGATCGACCACTTCGCCGAGGTCAACCTGATCGGCTTCTACGACATCGCCAAGGCCCTCGAACCGATCCCGGTCTGCCTGAACAACGCCGTCGACGACCCGATCGTCTCCCGGATCACCGACAGCAAGGGCAACGTGACCCGCCCCGGCGGCGGAACCGGCCTCCAACTGCCCGCCGGAGTCAGCCAGTTGAACGCCGCCCAGGCGCTCTCCTTCGTCCGGCAGCGGCACAACCTCACCAACGGCGACCTCGACCGCACCCACCGGCAGCAGGCGTTCATCGCCTCCGTCGAGTACAAGCTCAAGCAGGAGGGCGTCATCGGCGACCTCGGCAGGATGCAGGACCTGCTGGACGTGGTCAAGAAGGACGTGGTGATAGACGACCAGTGGCAGATCCTCGACTTCGTCCAGCAGGCGCCCAACCTGACCGGCGGCAACGTCGAGTTCAACACCCTGCCGATCGACAAGTTCGCCACCATCGGCGGCCAGGAGGTCAACCAGGTCGACCCGGTGAAACTCCGCCGGATCGTCAAGCAGCTGTTCGGGCACCCCGTCGACGCCGACCCGGCCGCCACCCCCGCCACCCCCGCGACCTCCACTGCCTCCGGCCCCGGCCCCGGCCCCGGCCCCAGCCCCAGCCCCAGCTTCAGCTTCAGTGAGGCACCCGCCGCCGACGCCACCGTCGACGTGCTCAACGGGTCGCCGGTCTCCGGCGCGGCGGGCGAGGAGTCCAAGGCCCTGGTAGCGCTCGGCTACCGCGCCGGGAAGGTCGGCACCGCCGACACCCGCCCCAGGACCACCACCGTCAAGTACGGCACCGGTGCCCAGGACGCCGCCCGGCAGATCGCCGCCCGCTACGGCGCCACCGCCACCGCCTCCACCGCGATCGCCCCCGGCCACGTCCAGATCCTCCTCGGCGCCGACCACGCCACCGGCGCCACCACCGGCGACCCCACCGCCCCCGCCCAACCCACCCCGGCGGCCACCCTGCAGATGCAGGGCCCACCGGTGAAGGCGGGCGGCGTCCCCTGCGTCGACTGAGCCCGGCCAGGAGCGAACCCCCTCGGCACCCCGCGCCGCAGGGGGTTCTGCGCCCGCGGGGGAGACGGCGCGCCGCGGCACCTGCCCGGCCGGAGGCGCTGGCAGGTCGTGCTGGTGGACGGCCGCTCGGTGCTGCACGCCGTGGCCCGGCGAGCGCCTGCCCGCCGGGCTGAGCGCCCAGCCGGAGGCCCTTTCAGGTGCGGTGGCGGCAGCCCGTCCTCACCAGGGTGTCGCCGCCTTGACCAGCAGCAGTAGCGCCACCGCCGCGTTCAGGGCCGAGACCGCCGAGACCGCGGTGCCCGCGGCCGCGACCATCGCGGCCAGGCCGGCGGGTGAGGCGGGCGGGGGCCAGGCCTCGCCCAGGGCGGGGCTGAGGAGGGCGGTGACGCGGCGGGGCACCGGGCCCGGGGCGGCGAAGGCGGCGAAGGAAGGGGCCGGGCCGCTGCCGCGGGTGACCAGGGCGGCCCGGGCCACCGCGCGGGCGGTCAGGCGGCGGTCGCCGACCGAACCGGCGGCCTCCTCGTCCGCCCAGCGCTCCGTCGCGTACCCGACGGCCTTCTGCAGCGGCCGCAGGAACGGGTTCACGCAGCTCGCCAACTGCGCCGCCAGCAGGTGGCGGTGGTGACGGTTGGCCAGGTGCGAGCGCTCGTGCGCCAGCAGCGCCCGCTGCTCGTCCGCGTCCAGGCTGTCCATCATCGCCGTCGACACCACCACCCGGCCCGGCCCGCCCGGCACCGCGTACGCGTACGGCTCGGGGTCGGGCAGCACCACCAGCTCCGAACCCGGCGGCACCGGGGCCAGCGCCCGCTGCGCCCGGGCCCGGATCCGCAGGTGGCGGCGGAGCGAGCGCGCACAGGCCGTCAGCACCGTCACCAGGCCCGCCACCGCCGCCGTACCCACCGCCTCGTGGAACGGCACCGCCGTCCGGATCTCCGGGTCCGACCAGCTGTCCGGCAGCGGGTTCCCCGGGATCTGCGCGGTGCCCACCACGAACAGCAGGCCCAGCGCCAGCGTGCTGCACACCGCCATCGTCACGCCGATCCAGGACAGCAGCCGCACCGCGTTGCGCGGGTGCAGGTGGTGCTCGGCCAGCCGCGCGATCGGCAGCGAGGTCAACGGCAGCACCAGCGGGAGGAAGACGAAGAAGCCCATCGCTCAGCGCCCGTCGTCCCGGCTCCCGCCCTCCGGGGAGGACTCCGCCGCGTTCAGCAGCGAGCGCAGCAGCTGCTCGTCCTCGGGCGTCAGCGCCGTCACGAAGGAGGCCAGCACCGCGTCCCGGTCCGGTTCGGTGTCCAGCAGGCGGCGCATCCGACGGGCCGTCAGCCCCGCCGCGTCCGCCGCCGCCGACCACACGTACGCCCGGCCCGCCCGGCTGCGCACCACCGCCTGCTTGGCCAGCAGCCGCGACAGGATGGTCATCACCGTGGTGTACGCCAGCTCGCCGCCCAGCTGCTCCTGCACCCAGGACGCGGTGACCGGCCCGGGTGCCCGGTGCAGCACCGACAGCACCTCGGTCGCCAGCTCGCCCTGCCCGCGGCGCCGCGGCCGCCCGTGCTCGTCGCCCTCGCCGCGCCCTGGGTCGACGCCCGCCAACTCCATGGGGAGACTCCCTCCGGCACGGCCGCCCGCGCCCGACTCGGACAGTTCGCCCCCCATCCTAGGGGGCCGCCCCCACGGCCCGGACGGAGGGTAAAGGGTTCACCAAGTACCCGTTATGGTGTGCGGAACACCCGACAAGACCCCCTCAGTGGAGAGCACGTGTCGCACCACCGCGCCCGCGAGTCGTCCGGACGCCGCCCCCGCAACCGCCGCGCCGTCCTGCTCTCCGCCGCCGCCGTCCTGGTGATCGGCTCCGGCGCCGCCGCGCTCGCCGCCGCCGGGGGCGGGGACGAGCACCCCGCGGCCGTCGCGCCCGCCGCCACCGCCGAGGGCGGCACCGGCACGCCGGTACCCGGCGGGAGCGCCGAGGCCTCCGCCTCGCCGTCGACCTCCGCGTCCGCGTCGCCCTCGACCTCGGCTTCCGCGTCCGCGTCCGCGTCGGCCCCCGCCTCGGCGTCGGCGTCGGCGTCCGCCGCCGGGTCGAGCCCGACGGCCAAGGGCGCCGCCGCCCCGCCCGCCGCGCCCGTCGCCAAGCCCGGCACCGCCCCCGCGACCTTCACCGGCCTGGCCTTCGACACCTGCACCGCCCCCAGCCTCGCCACCATGAACGCCTGGCACGGCACCAGCCCCTACGGCGCCGCCGCCGTCTACATCGGCGGCAAGAACCGCGGCTGCGCCCAACCCCAGCTCACCGCCAACTGGGTCAAGTCCGTCAGCAGCAGCGGCTGGAAGCTCGTCCCGCTGTACGTCGGCGCCCAGCCGCCCTGCCAGACCGGCAGCAGCCCCGAGAAGCTCACCGCCGACACCGCCGTCCCGCTCGGCACCACCGACGGCAAGGACGCCGTCGCCAAGGCCGCCGCCCTCGGCATGCGCCCCGGCAGCACCCTCTACCTCGACGTCGAGGCCTACAACACCGCCGACACCTCCTGCGCCGACGCGGTCCTCGCCTACGTCCAGTCCTGGAACCGCGCCGTGCACGGCTCCGGCTACTGGGCCGGGTTCTACGGCTTCGCCTCCTCCAGCGCCGCGGGCATCGCCGCGGCCGCCGGGAAGAACGCCCCCGACCTGCCCGACGCGATGTGGTACGCCCGCTACGACGGCGCCGCCGACACCACCGGCAGCTTCCCGTTCTCCTCCGGCCTGTGGAGCGGGCACCGCCGCGCGCACCAGTACCAGGTCAACCAGAAGGAGACCTACGGCGGCGCCACCGTCACCGTCGACCGCAACGCCTGGGACGCCCCGGTCGCGGTCGTCGGCTGACAGCAGCCGTCGGCTGACAGCCGCAAGAGCGCCCCGGCCCCGCGCCGGGGCCCAGGAGACTCCCGGCCGGGGCCCGGACAGCACCCGGCCGGGGCCCCGCCCCCCCGTCCCCGTTCGTGCCCCCGCCCCACCCGGGCCGTGGACCGGCGTTCACCCCGGGGACACCGGGTGATCGGCCGCGGGTGGGCAGCCGTTCGAACGGGGCTGGCAGGGTACGGCGGTCGACCGGGACGGACCGGTCGGCCCCGCTCCGAGAGGCTCCCCACCGTGAACCGCACCGCCGCGCTCGCCGCCGCCCTGACCACCGCCCTGGCCGCCACCCTCGCGACCGCGGGCACCGCCGACGCCCAGGCCCCCTCCGGCCCGGCCCGCAGCGACAGCTACGGCACCAAGACCCCCTACGCCCCGCAGCAGGCCCTCGCGCGCTACCAGCCGGTCCCCGCGGGCTACACGCCGGTCTTCACCGAGAACGTCGCCCGGCACGGCTCCCGCGCGATGAGCGACAGCGAGGACGGCGACGCCGTCCTCGCCCTGCTCGCCCGGGCCGAGCAGGCGGGCGGCCTGACCGGCCTCGGCGCCCAACTCGCCCCGCAGGTGCGGACGCTGCTCGCCGCGGGCGCCTCGATCGGCTACGGCAACCTCTCCGCCCGCGGCGCCGACGAGCAGCGGCAGACCGCGCTGCGGATGGAGCAGCGGCTGCCCGGCCTGTTCGACTCGATCGCCGCCCGGGGCGAGCCGATCGTGGTCGAGACCTCCGGCGTCACCCGGGCCACCGCCAGCGCCGACGCCTTCACCGCCGGGCTGGTCGCGGGCGAACCCGCCCTCGCGGGCCTGATCGCGGCCCCGGTCACCGACAAGGACCTGCTGTACTTCCACAAGCAGCCGCAGAACGCCGCCTACCGGGCGTACGTCGCGAACGACCCGCAGCTCGCCGCCGCCCTGGCCGCGGTCGACGCCGACCCGCGCACCGCCGAGGCCGCCGGGCACACCGTCCGCCGCCTGTTCACCGACGCCTTCGCCGCCACCCTCACCACCGAGCAGCGGACCGCCTTCGCCCGCTCGCTGTACGCGCTCTACAGCGCCGCGCCCGACCTGGCCGTCGAAGCCCGCGGCACCGACCTGGACCGCTTCCTGACGCCCCCGGACGCCCAGTGGTTCGGCTACCTCGACGACGCCGAGGAGTTCTACCAGAAGGGCCCCGGCTTCACCGGACGCACCGTCACCTACCAGATGGCGGGCGTCCTGCTCGACGACCTGTTCGCGCAGGCCGAGCACGAGGCCGACGGCACCGGCACCGCGGGCGCCGTGCTGCGCTTCACCCACGCCGAGGAGATCGAGCCGCTGGCCGCCCTGCTCGGCCTGCCCGGCAGCACCGAGCAGGCCGACCCGGCCGAGCCCTACAGCTACGCGAACAACCCGTGGCGCGGCGCGCAGGTCGCCCCGATGGCCGCGAACGTCCAGTGGGACCTGTACCGGTCCGCCACCGACGCCGACGGCAAGCCGAGCCACCTGGTGCGGATGCTCTACAACGAGCGGGAGACCGCGTTCAAGGCCGGCTGCCACCCGATCGCCAAGGGCTCCTACTTCTACGACCTGGACGAGCTGGAGCGCTGCTTCGACCGGAGCTGACGCCCGGCGGGCTCTCGGCGGGCTCCGGGCGGGCGGCGGGCGGCGGCGGTGCGCACAGGTCGTATGGTGGAGGCGGCCGCCACCCGTCGGCAGAACCGGCAGGTGACGCGGCGTCGGGACCGCCGCACGGCCGAGCACTGACGGAAGGACGACCTGCGCCATGGCAGTTGACATCCGGGTGGAGCCCCTGGGCGACCGCGAGTACCTCGTCCGGATCGCGGACGGGCCGGTCGAGGCGGCCACGCAGGTGCGGGTCACCGACGGCGTGCTGGAGCGGCCCGGCCTGGCCGGGGGCGACGAGGAGCGGATCGTCCGCGAGACGGTGGCGTTCCTGGTCGGGCGCCAGCCCGTCATCGACATCCCGCCGATGATCGACCTGGACGATCTGGCCGACGCGTACGGGGACGCCTACCTGGACGACCTGGCGCGCCGGGTCGCCCAGGCTTAGCGGTTCCCCTGCCGCAGCGGGCCCGTTCGGGGACGGAACGAACGGCGGAGCGGACGGGGTGTCACCGATCGGGCCCGGCGTCGTTGTCCTGACGTGCACGTTCGAGAGGCGCTGCGGCGCGCAGCGGGTGACCGCGGAGCAAGTGAAGAATCGTTTCTCCCCCGTGCGGGGCGGGCGGCGGGCGGCGGTGGAGCCCGGTGAACCCCTTCGAGGACGCGGAGCCGGAGGACGACGACCCGGAGGACGCGGAGCCGGAGGACGGGGAGCCGGAGGACGGGGAGCCGGAGGACGGGGAGCCGGAGGACCCCGACGGCCCCGACCCGCTCCTCGTCCCGCCGCAGCGCTGCAGCACCACCCGGCCCACGGTGCACCTGGTGGTGGAGGTCGTCCTCGCCCCTGGGCTGCACGTCCCCGTCGCCGCCCGCCTGCGCTACCGCGCCGACGAGCCCTACACCGTCCACCTCGACAACCACGTCGACCTGCCCGAACCCGTCACCTGGGCGCTCTCCCGCGACGTCCTGCTCGCCGGACTGACCCGCCCCGCAGGCCTCGGCGACATGTCCGTCACCCCCGGCCACGGCCCCGACCGCGGACACGTCCTGCTCTCCCTGCACGGCGAGGAGGCCGACGCCCTGCTGCGCGTCCCCGCCCACGCCCTGCACGCCTTCCTGCGCCGCACCGAGTGCGTCGTCCCGGTCGGCTGCGAACGGGACCACGTCGACCTCGACGCGCTGGTCCGCCGCCTCCTCGACGAGGGGGAGGACGAGGACGGGGACGGAGATGGGGGCGGGGCCGGGGACGGGGGGTGAGGCGCCGTCAGGCGCCCGTACGGCGGGCCAGGGCCGCGTCGACCTCGGCGAACAGCTCGACCGGGGCGGTGCGCCCGTACCGGGCGGCGATCACCGGCCACAGGCGGCGGCCCAGCTCCAGTGCGCCGCGCAGCGCCCCCGTCAGCTCCCGCGGCGCCGCGGCGCAGGTGGCCGCCCGCAGCCCGGCCACCGTCGCGGCCGAGAGCTCGCGCTCGGCGCCGCGCGACGGGGTCAGCCAGTGCGCCGTCGACTCCTCGGCCAGCCGCGCCATCCACAGCAGGTGCCGCTGGGCGTGCCCGAGCGCGTCCCACGCGCGCAACTCCTCGCCCCGGGCCGCCAGGTGCAGGGCCAGCACCAGCCAGTTGGCGAACGGGTCGCAGTACTCCGCGATCACGCCCGGGCCGTCGACCGGCGGCACGTACCGCTGCGGCAGGCCCGCCAGCACCGGCGCCAGCACCCCGCGGCGGTCCACCACCAGCATCCGCTCCACCGCGGCGCCGCGGGCCGGCCAGCCCGCCACCCCGGCGATCTCGTCCACCGTCGCGAAGTGGAACTCGCCGCGCACCAGGCCGGGGAAGAACGCCACGTACGAGCCGAACTCGTTCAGCAGCCCGTAGCTCAGCGGCGCGATCGCCTCGCACCAGGCCCGCGGATCGACCTCGGCGCGCCTGCGCGCCGTGAAGAACAGCCAGAACTCGACGTCACTGTGCTCGTCCGCCTCCCCGGCGGCGAACGAGCCGTACATCAGCGCAGCGTCCAACCCCCCGTCCGCCTCGCACGCCCGCCGGACCCTCGCGATCAACTCCTCCTGGAACAGCACCCGCCCACCCAACACCCGCCCGCCGCACCGGGCAACGCAATATCCGCCGCCCCGGCGGGGTCAGTGTTCGGCGAGGGCGGCGCGCAGCAGGTCGCGGGACGGGGCGTCGAAGGCGACCAGGCGGACCAGGGTGACGGCGGTGGGGGCGGTGGTGAGGGTGTCGACGGCGATCCGGGCGGCCAGGTCGGCGGGGAAGCCGTACGCGCCGGTGGAGATCGCCGGGAAGGCCACGCTCGTGGCGCCGAGGCCGTCGGCGACGGCCAGGCAGCGGCGGTAGCAGGAGGCCAGGGTCTCCGCCTCGCCGTACCCGCCGCCGTCCCAGACCGGGCCGACGGTGTGGATCACGTGGCGGACGGGCGGGAACAGGTCGAAGGCCGGGGTCGCCACCGGAAGCACCGGCGAAACACCCAAGTACATCCAGTACGAGGGCGTTCCGCCGGCACTCCCAGCCGGGCGCCCGACGCCGCGCGCTGATCCGACAAGATCGGCCGGACAGGACCCAGCAGGGACTCGTTCGCGGCGGTGACGAGGGCGTCGGTGTCCTGCTCGGCGAGGTCGCCCAGGACGACTTCGATGCGCGCTGCCATGCCGTCAGCCTTCCCCGCCCCGGGGCCGCCACGCACCGGTATCGCCGAGGGCGGACACGGAACGCCGGGGTCGGCCCGCCCCTCCGGCGAGGGGCGGGCCGACCCGGTCGGCGGGTGTCAGCAGGGGACGACGGTGTCGAGCTGGACCGGGTCGGGGCCCAGCGGGTAGGAGGACACCGAGAAGCTGCCCCGGACCGGGACGTCGCAGGGAACGGTGCCGGTGATGCCGCCGATCTCCTGGTTGGAACCGGTGAACAGGACGTACTGGTTGATCGTGCCCGCGGGGGCGGTGCCGGTCAGGCTGACGGTCACGTCCTTCCGGTACGGCAGCGGGGTGCCGGGGGAGGGCGGGCCGGCCAGGGCGAGGGTGCCGTACAGCCGGACCTGGTCACCGGTCCGCTCCGCGCAGAGGTGCGTGGCCAGGCCGCCCTGGAGGGCGTACGGGCTGCACACGGTGGTGCTCTGCGCGGTGTCGGAGGTGGTTGCCGCCGCCGGGACCGTGAGGGCCGCCGACAGGGCTGCCGCACCGGCCAGGACGGCCAGGGGCTTGATCATGAGGGTTCTCCCGTTGCTACGCCAGCCGAGTCCTTCCCGGCTGTGCAATGTCATATTGCATGACGAGGGGTGGCAGAAGGTGGCCGAATGGCCACGGAACGGAATACTCCACCCAACGAAACGGTCTCGGCCCGCCCGGATCAACCCGGATCCACCAGGATTGCGTGATTTGCGCGGATCCGGGGGCCTCCCGCACGCTCTAGGCATGACCTCACCCGTGTACCGGGGCCCCGCCCTGCTGCTGACCGACGGACTGGAGATCCAGGTCCAGGCCGAACTGACCGGCAACGTCCCGGAGATGGGCCTGCCCGGCTGGACCGGCATGCTGGAGAGCAGCGACACCCGGTTCAGCGCGGGCAGCGTCCGGTTCGGCCGCCTGCGGCTGCCCGACGGCTGGGAGGGCGGCTTCGCGGTGATGCGCCGACTGCTCGGGGTCTCCACCGTCTGGGTGCGCGGCAACGACGTCGAGGCGTCCCCCGCGGACTGGCCGGACGCCACTCCTGACGCCACGCCGGGCGCAGCACCGGGCGCCGGGCGGGGTGCTGCGTCGGGCGCCGGGTCGGGTGCGGCGCCTGAGGTCGCGCCTGACGCCGTGCCGAAGCGGCCCGCGGGTGGCTGAAGCGGGCGGCTGAAGCGGGCGTCGGAGGGGGCTGGCGTCGGAGGGGCCCGCGTCGGGTCAGTCGGTGGCGGGGTGGTCGTCCAGGTGCGCGCCGAACTCCGCCGAGCGGATCTCGGTGATCTGCTCGTGCCGGGCGACGCGGTCGGTCCAGGCGGCGTCGACGCCGAAGGCCGTCCCGGCGAAGCCGAGCCGCCCGATCGCCTGCGGCAGCTCCGGATCGCCCGGCGCCAGCAGTTGCACCGGCTCGCCGACGGCCGTGGTGTACGGCGGGACGAAGGACTCCGGGGGCAGCACCGTGCGGGCGTGCACCAGGGCGGCCACCGCGACCACCGAGCCGGTCCCCACCACGGCCTCCTGCAGCACGTGGGCCGAGGCCGCCAGGTAGCAGGCGCGCTCCACGGTGCAGCCCAGCAGGGTCGCGTGCGGGCCCACGAACACGTGGTCGCCGACCAGCACCGGCTGCTCGGCGGCGACGGCGGAGGCGCGCAGCACCGCGTGCTCGCACACCACCGCGGCCTCGCCGACCTCGATCCGCGCGCCCTCCGCGTCCAGCACCGCGCCGTACATCACCCGGGCGCGCGGCCCGATCCGGACGTCGCCGACCAGGGTGGCCGTCGGCGCGACGTACGCGGTGGGGTGGACCTGGGGGACGGCGCCGCGGTGCTCGATCCGGACGCCCTGCGAGTTCGTGGTCATGCGCGTGATCATCGCGCACCGCCGCCCGCCCGGCTGGCGGGAATCGGACACGGCGCACGGGGTGCCGCGCTGGCGCGCGGAGCAGCGCACCGGCGCGCGCCGCCGTCGCACGAGCCCCCGGTGCGGCACGGCCGACGCACCGTCAGGACACCTCGGCAGCCGCCCTCCCGGCGGACGGACAAAGCCCGGGTGTGCTCCGAGCGCGAACGGCTGTCGCGGACGGGGTCGGCACGCTACGGTCTGTGGTCTGGAGGTGACCGATGGCTGAGCAGCAGACCTGCCCCGGTTGCGGTGGGGCGCGCGGAACGGAGAAGACGGAACACTCCGTGGAGACCGACCCGCAGGGGAGACAGCAACCGGTGCAGCGCAGCTACTGGTCGCCGTGCTCGGTGTGCGGGGGATCGGGGGTGGTGCAGCGGTGAGGCTGCTCTTCGTCTGCCAGGCCTGCGGCTGCCACTACCTGGTGCCGGTCGGCCTGGACTACCCCGACGGCGGCCGGGCCAGCGCGGTCTGGTGCTCCGCCTGCCAGCGCGACGCCGCCGCGCGCGGTGCCACCGAACCCGCCGAACTCGCCGCCGTGGCCGTCCTGTTGGCGGTGCGCGCGCTCAAGGCGGCCCTCGCCGCCCGCCCGACCCCGCCGACTGCCGGTGCCGGGGCTGGGGTCGGAGCTGGAGCTGGCGCCGGAGCCGAGCAGCCGTCCCGACCCGACCGCCGCCCCACCCGTCCCGCGGTCAGCTCCCGCGGCCGCACCCGCCCGGCCGCCGCCCGGACCCGACTCGCCTGATGCGTCGAACCACCCGGCCCGCCTGACTCGTCGAACACCCGAACCGGTGTCGTCCCGGCCATCGATTTGCCCGTGGGGCAAGGACGCTGACACCACGCCAGCCCGGCGAACCGTCAGCCCGGTGGCCGGAAGGTCACTCGGGCGGGTGGTCGGTCGGCCGGGGTGCACGCGGGTCGCGGCGGACGGTGCGCGGGCCGAGCAGCTCCGCGCCCAGTGCGGCGACCCGTTCGCGCAGCCCGCGGTCGGCCGTCGCCACCAGCACCCGGCGGCCCGGGGCGAGTGCGGACTCCGCGGCGACCAGCTCCACGATCCGGTCGTCGCCGCTGCCCGTCGCCGACACCACCCGCACCTCCGGCACCCCCGCGACGCCGCGCGCCGCCCCCTCCACCACCAGCACCACCGCCAACGGCCCCGGCGCCCCCGGCACTCCGGCCGCCGCGACCGCCACCAGCCCGTCGCGCAGGTGCTCGGCCGCGCCCCGGCGGTCCCGCCACCACCCGTCCGGAACGGAGCCGACCACGTTGGCGCCGTCCACCACCAAGAGCGGGCCGGGGAGTTGGCCGGGCGGTTCGGCGGAGGGCCCGGCGGGGGTTTCGGCGCGCTGTTCCATGGTCGGCAAGCCTGCCACAGCGGGCCGGGGCCCCCGCCGCGGGAGAACGGAGAAGCGGAAATGCGGAGGAGCGGGAAAGGCGGGGTAAAGGCCGAACACGGACCTTGGTGCAGACCAAGTCCTACTGGGCGGTATTGTCTCTGCGGCAAACTCGCACGTGAACACGTTTTCGATCGGACCCTCATGAACCACGGCACCACGGCCCACCTGGACGGCTTTCAATACGGGTGGGTGAATCCCGTGGTGGCGTACCTCATCGCCTGCGTGGGCGCCGCGATCGGACTGCGCTGCACCGCGCGGGCCATGACCCTGCGGCCGAACAAGCGCTTCGGCTGGCTGGCGCTGGCCGCGGGCGCGTTCGGCTGCGGCATCTGGTCCATGCACTTCATCGCGATGCTCGGCTTCATGGTCGACTCCTCCAGCCTGGTCTACGACATCCCGCTCACCCTGCTCAGCCTGCTGGTGGCGGTCGTCGTGGTCGGCCTCGGCATCGGCATCGTCGGCTACCGGGGCAAGAGCACCGGCACCCTGCTGGTCAGCGGCCTCCTCACCGGCTGCGGCGTGGCCGTCATGCACTACCTCGGCATGGCCGCGATGCAGGTCGAGGGCGCGGTCTCCTACGACACCCTGCTGGTCGTCGCCTCGGTGGCGATCGCCGTCGCCGCGGCCACCGCCGCCCTGTGGATGACGCTCAACGTCAAGGGCCTGTCGTCCGCGCTCGGCGCCGCGCTGATCGCGGGCGTCGCGGTGGTCGCCATGCACTACACCGCGATGGCCGCCGTCGCCGTCACCCTCGACGGCCGCCCCCTCGGCGGCGGCACGCCCGCCTCGCAGTTCATCCTGCCGCTCGCCGTCGGCATCATGGTCGTCCTCGCCGTCGCGGGCATCGCGATCGCGCTCTCCCCGCAGGACCCCGAGCCCGGCGAGGGCCAGGCGGTCGAGCCGATCCGGGTCGACCTGTTCGGCCAGGAGCGCTACTGACCACCGCGCCCGCCCGTACGCGGACGGCAGGGCCCCGGAGGACGACGCACCCGTCCCCGGGGCCCTGCCGTTGCGCCGGACGACCGGACGACCGGACGACCGGACGGGGGCGAGGACTGGGGGCCGGTGTCAGTCCTCCCGCAGCTCGCGCCAGGCGGACGGGGTGAGGCCGCGGGTGCGCTTGAAGGCCGTGCTGAAGGCGAAGGCGTCCCGGTAGCCGACCTGGCGGGCGACGGCGGCGACGGTGGCGTCGGTGTCCCGGAGCAGGTCCGCGGCGAGGACCATCCGCCAGGCGGTGAGGTGGGCGAGCGGGGGCTCGCCCACCACGCGGGTGAACTGGGCGGCGAAGGCGGTGCGGGAGCGTCCCACCCGGGCGGCGAGTTCGGCGACCGTCCAGCGGCGGGCCGGGTCGGCGTGCAGCAGCCGGACCGCCTCGCCGATCGCCGGGACACCCAACGCGGTTGGCCAGGAGGGCAGTTCGGCGTCCGGACGGGTGCCCCAGGCGCGCAGGGCGAGGACCAGGACCAGATCGAGCAGCCGGTTCAGGACGGCCTCCTGCCCGGGCACCTCCCGGGCCGTCTCGGCGGCCAGCAGCCGCAGGGCCGCCTCCGTCCCGTCCCCGGCGGGCACCACGGTCAGCGGCGGCAGCAGCCCCAGCAGGTGCGCGCCCGCGGCACCGCGGAAGCGGTAGGCGCCGTGCAGCAGCGTGGTCGCCCCGGGCAGGCCGTCCCCGTACGTGCGCGGCGCGAGGCTGCGGTCGGCGCCCGCGCCGCGGTCGAGGACCTGCTTCGTCCCGCCCCGGACCAGCACCTGCGGAGGCGTCCCCGGCCGGTCTGCCAGGACGTACGGCCCGGCACTGCCGCGGACCAGGGCGACGTCCCCGGAGGCGAGCAGCGCGGGGTCGAGCAGTGCAGGACCGAGCAGCGCGGGACCGCCGGGCGGGGGCCCGGTCAGGCGGACGGAGGCCGGGCCGTCCATCGCGGCGACGACGGTGAGCGGCGGCGGGTCCGCGAAGGCCATCGACCACGGGGGCCGCTGGACGAGTTGGTGCACCCGGGTGTGCCGGGCCCGGGCCCGGTGCAGCAGATCGCTCAGGACGTCCATGACCGCCGAGGTTAGGCCCCCGCCCGCCGCCCGTCACGGGCGGAGGGGGATCGGCCCCGCGGGACGATCGCGAAGGGAACGCGGACGGACACCCATGGGACGTCCAGGCCCGGCGGGGTTGGCTGGGGGCATGAACGAGATCCTCGTGCTCGGCGGCACCGGCACCACCGGGCGCCGCGTCGCCCGCCGCCTCACCGCCCTGGGCCACCCCGTCCGCACCGCCTCCCGCAACGTCTCCCGCGCCGGTGGCGGCGGCCACCGCCTCGACCTGGACGACCCCGCGGGCTGGGCGCCCGCGCTCGACGGGACGCGGGCCCTCTACCTCGTCGAACCCGACCTGCGACCCGGCACCGACCGGCGCGAACGCCTCCCGCTGCTGGTGGACCGCGCGGTCGCGGCAGGCGCCCGGCGGCTGGTCCTGCTCTCCGCGTACGGCGTCGACGAGGCCGACGACGGCCACCCGCTGAAGGCCGCCGAACGGGCCGTGCAGGACAGCGGCGTCGACTGGACGATCCTGCGACCGGGCTGGTTCGCCCAGAACTTCAGCGAGACCTTCTGGCGCCCGGCGGTCCTGTCCGGCCTCCTCGCCCTGCCCACCGGCGACGGGCGCACCCCGTTCGTCGACGCCGAGGACATCGCCGAGGTCGCCGCCGCGGCCCTCGCCGAGGACGGCGACCGGCACGCCGGACGCGCCTACCGGCTGACCGGCCCGCGGGCGATCGACTTCGGCGAGGCCGCCGCCCTGATCTCCGCCGCCACCGGCCGGACGGTCCGCCACCAGGACGTCACCGCCGAGGAGTTCGTCGCCGCCGCGACCGCGCACGGCGCCCCCGCCGAGGCCGCCCGGCGACTGGCCGGGCTGCTCACGGACGTCCGCGAGGGCCGCGGCGCGGAGATCGGCGACGGCGTCGAGCAGGCGCTCGGCCGCCCGCCCCGCTCCTTCGAGGACCACGTGGCCGCGGCCGCCGCGGCCGGGTGCTGGACGCCCGCCGACTGAGCGGGGCACCGACTGGGCGGGGCGCCGACTGAGCGGGGCACCGAGTGGGCGGGGCGCCCGTCGGCCGGGCGGGGTGGCGGCAGACCGGGCGGGGTGGCGGCCGGCTCCGCGGACCCGGCGGGGTGATGGCCGGATCCGACAGAACGGTGTCATTGCGGACACCCGCCGGGGCGGCCGAGGATGGGGGCATGCCCAGCAACCGCCGCGTGGTGATCGCGGTCTTCCCGGACGTCGACCTGCTCGACGTCACCGGCCCGGCCGAGGTGTTCGCCCTGGCTGGCCGGGAGAGCGGCGGCCGGGCCGGCTACCGGGTGGAACTGGCCGGACCGGCGGACGGTCTGGTCCGGACCTCCGCCGGGGTCCGGCTGGCCGTCGACCTGACGTTCGACCAGGTCGCCGGGCCCGTCGACACCCTGCTGGTGCCGGGCGCCGTCGAACCCGGACCGGACGGGAAGGGCTACCGGGCCCGGATCGACCGGGACGTGGTCGCCTGGGTGGGACGGCTCGCACCGTCCGCCCGGCGGATCGCCTCGGTCTGCGTCGGCGCCCACCTGCTGGCCGCCGCCGGGCTGCTCGACGGACGGCGCGCCACCACCCACTGGTCGACGGCGGCCCAACTCGCCGCCGACCACCCGGAGGTGACGGTCGACCCCGACCCGATCTTCGTCCGCTCCGGCGCGATCTGGACCGGCGCCGGGATCAGCACCTGCATGGACCTCGCCCTCGCCCTCGTCACCGAGGACCACGGCGAGGAGCTCGCGATGGCCGTCGCCCGACAACTGGTGGTGTACCTCAAGCGGCAGGGCGGACAGAGCCAGTTCTCCGTCCCGCTCAGCACCCCGCCCGCCTCCCGCCGGGACATCGACGACCTGCGCCTGCACATCGCCGAGCACCCGGACGCCGACCTCTCCGCGAGCGCCCTGGCCGCCCGGATGTGCCTCAGCGAACGCCACTTCGCGCGGGTGTTCCGGCAGGAGACCGGGACGACACCGGCGGCGTACGTCGAAGCCGCGAGGCTCGAAGCCGCCCGGCGCCTGCTGGAGGGCACCGACCAACCGCTCGCACGCGTGGCCGCCGCGAGCGGCCTCGGCTCCGTCGAGACCCTGCACCGCACGGTGCGCCGCCGCCTGGGCACGACACCGGCCGCGTACCGCAAGCGCTTCCGGGTGGCGGACGGCGGCTAGGACGGCCGCCGGGACGGTCGCCGGGTGGGCACCGCGGGCACCGTGGGCACCCAATCCCCGTAAAAACCAGAAGGAGATTTGTGACATGAGCATGCAAGAAACGTCCGCGACACTGCGCACCGTGATCGGGCTGGACGGCACACCGCCGCGGCTCGCCGACGCGACGGTGGTGCTGATCGACTACCAGAACACCTACCGGGAGGGCGTGATGGCACTGGAGGGCGCAGAGGAGGCGCTCGCCGCCGGTGCCAGGCTGCTCGCGGCGGCCCGGGCCGCGGGCGCGCCGGTGGTGCACGTGGTCAACGACGGCGGGCCGGGGACGCCCTACGACATCCGGGCCGAGATCGGGGCGATCAGTGCGCCGGTCGCACCCGCGGCGGGCGAGCCGGTGGTGGTGAAGACCTTCCCGGACGCGTTCCACGGCACCGAACTGGCCCGGGTGCTGGCCGGGTTCGACGCGGACGGGCCGCGGCGCGACCTGGTGCTGGCCGGATTCATGACCCACATGTGCGTGGCCTCCACCGCCCAGGGCGCCTTCCGCGAGGGCCGGCGGCCCACGGTGGTCGCCGAAGCCTGCGCGACCCGGCCGCTCCCGGGCCCGGACGGCCGGACCGTACCGGCAGCGCACCTGCACGCCGCGGCACTGGCCACCGTCGGCGACCTGTACGGGACGGTCCTGGCGGAGGTCGCCGACCTCACCTGGCCGGTGGCGGCCGCCGGGCTCAGCTGACGAGGCGGGTATCCCGGTGGCGGCGGACCGCCCGCGTCGTCAGAGCGCTCGGGCGCTGAACGGAACCGATCTACTCGAAGTGCTGGACCCGCCCGAGGGTGCAGGGGCGACAGCCCGGGTGGGCGGCGGCTGGGGCGTGGACGCCCTGATCGGGCGGACGACCCGGACCCAAGCGGATCTCGACCTGGTCGTCCGGTCGGACCGGCTCGACGCGGTACGGGGCGCGCTGGTCGGAGCCGGGTTCACGGAGGCCCTGCGGGACTGGCTCCCCGCCGCCCCGGCTCCCCACCGCCCTGGCCGCGGATCCTCGGCTCCTTGCGCGGGGGCGGGCGGCAGCAACTACCGGGCGGCGAACGGTTCCCCTGCCCGCCACCGGTGACCGGGACCATCGGGGGCGCCGGACCCTGTGCGCCGATGCGGCGACCCGGGTGCGGTGCCACCTCGGCTACGCGTCCACGCCCTGAGGGGTGCCGTTCCGGCGGTCCGGCGGTCCGGCGGTCCGGCGGCTCGACGTTCCGACGGCCCGGCGGGCTCAGCGGGTGAGGGCCAGGCGGTCCGCGCCGTAGTGGCGTTGGGCGTAGGCCGCCGCGGTGGTGGCCGCGCCGAGGGTGAGCCAGCCGAGCGGGCCCGCGGCCAGGACCGCGCCGGTGAGCAGGAGCGGGCCCGCCGCCTTCTCCGTGGAGTGGGCCATGCCGGCCACGCCGAGGTACTCGGGGCGGGCCCGCTCCGGGGCCAGGGCCACCGACAGCTCCCAGGAGACCACCGAGCGGACCAGTTCGGCCAGCGTCACCAGCACCGCCGCGACCAGGAGCAGCGCCGAGGCGGCCAGCGCCCCCGTCCAGTGGGCGAGGGCCGCCGCCGCGCAGCAGCCGAGGACCGCGAACCCGTACAGCGGCACCACCCGGACCGCCTGGCGGGCGGTGCTGACCAGGGCCGAGACCCGCAGTTGGGCCAGCACCACGACGACGGTGTTCACCGCCAGGAAGGCGGGGACCAGGGCGTGCGGGGCCCGGGTGGAGTGGATCAGCCAGAGCGGCAGGCCGACGTTGAGGATCGCGTCGTCGATGGTGAGCACCGCGTCGAGGGCGACGAAGCGCAGGTACCCGGCGTCCCGCCAGGGGCTGGGCCGGGACGGGGCACCCGCAGCGGGACGGGGCTCGGCCGCGCCGCCACCGGCCCCGCCACCGGCTTCGACCCCGGCTTCGGACTCGGCACCGGCTCCGGCCCGGGCCGGTTCGCGGAGGGAGGCCACCAGGGCGGCCGCGACCAGGAAGGAGGCCACGTCGACCACCACCAGCGCCCGGTACGCGGCCGCGGTGCCCACCGCCAGCCCCAGTGCGGCCAGACCGGCGCCCGCCGCGTACCCGGCGTTCATCGCGGTGCGGGACAGCGCCCGGTACGCGCTGCGCCGCTCGCCCGCGACCTCGGTGGCGTACAGCATCTCCATCGCCCGGGCCGCCCGGTCGCCGAGCGTCGCCAGCGCGACCAGCAGCAGCAGCGGCGTGAACGCCGAACAGGCCAGCACCGCCGTCATCGCCGCCACCCGCAGCAGGTGGCACCCGATCAGCACCCGCCGCACCCCGTACGAGGCGGCCAGCCGCCCCGCGAGCGGGGTCCCTGCGATGCCCGCCACCGAGGACACCCCCAGCAGCAGGCCGACCCGGGCGGCCGTCAGCCGGTCCAGCTCGGTGAAGTACAGCGCGCAGACCGCCGCCCAGACGCCCGTTCCGGTGCGGTCGACGAACAGCGTCCACAGCATCGTCCGCCCGTCCCGCCCGCCCGGCGGACGTCGCAACTGGGCCAGCAGCCCCTCCGTCTCCGCGCGCTCGCGCATGGTGTTCCCCGTCCGTGGTGAGGGTGGTTCGTCCGTACGGGGAGCAACTCTGCCCGAGAAGTGTCTTGATATCAAGATGCTTGATGTCGAGATGTTGTGGCCGTGGCAGCCGGGTACGCTCGGCCCATGGTCGATCACGAACGCCCGGAACGCCCGGAACATCCTGAACACCCGGGAGCCGTCGGCTCGGTGACGGCCGACGACCTCGCCGAGGGCGTCCGACTGGTCGTCGCCCTGCTGCGCGGGGCAGACGCGGCCGCCGACTGGGAACGACCCGCCGGGACGCTGGAGTGGAGTTGCTGGGAGACCGCGGAGCACCTGGCGGACGACCTGTTCTCCTACGCCGCCCAGCTCGGCCCGCAGTCGCCGCCCGCCGAGGGCTTCGTCCCGTTCGTCTACCGGCGGGAGGGGCCGGGCAAGCCCGCCAGCGTGGTCTTCGCCCAACGGGAGGCCGGGCCGCAGGGCCTGCTGCAGGTGCTGGAGGCGTGCGGGGCGCTGCTGGTGGCGATGGTGCGCACGGCCCGGCCACAGGACCGGGCCTTCCACGGCTTCGGGACGGCGGACGCCGAGGGCTGCGCCGCCATGGGACTGGTCGAACTCTTCGTCCACGCCGAGGACCTGGCGCTCGGCCTGGGCCTGGACTGGACGGCCCCCGCCGGGATCAGCGCCCGGGTCCTGGCCCGGCTCTTCCCCGGGACGCCGACCGGCACCGCCCCCTGGCCCACCCTGCTGTGGGCCACCGGCCGGGGCGAACTGCCCGGCCACGAACGACCCGCCGAGTGGCGGTGGTACAGCGCCCCGCGCGCCTGAGCACGAACCTGTGCGCCTGAGCGCGGACCTGCGCGCCTGAACACGGACCTGCCTATCTGAGCGCGGACCTGCCTGTCCGAGCGCGGACCTGCCCGTCTGAGCGCGGCCCCGTCCACCTGAGCGCGGACCTGTGCGCCTGAGCGCGGCCCCGTCCACCTGAGCGCGGACCTGTGCGCCTGAGCGCGGACCTGCCCGTCTGAGCACGGCCCCGTCCGCCTGAGCGCGGACCTGCGCGCCTGAACACGGACCTGTCCGTCTGAGCGCGCCCCCGCGCCCCGGAACGGGCCGGGCGCGTCCGGGAGGCGTCGCGCCGTCCCGGGGAGCGGAGCGTCACAGCACGGGCTGGATGTCCCCCGTGGTGACGGTGGGGCCGGTGCCGCGGGTGGTCTGGTCGCCCGGGGGGATGCCGGGGTGGTGGCGGGAGTCGCCGGGGGTGGCGGGGGAGGGGTCGGCCAGCGAGATGCGGGAGACGATGCGGTAGCGGTCGCCGCGGTAGAGCGAGTGGGTGTACTCGACCGGGCGGCCGGAGGCGTCGGTGGTGAGCCGGTCGAAGCGCAGGGCGGGGGAGAGGGCGGGGACGGCCAGCAGTCGGGCCTCGCGGTCGCTGACCACGGTGGGTTCGATCGCCTGGACGGCCTCGTGGACGTGGACGCCGCGCACGGCCAGGAGCTGGTAGAGGTCCCCGTGCTCCAGATCGGCGGGCACCAGCCCGGGCAGCAGTTCGGCGGGGACGTGCAGGTGCTCGATGGCCATCGGCTCGCCGTCGACCAGGCGCAGCAGGACGATGTGCAGGATCGGCGCGGCGGGGGACAGGCGCAGCCTGCGGCCGATCGCCGCACCGGCCGGCAGTGAGCTGAACTCCAGCGGCCGACTGGTCCAACTGCCGGAGGCCCGCGGCACGTTGAAGGACGGCGCGGCGCCGCCGGACGGGGTCAGCTCCTGGACGATCTTGGCGGGGGCGACGAACATGCCGCGCCCGTGCTCGCGCACCAGCAGCCCCGCGGCCACCAGTTCGTCCACCCCGGCGCGCAGCGTCGGGCGGGAGACGCCGAGTTGGGCGCAGAGCGCGCGCTCGGACGGGACCGGGTCGCCGGGGGTCAGCGACTCGACCAGTTCGCGCAGGTACTCCCGGACCTGGTCGCGCTTCAATCCTGCCCCGCCGGACGAATCCGTCGCCATCGTTCCATCCCTTCACTTCGAACTGGTCAGACCATACCAGACCAGTTCGCGGACCTTACCAGTTGTCGCCGCGGCTCCGGAAGGCCCGAACTGGAAACCTTCTTTGCAGGTGGGGGGCAGGATGGGGAGGGCGTGCAGGGCCTTGACGGGCCGCAGCGGCTGTGCCACCTTCTCTTACCACCGACCGGACCAGTTGAGTCTACTGGTAAATATTTGGTCTTCTTCGAACACCCCCACAGGCACCCCTAGGCACCCCGAGGCGGCACCCACCGTGAGATCCACCGCACTGACGACCACCCTGCGCTCCGCGATCGCCCTGCTGCTCGGCGCGGCCACCCTGACCGCCTGCTCCTCCGGCTCCGGCTCGGGCTCCCAGGAGTCGGCAGGGCCGGCCGAACTGACGGTCTGGATCATGAAGGACAGCGTCACCGACGGCTTCCTGAAGGACTTCGAGGCCGACTTCGAGGCCGGCCACCCCGGTCTCACCCTGAACGTGCAGATCCAGGAGTGGGACGGCATCGGCCAGAAGGTCACCAGCGCCCTGGCCAGCAAGGACGCCCCCGACGTGATCGAGGTCGGCAACACCCAGGTCGCCCAGTACGCGGCCAGCGGCGGCGTGCACGACCTCAGCGACAAGACCGCCGAGCTCAACGGCAAGGACTGGATCCCCGGCCTCGCCGAGCCCGGCAACATCGGCGGCCAGCAGTTCGGCATCCCCTGGTACGCCGCCAACCGCGTGGTCATCTACCGCAAGGACCTGTTCCAGCAGGCCGGCATCACCACCCCGCCCAAGACCCGCGAGGAGTGGATCACCGACACCCAGAAGCTCAACACCGGCGGCAACGACGGCATCTACCTGACCGGCCAGACCTGGTACGTGCTCGCGGGCTTCCTCTGGGACGAGGGCGGCGACCTCGCCGTCAAGGGCTCCGACGGCAAGTGGACCGGCACCCTGGACACCCCGCAGGCCAAGGCCGCGATCGGCTTCTACCAGCAGCTCCAGGCCCTCGGCAAGGGCCCCAAGGAGTCCGACGAGGCCAAGCCCCCGCAGGCCGAGGTGTTCGCCCAGGGCCACACCGCCCAGGTGATCTCCACCCCCGGCGGCGCCGCCGCGATCCTCAAGGCCAACCCGGACCTCAAGGACAAGCTCGGCTTCTTCCCGATCCCCGGCAAGACCGCCGACAAGCCCGGCGCGGTGTTCACCGGCGGCTCCGACCTGATCGTCCCCGAGTCCTCCCGCCACCAGCAGGCCGCCTACGAAGTGGTCAAGGCACTGGCCGGTGACAAGTGGCAGACCGCGATCGCCAAGCAGATGAGCTACGTCCCCAACCGGACCACCCTGGCCTCCGTGCTCAGCGACGACGAGGGCGCCGCCGCGATGGCCGCGGGCGCCGTCAACGGCCGCGCCACGCCCAACTCGCCCGACTGGGCCGCCGTCGAGGCCGACAACCCGATCAAGCAGTACATGACCCAGGTCCTCACCGGCGCCGACCCGTCCGCCGCGGGCAAGACCGCGAGCGCGGCCATCACCAAGGCGCTCAGCGGCAACTGACCCCCGCGCGGGCCGGGCTCCCCGGTCCGGCCCGCCGGGCCCGCCGCCCGCCGGGCCCGCCGCCCGCCCCGGTCCGCCGCCCCGCCCCGCACGTCCCCGACAGGAGTACCCCCGCCGTGCCCACCGACGCGTCACCGCCGCTCCGCACCCGGATCCGGCCCTACCTGCTCATCGCCCCGACCCTGGTGGGCGCGGCGTACCTACTGCTCTACCCCGTCGCCCGCAACCTGGTGATCTCCGTCCAGCACTTCCGGCTGGCCGAACTGATCCGCGGCGGCGCCCCGTTCGTCGGCTTCGACAACTACACCGAGCTCCTCTCGGACCCGAAGTTCTGGACGGTCACCGCCCGCACCCTCGGCTGGACCGCCCTCAACACCCTGCTGATCACCGGCCTCGGCACCCTGGTCGCGCTGATGCTGGTCCGGCTCGGCAGGCGGATGAGGCTGGCCGTGATGAGCGCCCTGGTGCTGGTCTGGGCGACCCCGGTGATCGCCGCCACCACGGTGTTCCAGTGGCTGTTCCAGTCCCGCTTCGGGGTGGTCAACTGGGCTCTTGACCAGTTGGGACTGCACGGCTACCACGACTACGCCTGGTTCGCCCACTCCGGCGCCACCTTCAGCGTCCTGGTGCTGCTGGTGGTCTGGCAGTCCGTCCCCTTCGCCGCCCTCACCCTCTACGGCGGGCTCACCACCATCCCGGGCGAGCTCTACGAATCCGCCCGGATCGACGGCGCGAGCGCCTGGCAGACCTTCCGCCTGGTCACCGTCCCCGTGCTGCGCCCGCTGTTCGCCCTGGTCACCTCGCTCGAAGTGATCTGGACCTTCAAGTGCTTCGCCCAGATCTGGGTGGTCAGCCAGGGCGGCCCCAACGGCGCCACCACCACCCTGCCCGTCTACGCCTTCCAGATCGCCCAGAACCTGCACAAGTACGACCTCGGCTCCGCGGCCTCCACGCTCACCGTGCTGATCCTGCTCGCCGCGCTCGTCACCACCCTCCGGCGGATGCACCGCCAGGAAGGAGCCGAGGCATGAGCCTCCCCGCCTCCCGCAGCCTCCCCGCCTCCCGCCGCCTCCCCGCCCCCCGCAGCCTCCTCACCCCCCGCCGACTGCGCCGCCTCCCGCTCAACCTCGCCGCCCTCGCCGTCCTGGTCACCGCCGCGTTCCCCGTGTACTGGATGGTGGTCACCGCCTTCAAGCCCACCGCCGAGATCCAGTCCGCCACCCCCGCCTTCCTCCCCCTGCACCCCACCCTCGAACACTTCTCCACCGCGATCCACGCCCCCGGCTTCGGCGGCTACTGGCGCAACAGCCTGCTGGTCACCCTCGGCGCCGTCCTGCTCTCCCTGGTCGTCGCCCTGCTCGCCGCGTACGCCGTCGGCCGGCTGCGCTGGCGCGGCCGCCGGGCCTTCCTGCTGCTGGTCTTCACCGCCCAGATGGCGCCCTGGGAAGCCCTGCTCATCCCGATGTACGTCATCGCCCGCGACACCGACATGCTCGACAGCCTCAGCATGCTCACCCTGGTCTACTTCATGACCACCCTCCCCTTCACCATCGTCACCCTGCGCGGCTTCCTCGCCGCCGTCCCCGCCGAACTGGAGGAAGCCGCCCAGGTCGACGGCTGCACCCGGGCCGGCGCCTTCCGCCGCATCACCCTCCCGCTGCTCGCCCCCGGCCTGCTCGCCACCTCGCTGTTCGGCTTCATCACGGCCTGGAACGAGTTCGCCTTCGCCAACACGCTGATCATCAAGAACCAGGACGCCCGCACCCTCCCCGTCTGGCTCTCCTCCTTCGCGAACGTCTTCGGCACCGACTGGGGCGCCACCATGGCCGCGGCCAGCCTCTTCATGCTCCCCGTGCTGCTGGTCTTCCTGTTCCTGCAGAACAAGGTCACCACCGGCATGACCGCCGGAGCGGTCAAGGGCTGACCCCGCCGCCCCGGACGGGGCCCGGCCCGACCCCACCCACCTCCCTACCCCCGGAAGAAGACCACCCCGTGATCCTGCCGACCCCGGTCGATCTCGTTCCCGCTGCCGGACGGTTCACCCTGACCGAACGGACCACCGTGCGCGCCGACGGCGAGGCCGCCGCCGTCGCCGACCTGCTGCGCACCCTGCTGCGCCCCGCGACCGGGCTGCCGCTGGCGGCCGGGCCGGAGGGCACCGTGGCGCTGACCCTGGACCCCGCCGCCGGCGCGGAACTGGGCGAGGAGGGCTACCGGCTGACGGTGGACCCGTTCCAGGTCACCCTGCACGCGGCCCGGCCCGCCGGACTGCGGCACGCGGTGCAGACGCTGCGCCAGCTGCTGCCGCCGGAGGCGCTCTCGGCGGCCCCGGTGCCCGGCGTCGAGTGGAGCCTGCCCGCGGTGCGGATCACCGACCGGCCGCGGCACTCCTGGCGCGGATTCATGATCGACACCGCCCGGCACTTCCAGCCGCTGGACCGCCTGCTGGCCGCCGTCGACCGGATCGCCCTGCACAAGCTCAACGTCCTGCACCTGCACCTGACCGACGACCAGGGCTGGCGGCTGCCCGTCGACGCCTACCCCCGGCTCACCGAGATCGGCGCCCGCCGCGAGCGCAGCATGACCGGCCACGCCGGCTCCACCGCGTACGACGCGCTGCCGCACCAGGGCGCCTACACCAAGGCCGAACTGCGCCACCTGGTCGGGTACGCCGCCGAGCGGGGCGTCACCGTCGTCCCCGAGATCGACATGCCCGGCCACACCCGGGCCGCCCTGGCCGCCTACCCGCACCTGGGCAACCACCCCGAGCGGCAGCTCGACGTGTGGACCGACTGGGGCGTGTGCGAGACCGTGCTCGGCGTGCACGAGGAGGCGCTGGCGTTCTGCCGCGCCGTGCTGGACGAGACGACGGAGCTGT
Organism: Kitasatospora phosalacinea; assembly: GCF_000717185.1. Classification (GTDB taxonomy): domain Bacteria; phylum Actinomycetota; class Actinomycetes; order Streptomycetales; family Streptomycetaceae; genus Kitasatospora; species Kitasatospora phosalacinea_A. The sequence goes on along the minus strand of NZ_JNYE01000019.1, from coordinate 66,059 downwards.
TCCCCTCCCGCTACGTCCACCTCGGCGGGGACGAGTGCCCCACCGTCGAGTGGGAGAACAGCCCCGCCGCCCGCCGCCGGGCCGCCGAACTCGGCCTCGCCGCGCCCGCCCAGCTGCGCGGCTGGTTCCTCGGCGAAGTCGGCCGCCACCTGCTGGCGGCCGGCCGCGTCCCGGTCTGCTGGGCCGAGACCGACGGCGCCACGCTGCCCGTCGAGTTCACCGTGATGCCCTGGCGGGACGCCGAGCACGGCCGGGAGGCCGCCCGGCGCGGCCACGACGTGGTGATGGCCCCGCACCGCGCCACCTACCTCGACTACCCGCAGAGCGGACGCCCCGACGAGCCGCTCGGCCAGGCCGAGTACGTCGTCGACCTGGCCACCGCCCACGCCCACCAGGCCGCCCCCGCGCACTGGGAGGACGCCGAGCGGGCCCGGGTGCTCGGCACCCAGGCCCAGCTGTGGAGCGAGTTCGTCACCACCGCCGAGCACTTCGACTACCTCGCCTACCCGCGGCTGTGCGCCATCGCCGACCGGGCCTGGAACCCCGACAGCGACTACGTCCGGGACTTCCTGCCCGCCCTCGCCGCGCACCGCCCCCGCCTCGCCGCCCTCGGCGTCCACCACGCCGAACGCGAACTCCTCGCCACCTGAGCGGCCCGTACCGCCCGAGCGGCCCGTACCGCCCGTACCGCCCGAGCGACCTGAGCGGCCCGCACCGCCCGAGCCGCCCGAGCGGCACCCACAGACCCGGTCGCCGACCCACCGTCAGCGACCGCCCGCAGCACGCGGACCACCTCCGCCGCCGCACCCCGCACGTGCACCGCCGGAACGTCCTGCCGCCCCGCCGCACCGCGGGGCACTCCCCCCACGGAAGGAACCACCGTGTCCGCACGCCCCCGCACGACCAGCCGCCGCGCCCGGCTCGCCGCGGCCGCCGCGATCGCCGCGGCCGGCCTGGCCGCCACCGCGCTGACCGTCGCCCCGGCGTCCGCCGCCGACGCGTTCAGCGTCCAGTACCGCACCAGCGCCTCCGGCGCGACCGCCGACCAGACCGAGCCCTGGCTGCAGGTCACCAACACCGGCAGCACCACCGTCGCGCTCAACCGGATCACCCTGCGCTACTACTTCAAGTCCGACGGCCCGTCCGTCAGCTACCGCTTCGCCTGCTCCTGGGCGGTGAAGGGCTGCGGCAACATCACCGGCACCTTCGGCACCCTGGCCAACCCCACCGCCACCGCCGACCGCTACCTGGAGATCGGCTTCACCGCCGGAGCGGGCTCGCTCGCCCCCGGGCAGTCCACCGGCGACATGCAGCTGCGCTTCTACCGCTCCGACTGGCAGACCCTCACCCAGTCCGACGACTACTCCTTCAGCGGCACCCAGACCGGCTACGCCAACTGGCAGAAGGTCACCCTCCAGGAGGACGGCGCCCTGATCTGGGGCACCGCCCCCACCGGCAACAACCCGTCCCCGTCGCCGAGTTCGTCCGCCTCGCCGTCGCCGTCCGGCTCGACCTCCACCCCGCCGGTCGACCCGAACGCGCCCGTCCTGTTCGACGACTTCTCCTACAACACCAGCGCGGACGCCGCCGTCCAGCAGCACGGCTGGACCGTCAAGTCCGGCCAGGGCGGCCCCGGCGTCTCCGGCGCCACCTGGTCCCCGGCCGACGTCACCTTCCCCACCGTCGGCGGCAGCAAGGTGCTCAACCTGCGCCTGACCACCGACGGCACGGCCTCCGGCACCAAGGAGACCGAGATCCAGACCACCGCGCGGAAGTTCAAGAACGGCACCTACGCGGCCCGGGTCAAGTTCGCCGACGCCCCCAACAGCGGCCCCGACGGCGACCACATCAACCAGACCTTCTTCGCCTTCACCCCGCTCAACGCCCCGATGGACCCGAACTACAGCGAGCAGGACTTCGAGTACCTGCCCAACGGCGGCTGGGGCGAGCAGAGCAACATCATGTACGAGACCACCTGGGAGACCTACAACCCGGACCCGTGGAACGCCGTCAACACCCACGGCGAGCAGCGCCAGTCCTTCGACGGCTGGCACCTGCTGCAGTTCACCATCGACAACAGCAACGTCACCTACTACATCGACGGCCAGGTCGTCGCCACCCACGGCGAGCCCTACCTGCCCGAGACCCCGCAGTTCATCGACTTCAACCACTGGCTGATCGACCTGGCGGGCCAGTACTCCACGACGCCGCGCTCGTACGACCAGCAGGTCGACTACGTGTACTTCGTCAAGGACCAGGTGCTCAGCCCCGCCCAGGTCGCCACCAACGTCGCCGCGCTGCGCACGGCCGGCACCGCGTTCAAGGACACCGTCCCCGCCAACTGACCCCCTCCCGCACCAGGTGCCCCGTCCCCCCCGCCAGGCCGCTCGGCGGGGGAGGCGGGGCACCGTCGCGGGCCTGTCGGGCCCGTCGGGGCCGCCGGACCCAGCAGCTCCTACGGTCAGTGGTAGGAGGTGCAGGTCAGCGCGTCGCTGTTCTGCGGGCCCAGGCAGGCCTGCGCGGCGACGGTGCCGTCCACCATCGGCGTCCAGACGTACTTCTTCGCGTCGTCGGTGTCGCGCACGTACTTGCGGCCGTTGCGGCTGGTCACCAGCACGGCGCCGCCGTCCGGCGCGTCCACGCTGCGGGCCCAGTTCGCCTTGCAGGCGGCGCTGTAGAAGAGCTGGACCTTCGCGCCGGACGCCCCGCCCAGCGTCCGGCTCTCGACCAGCTTGCCGTCGTCGTCGCAGTGCGAGGCCACCGGGTCCCTCCCGTTGCAGGCCGAGGCCGTGCAGCCGGGCGCCCGCCCCGCGCGGTCGGTGCGGTCGGCGGCGGACGCGGTCGGGGCGGCGGCCAGGGAGGCGAGGGCGAGGAGCAGGGCGGCTCCGGCAGCGGTGGCAGCGGTGGCGGCGGTGGTGGTGCGGACAGGTCGCATGGGCACTCCGATCAGTGGTGTGAGGACGAACTACCCCCGCCGCTCGGAGCCGCTAACGCCCGCAGGGAGAATTGCCCCGTTCGTGCCACCACGGGCCCCCGGAGTTGACGCCTACTCCACGTGGGCGGCGACCACGGACCACGCGTCGGTCGACGCGTCGTCCATCCGGAGGTCGAACACCAGGGTGATCGGCCTGCGGCCGTGCGCGTCGCCGCGCAGCACCTGCTCGCTGCGCCGGTCGACCTCGTAGTAGACGCCCTCCGCTTCGGCCGCGACCCGGAAGACCACCGGTTCGCGCGAGGCCAGCGAGCGCACCGTGACCGACCTGACGACGGCGTCGCGCATGACGGTCCGGTCGGCCGTGCGCACGGCCGTGAAGTCCAGGCTGCCGTCGTTCATGACCCACTCCTCGAGGAACCGCTCGACGGCGACCTCCAGGACCGCCCGGTCGAACCGGCCGTCGAGCACGCTCAGGTCGCCGGCGGCGGCGTCGGCGTCCGTGCTCCACGAGACGTTGGTGAGCGACAGGAGGTCGCCCGCGCCCCTGACCGCGGTCTTCCCGGCCACCTCCAGCACCGCCTCGCGGGCGACCTCCTTCTGGTCCCAGCCGTCGGTCTCGATGGCGTCGGTCAGGTGGTGCGCGCCCTCGGCCGCCTGCTCCACCGAGGACACGATCCACTCCCCGGCCCGGTTCTTGCGCAGCGTCCAGTACTCGACCGGGCGGGTCGAGCCGTCCTTGCGCGCGGCGTCCGCGCCGTAGCTGCTGCGCACGTAGTCGTTGAGCGTCGCGGTGATCCGGAAGGTCACGGTGTCGTTCACCTCGCCCGCGCGGTTCGCCACGTCGACCAGCTCGACCACCGGGCCGGAGAGGATCTCCACGACGTTGACCTCGCCGCGCGACGCGTAGTCGTTCAGCTCGTCGGCCCACTTGCCGTACAGGACGGGGGACAGGATCTCCTGCAGCACGGCCTGGTCGTTCCGGGACCAGGCGCGCTGGGCGGTCTCGTACAGCCAGACGGCCCGGCTCTCCAGCGCGGCGCGGTCGAAGGTCGCGTCGGTGTCGGCGATGGCGTCGACCCGGGCCCCGACCTGGACGGCCCGCTCGCGGGCCTGCGCGTCCGCGCGGTGCGCCGTGCGGTCCGAGACCGTGTTCAGACCGGCCGTCTGCTTCGCCTTCCGGTGCCGGCGCATGAGCCACAGGACCAGCAGGACGACGGCCACGATCACCAGCAGGGTGATCAACCCGCCGCCGCCACCGCCGCCGCCACCGAAGAAGTAGACGCCGCCGGACGACCGGTGCGAGCCACCGCCGTGGCTGCCCCCGCTGCCCCCGAACCCGTGGCTGCCGCCACCGCCGCGGGCGTGCGCGACCGCCGGGGTGCTCAGCGCGACGACTCCAGCAACCACAGTTATCAACCGACGGGCGCGCACCGGGCTCCCCCTCCAAGAATCAGAGCTGTTCCGTCCGAGCCTACAAGCCGGGCCGCCGGGGAGGACCCGGGGCCGGTGCGAGGCCCTACGCGGCCTCGGACGACGTGACCGGCCGGAACGGTTCCCGCCACCCGCCCCCACCGGCCCCCGTCGGCCCCGCAGCGCTCCTCCCGGACGCGGGTCGGCCCCCGGCTCCGCGGGTCGCGGAGCCGGGGGCCGGTGGTCGGAGCGGCCGGTGGTCGGAGCGGCCGGGGTCGGAGCGGCCGGGGTCGGAGGAGGGCCGGGCCGGGGCGGGGTCAGCCCGCGGCGGCGAGGCCGTACAGCCAGAGGCTGTTGACCCGGCTCCGCTCGGTGGAGTTCGGGTACGGGTTGGTGCAGGAGGTGCCGGGCCCGCCGCCGGACATCAGCTCGCTGCACGGGCCGGTGTAGTGGTCGGGCAGGCCGAGCACGTGGCCGGTCTCGTGGGCGACCACGCGCAGCGAGCTGTACTGCCGGTTCTGCGCGTAGTCGAGGAAGATGTAGCCGCGGCCGTGGCCGTCGGTGGAGGCGTAGGAGCCGCGGGAGTCGCTGCCCTCGTAGTAGCGGAAGTCGGCGCTGGTGCCGGAGCGCAGCTGCACGTTGGTGACCGAGGAGTTCCAGATCTGCGCGCTCTGCGAGATCACGGTGCGGAAGGTCGGGGCCTGGCTGGCGTCGTAGGTGACGGTGACGGCCAGCAGGTAGGGGTTGGCGGCCTGCTTGGCGCGGGCCGACTTCATCACGGCCTCGTAGAACGCCTTGTTGCCGGCCGCCTCGGCGGAGTTGGCGGCGACGCCCGCGGACGGGGTGTAGCCCTGGGCGGCGGCTGCGGGGGCCGGGGCGGCCGCGGGGGCCGGGGCGGCCGCGGCGGCGGGCACGGCGGCGGTCCCGGCCGCGAGGACCAGTCCGAGGGCGGCGGCGAGCACGGTCATGGAGCGGTTCATGTGGGGACTCCATTCGCGGGTCCCGGCGCCGTGGGGAGGACGTCCGGGACGCGGTGACGAGTTGTTGCACCGAGCTTGGGGCAGGCCGGGCGGGTCGCGGAGATGGCAACCGGCGATAGCCCGGGGCAATGCCCTTGCCCGGCAGGCGGTTTGACGGTTCGCGGGCATCTCTTGACATGCTCTTGGCATACGTGGGGCGCCTGGCTATGCTCCCGTGATGGAGCTCGACGTCCGACACCTGCGGGTGCTGTGCGCGATCGCCGACACCGGCAGCGTCCGGAAGGCCGCCCGTCGACTCGGCATGACCCAGCCGTCGCTGACCACCCAACTCCACCGCATCGAACGCACCGTCGGCGGACGGCTGTTCACCCGCGAACGGACCGGCAGCCGCCCCACCGCCCTCGGGCACTCGGTGCTCTCCCGCGCCCGACCCGTGATCACCGAGATGGACGCCCTCGTCGCCGCCGCCCGCGCCGAAGCCACCGGACCGGGCCGCCGCCGACTGCGGATCGGCAGCGTCGGCAGCCGCGCCGTCCCCGCCTGGCTGCGCCGCATCCACGACCGGCTCCCGGAGACCGACACCACCATCCACATCGACATCTCGGCGATCGCCCTGCTCCACCTGGTCGCCGCCGAACAGCTCGACACCGCCTTCGTCCACGAGAGCGAGGGCTTCCCGCTGCACGTCCCCGCCGGCACCGAGCAGCGGGTGCTGCTCGCCCGCGAACCCCAGTTCGTCGCCCTCGCCGAGACCCACCCCGCCGCCGGACGGCCGGTCGTCCGCCTCGCCGACCTCGCCCGCGACACCTGGATGGTCGACCCGACCGCCGACCACGAGTACGCCGCCCTGCGCCGCGTCTTCGCCGAGGCCGGACTCGACCCGCGCGTCATCCAGGTCCGGGACAACGCCACCGCCGCCGAACTCGTCGCCTCCGGCGAAGCCGTCCGCCCCTGCCAGCCCACCTCGCCGCCCGGCCCCGGCACCGTCCTGCGCCCCGTCCACGGCGACCCGCTCGCCGTCCGACTGCTGCTCACCTGGCGCCCCGACACCGTCCGCGGCCCGGCCCTCGACGGCCTCTGGGACGACCTCCGCCACGCCTACCTCGGCCTGGCCGGCGGCAACCCCGTCTACCGGGACTGGCTGCGCCGCCACAACCGCTCCCTGCACACCCTCCTCGCGCCGACGGGGCCACTGGCAGCGCCGTCGGCGGGGCCGCCGACCTGACGCCCGTCCGGCCCGCACGGGATTCACCCGGCCGGACCGGGGAAGGACGGAGCCCATGGGAGAGGTGCCGGGTGCGCGCGAGGAGCCGGAACGGTCCGGGCACGCCCGGCGGGCGCAGCCCGGTGAGCCGCCGGAGGAACCGACCCCGGGCGCCGACCAGGGGCACGAGCCGCCGCCGCGCCGCCGCGCGGCCGCGCCCCGCGCAGAACGCCCCGCCGAGGCCGGTGCCGCCCGAGCCCGCCCGGACGACGGCAGCCCGGACGACGGCGGCCCGAACGCGCCCCACCGCGGGCGGGCACCCGCCGCGACCCCGCGCGAACCGGAGCAGCCCCGGCGGCCGGAACCGGTCCGGACGGCGGAGACCGTCACGCCCGGCTACGTGCTCTGCTACGAGTGCGACGGCCTCGGCGCCTGCGACAGCTGCGACGGGCGCGGCTGGTTGCCGGGCGAGCCTCCCGGACGCCGACGCTGCCGCGTCTGCTTCGCGCGACGCGTCTGCCCCGTCTGCCGGGGCGGCGGCGAGCTGGCCGTCTCCGACCTGTCGACCTACCAACTGGGCTACTACCCCGGGCTGCGACCGCACTGAGACCGGGCCCACCGGACGGGGGCGGCCGCAGCCCGCAGAGAACGTCGGGGAGCAGCCCGGGGCGCTGGGAAGAAGCCCGGCAGCCGGTCCACCGCATCCTCGGCCCGCTGACCGCCTACGACCGGGCCTCCGGCGGAGACCCGACCACCACCGTCGTCGGGCGTCGGCTCAGGGTTTCCGTGCGACGCCGCCCGCGATGCAGCGCCGGCCTGCGGTCAGCGGCTCCTGCCGGGGGCCGTCGGGCCGCCAGTCGCAGCACCGGACCAGGCCGGGGGTGAGCAGTTCCAGGCCGTCGAAGAGCCGGAGCAGTTCGTCGTGGGTGGAGAAGGTGCCGCTGCCCATCATGCTGTGCAGGAACATCTCCTCCATCTTCCGGGCGGTGCCGCTGTGTTCGTCCTCCGGGTCCAGGAAGTGGCTGATCGCCACGTACGACCCGGACGGCAGCGCGTCGGTGTAGGCGCGCATGACGTCCCGGCGGGTGCGGACGTCCTCGCCGTTGTAGTGGTGCAGCGTGCCCAGTTGCAGCAGGGCGATCGGCCGGTCCCAGTCCAGGGCGGAGCGCACGGTGGGGTCCCGCAGCAGCGCCTCCGGTTCGAAGATGTCCCCGGCGACGACGGGGGTCCGCTCGTCGCCCGCCAGCAGGGCGCGGCTGTGGGCCAGCACCATCGGGTCGTTGTCCACGTAGACGACCCGGGCCCGCGGGTCGGCGCGCTGCACCACGGTGTGGGTGTTCTCGGCGGTGGGCAGGCCGGAGCCGCAGTCCAGGAACTGGGTGATCCCGACCTGGGCGGCCAGGTACCGGCAGGCGCGGATCAGGAAGGCGCGGTTCTCGACCGCGAGGTCCACGGCCTCGGGGGCGGCCCGGGTGACCTTGCGGACCACCTCGCGGTCCACCTCGTAGTGGTCGGTGCCGCCCAGGAAGGCGTCGTACACCCTGGCGATGCTCGGCTTCGTCGGGTCGACGTACGGGGGAACGGGCTCGTCGGAGATCGTCTGTGCCACGTCGACGGACTCTAGACCCGCGACGGCAACTCCCTTGGCCGAAGCGGCCCGAGACGCACCCGGCCCACCCGTTCGTGTGACGACCGGCCGCTGCCCGACTGCCGGACCGACCTGACAAGACCGTGGCGCGACCGGGCGCACGAGCCTGAGCCGGGGGTGGGGGGCGGGCCCACCACCCCGACGGCGGCGACCGTCGACGTCCGCCTGCCGCCTGCCGCCTGCCGCCTGCCGCCGACCTTCCGGGACGAGGGCATCCACGCCGCGATCCGGGCCCGTCGGCGCTGCCCCGGCCCCGACCCGACCGGGGCGCGCACCCGGGCTCAGGCGAAGGCGGACGCGTGCTCGGCCGCCCACGCGGCGAAGGTGCGGGCGGGGCGCCCCAGCAGGCGGGGGAGGGCGTCCGTGGTCGGGCCCGGGGCGGCCAGGCAGGCCGCCGCGTAGCCGATCAGCCGGTCGGGCACGTCCGCGGGCAGGCCCTGGGCGAGCAGCGCCCGGCGCAGCGCCTCCGGAGGGACCTCCTCGAACGGCACCTCCCGGCCGAGGGCCGCACCGATCAGCCGGGCCCGCTCGTACTGGGTCAGCGACTGCGGCCCGGTGAGCGGGTACGCCCGGCCCGCGTGGGCCTCGTCGCGCAGGGCCAGGACGGCGGCCTCGGCGACGTCCCGCTCGTGGACGGGCGAGGTGGCCGCCGCGCCGTGCACGCCCCGGGCGGTGCCGGTCGCCCGGACCTGCGGCGCCCAGGCCAGCGAGTTGGCGGCGAAGTCGGCGCAGCGCAGGAACGTCCAGGACAGGCCGGAGTCCCGGGTCGCGGCCTCGACCCGCTCGAACTCCGCGGCGAAGCGCCGGTACCCGCCCCCGTACTCGACCGTCACCGCCGACAGCACCACCACCCGCCGCACTCCGTGCCCCGCCGCCGACGCCAGCAGGTCGGCCGCGGCCGCGCCCACCGCCCGCGGGGAGAGCAGCAGGGCCCGCACCCCCGCCAGCTCCCCGTCCAGGGAGCGCGGCCGGGACGGATCGCCCACCACCCGCCGCACGCCGGCGGGGAACGCGGCGGCCGGATCGCGGGTCACCGCCGCCACTGCGTCCCCGCGCGCCGCCAGCAGCCGCACCACCTCGCGTCCGACCGTCCCGGTCGCACCCGTCACCATGATCATTTACCCGCTCCTCCCGGTGCCGCGGACGGTGCCGACGCCCCGCCCGGACCCGAGAGGCGTCCGGGGAGCGGAGTGTGACACCCGGTCGGGCCTCCCGGTCGGGCCTCCCGGCCGCGGCCCGCGGCCCGCGGGGCTGTCGGTGGGCGTCGCTAGGGTCGGGAGACACACGAACGAACGGGGGCACCGCGGTGACCGATCTCCAGCAGCTCGTCCGGCAGGCCAGGGCCGAGGGCATCGAGGCGCTCCTGGGCGGCGTCGTCGTCCAGGACGGCAGCGGGCGGGTCCTGACGGTCCGCCGGAAGGCGGACGACTACTTCGGCGGCCTGTGGGAGATCCCCGGCGGCTCGCTCGAACCGGACGAGGACCCGCTGGTCGGCGCGGCCCGCGAGCTCGCCGAGGAGACCGGCCTGACCGGGCTCGACCTCGTCTACCTGCACGCCGCCGACTTCACCGGCCGGGCCGGCGTCCGGGCCCGCCAGTTCGCCTTCACCGCCGCCGTCCCCGACGGCACGCCCGTCGCACTCACCGAGCACGACGCCCACCGCTGGGCGCCGCTCGACGACCTCCCGGTCGTCAGCGCCCACCACGCCGAGTTCCTCGCCCGCCTGGGCGGACCGGCCGAGCACCACGGTCGGGCAGAATTGGACTGACAGATTTTGAAATATGTCAGCCGAGGGGCGTACGGTGGAGCCATGGAGAACACCACCCTCGGCACCACCGGCCCGTCCGTCTCGCGCCTCGGCCTGGGGCTCATGGGCATGTCCGGCATGTACGGCCCGGCCGACCGGGCCGAGAGCATCGCCACCGTGCACGCGGCCCTCGACCGCGGCGTCACGCTGCTCGACACCGGCGACTTCTACGGCATGGGGCACAACGAGATGCTGCTCCAGGAGGCGCTGCGCGGCCGCGACCGCGACCGGGCCGTCGTCAGCGTCAAGTTCGGGGCGCTGCGCGACGCCGACGGCGCCTTCCTGGGCGTGGACCTGCGCCCCGCCGCGATCAAGAACTTCGTCGCCTACAGCCTCCAGCGGCTCGGCACCGACCACATCGACGTCTACCGCCCGGCCCGGATCAGCCCCGAGCACCCGATCGAGGACGTCGTCGGCGCCCTCTCCGAACTGGTCGACAAGGGCTGGATCCGGCACATCGGCCTGTCCGAGGTCAGCGCGGAGACCCTGCGCCGGGCCCACGCCGTCCACCCCGTCACCGACGTCCAGATCGAGTACTCGCTGATCTCCCGCGGCATCGAGAAGGACATCCTGCCCACCGCCAACGAGCTCGGCGTCGCCGTCACCGCCTACGGAGTGCTCTCCCGCGGCCTGATCAGCGGCCACTGGACGCCGCAGGCCGCCGCCGGAGACTTCCGCGCCCACCTGCCGCGGTTCAGCGGCGACGCCCTGGGCCACAACCTCGCCCTGGTCGAGGCGCTGCGGGCGGTCGCCGACCGCAAGGGCGCCAGCGTCGCCCAGCTCGCCATCGCCTGGGTGCTCAGCCGCGGCGACGGCCTGGTCCCGCTGATCGGCGCCCGCCGCCGCGACCGCCTCGACGAGGCGCTCGGCGCCCTCGACGTGACCCTGGACGCGGCCGACCTCGCCGCGATCGAAGCGGCGGTGCCCGCCGACTCGGCCCGCGGCGACCGCTACGACCCCGCGCAGATGCGGATGCTCGACAGCGAGCGGTGAAGCGGTGAGGAGGGCGAGGGGGCGAAACGGCGAGGAGGGCGAGGGGGAGGAGCCGGACGATAACCTCGGGACATGACCGAACAGCTGACCACCGAGCGCATCCTCGACACCGCCGAGGACGTCCTGCGCCGCTACGGCCCCGCCAAGGCGACCGTGGTGGACGTCGCCCGGGCGCTCGGTGTCAGCCACGGCAGCGTCTACCGCCACTTCGGCACCAAGGCCGCACTGCGCGAGGCCGTCGCCGAACGCTGGCTGCGCCGCACCTCCGTCCCGATGGCCGCGGTCGCCGACGACCCGGCCCTCCCCGCCCCCGAGCGGCTGCGCCACTGGATCCGCACGCTCAACGCCACCAAGCGGCACTACGCCACCCAGGACCCGGAACTGCAGCGCACCTTCCGGGAGTTGATGAGCACCACGACCGGCGTCGTCGCCGCCCACGAGGCCGAACTGGCCGGGCAGCTCGGCCGCATCGTCGCGGCCGGAGTCGCCGCGGGCGACCTCACCGCCGCCGACCCGGCCGCCACGGGCCGCACCGTCTTCCAGGCCACGGCCCGCTTCCACCACCCCGCGCACGCCGCCGACTGGACCTCCCCGGCCAACGACACCGACCTGGACGCCGTCGTCGACCTCCTGCTGGCCGGGCTCTCCCCGCGCTGACGCCCCCTCAGGCGGTGATCCGGGCCAGGGCGGCATCGAGGTCCAGCCAGTCGGACTCGGTGCCGGGCGGGACGAGGACGTAACTGTCGTGCAGGAAGGCCGCCACGTCGGCCGCCGGAAGGCTGAGCACCGCCTGCTCGGCGCGTGAGCACAGCGTCACCCGGACCTCGCCCGCCCGCCCGGGCCCCACCCGGACGTCGCCCAGCCCGGCGGGCCCGTAGCAGCCGTCGTTCAGCAACTCCCGCGCGAAGTACCAGGTCACCGCCCCGTCCTCGATCCCGTCCGGGCCGAGGACCAGGCACACCCCGTACGGCAGCGCGGTGTCGAAGCGGAGCTGGGCCCGGACGGGCATGTGCGGGTGGGCGCTGTACGGCAGGCGGGCGGTGGTGTCGAGGGCGGTGAAACCTGGCACGGACGGACCTCACTGTCGGACGGGGGAGACGGACGGGCTGCACGGTGACGCGGTGCCCGACTACCCGCGTTCGCGGATTTCACCGCAGGTGTCGCCCGTTCGGCGGCCCAAGGCCCGCGGCCCGTGGCCCGTGGCCCGCGGCCGACGCCCGACGTCCGACGCCCGACGCCCGGCGGCCTGTGCTCGGCAAGCCGTCGGCGGTGGGGGGCTGACCCGGCGTCAGCGGCGCCGCGGTGTTTGCGGGCCGCCGTTCGGGTCACCCGGATCCGCGAGCGAACCCAACAGGGCGGCCCGGCGGACGGGTGCCCGCGGTGAGGAGGCAGAGCATGTCCAGCGGTCTGATCGTGGCGCTCGTCCTGGTCCTGGTGGTGGCGGCGGTGTGCGGCGTGCTCGCCCTCCGCCGCCAGCAGCACCCCAGCCTGAGCCGCCGCTTCGGCCCCGAGTACGGGCGCACCGTCGCCCGGTACGACGGCGACACCGCCGCGGCCGAACGGGAACTCGCCCGGCGCGTCGAACGGCACCGGGAACTGACGCTCACCCCGCTCGGCGACGCCGAACGGGCCCGCGCCGAACAGCAGTGGGGAGAAGCCCAGGCCCACTTCGTGGACGCCCCCGGGCAGGCCCTGGCCGAAGCGGACGCGCTGCTGTCCCGGGTGGCCCGCGACCGCGGCTACCCCGACACCGACGTCGACGCCCAGATCGACGCGATCTCCGTCGACCACGGCGCACACGTCGAGTCGTACCGGGTGCTGCGCACCCTCGCCGCGGCCGACCCGGCCGGGGTCGCCCCGGACACCGAGGAGCAGCGCCGGGCCCTGCTCGGCGCCCGCGAACTGTTCACCGCCCTGGTCGGTACGGACGGCGACCCGCAGCGGGCCCGGCCCGACACCGCGACGAAGCCGCGGACGCCGGACCACCAGTTCTCGCTCCGGCGCGAGCACCACGCCTGAACCCGCGCCGCGGCCCCGACCACCGACCCGACCACCGACCCGACCCGATCCCCACCGAGGAGGACGGCATGACCATCAGCGATCACGACCACGACCACCGCACCGACCCCGCCGGAGCCCGCCCCGCCGGCAGGTTCGTCCGGACCGACACCCCGCGCCGCGGCACCACCGGCGGACGGCACTTCCCGCGCAACGGCCTGGGCGAGGCGACCGACCCCGTCCTGCACGAAGCGCCCGACCACGAGGCCGCGCCCGACCGCGAGGCCGCGCCCGACCGCGAGGCCGCGCCCGACCGCGACGCGCACGGCACCGCCCCCGCCCCCGCCAAGGAGGCCGCGACCGCGACCGCCCCCGTCACCCCCGTCCTCCTCCCGCCCGACCTCGCCGCGCAGTCGGCCCGCCGCCTGGACCGTGCGATGGCCGGCTTCGTGGACGACCCGGGCCGGGCCGTGCGGGAGGCCGACGAGGCGCTGGACGAGGCGGTGCGGCAGCTGGTCGAGAGCCTGGACGGACGCCGCACGGCGCTGCGCGAAGCGTGGCAGGGGAGCGCGGGGCGTACGAGGGGCGCGGGGAACACGGAGAGCGCGGAGAGCGCGGAGAGCACGGAGGACGGCTCCTCGCGCACCGAGGACCTGCGCCTGGCGCTCCGCGACTACCGCGACCTGCTCCAGCACCTCCTCGCCGTCTGACCGCGGTGCTTCCCGCACCCTCCGCATCCGTCGGCCCGGCCCCCGTGAAGACTCCGGGGCCCGGGCCGACGGGCTGACGCTCCGTCACCGAAGGCGGCCGGTCGGCGGCTCGTCCGGGCGGGCCCCGGTGCTGGCCGATCGGGTGACAGTGCGTCAACGGAGCGATAGGCGGGCGGCCGCCCTGGTGATGACTGAGCGTGACCGTCGACCGGTTCGGCGGCCGTCCCGTTCCACGGGCGTCCCACCCCAGCAGGACCCGAGCAGGAGAGACATGCCCCACACCCCCAGGCGACACCGCCTCCCGGCGGCCCTCGCCGTTTCCGCGAGCGTCCTCGCACTGACCGCCGCGGCCCCCGCCGCTCCCGTAGCCCCGGCGGCCCCCGCGGGCCCCGGCGGCGTCGCCGCGATGCCGCCCGCCGCCCGTGACACCGAGCCGGTCTGCACCGGCCCGCTCGGGCCCGCCGTCCCGGTCACCGGGGGCACCGTCAGCTGGTGCCCGATCGAGGAGGGCGGCCGACTGGTCTTCACCACCACCGGGCCCGCGCCCGCCGACCTCTCGCTGGTCGTCTACGACTGCGACGGCGGCCGGGCACCCGCCGTGGACGCCGCGAAGTGCGCCGCCAGCCTGAAGGGCACCAGCGACGTGATCTGGCGGCAGATCGGGCCGAAGCAGTCGGTGCACGCCGACTTCGCCATCCCGAAGGGCGCCAACGCCCAGGTGTGGTGGACCGCGGACGGCACCGACCAGGCCACCGACCTCAAGCTCCTGGGGACGCCGTGGAACTCCTGACCGCCGCCCGCCCGCTGCGCGCCCTCGCCGCCGCCCTGCTGCTGGCCGCGGCCCCGCTGGCCGCCGCGACCGCCCCGGCCCTGGCCACCCCCGCCCCCACGCCCCCCGTCCACCACGCCGCCGTCAGCAACCCGCCCGGCGTGCACGTCCTCAACGGCGACAGCCGGGCCGCCCGGCACGTCGCCTGCCCGGCCGGGTGGCTCTGCCTCTACGACGGCGTCCACTACGACCACGCCGCCGTCGCGCTGCTGCCCGGCACCGAACTCGCCGACACCGAGCGGCTGGACCTGCCCGACGGCTCCCGGTTCACCGGCGAGGAGGGCATCTCCGCCTGGGTCAACAACTCGCCCGTCGCCTACTGCTGGTACCCCGGCAAGGACTACCGGGGCACCGTCGGCGCGATGGCCCCGGGCACCCGGGGCAGCGCCCACGACAACGCGCTCAAGTCGCTCCGCCCGTGCTGACCCCGTCCTCCCCCAGGAGCCGCATGAACCCCCTCCACCGGCGCGCCGCCGCTGCGGCCGCCGCCCTCGCCGTCGCCGCGGTCCTCACCGCGACCAGCACCCGGGCGTACTCCTCGCCCGCCGACCGCACCGTCACCACCGGCCCCCACGCGCACGCCACCGCCACCGACCCCGAGCCCGCCACCGACCCCGACGTGCACGGAGCCGGTCCCGTGCACGGCGGCGTGACCGTCGCCGTGGCCGCCGCCGTCGCCGCCGCTGCCCTCGGTTGAGGGCCCCGCTCCGGTTCGCCGCGCACCCGCCCGTCCGTCCGCCGGTGGCATGATCCGTCCAGCCGACGGGCGGTACGGGCGGGCCGCACGGTGGATTTCCTGCGGAAACACGGCCCGGGGGAATGCCGGCCGACCGCCGACGGGGATCCCGAAAGGATCTGATCAACATTTCGGGATCGCCCAGCGTGACTGCTCGCCAGGTCGATCTTTGAACAGTAGTGCTATGTGATCAGACGTTGAAGCTGCTGCTCCCACAGCTGTCCGGCTTGGTGGTCGAGGAGGTTCGCGTCGCGGAGACAGGGCTGCGAATCACTGCCCGTACGGCCTCCGACCAGGCATGTTGTCCAGGGTGTGGTGCCGGCTCTACCCGGGTGCACGACCGCTACCGGCGGCGGATCGCCGACCTGGCCGTCGGCGGCCGTGCTGCGACGATCGCCTTGTCGGTTCGCAGGTTCCGCTGCCAGACGCCCGGTTGTCCGCGCCGGACATTCGCCGAGCAGGTCGAAGGACTGACGTTCCGTTACGGCCGCCGTAGTCTGCTCCAGCGTGGGCTGCTGGAAGCGGTCTCTCTCGCCCTCGCCGGCCGGGCCGGGAGCCGGCTCGCCGAGCACCTGCGCTGCCGGGCCGGCGCGAACACCCTGCTCAACCTCATACACACGCTGCCCGACCCGCCGCTGCAGCGGGCGCCGCGGGTGCTCGGCGTCGACGACTTCGCCCTCAAGCGCGGGCACGTCTACGCGACCGTCCTCATCGACATCGAGGCCGGCCGCCCCATCGACGTGCTGCCCGACCGGACCGCCGAGACCCTGTCCGACTGGCTGCGCAGGCACCCCGGCGCCGAGATCGTGTGCCGCGACCGGGCCAGCGCCTACGCCGAGGCGGTCCGCACCGCCGCACCGGACGCGGTGCAGGTGGCAGACAGGTTCCATCTCTGGAAGAACCTTGCCGAGACGGTCGAGAAGTGCGTGATCGCCCACCGCACCTGCCTGAAGGAACCGGAGGACCAGGTCCAGGAGCCTGTCCCCGCCCCCGAACCGCAGGTGCAGCTCCCGGACGGCAGACGAGCCAGCACGACCCGCGAACGCTTCGCCACTGTAGAGGAGTTGTACGGCAAGGGGGTGGGCATCGGCCGGATCGCCGAGCTGCTCGGCCTGGACCGCAAGACGGTCCGCAAGTACGCCCACGCACCCGCGGTCGAGGAACTGCTGGTCCCGTCCAGGCCGGGTAGCCGCTCGCTCGCCCCGTGGACCGGCTACCTGAACCAGAGGTGGAACGAGGGCTGCACCGACAGCGGACTGCTCTTCCGCGAGATCCAGGCCCTGGGCTACCGGGGCAGCAACCGCAGCGTCAGACGCTGGCTGGAGCCACTCCGTTCCTCGCCCGCACCGGCACCCCGACTGCCGACCACACCGACCGTCCGACAGGCCACCGGCTGGCTCACCCGCCACCCCGACGCCCTGACCAGCGACGAAGCCCTCCAGCTCAAGCACCTACTCGCCCGATGCCCCGAACTGGCCACCGCCGCCGAGCGGGTACGCGACTTCGCCCGGATGATGAAGAACCTCGACGGCGAGCACCTACCCGAGTGGATCGAGCAGACCGAGGCCACCGACCTGCCGCCCCTTCGCAACTTCGCCCGCCACCTGCGCCAAGACCTCGACGCAGTGACCGCCGGCCTCACCTTGCGCTGGAACAGCGACCCCGTCGAAGGCCACGTCAACCGGATCAAATACCTCAAAAGGCAGGGCTACGGCCGCGCGAGCTTCGCCCTGCTGCGGCGACGGATACTCCTGGCATCCTGATCTCCTTCGACCGTCTTGGGGAGACTGTCGGCATGCCAGCCGACACGCTCGCGTCCTCGGACGAGATCCACGCCTACCTCGTCGACCAGCTCAACGATGTTCTCCGCCGGCCGGGGATGTGGGGCGGGGAGTTCGCCATCAGGCTGACGCTGGACCATCTCTTGTTCGTTGAGGGTCGGCAAGGAGCGTGGGACAAGGAGAAGCGCGCCCTGGAGCGGCGGGAGGCACGGACCGCGACCGGCGTGAAGGGCGCTTTCGAGGCCGTCCTGCCAGCTGATCACAGCACCAGCGTGGCCTCCGTCTACGCGGAGTTCGCGCACCGGCAGGGGTGGCTCAAGCTCGACAGGGCGCTAAGCGCGGACGAGTACGCCACGATGCTTGCCGCGATCGACCCTTGGGCCGCCCGAGACCGGACATGGCCCGACGTGACCTCGGCCTTCGGCACGCCATCAGTGCTCTTCGGCAGCACCAACCCCTACTACGGGAAGACGCTCGGCTACGCGACCGCCGACCGCTCCGCGCCCATGCTGTTCTTCCACCTCTGGAACGGCGCCGCCCCGGGCACCGAGCCCTCCTGGCCGCCGAGCCACGAGCAGCCACTGCTCCTGGCAGTCCGCCGTGGTGACGCTCCGTTCACCACGAGCTTCACCTTCACTCCAGAAGGACAGCGCCGTCGACCAGCACAGGAAGCGTGATCTTCGGGTCCTTCCTGTTCACGGGCCGCTTACGCTGGGCGATCCCGAAATGTTGATCAGATCCTCCCGAAACCATGTCGCACCTGCGCACCTTCCTGCCCTGGATCATCTCCGCGGTGGTTCTCTCGTCCCGGTGAGCAGTGGGCCGCGTCGGTCGGTCTCGCGGTCACCGCCGTCGTCGCCGTCGCTGTCCTCGCACACGGCGGCAGCGGGCACTCCACGGCCCCTCCCGTTCCCCGGAACCGTGCTCACCGGATAGCAGACGATGGAGTCACATCGAACAGGCGGTCGAGAAGGTTGCTGGACGAACCGTTGCTGAGGGGAGACCGGCGGGCCAGGGGTGCGACGCGCGGGGGCGGGGGAGCGACGAGGGGCGGGAGCGCCCCGGGCGGGTCGGCGGAAGGGTGGGGCGAGGGTGCCGGGAGGTTCGGGCGGCAAGTGCGGTGGGCAGGTCCCTGCCAAACCCGCCCGCTGCTCGATCCCCACCACTGCCCACCCCTTCTCACCACGGAGGCTGTCGAATGAAGCGCACGACCTGGGGCGCCGGACTGACCGTCCTGGCCATGGTGTCGCTCGCCCTGACCACCACCACCGGTACGGCGACCGCCGCCACCCCCGCGGCCGGGGCCGCCGCCGCGTGCACCTACACCGCGGCCGTCCCCGCCGACAACTTCAAGGGCATCCCGGTCTTCGACGCCAAGAAGGCCGCCAAGCCCTACAACGCCACCCTCCGCACCAGCCAGGGCGCCGTCACCTTCCGGGCGCTCACCGATCAGGCCCCCTGCACCACCTACTCGTTCCGCTTCCTCGCCGAACGCGACTACTTCGACCGCACCCACTGCCACCGCCTCACCACCCAGCGGATCTACGTCCTGCAGTGCGGCGACCCCACCGGCACCGGGAGCGGCGGCCCCGGCTACTCCTTCCCCGACGAGAACCTGGAGGGCGCCACCTACCCCGCGGGCACCGTCGCGATGGCCAACGCCGGACCGAACACCAACGGCAGCCAGTTCTTCATCGTCTGGAAGGACACCAAGCTCTCCCCGGCCTACACCCCCTTCGGCCGCGTCACCTCCGGGCTCGACGTGCTGCAGAAGATCGCCGCGGGCGGCGAGGACGACCAGAACGGCCCCGGCGACGGCTTCCCGACGCTGCCCGTCAACATCCGCAACGTCGGGATCTCCAAGCGCTGAGCCTCCCCGCTACGCCCCGGCGGCGGACCCGGCCGCGGACCCGGCCGCCGGGGCGAGCGCCCCGCACAGGTGGTTGCCCGGGTCCGCCGGGTCCGCGCTGATCCAGAACTGCGCCCACAGCTCGGTGAACTCCTCCCGGGAGAGGAAGCCGTCGCCGTCCAGGTCGACCAGCTCGAACACGCCGGTGGTGTCGGTCGGCTGACCGTTCCACACGTCGACCAGGCGGCGGTGCTCCTCCCGCGAGATCCGGCCGTCGCCGTTCTCGTCGACGGCCTCGAAGACGGTGTCCGCCGTCGCCGTCACGGCCTCCCGCATCTCCGGCAGCCGGTCCACCATGGCCAGGATCTCGTCCATGTCCACCAGTCCGTCGCCGTTGGTGTCCGCCGCCTCGTACAGCGCGTCCCACCAGCCGAGCATCACCCGCTGCACCCTGGCCGCCAGCTCCGGATCCGCCGCCACCCGCGGCAGCCGCCCCCAGCGGTCCGCCAGCGCCCGGAAGTCCTCCTCGTCGAGGTAACCGTTCCCGTCGGTGTCGAACGCGCGGAACATGCTGGTCAACTTGTAGCGCTGGAACTCGCTCGCCATGGCCGTGCCCCTCCTGGAACCTCTCCGGACCTCTCCCGGACGTGCGAGGCTGATCCTTTCCACTCCCACCCGCCCTACGGCAGCGCGCGGTCGCACACCCCGTCCCCGCCCGCACGCCGGGGGAGCACACGCCTGCCCGCGCGCCGGTCGGAACCACGACGTCCGTCATGCCGGAACATGCAACCGGCCGCTTCCACCCGGTTCCTGACCGCCCCATGACACCGGGCACCTCCCCGGGGGCGACGACCCGGCCCCGGCCCGCGCGGCCTTCGCCGAACCCGCCGCCGCCCCTCCCGCGGCCCCGCCGCACCCCCCGCGGCCCCGTTGACCGGGGCCGGCCTGTCGGTGCGTCCGGAGCTGCGGCTATTGTGGCCCGCGCGCCGGAAACACGGCGTCAAGACCGGTGTTGGAGCAAGAAGAGGGGTGGGTCCGATGGCGGACATCGAAGCGGCACGGACGGCATTCGCGCGCCTGGACGTCGACGGCGACGGGCGGGTCACCGCGCGCGAGTACAAGACGGTCATGGCCCAGCTCGGCGACTACCACGTCACCGAGACGGTCGCGCAGGCGATCATCAACGCCAAGGACGCCAACGGCGACGGCAAGCTCTCCTTCGAGGAGTTCTGGGCCTCCGTCCAGGGCTGACCCCGGCAGCCCGCCCCTCCGGCCGCTGCGGCACCGCCCCCGGCCGGAGGGCGCAGCGGGTGAGGTGCACCACAGCCGCACCCTCCCCACCGGGCCGAACACCAGCGGACGCGGCCACCGGCAGCGACCACCGGCCCTGGCCGCCCGGCCCCGCGCGGCGTACAACTGACGGATGCCGCCGAACGACCTGCACCGCCGCCACCTCGCCGCCCGCGCCGCCGCGCCCAGCTACCCCGAGGTCGGCGCCACCGCGGACGCCGCCCTGCCCCCCGGCTACTCCTGGCTCCGCCGCCGCGTCCACCTCGGCCGCGGCCGGGCCGTCCTGGAGCGTGCGGGCGGGTACGTCCTGGGCTGGGGCGCCCAGCTCGGCTCGGGATTCGCCGTCCACCCGGCGGCGGCCCGCACCGACCCCGGCACCACCGTCCTGCTCCGGCTCCGCCTGCCCGGGCTGCCCCTGCCCCGGCTGGTCATCCCCTGCCGGGTGGTCTGGGCCGTCGAGACCCCCTACCGGATCGGCTTCGCCTACGGCACCCTGCCCGGGCACCCCGAGCGCGGCGAGGAGTCCTTCGTGGTGAGCATGGACGCCGACGGCGAGGTGTGGTTCGAGGTCACCGCCTTCTCCCGGCTCGCCGCCTGGTACGCCCGGCTCGGCCGCCCCGTCGCGCTCGCCCTCCAGCACCTGGCGATCGAACGCTACCTGCGGGCGGTCGCCCGCGTGGCCAAGGCGCCCTGACCGGGACGCCCCGCACGGCCCGGCGTCGGCCGCCATCCGGCGTCGGCCGCTACCCGGTACCGGCCGTCACCCGGCGTCGATCGCTACCCGGGGTCGGCCGCGAAGGACCGCACCGCCGTCGAGGCCACGGACTCGACCAGTGCGATGCCCGCCTCCTCGCTCGCCGAGCCGTCGCTCAGCACCGACACCAGCAGGCTCCGGCCGCCGTACTCGACCATGCCGATGCTGTTGACCACCCACAGCCCGGTGCTGTCCCGGGACAGCCAACCGTTCTTCAGCCTCACCGCGCCGCCCTGGTCCGCCGCGGAGACGCCCCAGTCCTGGTCGTCCGCGACCAGGCCCATCAGCTTCGCCAGGTAGGCGCGGGAGGCGGGGCCCAGCGGCGAGTCCTCGGTGAACACCACCCGCAGCAGCTGCGCCTGGTCGGCGGCGGTGGTCTCGGTCAGCCCCCAGAAGCCGTCCGTCCCGGCGACGGTCGCGGTCAGCCCGAAGGTCGCATTGGCCGCGTCCAGCCCCGCCGCGCCGCCCACCGCGTCGAACAGCGTGGTCGCCGCGGTGTTGTCGCTCTGCTCGATCATCAGGGCGGCCGCGGCCTGCTGGCTGCTGGTCAGCACGCCGTCGTTCTGCAGCAGCAGCGCGGCCAGGATGTCGACCTTGACGATCGAGGCGGTGACGAAGGAGTCGTCGCCCCAGGCCGCGGACGCCCCGGAGGCGGGGTCGGTCACCGTGACGGCGAAGTGCCCGTCGAGCGCGCCGACCGCCGCGGCGAGCGCGCTGTCCGCGGCCGACGCGGTGGCGCTCTCCGTCGCCTCCGCCCCGCCGTCCGCAGCCCCGCCGTCCGCCGTGACCGCGGCGGAGGCCACCGCACTCGCCGGGGCGCCGGTCGTCGGACGGGAGACCACCAGCCACGAACCCAGCGCCGAGAGCAGCACCGCCACGACCACCGCCCGCCTGATCCGCCGGCCCCGCCGGGTCCGCCTGGCGCGACGCTCCTGGCGGCGGGAGGAGATCCGTGATTCGGGTGGCGCTGTCATGCGGAAGATGCTCTGCCACCGGTCTTGACCTGGGATGAGGCTTGTCTGAGCACGCGCTGAGAAGCCGGAGCGGAAGGCTGCGCAAAAAATCGACAGGATTCTTGCGCAATATCGCAAGCGGCGGCCGCCCAGGCAGGAGGACGCCCTGCGGTACGGGCCATCGCCGCGACGGAGCCGAGTCGGCCGATCCCAGCTGAGCTGCGCTGATCCGCCACGGTGGCTGCCTGCCCCGGGCCGCCAGGCGATGCGAATTCTGCACAGCGCGCTGTACTCCGTGCCCAGCCCTGCTTGCCGCGGGGAGGGCAGGCCGCTCAGCAGCAGACGAACGGAGCCCTTCATGGTCCTCGCTTCCGCCCCCGTCTCCCGGCCCCGGAGGCTCCCGACCCCCGACCCCCGAGCCCCGAGCCCGCGCCGCTGCCGGTCTGGCTGGTGACCCTCCCCGTCCCCGTCCCCTCCACCCTCCCCGCCGCGGACGCGGGCTCCCGGGGCGGCGTCCAGGTCTTCGCGGTCCGGGCGGGCACCGTCCAGGACGCCATCGCGCTGGCGGGGGCCGGGTCGCGGCGCCGACCGCCGTGCTCCGCCGCCGGGGCGGTTCCCGCCTGAGCTGCGGCGACGGCCCGTGCGCGGGCCCGGCCCACCGGCCGGCACCCGGGGCCGCTCGTACCCGTCGAGGGCGACCGGCCCCGGGTGTTCCGTGTGCGGATCCTCTTTACGGTCCGTTGACACTCCCCTCGCCCCTCTGTAACCCTTGGGTGCCATCGCGCAAAAAACGAACAGATTCCTGTCGTTTTCTCGACTCTCCTCTCCCCCTACCCACCCCGAGACAGAGGGACGTCATGAGATCCAAGCGCCTACTCCCACGCCTGACGGCGACGTCGGCCGTGGCGGGAATGCTCCTGCTCACCGGGCCCGTGCTACCGGCCCGCGCCGCGGGCGGCCCGGACCTCGCGGCCGGCCGACCGGTCACCGCGAGCAGCGCCAACGGCCCGTACACGGCCGCGAACGTGAACGACGGCAACCAGGGCACGTACTGGGAGAGCGGTAGCGCCGCCCTCCCGCAGTGGGTCCAGGTCGACCTGGGCTCCGCCGCCCAGGTCGACCAGGTGGTGCTGAAGCTCCCCACC
The DNA here is from genome assembly GCF_000717185.1 of Kitasatospora phosalacinea. Taxonomy (GTDB): domain Bacteria; phylum Actinomycetota; class Actinomycetes; order Streptomycetales; family Streptomycetaceae; genus Kitasatospora; species Kitasatospora phosalacinea_A. Next base: position 43,037 of record NZ_JNYE01000019.1, on the reverse strand, counting down.
GGCTGGGGCGCCCGCAGCGAGACGCTGACGGTGCTCGGCTCCACCGACGGCAGCACCTTCACGCCGCTGGCCGCCGCGGCCGGCCACGTCTTCGACCCGGCGAGCGGCAACACCGTCCGGATCGACTTCCCCGCCGCCACCGCCCGCTGGGTGCGCGTCCAGGTCTCGGCCAACACCGGCTGGCAGGCCGCCCAGATCTCCGAGTTCGAGGTCCACGGGACGAGCACCGCGGCCACCCCCAACCTGCTCGCCGGGCGCCCCCTCACCGCCAGCGGCACCTCGCAGAACTACGGCCCGGGCAACGCCGCCGACGGCAACCAGGCCACGTACTGGGAGAGCACCAACAGCGCCTTCCCGCAGTGGATCCAGGGCGACCTGGGCTCCGCCGCCAAGGTCGACCGGCTGGTGCTGAAGCTGCCGCCCGGCTGGGAGCAGCGCAGCGAGACCCTCAAGGTGCAGGGCTCCGCCGACGGCAGCACCTTCACCGACCTGCTGGCCCCCGCCGCCTACAGCTTCGACCCGGCGGCCGGGAACCAGGTCACGGTCTCGCTGCCCGCGACCACCACCCGCTACCTGCGGCTGCTGTTCACCGCCAACTCCGCGTGGCCCGCCGCCCAGTTGGCCGAGTTCGAGGCGTACGGCCCGACCTCCGGCGACACCCAGGCCCCCACCGCGCCGACCAACCTGGCCTACACCCAGCCCGAAGCCGGCAAGATCAGGCTGACCTGGAGCGCCGCGACCGACAACACCGGCGTCACCGGCTACGAGGTCTACGCCGGAGGCCAGTTGGCGGCCACGGTGGACGGCTCCACACTGACCTGGACGGACACCCGCCCGGCGAGCGAGAGCGTCACGTACACCGTGCGGGCCAAGGACGCGGCGGGCAACCTCTCCAACCCCAGCGCCCCCGTCACCCGCACCGGCGAGGCTCCCGGCGACACCGTCAGGCCCAGCGCGCCCGGCAACCTCGCGTACACCGAGCCCGCCGCCGGACAGATCAGGCTGACCTGGGACGCGGCCACCGACAACACCGCCGTCACCGGCTACGACGTGTACGCCGACGGGCAGTTGAAGGCCAGCACGGCCGCCACCGTCCGCACCTGGACGGACAGCCAGCCCGCCACCGCCACCGTCACGTACACCGTGCGGGCCAAGGACGCGGCGGGCAACCAGTCCGACCCCAGCGCGCCCGTCACCCGCACCGGCAGCGGCACCGGCACCCCCGGCAGCAACCTCGCCGCCGGGAAGCCGATCGAGGCCTCCGGCCAGGCGTGGACCTTCGCCCCCGCCAACGCCAACGACGGCAGCCTCACCACCTACTGGGAGGGCAACTCCGGGGCCTTCCCCAACACCCTGACGGTGCACCTGGGCAGCGACGCCGACCTGCAGAACGTCGTCGTCAAGCTCAACCCCGACGCGTCGTGGGGCGCCCGCACCCAGAACATCCAGGTGCTCGGACGGGCCGACGGCGCCACCGCCTTCACCAGCTTGAAGGCCGCCGCCGACTACCGCTTCGACCCCGCGAGCGGCGCCAACAGCATCACCGTCCCGGTCACCGGTAGGGCCGCCGACCTGCAGCTGAAGTTCACCTCCAACACCGGCGCCCCCGCCGGACAGGTCGCCGAACTCCAGGTCGTCGGCACCCCCGCGCCCAACCCCGACCTCACCGTCACCGACGTGGCGTGGTCCCCGGCCAGCCCCGACGAGACCACCGCGATCACCCTGCGGGCCACCGTCAAGAACACCGGCAACCTGCCCGCCGCCGCGACCACCGTCGACCTGCTGCTCGGCGGCGCGCTCGCCGACAGCGCCGCCGTCCCCGCGCTGGCCGCGGGCGAGTCCGCCACCGTCAGCAAGGAGATCGGCACCCGTCCGCAGGGCAGCTACCTGCCCAGCGCCCGGGTCGACCCCGCGAACACCGTCCGGGAACGCAACGAGGACGACAACCTGCTCGCCGCGAGCAGCCCGATCACCGTCCGCCAGGCCCCCGGACCCGACCTCGAAGTCCTCGACGTCACCCCCAACCCCGCCAGCCCCGCCGCCGGAGCGGCCACCTCCTTCACCGTCAAGCTCCACAACCGCGGCATCGACCCGGCCCCCGCCGGAGTCACCCGCCTCACCGTCGGCACCGCGACGCTGAACACCACCACCCCGGCGATCCCCGCCGGACAGACCCTCACCCTCCCCGTCACCGGCACCTGGACCGCCGTCGCGGGCGGCGCGACCGTCACGGTCACCGCCGACGCCACCGGCACCGCGCAGGAGACCAACGAGGGCAACAACACCTACAGCAAGTCCGTCGTGGTCGGCCGCGGCGCCGCCGCACCCTTCACCAGCTACGAGGCCGAGGACGGCAGGTACCAGGGCGAACTGCTCCAGGCCGACGCCACCCGCACCTTCGGCCACACCAACTACGCCTCCGAGTCCTCCGGCCGCAAGTCCGTCAAGCTGACCGCCACCGGCCAGTACGTCGAGATCACCTCCACCGTCCCCACCAACTCCATCGTGGTGCGCAACTCGATCCCCGACGCCCCCGGCGGCGGAGGCACCGACGCCACCCTCAGCCTCTACGCCGACAACGTGTTCGTGCAGAAGCTGACCCTCTCCTCCAAGCACAGCTGGCTCTACGGCACCACCGACCAGCCCGAGGGGCTCACCCAGACCCCGCAGGCCGACGCCCGCCGCCTCTTCGACGAGACCCACGCCCTGCTGCCCGCCAGCTACCCCGCGGGCACCAAGCTGCGCCTGCAGCGCGACAGCGGCGACACCGCCTCCTCCTACACCATCGACCTGATCGACCTGGAGCAGGTCGCCCCGCCCAAGTCCAAGCCGGCCGAGTGCACCTCGATCACCGACTTCGGCGCCGTCCCCGACGACGGCCAGGACGACACCGCCGCGATCCAGGCCGCCGTGACGGCCGACCAGAACGGCAGCATCGCCTGCGTGTGGATCCCGAAGGGCCAGTGGCGCCAGGAGCAGAAGGTCCTCACCGTCGACCCGCTGCACCGCGGCACCTACAACCAGGTCGGCATCCGCGACGTCACCATCCGCGGCGCGGGCATGTGGTACTCGCAGTTCTACACGCTCACCGAACCGCAGAACGTCGTCGGCGGCATCAACCACCCGCACGAGGGCAACTTCGGCTTCGACATCGACGACAACACCAAGATCTCCGACCTCGCGATCTTCGGCTCCGGCCGGATCCGCGGCGCCTCCGACGGCTCCGAGGGCGGCGTCGGCCTCAACGGCCGGTTCGGCAAGAACACGAAGATCGAGAACGTCTGGATCGAGCACGCCAACGTCGCCGTCTGGGTCGGCCGCGACTACGACAACATCCCCGACCTGTGGAACCCCGCCGACGGGCTCCAGTTCAGCGGCATGCGGATCCGCGACACCTACGCCGACGGCATCAACTTCGCCGACGGCACCCGCAACTCGACGGTGTTCAACTCCACCTTCCGCACCACCGGCGACGACTCGATGGCCGTCTGGTCCAACAAGTACGTCAAGAACACCGCCGTCGACATCGGCCACGACAACGCCTTCGTCAACAACACCGTCCAACTCCCGTGGCGCGCCACCGGCATCGCGGTCTACGGCGGCTACGGCAACCGGATCGAGAACAACCTCGTCTACGACACCGCCAACTACCCCGGCATCATGCTCGCCACCGACCACGACCCGCTGCCCTTCTCCGGGCAGACCCTGATCGCCAACAACGCCGTCTACCGCAGCGGCGGAGCGTTCTGGAACGAGGACCAGGAGTTCGGCGCGCTCACCCTGTTCGCCGCCAACCTCGACATCCCCGGCGTCGTCATCCGCGACACCGAGATCCACGACAGCACCTACGACGGCATCCAGTTCAAGACCGGCGGCGGGAGCATCCCCGACGTCAGGATCAGCAACGTGCGGATCGACAAGTCCAACAACGGCGCGGGCATCCTGGCGATGTCCGGCGCCCGCGGCAGCGCCGTCCTGAGCAACGTCCAGGTCAGCAACTCCGCCACCGGCGACATCGTCCGCCAGCCCGGCACCACCTTCACCATCAGCAACGGCTAGGCACCGAGCACGGCACGCGGTACGCGGTACGCGGTACGCGGCACAGGGCACACGGCCCCGGCCGGGCGGAGACCCCTCCGTCCGGCCGGGGCCGCTCGCGCGCCCGGCAGCTGCTCCCGAGGCTCCCGGCGTCCTCCCCGGGCCGGGAACCGAACAGGCTGGATCGCGGGCGTCCCACGCGACTCCGACGGCAGTTGACACGTCCCGGCGAAGTCCGGCAGCGCACTTCCGGCCCCGGGCCCGGTCCTAGGATGCACGGCATGGCGACAAGACTCGTGCAGATCAACATGAAGGCACACGACGACTCCGCGCTCGGCCGGTTCTGGGCGCAGGCGCTCGGTTGGGGCGTCGACAGCGAGGGACCCGGCGTGACGAACCTCGAGCCCGTGGGCTTCGACTACCCCGACCCCGCGGCCGTCTGCATCGACATCGTCGCCCGCCCCGAACCCAAGACGGTGAAGAACCGGGTGCACCTCGACCTGGCCACCACCTCGGCCGCCCACCAGGCGGAGCTGGTCGCGCGGCTGAAGGACCTCGGCGCGACTCCTGCCGACGTGGGCCAGGGCGACGTCCCCTGGACGGTCATGGCCGACCCGGAGGGCAACGAGTTCTGCGTCCTGGAACCCCGCCCCCTCTACCGGGACACCGGGCCGATCGCCGCGGTGGTGGTCGACTGCGCCGACCCGCGCGCGATGGCCCGGTTCTGGGGCGAGGCGACGGACTGGACGGTGCACGAGACCGCCGACGACCACGCCTCCCTGCGCTCCGCCCGAGGCGTCGGCCCCTACCTGGAGTTCGTGCGCACCCCCGATGCCAAGAGCGGCTGGAACCGCGTCCACCTCGACGTCGCCCCCTACCGCGACGACGACCCGGCGGCAGAGGAGACCCGGCTGCGCACCCTGGGCGCCACCGACCCCGGCATCGACCAGTCCGCGATCTCGTGGAGGATCCTGGCCGACCCGGAGGGCAACGAGTTCTGCCTCCTGAGCCCTCGCTGAGCCCGGGCAACGGCTCCGGCCGACGACCACCGTCCACCGGGTGGCCGCTACTCGTCAATCAGCAGCCGGCCGCCCACCGCAAGAAGGGCACCGAACCCCGACGAACCACGAACCACGGACCACGAACTACGCACCACGAACCACGAACCACGCACCACGAACCACGAACCACGAACCACTGCGAACGGTTGAACGCCAAGCTCAACCGGCCAGCAGGCGCCGGACGTCGGGCCGGGCGGCGAGCCGGTCGACCTGCTCGGGGTTGATCCAGACGTACCGGGGGTTGCCGCTCAGGTCCGCCAGCACACCCCGGGCCACCAGGTTCGCCACCAGCGCGGCGGAGACCACCGGCGGGCGGCCCGGTACGTTCGGCGTGCCGAGCGCCGCCGCCAGCCGGTCCGCCGCGTCGGCCGGTTCCACCAACTCCGGCGGCACGGACGCCCGCAGCACCCCCACGTCCAGGCCCTCCAGCACCGCCCGCGACCAGCGCCCGTCCGGCAGGTCAGGCACCGGCACCAACCCGCTGCACCGGGCCCACCGCCACACCATCACCGGTACCCCCAGCAGCCTGATCGCCTGACCCTCGTCGAACTCCAAGCGCCGCACCACCGCGACCTCCACCTCCTCGCACCCCGCCGCCCCCGCACGGCGACAACGCCACCGGGACCGGCCCTCACCCCTCTACTGTGCCTGACCGCCCGTCACGCCCGGAACCGGCCCCGCCCCTCCGGCCTCCTCCGACCGCGGGTACGGGTCCGTCGGGCACGCGCACAATTGATCCCCCCGGGGCTCATTCGAACGAGTTCAGCGCTGCGTGGGGGAAGGTGCCAGGAGGCGGGAGGGCAGCGCGGAACCGAGTGGGTCGTGAACGCACCAGTGCGGAGCGGGCCCTGAGGGCGTGTCGGCGATCGGGTGCGGGCAGGCGCGGCGCGGGCCGGTCCACCGGCGCCGGGGGAGGGGGCGACGGGCCGACGGGCCGTCAGTGGTCGGTGACGTGCAGGTGCGGGGCGCTGTCCGCGGGCCGGTGCCAGGAGGTGCGGAGCCCGCAGGCGGCCAGGGCGGTGCCGACCGCGTGGTGCATGGCCTCCCGGACGGCCGTCGCCACGAGCGGCTCCCCGGGCAACTGGTGGGAGGGCTGCCAGGCGACATCGACAACCGCGGCCGCCTCCCCGTCCGCCGCGGCCGCCTGCCCGTCCGTCGTGCCCGCCGCAGGGCCGCAGGCCGCGAACGCGACGCCGGACGTACGGGGGCCCCGGGCGAGCGGCAGGCCCGCGAGGGCGGCGCCGCGGCGGACGGCAGCGGCGACGGCAGGATGGACCTCGATCTCGATCTCGCCCCCGGCCGCCGCGCTCCCGGCCGGGGAACTCCCCGCCCCGGCCCCGGCGGGGGCGTCGGAGCTGCCCGGCCCGACCAGGGTCGGCCCGTCCGCGTCGGCACGGGTGGCGCTCACCCCGAGGGCGGGCAGCAGTTCGGCGAGCGCGGTCTCCATGCTGTCCGCGACCACCTGCCGCGTCCGGGACCACGGGCTGCGGGCGTCGGCGCCCGCAACCGCGGCCGCGCCCTCCAGGCGGGGGGAACAGATCCAGCGCAGGGTCACCGGCCAGCGGTCGGTGTCGGGGCCGCCGTCCCCGCCGTCGGTGGCGAGCAGGTGGACGCCGGGGCCGTGGCCGCCGTGCGCGACGGGCAGGCCGACGAGCAGCAGCGCCTCGACGACCCGGTCGGCCAGCAGCGGATCGACCCGCCCCGTCCGCGCACCGGTCGTCGCCACCCCGTGGATTCCCATCCCGACACCCCTCTCACCCGCGGGGCGCCCCCGCGCGTGAGACTATCCATGAACACGTAAAGTCCGTCAACAGCCCGGTCCCGCACCGTCGGTGAACGCACGTCACCGCCCGCCCGCACGGCGTCGGACGGAACCGGGTCGGGCGGACGGGCGGTGACGGAAGGTCAGCCGACCGGGCGATCAGGTGACCGATCGATCAGACGATCAGACGATCAGGCGGTCGGGCCGCCCTCGGCCTGCGCCGCGGCCGGAGCCTGCTGGGCCTGCGGCTGCTGCACCGGGGCCTGCGGCTGGACCGGGGCCTGGCCGGCGAACGGCGCCTGGCCCGGGTACGGGCCCTGGGCCTGCGGGGGGACCGGCACGGTCGGCCGGTTGCGGTTCGACATCGCCTTGAAGAAGTTGACGACCAGGGCGATCGGCACGATGAGCGCCTGGAAGAAGATGCGGTAGCTGGTGCCCTCGAAGAAGAAGCAGAGGTAGACGCCGTAGCCGAAGAAGGCGAGACCGGCGATCACGTTGACGATCCGCCAGCCGACGCTGAGCGCGGAGACCGGGACGAGACCGATGCAGATCGTCGCCAGGCCGCTGAACATCAGCAGGATGACGTACCAGGAGAAGACCGGGTCAAGGCTGAAATCGATGTTCATTGGTATCCCCAGTTGGACATAAGGTGTGCATAAATTACCGGTTGGCTGGCGTACCGTACCGGATCGCCGTCCCCTGGGTCACGCCTGTTACCCGATCGCCACCACCCCATGGCCGCCCGCCCCGTCGGCGTACTGGTAGCGTCCCGCCGTGTCCTCCGCACCCGCCCCGCTGTACGCGGCAGCCGACGTCCACGGCCACCGCGCGGAGTTCCAGGACGCGCTGCGCGAGGCGGGGCTCGCCGACGCGCACGGGCACTGGTCCGGCGGACGGGCCCGGTTGTGGTTGCTCGGTGACTATGTGGATCGCGGGCCGGACGGTATCGGTGTCATCGAGGACATTCGCCGCCTGGCCGCGCAGGCCCGCGACGAGGGCGGCCGGGTGGGCGCCCTGCTGGGCAACCACGAGGTGCAACTGCTCGCCGCGCACCGCTTCGGCGCCGCTCCCGTCCCCGGCTGGGAGCAGCCGGGCGGGTTCCACGGCGGCTGGGCCCGCTTCGGCGGCCGCGGGACGGACCTGCGGCGGCTGACCCCTTCTCACCGGCAGTGGCTCTCCGGGCTCCCTGCCGCGGCCCTGGTCGACGGTCACCTGCTGCTGCATGCCGACACCACCCAGTACCTCGAACTCGGGACGTCCGTCGCGGCCGTCAACGCCGCCGCCGCCCGCGTGCTCACCGGCGAACACCCCGGGGCCTGGCTGGAGTTCAGCAGGCGGATGAGCTCCCGCGGCGCCTTCCGGAACGCCCGGCCGGGCGACCCCCGCGACCCCGTGGCCCTCGTCCTGGACGCCCTGGGCGGGACCCTCCTCGTCCACGGCCACAGCACGCTCACCGGGCACTTCGGCATCCCCCCGCAGGAGGTCCGGGAGCCGCTGCGCTACGCCGGCGGCCGGGTCGTGGCCATCGACGGCGGCGTGTACGAGGGCGGCCGGATCCTGCTCACCCGCCTGCTCTGAGCGCCCGCTGACGGCGGGTTCGACGGTTGCCGCCGTCCGTCCGTCCATCCATCCGCTGTCCGCTGTCCGCTGCCCGTCCGTCGGTGTACCCCGCCCGCTGCCCTCTGCCCGGGGGTGGTGAGTATCCGGTGCAGCCGTTTCGCCGTCGCCCGCGGACGGAAGGCGTAGCCGTTGTGCCCGCCGGGGAGGGCCTCGCAGGCGGTCCCGGGTTCCGCGGCCAGCAGTTGGGCGCACCGGTGCGGCCAGATGTGGGCGGAGTTCTCGCCTGCGGCGGGCACGATCCGGGCGTCCGAGCCTTGCAGTGCGGCCAGGTCGAGCCGGTGGCGGTGGGGGGATGTGGATGTCGTGGCGGAGCAGGAACTCGGCGTTGCGCACCTGTTCGGGGCCTCGCGCCCGCGGTGGGGCGTCCGGTGCGCGGTCGGTCGGGTCGATCCCGGCGAACCGTGCGAACCGGTGCAGTGCGGTGTCGATGCCGTCTGCTGTGAATGTCTCCTCGGCTTCGAGGAGGTCGTGTACGGCCGAGGCCCGTTCGTGCTCCGGCAGGAGTTGGACGGCCGCGGGTTCGTGTGCGACCACTGCGGTGGCCTGGCCTGGCCTGGCCAGGCCGGGGTGGTGGGCGGCGAGCTCCAGTGCCACCAGCGTTCCGAGGCTGCTGGCGAGGACGAGGGCGGGCTCCGCCGTGGGGGAGGACAGCAGCCGGGACAGGTCGTCGGCGTGCACGGCCACTGTCGTCCGCTCCGGTTGGTCTGCTGGGCTGCCGGACAGGCTGCGGCGGTCGTAGGTGAGGACGGTGTGCCGGTCGGCGAGCCGGTCGGCCGGCGCGCCGGTCGCGGCGGCGCCCCCGTGCCCCCGGCGACCAGCACCGGCACCGGCCCCGCCCTGCGGACGAAGTGGCGCGGCCGCGTACCGGGCGCCACCAGCACGGACTCCTGCACGCCTCCCCGCGCCTCTTCCCGTACGGACTCTTGCACGGCTTTCTGCACGGCTTCCCGCGTCTCTTCCCTTACGGCTTCCTCCATCGGACGGCTCCCTCCCGCTCCGGGCCGCCGGGGCTCCGGCGCTCCGGCGCTCCGGCGGCCCGTTCCGACTATGGCCGCACCGCCGCCGCCCGTAGAGCGGAGGGTCCGTCCCAGGAGCGTCGCTCCCAGTCGGCGCCCGCCCGCGGCTCAGTCCTCGTCCCCGCCGCCGTCCCCGCTGTCCTCGCCACCGCTCTTGTCCTCGCGACCGGTGTCGGTGTCCACCGCGGCCCGGATCCGGCCGAGCAGGGTGCGCAGTTGCTCGCGCTCGGTGGCGTCCAGTGTGCCGGTGGCTGCGGCGAGGGCGGCCCGGTCGAGTTCCTCGGCCTCGCGGTGGCGGCGGGTGCCTTCCGCGGTGAGGGTGAGCAGGAACGCGCGCCGGTCGGTGGGGTGCCGGACGCGTTCGACCAGGCCGTCGCGCTCCAGGCTGTCGACGATCGTGGTGGTCGTCCGGGGGGCGTTGCCGACGTGCTCGGCGAGGTCGCGCATGCGCAGCGGCTTGCCCGCGAGGGCTAGGACGCGCAGGGTCCGCAGCCGGGCGACCGAGGCGCCGTGCTCGCGCAGCCTGCCGTCCACGAAGATGCGCAACCTGTGCGTGGTGGCGAAGAGTTCGTCGACCAGGACGTCGCTGCTGCCGAACCGCTGCCGGGCTGCCGGTTCCTCTGCCATGCCGTGCCTTCCCCATCCTCTTCGTCCTCTTCGGAAGCCCGTCGGGGCCGCTGCGGTGTGTTCCGCGGACCCGCAGACTTTCTGAGCATCATCATAGTGAGTATGCTCAGCTTCTATGAGCACCCGCTTGAGCCAGCGCCGTGTCGTGCCCATCATGGCTGTCCTGACCACTTTCATCTGCATCATCGACGGCGCGATCACCATCGTCGCGCTGCCCAGCATCGCCCGGCAGTTCGACCTCACCCCGGCCGCTCTCACCGGGGTCGTCGTGGTCTACCCGGTCTGCCTCGGCATGATGATCCCCGCCTCCGCCTGGCTGGTGGAGCGCTACGGCGGCCGCCGCATGCTGCTGCTGTCACTGGCAGCCTTCACCGCCGCCAGCGGCCTGTGCGGCGCGGCTCCCGACTTGCTTTCCCTGGTCGGCGCTCGTGCTCTGCAGGGTCTGGCGGCGGGTTTGCTCATGCCGACCTCGCAGGCCTTGCTCTTCCGTACTTTCACCCAGGCCGAACAGGTCCGGCTCTCGCGGCTGATGGTCATCCCGCAGCAGATCGCTCCGGCCATCGCCCCGTTGCTGGGCGGTTTGCTGGTCACGAGCCTGTCCTGGCGCTGGGTGTTCTACGTCAACGTGCCCTTCGGTGCCGCGGCGGTGCTGTTCGGGGCGCTGTTCCTGGCCGAGCACCGCGACCACGCCGCCGGACGGCTGGACCTGCCCGGTCTGCTGCTGTGTGCCGCGGCCACCGCGACCTTGATGTACGGCATCTGCGCGGGGCCCGACCTCGGCTGGGACCGTCCGCAGGTGGTCGGTGCCCTCGTGGTCGGCGCGGGCCTGCTCGTCGTCGCCGTCCGGCACCAACTCCGCTCGCCCGTACCGGTGTTGAGGCTGCGTCTGTTCCGCGACCGGCTGTTTCGCGACACCAACCTGATCAGCCTGGTCGGTTACGTGCCGATGATGGGCGCGATGTTCCTCGGCCCGATCTTCATCCAGGAGGCCCGCGGCGGCTCGGCCCTGGACAGCGGCAGCACCACCTTCACCGAGGCGTTCGGCGTCCTGGTGACGATGCAGGTGGTCGGCGCGGTCTACCACCGGGTCGGGCCGCGGCTGATCATCGGCACCGGCCTGCTCGGCGTCGCGGGCGTGATGCTGCTGTTCGCCACCGCCGACGCGAGCACCAGCCTGTGGACGTTCCGCGGCTACATGTTCCTGCTCGGCCTGGCCATGGGCGGGGTCTTCATCCCCACCACCATCGCCTCGTTCAGCACCGTCGACCGCGCCGACGTCGCCCACGCCGCCACCCTCAACACCGTCGTCCGCCAGACCGGCAGCGCACTGGCCCCGGCCGTCGTCACCTCCGTCCTGGTCCTCGGCGCCACCGGCACCGAGCGCGCCCACCCGCCGATGGCCTCCTACCAGCTCAGCTACTACGTCCTGGCCGCGGTCGCCGTCGCCGCCGCCCTCTTCGCCCTCACCGTCCCCGACGGCCCGGCCCGCACCACGACCCCGGCCCCGGCCCCGGCCGCGGGCCGCGCCTCCCGCTTCCTCCGCCCCCGTCCCCGTACCCGTACCCGTCCCCGTCCCGGTTCCCGGCAGAAGGTGGGCTGAGCACCGCCGGCGGGTGGTACCGGCCCCGGGCGGCGCTGCGTAGAGTGGCCGCCCACCCGCCAGCAAAGGACGACGACGTGCCCGAGCGCCCCCGCATCCTGTTCGTCACCGACCTCGCCTACCCGGCGCGCGGGCGCCGCTACGGCGACGAGGACATCCACCTCACCTCGCGCCTGCGCGAGCACTTCGACCTGGCCCTGTGCCACCCGCGGGACGCGGCCGCACTGATGGACGCCTTCGATGCGGTCGTGGTCCGCAACAGCGGTCCCGTCGTGCACTACCGCGGGCAGTACGACGCCTTCCGCCGCCTCGCGGCCGAGCGCGGCACCCGCGTCTACAACCCGCTCACCGGCCGCGGCGACATGGCCGGGAAGGGCTACCTGCCCGCCCTGACAGCAGCAGGCTTCCCGGTCATCCCCACCGTCGACCGCCCCGCCGACCTCGCCCTGCTGCCGCCCGCCGACCGCTACGTCGCCAAACCCAAGGACGGCGCGGACTCGATCGGCCTGACCGTCGTCGACCGCGCCGACCTGCCCCGCCTCGACTGGAACGGCCTGCTCCTGCAACCCCTGGTCGACTTCCGCTACGAGGTCTCCTTCTACTTCGTCGACGACGCCTTCCAGTACGCCCTGCACGCCCCCGACCCCGCCCGCCGCTGGCACCTGACGCCCTACCGCCCGACCCCGGCCGACCTGGCCTTCGCCCGCCGCTTCATCGACTGGAACACCCTCGACCACGGCATCCAACGCATCGACGCCTGCCGCACCACGGCGGGCGAACTGCTCCTGGTCGAACTGGAGGACCTCAACCCCTACCTCTCCCTGGACGCCGTCACCCCGCAGCAGCGCGAGGCCTTCACGGCCGCCACCACAGCCTCCCTGCACCGCTTCCTGGCCGCGGGCAACGGCAGGGGCACGGTTCCGGCCGCCGGGCGCCCGCCGGTGTGACCGGGCGGGCAGGGTCTGTACGGTCATCGGCTCTGGTCCGTAATCGGTGGTGACGGTATGTGGTGATCACGGGAGGAGGATGCGGTGGCGGAGTAGGGGGAAGCCCGCTCGGCCGTGCATCTGCCGCATGATTCGCTTGGTCCGGGTGTTGACGCCTTCGGTTCGGCCGTTGCTGTAGGGGAGGGTGAGCCCGGCGTCGACGCCGGCGCGGTCGAGTTCGAGGCCGATTGCGAAGGAGTGCAGCTGGGGGAGGGCGGCGGTGCGAATCCGGGTGAGCCAGTCGGCGAGTCTGGCGCCATTGCCCTCGGCTGGTGTCAGCAGCGTGGCGAACTCGCGGGAAAAGCTCGCGAGTTCGGCTATCTCGGGCAGGCATGGGTGAGTTCTCGCAGGAGTTCGGTGTCCTTGTCGCGGAGGTTCTCGGGGCGAGTGAGCAGGAGTCGGGCGAAGTGCTTCGGGATGATGACGGGCCTGCCGCCCTCGGCGCGGCCCTGGTTGAGGTAGCGGACCAGGAGGTTCGCGCTGCCGGTGTAGCCCAACTCCTTGATCTCCCTGAGGAGGTGCGTGACGGGTACCGCAGGGCCCCTGGCCCTGCGGGCGCGCAGGTGGCCGCGGTAAGGGTCGACGAGCGTGAGCCTGTAGCGAGGTGCGCGGCGGTCGCCGGTGGGCTCCTTCACGCGGGAGTACCGCTTGACGGTGTTCAGGGCGACGTCGAGACGGCGGGCGCATTCGAGCAGGCCGACACCCTGGCCGAGCAGGTCGTGGACCTGCTTCCAACGCTCTCGGATGGTCTGCTCGCGCATGCCACCGGGTCGGACGGGTTCACGGCGGTGGCCCAGCAGGCGGTGTGGGAGCGGACCTCGACCAGGACCCTGTCGCACAGGTTCGACCAGAGGTGCCACCTGTCGCTGACCTGCACCGCGTCGGGCAGAGCCCGGCGGATCGCCTCGCCGTAGCAGCCGGACCCATCCCGGCAGACCACCTCGATCCCGGGGTGCTCGCGCAGCCACGCGGTCAGGGCCTGGGCGGTGCGGCCGGGCAGGACGTCGATCCGCCCGCCGGTCTCGGCATCGACGACCACGGTCGCGTAGCGGTGCCGGCGCTCGAGGCGAAGTCTTCGACTCCGAGCACGCGCGGGATGCGAAGGGGCGGCAGCGCCTGGCGCATCAGCAGACGAAGGGCGGTCGAGCGGGAGATTGCGCACGTCAGCGCGCGGGAGAGGCGGGCGCCCGCCCGGCCCGCCAACTCCTTCACCACAGAGCCGAGTTGGTCGGAAAGTCGTCTGGTGCGGCGCTGGTAGCGCTCCACGACGCCGGGAATCTGCTCGCGGAACGTCTGCCGCGGGCAGCCCAGCACCGGACACACCAGTCGCCGCAGCCTCACCGACACCACGACCCGCCGGCCGTCCACCGGCAAACCCCCGACCACCCGTCCGTGGAAGCCGTGCACCCGCCCTGTCAGCCGTCCGCACGCCGGGCACGGAACCGGATCGCCCCGAGTCCGGGCCGACACCCGGATGACCTCGCCCTCGTCCGCCACACCCTCGACGACCAGTGCAGACAGCCCCGAAAACACCACGCTGACAACCTCATTGACGTCGTGCACGCCATGCCAACGACAGTCGTCACACTTGGTCACCACCGATTACGTGCCAGAGCCGATGACCGTACAGACCCACTCGGTGAGGGTCGCCTGGGTACTGGAGTACCGTCGGGGTCGACAGGGAAGGCCGTCACCTCACCACCAGCAGTGGGTGACGGCCCCAGGGCCTCAAAGCCGCAGCAGCACCCCACCATCTGGTGCACCAGCGCCGAGCCACTGCCCGATGGCGAACGACCCGATCGACGCCCGCGCCGATGCCCAGTCGATCTCGTTCATACCTGCACCGCCGCTTCCTCGCTCTCCCGCCGGAGAGGGGCAAGCTCCGCTGCCCAGTCGACCCCGGCCCGGCCGAGCAGCCGGAGCTGTTCGAAGGTCAGGCCAGCCCGCCTGGATTTCTGGTTGTTGAGCCACGACCCCAGGCTCAGCAGCACCGTCTCCACCGCACCGTCCTCGGCCCCGGAAGGCACCTCCAGCAGCTCCTTGTGCTGCCTTGGCACACGTGCGTGCCCTTCCCGCACCGCGAACCGCTGCAGGGCCTCCAAGTGTTGCGCGAACCGGTCGGCCTGGGAGATACGGGGCCCGGCCTTCGCCGCCCGCGCCGCGGCCGCCGCGGCAGCCAGTTCCGGATCCTGCTCGATGCCGAGCGTAGCGAGCAGTTCCTGCTGCTCCTCCGCCAGGCTCGACCAGCCGGCCCGCTGCGCCACGATCCACCGGCCGAGTTGCTCGCCCTCAAACACCGTCCCGGCGGGCAGGGCGGGCCAGTCGACGCGGCCGTCGCTCTCCAGCCACCACATCCTGGCGGCGGTATAGGCGCGCTGCCAGGTAACCGGCCAGGCCGGACACCACCACGGGTCGATCGCCTCCAGCACGGCCCGCCGCTCCGGCTCAAGTACACCCTTCTCGCCGTCAGGGACGCTGGCCTGCGCCCGCAGGCCAGCCAGCCAGGTACCAATCGGGTAGCCCTGGATCGAGGCCCGGGCCGGCACAGCCAGGCCCCCGCCGTGCTCAGCGGCCCACTGCCGCGCCCAAGCCAGTCCGGTCTCGAACTTGGCGTCGGACACCGACCAGATCATCCCGACCATATCGAGCAGCAGAACCCGGTAGCCGGGCATGTCGCCACAGACCCGCTCGTACCGACGATCCGAAACCCACCGGCCGAGCGCAAAATTGCCCAGCTCACCGACCATCTGGTTGTAGGGGACCTCCAATGATCCGGTCTCGTCGAACCACTTCTTGCAGTGCTCCATCCCCTCCCTCCAGTAAGCGCTCTCACTCCGGAACACCTGGGTGGAGACGAACAGCGCCAACGCGTCCTCATCCACCCGCCCCTGGAACCGAACCGGCAACGTGAACGCCCCCACCCCGCCCGAACCCCCGCCTTCACCAGCGGAGCCGACCGCCTCAGCGCTGCGCCCCTTGCTGCGCCTGCCGCTGCGCTGCGGCACGGCGAGGGCTTCCAGCATGCGGGCGTCATACGAGCGGATCGCGGTCAGGATCCGCACCAACGGGCCGTAGGAGTTGGAGGCGAGAATGTCCCCAGGCTCTTCTCCGGGCCCGAGTGCTGAGTTGCATCTCGATGTCTGCCTGATGTCTCGCGCTAGTGTCATAGCGCTCGGGCGGGCTCGCGTGTCTGACCTGTGCTGTGAGTTAAGGGACAAGGCTTGTGTGGTGACATCACATGAGAACGAGCCGAGACATCTAATGAGAATCTGCAGCGAACTGCAGTGAGAATCGCAATACGAGAGGCACTCTGACCTGCGGCGTAGTCATGGTGCCCGGCATTGTGGCGCTCTTGACTTTCGGAGTGCCCAGTGGATGGGTGGACGAAGAAACTTGCACGAGCACGGGGAATGCCGCCTGGTAGGGGATGGCACGGGCGTCGGGCGGTGCCCCTGCGTGTGCAGGGAGGATTCGTCGCCCATGGGCGCACTTACCAGCTCGGCGGTGTCGTGGCACCGGGGAAGACTGCATGGCGGCCCATCCAGCGTTCTTCTCGGCTGTGGCACCCCTGCGTGTGCGGGGAAGACGGTGGTGGGGTCCACGGTGACGTCCCGTGCTACGTGGCACCCCTGCGTGTGCGGGGAAGACGCGGGAGGCCGCACCCTCGGGCTAGGCCCGTACGTGGCACCCCTGCGTGTGCGGGGAAGACGCGGGAGGCCGCACCCTCGGGCTAGGCCCGTACGTGGCACCCCTGCGTGTGCGGGGAAGACCCTTTTTGACGTGCTGTGATGTCGTGGCTTTGCTGGTTCTTTGCGGATGGGTGCTTGCCTGAGGATGAGCCTACCTCGCAGAGTCCGTTGCCCGCGCCATTGTCCTGTCGGCCGTGGCAGCCAGCAGAATCGTCTCGGCCGAGGCACTGCTGCTTGTGCGGGGGGTGAGGTCTCCTGACGAGCCGGGTGGCAGAGGTCTGGCCGAGTCATTCCTTTGCTGTCACATCTGCGGTGTCGCAGTGGAGGGAAGCCGGTCACTCAACGAACTTTTCAGCCTTGCCGCTTGGGCTTGCGACGGCGGGGCGCGGGGTGGTGGTGGGAGCGTTCGGGGTATCACGGTCGCCACGCCTACTGGGCGACGAGTCGGTCCAGGAGAGGGTCCGGACCCGGCAGGGTGTTGTCGTAGAGCATTCCCGTCAGTCGTCGGGAGCGGCCGTCGACAAGGAAGGCGAAGGCGCGGCTGACGCCCAACTGGTGTTTTTTCGCCCGCAGGTAGCGGTCCAGGAACACCTCGGCGGCTCTCTGACTGGTCGGATGGGGGACGCTCATCCAGATCAGGACGCTGCTGTCCGCCGGCGTCGTGCCGCACACATGCGCGATGGTGTGCGGTCGGCCGTCGTTCGCCGTCATCGTGCAGACTTTCCGCATGGCGGCGGTGAACTGGCCCTGGCCTTTCGCTGATCCGCCGAGCAGGACGGCCCCGGCTGCAAGCCAGCCCGGCGCCGCCGTCTCGGCGATCGCGTCGACGAACGCGACCAGGTCCGCGTCACCGACCATGGCCGGCTTCGGCGCCGGCACGGGGCTGTCGCCGAGCTGGTACGCGTACCAGTCATCCAGCGGTCCGGTGAGACTGACGATGACCTCGCCGTGCTCGGAGCTTCGGCGGCGCCGTGACGCGGTGGTCGCAGACCCCAACCCGGGCAGTGCGGCCGCGACCGCATCCGGGTCTGGCTCCACCCACAGGCCGCTGGAGTAGAACTGCAGGAAGAGATCGAGCTCGTCGACGGCAACGAACTTCAGGGTCGTCTCCACCCCGGTGCGCCTGCGCAGGTAGAGAAGCAGCTCCGCGGGCCGCGCCACGAGCTCGCTGATGACCCGAAGGTCGTGCAGCGACACCGTCCACGGCAGGTCGCCGGGCGGTAGCAGACCGGCGCGCACCAACTCCGCGGTCACCGTGGTGATACCGGACAGGTCCTCGAGGCTTACCGCCACCGTGTGCGTCTCGCGGACATGCCCGAGATCGATCCACATGCCGTCCCGCAGCCGCAATCCCGCATCCGAGCGAATTCGCTCCCGTAGCCGCTGCGCCTGCTCGGCGGCGTCGGTGACGATACGGCTCAGATCCCGGCGCAGTCTCTGGCCGTGCCCTGCCCGCGCCGCAGGCGTCAGTGCCACGGCCTTCGCCTCGATGATGAGGGCGACATCGTCGACGACGACGAGTGCGTCGGCTTCGACGCACTTGGTGTACTGCGACGGCTCCTGCTGTACCACGCGAGCCTCGGGGTCGGGAACGAAGTACTCGAACCCGCTGTATGCCTCAGCGCCGGGAAAGTGCACGGTCAACAGGCGGGCCGCTTCTTCTTCCAGGTACCGGCCGCGGTGCTTGCTGTAGGCGTCCCACCGGCCTGCATCCTTCAGATCCTGCTCGAGCGTCTCCCGGACAGCTGCAAGGTGTAGGACGTCATGGACCAGCAGGACGCGTCCCGTCGCGTCCCGTAGCAGCGGGTGCGTGCGCAGGGGCGACACACCGGAAAGGAAGCGCAGCGCCATCTCGCGAGGCGGAGCCTGCGCCTCGGGCATGGTGAAGGCATCGACGACAGCCGACACCACACCGGACGACAGGCCCGTATGCCGGCACAAGTCGTCCACACCGAACGCCGCCCCGTCCGCTGGAGCCTTCCACAGCCCCTGTATTGCCGCCTGCACCTGCTCGGCGGCCTCGCGCGCGGAGGCTGTGAGACTGTCGCCCGAACCGCTGCGCACGGCCTCGTCGAGCACAAGAGCCCTCTGGCTGGCGACGCCAGACGCTCCATCCGCGCCTGCCACGACTGTGTCCGCAGCTTCGTGCACGCGTCCAGCACGGCCACGGCTTCTTCCGCGCTGAACCCCAGGACCGCGCGGCAATCCGACTCGACAGCAGGATGGCCGAACAGGTCCCGGAGGGTGTCACGGGCCATGTGCGGATAGGCGACGTTGCGCAGCGTCATTTCACGCACGACCGTGCCCGTTTGCAGCCGGGCCAGCGGGCCGCCGTCCGCTGCCGTGCTGAACGCAGTCACCAGCGCGCCGATCCGCAGACACCGCGCCGCGGCCATGTACACCGCATCGACGACCGCGGCGAGCTCCTGCTGCTTTGCCGACTCGACGCTTGGGGGCTCGTGCCGCGAAGCGGCGATCAACGCCACGAGTTCGATGACGGAGACGATGCTCTCCGCGCCGCCGTCCGGCGACGGCCCGGAGATCGGCAGGGTCCGGATACGCAGAAGCTCAATGACATCCCAACCGTCGTACGGTTCGAGCAACTCCGCCAGGTGATCGACCGCCTGGTCGAGCATGTCACGGGCGGCTGCTCCGGCGGCCTGCACACTGCCGGTGTCGGCAAGCAACTGCAGCGCTTCGGCAGAGGATTCCGCCCAGAGCGCAGGCGAGTCGTCGATGACACCCGAGACGCCGGGCAGCCCTCGGTTGCGTCTGCGTGCCTTCTCCCGGTGCGCGCGCCGCGCGGATTTCGATCCCATGCCGCAACCGTAGAACTGAGCACTGTCACCGGCCCGGCAGCAACAGGGCCATGGAAGCGAAGACTTCGAGTCCCGGCTGGGATCGGCAATAGGACGGCAGAGCGCAGCGGCGCCTGCTGCCTGTCGCTGCCGGGCTGTTACGCGCTGTACACCGGCAGCCCCCATGCCGCCCGGATGTCGTCGAGCATGATCCGTGCGCTGTGCGGTGAGACGGCGAGTTCCTGCCGGGCCTCGGCCAAGCGCTGGGGGCTGCCGTGGCGTCCCTCGTCGGCTGCCTGCGAGCGGAGCATCTCGAAGTTCGTGGCGCCGAAGATCTCCAGGAGGGTCAGCGAGAAGTAGGTGCATGCCGATGCCTCCTGCCACAGCACCATCGCTTCTCCGGGCAGTTGCTGCGCCTGCGGGCCGGTTCCGGCCGAGCCCGCCTGCGCCGCGGAGGGGTTGGTGGCGAGGTTTCGGATCCTGTGGCGGGACTCCGCGCTGTCGCGGTAGAGGGGGGAGTGGAGCAGTTGCACGAGGGTCTGCAGGTCGGCCAGCAGCCGGCCGCTGTCGGCCGACCACTGGTGCGCGGCCATCAGGGTCCGGAAGCCCTCGAGGGTGTCGCCGAGTTCCTCGCATATCACGGCCGGGGCCAGGTCCTTGCGCTCGGAGCGGGTCGTCCAGCGGTGCACTTCGACCAGCCTGCGCGCGTAGCGGATCAGGTCTCTGGGGACGCCGCCGGACAGCGCGTGCAGGAGCTGGACGAAGGGCGGCGTGATGCTGGGGGCCCGGCGGGCCAGCATCTGCTGGGACTCGTCCAGTGTCCGCGGCGGGATGTAGAGCAGGTCGTCGAGGGAGCTGTCGGTCACATCGCGGTGGGGAAGGCCGCGGCGTACGAAGGCCGCCCCGAGGTCCTCCGCCACGGCGAGCAGGAAGTAGACGTTCTCGATACCGAAGACGGACTTGATCTCCCCGAGGAACTTGCGGGCCTGCGCGGTGTTGCCGACCCGGTCCAGCTCGTCGATGGCGATGACGACCCTGGCCCTGCGGAAGTACCGGGGGTGCCAGGCGGCGATATCGGTCAGCAACTCGCGGAACTCCGAGACGAGTTCGGGGAACGTGAGCGGGATTGAGGACAGCGAGGTGGTCTTCGAGTGGCCGAGCGAGGTCTCCTGCGGGCCCGCGACGCCGATGTTCACCGTGGTGCTGGAGCTCTGCACCGTACGGAGCCGGTACAGGTAGCGCTGGCACCGCTGGCTGATCAGCGACTTCGCCGATGTCCTCTTGCGGAACCTGATAGTTGGCATCAGGCGCATGCCCACGACGAGCAGAATCGCCCCTGACCACCAGGGATGGCTCGTCCAGAAAGCCACCGCCCAATCCCTGGAGCAGGACCACCAGTAGCCGAGGTGGTCGACGATCTGCGGCTTCACGTACCGGTCGTAGGACCACCGCACACCCCGGCCCAGCGCGGCCGCCAGCGCGGCGAGGGCCAGAACGAAACTGGCCAGCCACTTCAGCGCTCGCCAAGACCGCTGGTACAGGTTCTGCCGACGCCGCTTGGGGGTGAACACGGCGCTGTCGGAGCCCTCGCCGTAGAACTCCAGATAGCGCTCGCACACTTTGGCGAACAGGCCCAGGAGGAAGTCCTGGGGCGTGTAGTCGGCCGGCGCCTGGACGAACACGGTGAGGTCGAAGTTGTGGCGGGGCCTGACCAGGCAGGACCGCAGAAGCGTCGTCTTCCCGGCGCCCCTGGGGCCGCACACGGCGATGGTGCCGCCCTCGAGCTGGTCCATCTTCTGCCGCAGCAGTTCCTCTGCGGTGCTCGCCACCACGTACTTCGGGGCGTGGACATCCCGAAGGCCCCCGTGGTCCTCCACCCGCAGCAAGGACTCCTGGTCCGGCCCCAGCAACAGGTCGACCTGGGCCTGCAACTTCAGTATCAGGACCGGTTTCAGCGCGTTGGCCCACACCTCGCGGTGCGCATTGCGCGAGCGTTCACGCCGACGATCCCTTGTCCACGCGATGAACCAGGAGGCGATGCTCTCCGCGGACTGCTGCGACTGCGGGCGTTTGCGGACGCACCATATGAACACTGCGACTGCACCCGAGAACGCCAAGAACGCGGGAAAGCCGGACAGGCTCCCATGAGCGAGGAGGAAGTCGGCCAGCAGCCACAGCGGGGCCAGCGACAAGATGGCGGCGCACAGCTTCACCGAACCGTCGACCACCAGGGCGGACCTCGCCCTACTCAAGGCCAAGCGGGCGTTGGCCGCGTCACTGTCCAACCGGCGGTAGGCGACATACTCACCCCTGGTCTGGGCGAGCACGTCACTGACGAACCCCCATGAGCCGGCAACTGACACCAGCCGGTCCTTGGTGACGCTCCTGTGCCCGAAGTTCCTGCTGATCGACTCCTCCGCCAGGCAGGCAACCAGCGCCCTGCCGTAAAAGCGCTCGCTGTCCCTGTGCTCCCAGTCCCAGCGCCCCCACACCGATCCCACGTGCTCGGCCACTCGCCCCCACCCTGCTTCGGACCGTATCGAGAACCTGCCCATCCAGGACGGTCAGCGTACGGCCCTCCCGCCAGAACGAGGCTGCACAACGGGATAGTTGGCTCGTAGTCACCGCTGGAGGCCGGGTACTTCAAGGCCTGCTCCTGCCAGCGGATGCGGCTCCGGTGATGAAGAGCTTTGGATTTGCCTGCCCTGCCTACCAGCTCTCCTCTGTGAAGCGAGCCTGCCGGGTCCTGTCGGTCCCTGGTGGTAGTGATGGACTGCACCGGCGCCGGATAGGGGATCGTGTGATGGCAGACGAGGACGACGGTCTCGATCAGGTGCGCTTGAGTGCGCTGGTGAGCCGGAAGCCGACCCAGTCTCTGCCGCCGCCTCTGGCCGCGGACATCCTGCCGTGCGGGAAGCTCTCGCCGCCCCTCTTCGAGCGGCTGGTCGGCGAGACGATGTGGATAGTCGACGGGATGAACGACATCCGCGGCTACGGGCGCTCCGGCCAAAACCAGGGCGGCCTGGATCTGATCGGCCGCAAGGGCGGAAGCACCCACGTCTACCAGGTCCGCAGGATCGTCTCGCTTAGCCCGGCCGCGCTACGCGAGGCGGTGACCGATTTTGCGGGCCCCCCACGGACGACCACCCCCGAGCCGCAATGGACCAGGCGGCGCTTCCAAGCCGTCCGGTTCGTCCTGGCGGTCGGCTGCCAGGTCGACGACACCGCCGTCGAGGACGAACTCGTCGCCCTGCAGGAGAAGTACCACGACGACCTGCAGATCGACCTCTACGACGCCGCCGCCCTGACCCGCTTCCTGCGGGACCGCCCGACCGTGGTGGGCGCAGTATTCGGCTCCCAATGGGCGAAGGCCCTCTACGGCCTCGAACTGCCGCCCGTGCCGGCACTGCCGAACGCCTACGCCCTTCTCAACGACCCGCTCGAGTACCTGGAGCTGGCACCCGCCTTGGCCAGGGCCGAGGAGACGGCTGCCTCCGACCCGCTCAAGGCGGCCATCTTGATGGCAGACCTCGCCGACATCCTCACCCAGGCCAACTACCGGGCCCACGCCGCCACTATCCACGCCCGCCGCAGAGAACTGCTCCACGCCGGCGGAAGGCCGCACGAAGCCCTCCTGGTATCCGCCGCAATCCTGATGGACCATCACGACAACGGCTTCACAGCGGGGCAGGAACTGGCAGAGGCAAAACGCCTGGCCGCGGACTGCCAGGGAGCCGAAAGACACCTCTACACCGTGCTGCAGGCACTCAACGACTGGTACGTCCACGGCTACGACCTGGGCCCCGTCGTCACCGCCCTCACCGAACTCGCAGACGCCGGCATACGGCCTGCGGGCCGTCTCGCGCTTGCTGTGGCCGAGCAGGTTGTGGTGGAGGACGATCCGCTGGACGACCCCGAGGACCTGCAGGCCCTGTCGGAGCGCATCGCCGATGACCAGCCGGCCGAGATTCGGGTGCGCATGCAGTGCTGCCTGGCAGACCTCGCCATCCGCGCCCACACCCCACCAGCGCGCGCCTATGCCGACCTGGCCTCGCGGGCACTGAGCGGTCGCATTCCCGAGCGGCTCGCATCGCTGGTACTGATGCGCCAGGGCCGGGCCCTGGCCATGGCGGACGAGGGAGCCGAGGCGGTGGAGGCCTACCGCCGAGCGGTCCTGGCGGCGATGTCCGCAGGCCTTGCGGCGGATGCCCGCCACGCCCTGCGAACCATTGCGATGCTCTCGCACCAGTTCTCCTACGGCAGGGACGGCTTCGCCCAGTCCGCGGCGGCCCTGCTGGGAGCCCGCACCATCGGATCCCGCGAAGCAGGACTCATCCAGGGCGCCTACGACCCGGCCATTGGGGCACTGGAGGAACTCGTCGACGACCGGCCCCGTGAAGCCGTCCGGGACGCCCGCCGCTGGCTGTGGCAAGAACGCCTCGGCGGGGCCTTGGCAGACGAGCAGATCGCCCGAAAGCGGCTGGGCGAGGCGTGGGAGCGCGCCGACATGCCGCAGCAGGCTGTACGGCAGTTCATCCTCGCCGGAGAACGGAAGAAGGCGGTCGCCGTCGCCGCGAAGACGGACCAATTCCTCGACACGGGCTGCTTCCTTGAGATCGGGGCCCGGTGGGTGAGAGAAGCCGCTGCTGCCGTACTCGAGGCACAGGCCGACCTCGTCCCCGACCGCGATGTCGAGCAGATCGCCGACGACCTGGCCGGCATCGTCGTCGACGGCCCGCCCGCCGGAATGTCGAGCAGCGACCCGGTCCGCCACGCAACGGGCGCGCTGGCCGCACTCGGCCACCGCCTCCCGCAAGCCGCCCTCACCCGCGTCTGGCCGACCGTCCTGACCTGGCTCCCGAGACAACCCCACCACTACCGCTTCACCGACGACCCGATGCTCGCCCTCTTCTCGGCATGTACCCAAGCTGACCTCACCGAGGCCGGCCAAGCGGTCGACGCACTCTGGGACGCCCTGAAATCCGGCATCCCCCACGCCTCGGCCCACCTCACCGCAGTCACCACCCACCACGACCGCATCAAGCAGGAACTGCTCCAACGCGCCGGCACAGGCGACCTGGACACGGCAGCCATCCTGGCGAGTTGGCGCATCGACGATGCGGCCGTCGAGAACACCGCACGGAAACTCACCGCGAAGCTCCTCGCCGAACCCGTACTGACCCCCGGCGTCATCCAAGGCATGAGCACCTGGCCCGTCCTGTGCGCGGCCCTCCTCACCGTCGTACCCACAGGCAGCAGCACCGCAGGCACCGAAGACGACGATCCCATCGAACAACTACGCGACAAGGCCGCACACCACCTGCTGTCCTGGGCACAGGACACCCGCGACACCGCCGACCGGCGCACCACCGTCCTACGGGCACTCGCCCGACTGGCCCCCGCCCTGCCGTCCGAAACACGCACCGCCATGGTCGCCCCTCTGATCGCCCTGCACACCAATCCGGGCAGCCACCCCATGGACGAATTCGAACAACGCTCCCACCACCCCCTGAGTGCCTTCACCGTCACCACCGACGCCCAGAACCTGCCCGCCGCCGCACTCCATGCCGCCGCCGCGTGCGCCACCACCCCCGAACAGGCCGCCGCCATCAACCGGCTCACCCTGACCTACATCACCGCCCACCCCGGCCCCCCAAGCACAGCCAGCCTTTGTGCCCAAGCCCTCGATGCGACCGACCTGCTCGATCCGGTCCCGATCCACCTCATCGCCGCACACCCCGCCGCACACATGCGCCAGTGCGCGGTTGTCTGCTGGGCCCGCCGCCCCCACGAGGAACCCCACTGGGTACAGGCCTTCGCAAACGACACGAACACCACCGTCAGAGCCAACCTGGCCCACACACTGAGCCGCATGCCTGCCGGCCAACAACAACCCCACGCCCCGATTCTCGACCAGCTCCGCAACGACCGCAGCGCCCGCGTCCGGCAGGCGGTCACCGGACGGTTGCCGGACCGGTCGTGACACCCCTGCGCGTGTGCGGGACCGCAACACGGTGACCCCGGTCCGCCGCGGACAGAGCCGACTGCCCCAGGGGGAGCCTGCAGCACAGCCCGACGAGTCATCATCAGCGCTGGGCCGCTTGCAACCTGGAGCCTCGATGCGCCCGCGGTGAGGTGGTCGTTGCCCTCTTCGGCTGCCGAAGCCAGTGTGGGCGGCGAGGAGATGGAAGCGCCGGTCACCCACTACCTGCTCGGTGCCTCCCGCGCCCTGCTGCCAGTTGCTGATGGCGGCGCTGCAGTTCGGCGTCCCTCGGGTCGGGCTGGCCGTGAGCAGGCCGGTGAGAGCGCCCGATGAGGGCGTGCGGCTGGCGTGCCCGCCTGTTCACCTCCAAGGCACGTCAGGGCGGCAGGCCAAGCGCGGCCGGGCATGAGACCCGGCGGTGAACTCTGGACACGGGAAGCCTCCGCTGTAACCGGGCGAGGCAGAGTCCCGTCTTACAGCGACCCCGAGCCCGGGTAGCGTGACACCGCTGCCCGGGCCGAAAGGGTCATCCATTGGCGTGAGCGGGTGCCTATTCGATGATCGAGTGGAAGAAGACGACGGCGCCGGCGAAGGTGCCTCCTGCGGTCAGCGCGCCGGTGGCCAGTGCGGCTCCGGCCACCACGGTCAGGATGCCGGCGCCGGCAGCGCACAGGGCTCCGAGCAGGAAGATCATGGCGGCGCGCTGGTTGAGCAGCGGGCGCGGCTGCTTGCTGGTCATGGCGGGCTCCCATAGAGGGTCAGGGGGCGGCTGCGCCTGGTGCGCGGTGCCCGTGCACCAGGGGTGTAGGCAGCTGACGCATCATCACCCCTCGTGTGACGTACATCACTTGAGAAAATGTGCTGCGGGGCGAGGGGCGGCTGCGGGGCGGGACCTACAACTGGCTGTGTCGGGCCGTCAGGGGGGCGGCGCAAGATGCGTCCAGGAGGAGCGGGTGTGGCATACGAGACGTCAGAGACCGCGTCCGGCGGCTCAGGCCCACAGCCTGTCGGCACCGCCGCGCAGCACAGCCCCCACTTGGCGGACCTGGAAGAAGAACTCGTCCGGATCGGCGGCGGCCACCTCGCGGACCGGGCGGCCAGGCGCGCCGCGGACGCCGAGGTCGTACGCCGCTTGCGGCAGGTCGGCTTCAAAGGGCCGCTCTACGACACGTTCATGGAGCAGCAGATGCGCTACGGCTGGAGCGTGCTCAACCACTGGTGCGCCAGCGGTGAGGTGTTCGCCCGAGCCCGTGCCTTCGGCCGACCCGTCCCCGACGACATGATCGCCACACCCTGGCTGCGCGACGACCGCCACGAGGTCGCCGCTGAGACGACCATTGCCGCCGCCCGGCTCTTTCGCCGGCACGCTCTTCTCAAAGGGGCCTGGGCTCCTGAGGGCGGTGCGAGTTTGACCAGTTTCTTCGTCGGCGCCTGCCTGCTGTGTTTCAAGGCCGAATACCAGCGCTGGTACCGGCGGCACAGAGATTCCCAGCGTCTTTTGGCAGGCGACAGCCCCGACTTGGCCCTGGCTGCCCTGCCGGACCAGCGCGCCGTCGACCCGCTGAAGGCCGTTGTCCTGCGCGAGCGGGTCGAGGGAGTCCTCGAGCGCCTGGAGGACCCCAAGGTCAAGGAAGCACTCGTCCTGCGGGCCGCCGGATTCCGCCAATCCGAAGCCGCCCTCCACGTCGGCTTGACGACCAAGGCCCTGGAGAGCCGCGTGGGCCGGGCCCGCGCCAAACTCCGCGGCGGTGCCTCAGACACCGACACCGACTGAAACGAGGGAGGACCGATGACCATCCGAGACGACATGACCCCCGCCGATGACGCGGTTGTTCCCGACCCGGCTGCGGGCTTTGACGAGCTGCTGGCCGCCTCCAGCCTGGGGGCTGCCCACGTGCAGGCCTTCATGCAGCCGCTGCCTGACACCGTTGCCCAGCGCTTCACCCGCCACCTCGGCCACGACAGCGCCGACGGCGACAGCGGCAGTGCCACGGCCGACTCCCCCCGACAGCCCGCCTCCCGGCAGGAGAGCGCCGGGCAGGACAACGCGCACAAGAACGCCGCCTCGATGCGCGAAGCCTGGCGCGCGCCGCGCACCTGGCACACCGCGGCTGCCTCCCGCAGGGGCGGCCCGGTCCTCCTCGCGGCTTCGCCGACGGGCGGCAGGCGGGCTGCGGCGCTGGCCCTGCTGCGAGCTCTTCTGGAGCATGGGGACGGGAGTATCGAGTCCAGGTTCCACTCCCAGGCGCAGGCACCCCTTGCCGGCCTGTTCAAGCTTCTGGCCGCGGATGGCGCCCGAAGCAGGAACGCATTCGCCTCAGCCCTGTACGCCGCGCTGGAATTTCGTCCCGAACCCGGACCGGCCTGGTCGGTGCTGCTGGACAACGCCGACGACAACTACCGCATCAAGACCGCTCACGATGCGCTCCACGACTGCGGCTGCAGGCACTGGGCCCACGGGCAGGGCCTGCACTTCGAGCGGCTGCCCGGCACGGGCCTGCCCACGCTCCTGGCCGACACCGCCGGCACCGGCCAGTCCGACCTGGCTGCGCTCCTGGCCGCCACCGTCAGACGTCACAGCGACCCCTGGTACGAGCCTGAGGGCGTCCAGGAGCCGGTCATGCTGTTCGTCTCCTACCGCCCGGGCACAGGCAAGACCACCACCGTCCAGCGCCTGTTCGACACGCCGCCCTCCGCCGACCCCTGCGAACTTGCCGAGGAGGTCCTGCACACGCTGACCCGATCAGCGGCTCGGCACAGCCACACCAGCACCTATGAGCGCCTCTTGGAATGCCTGCTCCACACCGGCACCCACCGAAGCGCCTGGCCCGACGCATACCGCAACGCAGCCGGCCACACGTCGGCAAGCGGCGCCCCGAACGAGGATCGACGTCCCACCTGGTGGGCCCACGACTCCTTCCTCCTGCGACCGCCGGCCTGCCACACCGCCACCGACACTCCCGACCCCTACTGGCCAGGGCTACACGCAACCGATAGGGAAGACAAGCCCTGGCCGCGCCTGGCCCTGTGGGCCCTGAACCAATGCCCCAAGGATCAGCCCGCCCTCCTGCTCCGCCTCGCCGCCCGCGAAGCACAGCACAGCACCCACTCCGCAGATGCCCTGCCGCCCGGGCAGAAACCCGCCGAATCCGCCCCCGCACCTGGGAGCGAACTAATGCTGTACACCGACGGAATTGTTCACGGTGACACCTCGGTACTCGAGCAGCGCCTGAGGCTCCTGCTCAACGACGGCTGCCATCCGTTGCCCCCCGACCCGTCGGCCGCCTCGCCAGCGGCCGGCCAACCCCACCCTGCCATGCCACCAGCACGGCAGGGTGCCGCCCCGCGGCCTGCCCGCAACCGGGCCGATAGCCCGAAACCTACCGCTGACCGGCCAAAGACCCGCCCCCGAAACCCGCGTCTGGACATGGAGAGCGTCACCGCAAACGGCGCGACCACACTGCGTGCCCGGATGCGCCTGCGCCTGCTCGCCCCCGGCCAGCAGGACATCGGCGTGCCCGCCGAACTCCTCTACCGCTCCCACGACCCCTACGCTGTGGTGATGGCCCTCGCACCCGACGGGCAGCCGCCGGTGACGTGGATGTTCTCCCGAGACCTTCTTACCGACGGCCTCACCCACCCCACTGGCACTGGCGACGTCAGGATCTGGAGCGACCCGGCGGCCCTGGCCGCCACGGACGGCAGCGACAGGCGCGTCCACATCAGCCTTGACGCGCCTGACGGCCACGCCCATCTGAGCGCCTGCCGGCAGGACATCGAGGACTTCGTCGTCGCGACCCGCAAGATCGTGCCCCCCGGGCGCGAACACACCCAGTTGGCTGATGACGCCTTCGACGTGCTGACCGCAACGGTGCAGTCCACCGCGACAGGAACCTGATATGGCTACCGTCATAAAATCGCCGAGCAAGTCCGAGTCGACATCAGCTCCAGAGGGTTAGGGACTTGAAGTTGCCTTCGACGTGCCGGCGTGGAATCCGTGCCAGTCCTGCGAATGCAGGTTGGGGATCCACCTCACCGAAGCTATCTTCGCCCGAGATGCGTCAGCCCTGCGCCGGGAGTACGGGGAAGGCTCGGAGCGCTGGCGGATCCCGACCAGACGGTGCAGGCCCTGCGTGTGCAGGGAGGAAGCGCGGCCTGCGCCCCAGGATCTGGTGGCGCGTGGCAGCTCTGCAAGTGCAGAGAAGGCGCTCCCGCGGTGGCCTTTCAGCAGAGTCACCACCGTGTCGGCTCCCAAACGGGGCGGGCACGTTGTTGCTGTCGGCGCGGCAGTGGTGCCGTGCGCAACGCTACCGGATACGGCGCTGCTGGCTCTGCGTGCACAGGCAGGAGAGGCGCGAGCCTGCCTCCCCGCCGGCGTCCGGTGCGCCAATCCTGCGTGACGAGGTAGCAGGCGCGTCCGACCCCCAGCAGCGCGGTGGTCGTGCCAGCCCTGCGTGTGCGGGGAAGACTCGACAGGGCGGAACCGGGGGCTGAGGGGAACGGTGACACCCCTGCGTGTGCGGGGAAGACCCTTTTTGACGTGCTGTGATGTTGTGGCTTTGCTGGTTCTTGGTGGGCCGGGGCTTGCCTGGAGATGAGCTTACCTCGCGGGATCTGTTGTCCGCGTCGTTCTGTGGGTCGTGGCAGTCGGAACTGGCGGGGTGCGTCAGATGTTCGGAGAGTTCCGACGGTGACGGCCAGCCGGTCGGGTGGCAACGACCAAGGGGGGCAAGCGGAGCCAGGGAGAGAAGAGGCTGCGCCTTGGGGGACTGGTTCTGGGATCTGCCCGGCAGTCTGGAGATAGGATCCCTTCCATTGGGACCTGCACACCGTGTGCCCGTCCGGGGTGACGGGCACTACCTCGGCGGGGCCGGCGGGAACGACTGGAGGAGCGCGTGACCGCACCCCTGGACGAGCCGCAGACACCGGCCCGCCCGGATGAACTGCACATGTTCCACCGGGTCTCGTATCTGCTCTCCGGCGACGGGCCGGTCACCGTGCCCGCGGACCACACCGTGCCCGAAACCCTCAAGATCATGAACGGGCTGGGATTCAACCAGGTGCCCGTCGTCGCCGGCAACGAGGTGCTTGGCCTGTTCTCCCACCGCTCCTTCACCGAGCGCCTCGTCAACAGCACCTGGCTGTGGGAGAAGACCAGGGCTCCCGAACAGCTCGTCGTCGAGGACTTCGTGGAGCAGCCCGTCTACGTCCGGGCCGTCGACCCGATCGACAGCCTCTTCGCCCCTCTGGACGGCGCCGACGCCGTGCTGGTCGGCGATCCGGACCGGCTGCAGGGCATCGTGACGGGCTCGGACGTGATCTCCTACCTCTACCGCGTCGCCAGCCCCTACCTGCTGCTCAAGGAGACTGAGACCGGGCTGCGGTCCCTCATCGACGCCGCGGTGAGCCCCGAGCAACTCGAGGAGTGCGCCCGCCACGCCCTTGCCAGCCTCTACAAAGGCCGCGAGGACCGCCTCCCGACCGAGCTCGTCGCTATGACCTTTGACGAGCAGGTCAGCATCGTGATGAACAGCAGGAACTGGCCCCACTTCGTCGGCATCATGGGAGCCAACCGCGACATGTTCACCTACGAGATCAGACCTGTCGGACAGATCCGCAACGATGTCTTCCACTTCAAGCGCGAGCTGACCGACGAAGACCTTCAAAAGCTCGCCATGGCACGAGCATGGGTCCTGAGGAAGATGCGCAGAAAGGCAGGCCAGGGGCGATGACCCACCACACTTCAGACCCGCGCCGGCCTGCCGCTGCGTACGAACCTGCGATCAAGGCGATCTCCGAGCTCGAACCAGGCCAGGTCCGCACGATGACTCTGGCTACCGGAACGGGGAAGACCCTTGCACTTGCCGCGGCCGTTCACGCCTTCCTCCTCCGGCACCCCGGCGCGCGGGTCCTTGTGGTCACCCACCCGCTGACGGTCACCCAGCATGCCGAAGCCCTGGCCGGGCGTGGTGTCCCCGTTACCGCCATTCGGGACCAGGGCGAGATGCGCGCCTGGCTTTTCCACTCCACCGACGCGGGGGCCCCGGCCGTCGTGGTCGCCAGGAACCTGATCGGGTCGATCGCCCAAGCCCACCTGCGCGACACGGGGTTCGCCCTGGCCATCCTTGAGGACGCCGCCCACTACCTGCCCGCAGTGACGGACCTGATCACCTCGGGCGACACCGCCGTCGTCGTCACTGGACACCCAGCGGAACTGCAGAAGTCAGCGCAGGCCCTACGGCATTCCGGCGTCAGGGCAATTCAGACCCCGACGTTCCACGGCTCCCTCCTCCCGCCGGCTGACCTGCGCATGGAAGTCGTCCATTACCGTGTCAGTCCCCTCGAGCGCGCACTCATCAACGACGCGGCAGCCTTCTATGCCCAATGGTCCCGTGCTGCAGGCGCAGCCCTGCTCCGTACCGCCGCGGAGAGCCGCGCCGCGTTCAGCACAGCGCTGCTCGGGCCCCGTCTGGAGCGCCTCGCAGCGGCCGGGGCGCACGGGAGCCGCTCTGGTCGGTTCCACGGTTCCGGGGGCTTCCCGGAGCACAGCCGTCAAGACAGCCTGTTCGACGTGGAAGCGGTGGTGGCGGCGATCCCTGACGAGGCCGTCGACGACTTCCTCGACAGGATCGACGACCTGGGCCCCGACGACAAGCTCCTGACACTCCTCAAGCTCATCAGCGAGGACACCGAGAACAACCAGCGCATCCTGCTCTTCGTGCGGAGTTCCGCCACGGCGGAATACGTTCGGCAGTTTCTGGCGGAGAACATCGTGGGCGCCATCATCATGCGTGGGAGCTCCCTTCGCCGAGACGACCCGGATCAACTGTCGATCTTCAGCTCGCGGGAGTTCTTCATCGTCGCGGACGGCGACCTTCCGTACCTGGGGAGTGTTTCAACGAGCTACCGCAAGATCTGGTTCGACCTGCCGTCCAGCACCCCGCACGGTCTGCAGAGGAAGAGATTCTCGGAGAGCGAGGCAGGGAGCAGCTACCTGCTGTGGCCTGATCCTCCGCTCGCCGCCACCGGTGATGCCCTCGAGCGCCTCGGCATTCAGCCTGTCGGCTGATCAGCCGGTGTCCTTTGGTCTCGCCGTGGCAGACATCCGCCTCACGCCATCGCAGCACACGCCCGCTGAGCACCCCGAACGGGCGAGGAGAGTCGGAGTTTTGCCGGTTCCGACGACGACGTCGATGCGGGGTCTCTGCGCGTGCAGGGAAGAAACATGGTCACAAGGCCAGCGGCCCATCGGGTCGTGCCACCCCTGCATCTGCAGGGACGACGTGCGTTCGCTGACCCGGACGCCGCGGTTGTATGTGACACCCCTGCGTGTGCGGGGAAGACGTGGTCACCGGTGCGCCCGGGGAGGGGAAGAGCGTGACACCCCTGCATGTGCGGGGAAGACGCTGGTGTCGATCACGGTGCCGACGAGCGGGCCGTGACACCCCTGCGTGTGCGGGGAAGACGGCCGGCAGCACCGCCAGGGTGAGAACGTCACCGGTGACACCCCTGCGTGTGCGGGGAAGACCCTTTTTGACGTGCTGTGATGTTGCGGCTTTGCTGGTTCTTGGTGGGCCAGGGCTTGCCTGGAGATGAGCTTACCTCGCGGGGTCTGTTGTCCGCGTCGTTCTGTGGGTCGTGGCAGTCGGGACTGGCGCGGTGCGCCTAGATGTTCGGAGAGTTGCGGCGGTGATGGCCAACTGGCCGGGCGGCAGCTACTGAGTCGCATGCCGATGTTTTTTGATGCCTCACACGGATATCGCTCGCGACCGGGTCGGCTCTTCTCCTGACCTGCGTGGCAGGCGAGAGGCAACGCTCATGTGACGTCACTGCGCGATACAGGATCGGGGTACCTGATGAGAATCTGCAGTTGAGTGCGGGAGCGGTGGTGGGCGGTGTCGGCCCTGCTTGGCCAGTTGGTGTGAGCGTTCCAGCTTCGGTGCGACTGTACGGCATGGCGTGCTTGGGCTGGTCTTTGGAACCTCACTGCCTGTCCTGGTGCGATAAATTACCCGCATTGGATGTGTGGCGTGGCGTCGGCCTGGCGATAGCTGCCGGGGGAAGGGGCCGGTGCCGGGAACGGCAGGAGTGACGTGTGAAGAGCCTCGACGAAGTGCGTGCGGCGTTTACGGGCCTGCCGGAGTACGTCACCATGCGGCAGGTCGCCGACGCGACAGGGCACAAGTTCGACTCCGTGCGCACCAACTGGCCGCGCCAGCCGGACTTTCCCCCGCCGACAAGTACCGGACGCAACCAATTGAGGTCTCGGGACGCGGTGCTTGCCTGGTACGAGGAGTACCGTGCTTCTTCTGCCGGGCGGCCCGGCCCGCGCAACCTGGTGGACCGGGCGCGCACCGTTGCCGCGCTTGATGTGCACCTGAGCGGACCGCAGTTGGCTGAAGTCTTCGGTGTCCACCCCTCGTTGATCGGCTACTACGCCTCCGCCCACGGGGGCGGTGCGGACCCCTTTCCCCGGGCGGACGGGCACGGACTGCGCTCCTGGCCCGAAGTTCGCAGTTGGTTCCTGCGGCAGGCCGGCGAACGTGGCGGTCGGACATCGGTGAAAGCTGCAGAAGCGATCAGGATCGGCGAGATGCGCGAGGGGGCCGCGGCCAGTGATCGGGCGATGTCCGCGAGCGCACAGTGGATCGCCGGACAACTCGGCGTCGGCGAGGCCACCGCTCGGCAGATCCTGATCTCCAACAGCGGTCCTCGGCTCCACCGCGCCGAACTCGGGTCGGCTGTCGGCATCTCCTTCTCGATGGTCAAATATTTCATTCACACGTACGGCCCGGACGGGGACGATCCATTTCCGCCCGCAGATGACCGCGGAACCCGTGACATCGCTGCCGTGAAGGCGTGGCTCGCCCGGCACCGCGGGCTCAAAGAACCCTCCCAAGTCCTCGCCGCCCTTGAGGGGTTGAGTGACATGGTCACCTCTTCCCAGATCACGGCCGCTGCCGGCATCTCCGACCGGGTGCTGCGGGAGTGGGCCAAGCAACCGGGCTTCCCGCCCGTTGCGCGCATCGGCAATGCGCGCCTGCGTGAACGCGACCTCCTGACCTCTTGGTACCGGGCGCGGCACGGTCTCTCTCCCGCCCCCTCGGCAGGGTCGTAGAGGAGCACTGCAACGTAAGAGTCGGCCCGGTGTGTGAAAGGGAGGTCTCCTGAAGAGCTGAGGCGGCGACACCCGGCGCCCGACCCGCCCTGGGATGTGCCTGAGTGAGCGCCCGTCTATCGTGCGAGGTTCCTACGCGTGCAGGGAAGACAAGCGCGGCGCGACGACCAGGTCGAAGGCGCACGTAACGCCCCTGCGCATGCGGGGAAGGCACAGCCGACCAATTCCTCCGCTGGTGCTGGAGCGTGGCACCCCGCTTGTGGGGGAAGAGACGTTCCACAATCGCACGATCGAGGCCCGGTACGTGGCACCCCTGCGTGTGCAGGGAGGTGTTGTGTCTCAGAGTCTGCCGTCGGCTTTACGTCACCGCGACGCCGCGGGTCGGGCCACCCCCGCCGGTGCGGGGAAGGGTTGCGCCCGCCGATGGTGGGGCTGCCCGAGCTCTTGCGTCGGAGCCTACCAGCGGCCTTGCGTCCGGGAGTTGGAATTGCGGTGCTGCGGGCGGGGGCGCGGGGATCCGTGATGGGGTAGGCCGGTGCCGGTCGGGGCTTGGCGTGTTCGCCGGGGCGCGGCCCCAGCAGGCTGTGCCAGGGATTGAAGGGTCGGGGGAGTGGTGGGGGTTGTCGAGGACGGGCGCTATGGCGGCTTGCCGTTGGGGCCGGTCGGCAAGTACGACCGGGCGACCGACACCGGGTATCCGCTGCTGTTCCATCTGCTGGATGCCGCCGCGGTCGCCCTCGAGTTGTGGGACAGGTTCCTGACGGACAGTCAGCGCCAGCTGGTCGCGGACGGGTTGGGTGTGAACGTGTCCCGGGCGCGGTCGTTGGCCGCGTTCTTCGCCTCGCTCCACGATATGGGCAAGCTGGCGGTGCTGTTCCAGTCCGCGCTGCCGGGCGCATGGTCGCGTCTGGAGGAGGAGCTGCTGGCGGATGCGGCCGACCCGGTGTGGGTGTCGCACGAGAGGGCCTCCATGCACCTGGCCGTCGATCTGCTCGCCGAGCTCGGCTACGACACGGGTGGCAACGACAGTGCCGGGGTGCGGGTGGCGCAGGTCCTGGGTGGCCATCATGGCCGGTTCCTGCAGCTCGACCTTGCCGGGGCCGCGTCCCCGGAGCGTACCCGGGCGCTGTTCGGGGGCGCGGCGTGGCACGGGCTGCGGCGCCGCTATGTCGCGCAGCTCGCCCATCTCACCGGCGCCGAGGGGGTGGTGCCCGAGCGGATGTCGGTCCAGGCGGCGGTGCTGGTGTGCGGGCTCGGGGTGGTGGCGGACCGGTTGACGAGCCGGCGGGGCTTCTGGCTTGCGAAAGCGCATGCTCCGTCCTTCGGCGCGCGCGAGCACTTCGCGTGGTCACTGCGGCGGGCGCCGGAAGCGGTGGACGACTCGGGGCTCGAGCGGATCGCCCTCGACGAGGCCGGCTTCACCACCGCCCATCCGGGCCTGCCTGGGCCCAACGCCCTGCAGGCCTCCGTGATGGAGGACCTTCCGGGCCTGGTCGCCCGGGCCGGGCCGGGGATCCTCGTGGTCACCGATGCGACGGGCGCGGGCAAGAGCGTCACCGCCCTGGAAGCGGTCCGCATCATGAACGAGGCATGCGGCACCAGCGGCCTGCTGTGGCTGCTGCCGACCACGGCGACCGCCGACGCCCTGTACGACACGGTCGTGCAGTGGGTGGCGGCACACAAACCCGAGCGCGCCCCGGTCACCCTGGTCCACCACCAGAGCTGGCTGAACGCCGCCTACGGCGACCACGCCCTCGCCCCGGACGGGGGCAGCGTCATCGACGACCAGGTGGCCGACCGCGCGCACAGGACCCCGGCCGCCGCAGTGCCCGAAAGCGGGCCGGCCGCCCCCGGCGGCAGCGAGAGCACCACCGCAGCGGCCGACGGCTGCGGTGCGACGGTGCCCGACACGTGGCTGCGCGGCTGGGACCAGGCCCTGCTCGCCCCGTTCACCGTCGCCACCGTCGACCAGGCCCTCATGGCGGTCCTGCCGGTGAAGTTCAACGCCCTGCGCATGCTCGCCCTCTCGGGCAAGACCGTCGTCATCGACGAGGCCCACGCCCTGGCCCCGTTCGGCCTGCACCACCTGCGCCGACTGCTGGGCTGGCTCGGCTCCTTCGGCTGCCCCGTCGTCGTCCTGTCCGCGACCATGCCCGCCCGCACCGCCGACGACCTCCTGCGCGCCTACCTCACCGGCGCCGGCCACCCCGCACGCCGCCTCGCCGCCCACACCTACGCACCCCACTACCCCGGCTGGGTCTTCGCCTCCGCCCGCACCGCCGCACCCGTCCGCCCTGCTCTCACCGCCCGGCTGCGCCACGCCCGCTCCCAGCGCCGCGCGGCCCGAATCGACATCCGCCAAGTCCGCTACCGGCCCCTGGACGACGGGCAGTCTCCCGACGGCGTCGTGCGCGACGTCGAGACGGGGGAGCGCCTGGCCGCGGTGGGGGAGCTGATCGCGCCCGTCGCCCGGCGGGGCGGCTGCGCGGCGGTGGCGTGCGCCACGGTCGCGGACGCGCAGGACACCTACCGCTACCTGCTGGCGATGCGGCCGGACCTGGCAGGCGACCTGGTGCTGCTGCACGCCCGCTTCCCCGGCCTGGTCCGGGAGGAGAAGATGCGGGCCGTGCGGGCGGCGCTGGGACCGTGCGGGCAGCGCCCCGGGCGTCTGGTCGTGGTGAGTACCAGCATGCTCGACGTGAGCTTGGACGTGGACGTCGATCTGATGGTCAGCGACCTCGCCTCCATAGCCCGGCTGCTGCAGCGCCTGGGACGCCTGGGCCGGTTCGAGCACCTGTGGCGCGCTGAAGGCCGCCGGCGTGCGGCGTGGCTGCGGGAGCTGCCCCGGACCCTGACCGTCCTCGAACCGGTCGGCGCCTGCGGCACCACCGCCCTGCCCCAGAGCTGGCAGGCCCTGGAGCCCGCCTACCTCCTGCACGCCACCGCCCGCCTCCTACGCGCCCGCAGCCAGGAGCCGTTCCTCGTTCCCGACCACGTGCAGGAAGCCGTCGAACAGATCCACGGCGCCGCGCCCCTGCCCGGGCAGGCCGGCGAGGAACTCGCCCGGCTCCTGGCCGAGTACCGCGCTGCCGAGAGGGCCGAGGAGCACCTCGCAGCCCTCCACCTCCTGCCCCCGCCCCGCCGCGTCTCCTCCCTCGCCGACCTGCACCGCCAGCGCCTGACCGCCGCGGATGCGGTCACCCGCCTCGGGGCGGCGCGCACACTGATCCTGCCCTGCTACCGCCCGCCGGGCTCCCGGCGCCGGACCCTGGACCCCGAAGGCCGCATCGAACTGCCTGAGGCACCGACCACCGCCCGGCAGGTGCGCGCCGTCTTGCAGCGGACCCTGCCGGTCCCGTCCGCGTGGGTCGCCTGCCCCGGCCTGCGCCACCTTCCGCCGCAGGGTTGGGCTCGGCACCCGATGCTGTCCGGCATCGTGCTGCTGCCCATGGACGGGCCCCAGCAGTTCGGCGGCCACCGGCTCCACCTGGAGGAGGAACTCGGACTCGTCCACCGGGCGAAGTGAACCCGGTCCCACCCGCAGCCCGACCCCCAGGCCGGGTTCGCGCGCGGGCCGCGCACCACTTCGCACGGGTGGCGCGCAGGCGGGGGCGCGGTTTTCCCGGCGGCCCTGTCCCGCGCAGAGCGACTGCAGGCTCCCGCGCTTCGGCGCCCAGCTCCGGACTGCTGCCTCCAGCGGGCAGCGAACGGGACAGGCCCCGTGGGATCACTGGCCGGCGCGTTCACTCCATCGGACTGCGGCCTTCGTCAAGACCGGGGGCGGCCTGGAGTCGCCGCAAACATGCCAGTTGAAGCGCGGCACCAGGGCGCCGTACGCCTCCCAACCGGTAGCGGACCTCCACGTCGCACCCGTGGGGCACACAGAGGAGGCCGGGTCCGACACCGAGGCGGTGTCGGACCCGCTACGACTACTGGCGGACGAAGGACAGGAAGCGCAGCAGCTTGTCCAGGACGGTGATGGCCCGGCGGGCGGCGTCGCGATCAGGGTGAAGGACGGCCGCGAAGGCACAGAACACGATGGGCACCAGCAGCACCAGGACAACGATGCAGGCGAGAGAGAACAGGGGCACGGAAGACTCCACAGGTCGCGAAGGAGTCCCGCCGCCTACGTCTCGTCTGCCGAGTCGACTTCGTAGTGCTGGGAGGGTGTGGCTTCAGAGATTTTTGACTCTCGGACAGCGCCAGGTGCTCGGGCACGACACCTGAATCTGCGCTGTGCGTCACTGCCGCCAGTATACGCCGACGGCTGGCGAGGCATGCAGGCGTCGTGGCCCGGCACACGGCACAGCGCAACCCCTGGGGTCCGCCGCCCCGGGGAGCAGCATCGGTTCAAATCACAAGAGCAGAAAGCAATTTGACGGATCGTCATACTTTCTCACTCGGCTGTACACGGCTTCCGTGCCCGTGATTGGCTTGATCCGCAGCGGTCAGCAGGACCCAGCACAGAGCATCCCCCGCCCCGGCGACCCCGTGTGGCGGAGCCCGCCGTGAGCCCCTGCCCGCCGGCCCCACCGCGCCCCGCTGCCCCCAGCACGTGACCTTGCACCCCGGTATCCGGCACCCGCCGCGGCCCTCCCATGCCCGGCGGTGCGGGAGCCTGCCCGCCGAACCACAGCCCTCCTGCCCGCCACCACCCTGACCACCCGGCCGCCCGGCACCGCGCGGCCGACCCGGAGCCCGCCCGACATGCCGACCCGACCGTCCTTCAGCGCCGCAGACGACCCCTGGATCGACGTCCGCACCGCGCACCGCTACGAAACCGTCGGACTGCGCGAACTCCTGTTACGCGCCCACGAGTTCGACGACCTTGCCCTCCCCGTCCCGCCCGCCGCATCCGCGCTGCTGCGCATCCTCGTCGTGATCTGCGCCCGGACCACCGGCCTCGACGACCCGGACCTGCCCGCCTCGCAGTGGAACGCGCTGCGGCGCGAACACCTCGCCGCCGGGCGCTTCGACGCGACCGCCGTCCACACCTACATCGACGCCCACGAATGGGACGCCTTCCACCCCCACCGGCCCTGGATGCAAGACCCCCTCCTCGCCGCCCAGTGCCCCATCCCGGTCAGCGTCAACAAGCTCACCTACGGCAGACCCGCCGGCAACAACCTGGCCTGGTTCAGCCCCCACACCGACACCGACCCCAAGCCGCTGCCCGTCAAGGAAGCCCTCTGGCACCTGCTCATCCACCACTCCTACGGCGCCTTCGGCGGCTGCACCCCGCGCACTACCCCCGCCGGCACCGCAGTCCGCTCCACCGCCGGCCCGCTGCGCGGCACCGCCTCCTACCACCCGCTAGGACGCACCCTCCACGAGACCCTCCTCGTCGGCATCCCCAAGTTCACCGGCGACGAGCAGAACCACGCAGACCTGTGCCCATGGGAGGAACCGAAAACCCCCGACCCCGACGCCCCGCCCCACCCCGTCACCTGGCCAGGCAGGCTGCTGACCGGCCGCTCCCGCCACGCCCTGCTCCTGGTCCCCGACGAGGACGGCACCCACGTCACCGACGCCTACCTCACCTGGGCCACCCAACACCCCAGACTCCCCGCCACCGACCCCTACCTCGCCATCCACACCAACGCCAAACTACCCGTGGAACGGCGCCGCACCCCCCGCCTCGCCGACATCTCCCGCGCCTGGTGGCGCGACCTCGAAGCCCTCGTCCTCGCTCCCGACGAAACCGCCGCCATCCGCCGCCCGGAAGTCTTCGACACCCTCAACGACCTCCCCGCCGAGCTGCGCCGCGCCCTGCGCGTCCGCGTCCACGGCTTCGACCAGGACAGCAGCAAAGTCATCGACAACGGCTGGTACAGCGCCACCACCCCGCCGGTGTGGACCTGGGCCCAGGACAGGGACCCCCGCCTGGCCCAGCGCATCGCCGACTGCTGCCACGCCGCCGAAGCCCTTGCCGCCGCCCTGGCCAAAACCGCCAACCAGGCATGGAAGGACGCCACCACCCCCCGAGCCCCGGACAGACCGGCCCGCCCCGCCCGGCCCGCCACCACCCGCAGCACCTGGGCCCACCACGCCCTCGCCGCCTACTGGCCGCTCGCCGAGACCACCTTCTGGCGCCTGCTCGACGACTACCACCAGAGCGCCCGCGCCGCGTTCGCCGGCAACGCGATTCACGCCCTGCACCGGGCCGCCTCCACCACCGCACTCCACCACCGCCAGGCCCGCCGCGCCCTCCACGACGCCACCACCGCCCTGCGCCGCGCCGGCCGCGAACCCGCGACCGACACCACGAGGCCCCGTTGACCCCGACACCCACATATACAAGCGCCGTCGAACGCCGCCGCGGCTACAGCGCCTACATCGCCCACGTCACCGACCTGTGCCGCGACCACGGCATCCGCCACCAGCTGAGCCTGGGAAGAGGACGCCCCGTCGACGACTGCGACGGCGCTATCCACCGCCACCTGTCCCGCCTCACCCGCACCAGCCCCGCCCGCCGCGCCCACTACACCCTCGCCTGCCTCGTCGCCCTCGCCGGCCGTCCCGGCCCGGACGCCGGCACCGACGCCGGACCCGGCCCGGACGCGGACTCGAAAGAGGCCACGCCCGACGAGGGCACCTACCTCAACCCCGCCTGGTACCGGCGCCCGAACTTCGGTGCGCTCCTCGCCACCGCGGTGCGCTGCGCCGGCTTCACCCCCGGCCGCACCGAGGAGGCCCTGGACGTCATCACCCGCGTCAGCACCGACCAGGCCCACCGCCGCCTGCCCGCCCTGACCGAGCGGATCCTGCGCGCCGGCCTGACACCGGACTGGCCCGTCCTCCTCGACGACCTCGCCCAATACGAGCACCAGCCCGGACGCGTCCGCACCCGCTGGTTCGACGCCTACTACGCCACCCTCGACCACGCCGCCAAGGACCCCTCATGACCCGCGCCCGCTACGTCGACCTCCACATCCTGCAGCCCATCCCGGCCTCCAACCTCAACCGCTCCGACACCCAGGAGCCCAAAACCATCGAGTACGGCGCAACCACCCGCCTCTTCCACTCCAGCCAGTCCTGGAAGCACGTGATCCGCCACGCCCTGGAGGACGACCTCCAGGAGTACGCAGCCCGCACCCGCATGGTGCCCGTCGTCCTCGCCGACCGCCTGCACGTCGACGGCTGGAGCCAGGACCTCGCCGCGTTCGCGGCCGCCGAGGTCGCCCGCTGCGCCACCGGCAAGGAAGGCGGCCTGAAGACTGACCCCGCGCAGCAGGGCCGCACCCAGGCGATGCTCTACCTGCCCGCCGACACCACCGACCGCCTTGCCGCCCTGTGCCACGAGCACCGCCACGCACTCGAAGAAGCGGCGGCGAAAGCAGCCGAAGCGAAGAGCGACAGGACGAAGACCGCAGGCGGGAAGAACACCTCAGCCAAAACCCCCAAGGCGAAGAAGAGCGACAAGGACGGCATCTTGCCGGCCGCCGACATCCAGCAGCTGCTCACCCGCCGCACCGCCACCATCAACCTCTTCGGCCGGATGCTCGCCGAGATCCCCGACGGACAGGTCGACGGCGCCGTCCACATGGCCCCCGCCTTCAGTGTCCACACCGCAGACCTCCAACCGGACTTCTTCACCGCCGTCGAGGACTGGCCCCGCCCCGGCGACCGGGGCGGCGCCCACCTGCAGACCGCGTTCTTGACCACCGGCGTCCTCTACCGCTACGCCACCGTCAACATCACCGAACTCCTGCACAACCTCGACGGCGACACCGACCAGACCGCCCACCTCCTCGGCCTGTTCACCGAGGCGTTCATCATGGAACTGCCGCAGGGGAAGAAGACCTCCACCGCGCCCCACACTGTCCCCGACCTGGTCCACTACGTCATCCGCGACCGCCGCCCCGTCTCCTACAGCGGCGCGTTCGAACAGCCCGTCAAAGCCCGCCCCCAAGGCGGCTATACCCTCCCCGCCCGCGCCGCCCTCACCGCACACGCCCGCGACATGGATCTCCTCGTGGGCACCCGCCGACGCGTCGCCCACGGCTACGCCTGCACCGGCCAGGACCCCGTCACCGGCCTCGGCACCCGCCACAGCGGCTTCGAGGACCTCGCCCAGGCGTGCGTGAAGGCCGCCACCGGCAACTGGCCCACCTCGTGAGCGGCCTGCTCCTGCGCCTGGCCGGCCCCCTCCAGTCCTGGGGCCACCACAGCGCCTTCCACCACCGCGACACCGCCGCGCATCCCACCCGCTCCGCCCTGATCGGCATGTTCGCCTCCGCCCAGGGCCGCCCACGCGACCACGCCCTGGACCCCTATCCGGACCTGCCCGGCAACCCCAGCCACCACGACCTGACCTTCACCGTCCGCATCGACAAACCCGGCACCCCCCACACCGACTACCACACCGTCGGCGGCGCCCGGTACCGCGGCCGCGGCCGCGAAGGCCTCCTGCCCACCTCCGACGGCGGCCACCGCACCGAAGCCGCCTCCACCCTCCAGTCCTGGCGCCACTACCTCGCAGACGCCGTCTTCACCGTCGCCGTCCACGGCCCCGCCCCGCTCATCGCCCGCATCGCCGACGCCCTCGCTGAACCCCACTGGGCGCCCTTCCTCGGCCGGCGCACCTGCATCCCCGACGAGCCGCTTGTCCTCACCCCCACCCCCGTCACCGACCCCGTCACCGAACTCCTCACCCGCGCACCCCTCACCCTCACCCACCCACCCGAACCGGGCCACGACAGCGTCGATGTCGACATCGTCTGGGAACACCCCCCCCCC
>NZ_JNYE01000018.1 GCF_000717185.1 Kitasatospora phosalacinea | reverse complement strand
CACCCCGACCGCCCCCCGGGGACGACCCCGAGGACCGTCTCGGGGTCCCCCCGCCCCCGCCTCCGCCTCCAGGAGTACGCCGCCGCACCACGCCTCATCCCAGCGGAGGCGACCGGAACGGTACGCGGGCATGACGACCCCCGACACCCCTCCCGCATACCGTTGTCCACAGCGAGGGCGGCCCCGCTCGTCCCCCGAGAAGCCGCCCCCGCTGCAGACCGCACGCACCACCCGTCCCACCCGACCCGACCCGCAGCACCAGCCCGGCAGGAGCCCCGCACACCATGGCACCGCTCACCAGAGCCCACCGCCGCCGCCACCTCCCCACCACGGAGACCCGGCACCCGGTCGTCGCCCTTGCCATCGTCCTGCCCTGCGCCGTCCTGCTGCTGGCCCTGTTCGGCGCGTGGGACCAACTGGCGACCCAGACCAGAGCGGTCGCCGACCTGATCGGGCGCTGACCCCCGCATGGGGTAGGGGTCCTCGCCGGCCGGAGCAGCCCTCACCGTCGTGGACGGACAGCGTGAGTGGCACAGGCTGCAGCTCCGGCCCACCCGGTGGCCGGGAACGACACGTCGGTGAGGGCGTGCCGTTCCCGGCCACCGTCGTCCCGGCCGCCGTCGTTCCGTTCGCCGTCGTTCCGTTCGCCGTCGTTCCGTTCGCCGCCCGGAAACGCCGAGAGCCGCAGTCCGGGGCGGACTGCGGCTCTCAATGCTGGTGCGCGATACTGGGATTGAACCAGTGACCCCTACCGTGTCAAGGTAGTGCTCTCCCGCTGAGCTAATCGCGCGGGTGCGCCAGGACTCCCGCAGGTGGGAAGCCTGAGTGCGCGATACTGGGATTGAACCAGTGACCCCTACCGTGTCAAGGTAGTGCTCTCCCGCTGAGCTAATCGCGCGGGTCGATCCTGAGGACCGGGATCCGAAGACCAGTGCGCGATACTGGGATTGAACCAGTGACCCCTACCGTGTCAAGGTAGTGCTCTCCCGCTGAGCTAATCGCGCGGAGAGGACCTCCGGTCGAAACCGGACGGCACCTCTTGGAGGTGGAGACGGGATTTGAACCCGTGTACACGGCTTTGCAGGCCGTTGCCTCGCCTCTCGGCCACTCCACCAGGCAACTTCTGAACTTCTCGAACTCCTGGAGAACGATCTTACCCTGTTCCCCATCGAGCGGACGACGAGATTCGAACT
Organism: Kitasatospora phosalacinea; assembly: GCF_000717185.1. Taxonomy (GTDB): domain Bacteria; phylum Actinomycetota; class Actinomycetes; order Streptomycetales; family Streptomycetaceae; genus Kitasatospora; species Kitasatospora phosalacinea_A. The sequence goes on along the minus strand of NZ_JNYE01000018.1, from coordinate 90,296 downwards.
CGCGACCCTCACCTTGGCAAGGTGATGCTCTACCAACTGAGCCACGTCCGCCTGTCTGCCCTGGTGCCCCCGGTTTTCCCGGCTGCGTTCCCTGGCGACGTGTTGAACTCTAGCGGATTCCCGGCCCAGCTGAAAAATCCGTTCCCGCAGCGTGGCGCGGGGGTGGCCGCCGAACACCGAACCGCCCACCCCGGCCCGGACGTTCCGACCCGCCCCCGACCTAGACTTTCCGGTACCGGGGCGATCCCCCGGCGCCCGCCCGGCGCGCGTGCGCGAACGGTGCCCGACCCGGCACCGGCGGCGGGCGGCACCGAAACACCCGCGCAGGAGAACCGTGTCCCGCCGCACCCCGCCCCCCAGCCCCGACCAGCCGATGGCCCGCTTCGCCGGCCGCCTCGCCACCGGGCTGCGCGAAGTCACCCACGACCCGGCCGCCCTCGAACACGGCGGGCTCTGGGCCGTCGCCCACGACTTCGAGGGACGACTCACCTGCGCCCGCTTCGCCCACGTCCGCCCCGACCCGGCCCCGCCCGCCACCGACCGCTGGCACGGCCCCGACCCCGCCTCCTGGCACAGCTCCCTCGACGCCGACGCCTACCGCGCCGGAGTCCGCCGCATCCGCGAGCACATCGCCGCCGGCGAGGTCTACCAGGCCAACCTCTGCCGGGTGCTGAGCGCACCCCTGCCCGACCCCGAGCGCACCGACATCGACGCCCTCACCGGCCTGCTCGCCGCCCACAACCCCGCGCCGTACGCAGGAACGATCCGCCTCCCCGAACACGGCGTCGAGATCGCCACCGCCTCCCCCGAGCTCTACCTCGCCCGCCGCGGCCGCACCGTCCGCTCCGGCCCGATCAAGGGCACCGGCCGCACCGAGGACGACCTCCTCGACAAGGACCACGCCGAGAACGTGATGATCGTCGACCTGGTCCGCAACGACCTCGGCCGGGTCTGCGGGACCGGCACCGTCACCGTCCCCGACCTGTGCGCCGTCGAGAAGCACCCCGGCCTGGTCCACCTCGTCTCCACCGTCGAAGGCACCCTCCGCCCCGACGCGGGCTGGGCCGAGCTGTTCGCCGCCACCTTCCCGCCCGGATCCGTCACCGGCGCCCCCAAGAGCAGCGCCCTGCGCATCATCCGCGCCCTCGAAACCGCCCCCCGCGGCCCCTACTGCGGCGCCATCGGCTGGGTCGACGCCGACCGCGGCGAAGCCGAACTCGCCGTCGGCATCCGCTCCTTCTGGATCGAACGACCGCCGACCGGCGCACCCCTGCTCAAATTCGGCACCGGCGCCGGAATCACCTGGGACTCCGACCCCGACCGCGAATGGCGCGAAACCGAACTCAAAGCCGCCCGGCTGGTGGCGATAGCCTCCACCGGCACCCCCGAGACACCCGAAGGAGCGAGCCGCCGATGATCTGGGTCAACGGAACCCTCACCACCGAGGACACCGCCGCACTCCCCGTCCTCGACCACGGGCTCACCGTCGGCGACGGCGTCTTCGAAACCGTCAAGGCCGAGAACGGCGAACTCTTCGCCCTCACCCAGCACCTCGACCGCCTCACCCGCTCCGCCCGCGGCCTCGGCCTCCCCGACCCCGACCACGACCTGGTCCGCGAAGCCTGCGCCGCCGTCCTCGCCGCCAAGCCGCTGCCGCTCGGCCGCCTGCGCATCACCTACACCGGCGGCACCTCCCCGCTCGGCTCCGAACGCGGCACCGCCGCCCCCAGCCTGATCGTCGCCCTTGGCACCGCCAACCCCCGCCCCGAGACCACCTCCGTCGTCACCGTCCCCTGGCGCCGCAACGAACACTCCGCCGTCACCGGCCTCAAGACCACCTCCTACGCCGAGAACGTCGTCGCCCTCGCCGCCGCCCACCGCGCCGGCGCCAGCGAAGCCCTCCTCGCCAACACCGCCGGAAACCTCTGCGAAGGCACCGGCTCCAACGTCTTCCTCGTCCTCGACGGCCGCCTCCTCACCCCGACCCTCGCCTCCGGCTGCCTCGCCGGCATCACCCGCCACCTCGTCCTCGACTGGACCGGCGCCGAAGAGACCGACCTCCCCCTCGAAGCCCTCGCCGACGCCGAGGAAATCTTCCTCACCTCCACCCTCCGCGACGTGCAGGCCGTCACCCGTGTCGACGACCGCGAACTCCCGGGCGTCGGGCCGGTGACCCGCAAGGCGGTGGAGGTCTTCGCGGAGCGGGCGGCGCAGGATCGAGACCCGGCCTGAGCAGGACCGGCTGCGCCGGGGCCGGGGTGGGGGAGAGCCGTCGCCTGCGAACTGCCCGGCGTCGGGCCGGTGACCCGCAGGGCGGTGGAGGTCCTCGCGGAGCGGGCAGGGCAGGACAGGGCAGGGCAGGCGGGGTCGTGCGGGGGGATAGAAGAGCGTCCGGGGCGGGAAAGGGAGACGGCATGACCACCACGTTGCGGCCCGACGGGCCCGAGGAGGCGGGTGTCGGCGGCGGGCGGACGCAGCGCTGGCACATCATGGTGAACGGGCGGCGGGTCGGCGGTCTGCGGACCAGTGCGTGGGCCCGCAGCGGGCAGTACCCGGGGGAGATCAGCGAGTTGGAGGTCGCCGAGGCCGACCGTCGTCGCGGGCGGGCGACCGTCGCCGTGCTGGCCGCCGAGGAGGTGCTCCGGTACTGGGGGTGCGCCCGGGTGCAGCTCGTCGTCCCGGTCGAGGCCACCGTCGCCCTGCGCCTCGCGCACACCCTCGGGTACACCGAGCGGATGCGCAACCTCGGCAAGGAGCTCGGCCGAGTACCGCCGCTGCCAGCCGGGTTGACGGACCGTCCGATGACGCCGGAGGAGTACCCGGCCTGGCAGGAGGCCGCCGTCGCGGGCTACCGGCAGGACCTGCTCGCCGCCGGTCTCGGCCCCGACGAAGCCACCGCCCGCGCCGAGGGCGACCACCGCCGCGCCCTCCCCGTCGGCCTCGGCACCGTCGGCACCGTGCTGCGCCGCCTGCTGGACGCCGACGGCCGCGTCCTCGGCACGATCTGGGTCACCCTCCACCAGGACCGGCTGCCCGACGGCAGCCCGCTCGCCTGGGTGATGCTGGTCGAGGTCGCCCCCGAGCACCGCGGCCGGGGCCACGGCCGCACCCTGATGCACGTCGCCGAACGCGAGTGCCTGCGCGCGGGCGTCCGCCACCTCGGCCTGAACGTGTTCCGCGACAACGCGGTGGCGCTCGGGCTGTACGAGTCGCTCGGCTACCGGACCACCCGGCACGTGCTCGGCAAACCCCTACTCTGACCGCCCGGCCCCGCCCGTCCCCGCGTCCGGGCCGACCCCCGCCCCGCGGCCCCCGTCTCAGCCGTTCAGCAGCTCGACGATCCGCTCCCGCAGCCCCTCCTGCGACTGCCCGCCGTCCAGCCGCTTCCCGGCCACCACGTACGTCGGCGTGCCCGTGACCCCGATCGCCCGGCCCTCCGCCACGTCCGCGTCGACCCACAGCATGTGCCGGCCGTCGACCAGCGCGGTGTCCACCTCGTCCGCGTCGACGCCCACCGCGGCGGCGATCTCCACCAGCACCGGCGCCCCGCCGCGCTCGACGTCCTCCAGCCGCGCCAGCACGGCCTCCGCGAACTCCCAGCCGCGCCCCTGCTCGAACGCCTCCGCCGTCGCCTCGGCCGCCGGGTACGCGTGCTTGTGCTTCTCCAGCGGGAAGTGCCGCAGCTCAACGGTCAGCGCGTCCCCGAACCGCTCGCGCAGCGCCCGGACGTCGTCCAGCGCGGTACGGCAGTCGGGGCACAGCAGGTCGCACCAGAACTCGACACGGGGCAGGGAGGGCAGGGGGGAATCGCTCATGCCGCCCAGTCTCCCAGGTCGGGAGCGCCCCGCCGAACGCCCGCTCAGCGGCCCGGAGCCGCCTCCGCCACGGCCTCAGCCACGGCCTCCGCCTCCGCCGAGCGCTGCCGGGCCCGGTACGCGGCCACGTGCAGCCGGTTGCCGCAGGTGCGGCTGTCGCAGTAGCGGCGCGAACGGTTGCGCGACAGGTCGACGAACACCCGGGCGCAGCCCGGCGCCTCGCAGCGGCGCAGCCGCTCCAGCTCGCCCGCCGTCACGATGAACGTCAGCGCCATGCCCAGCTCGGCGGCCAGGTGCGGGCCGATCGCGGCGTGCGGGGCGAAGTAGTGGACGTGCCAGCCGTGGTGGTCGTGGTTGGCCAGCCGGGGCGTGGTGCCGGCCTCCGCGACCACCGCGTTCACCAGCTCCACGGCCCGCTCGACCGATCCGGCCGAGAAGACCTCGCGCAGTCGGACGCGCAGCTCGTGCACCGCCGCCAGGTCCGCCGGACCGAGCGAGTCGATCTCGCTGATCTCCTGCCGGACCACGAACGCGCTCAGGGCCGCCACGTCGGGCAGCTGTTCGCTGCCGCACGCCTCCGGCGCCGTGTTCAGCAGCTCCACCAGGATGCTCAGCGCGCACTCGGTGTCATGGGTGATCAGCACGTGGGGGCTCCTCACGCGGCGCCGGCCCCGGGGCCGGCGCGTCGGTCATCGCGCGCCGACTCTACCGGCCCCGGCCCGGACGCGACTGAGCCCCGGGCGTCCGCTCCGGTGGGAGAGGACGCCCGGGGCCGGACCCCGAGGCCGCCAGGGCGACTGCGAGCTGCGACCGTGCCCCCGAGTAGGACGGTGCGCATCGAGGCGTTCCCGCCGCCGCGCGACGGCGGGCCGTACTCGTACGGGGTTCAGTTCTCGGCGAGGATGTGGGACAGCTCCCGGTCGAGGTCGAAGTGACGGTGTTCGGTGCCGGGGGGCACCGCGGCGTCCGTCCGCTTGAGGAAGGACTCAAGCGCCCGGGCCGGGGCCTCCAGCAAGGCCTCTCCTTCCGGAGAGCTCAGGGCGATGCAAACCACGCCTTGACCGTGACTGCGGGACGGCCACACCCGGACGTCGCCGGTACCGGTCGGTCGGTGCAGCCCCTCCGCGAGGAGGTCGCGGGCGAACACCCACTCCACGGTCTCGTCTGCTCCGGTGTGGAACGTCGCATGCACGGCATAGGGGTCGGCAGTGTCGTAGCGCAGGCCCGCGGGGACGGGCAGTGACGACTCGCTAGACACGATGAGGCGCAGGTGCAGCTCGCAGCTGACCGTGGTGTTCATAAGCGCCAGGGCCTTTCGCTCAGTGTGCGCTCGGGGAATCGCACGTCGGCGAACGGACCATCCCACCTGAAAGCCCGGTGTAAACCCGTCTGTCCCGATTCCGGTGCGAGTCGTACCCCTTCCGGCGCATTGCGGAATCCCCCGGCGGCCCCGGCCGCCGGGACGACGGGCCGGTAACGGCAGGGCATTACCGGCGGTCGCACCGGGACGGGCCCCGGAGGGACTGGAGGAACCCACGAACCTGGCCCGGCCGGCCGCCCCGCCCACGCTCCGGCCGCCCGGCCCGGTGACGGCCCGGCGGGGGCGGGGCGGGGGCGGGGCGAGGGTGTTCGGAGCACCCGTGCGGATGGGGTAATGTTTTCCCTGCACCCGGGCGATTAGCTCAGCGGGAGAGCACTTCGTTCACACCGAAGGGGTCACTGGTTCGATCCCAGTATCGCCCACCGGAATGCACAGGCGCAGGGCTCCGACTTGTTTATCAGGTCGGGGCCCTGCGCCTTTTCCGCATGCCCCGGCCGGAGTTCTGACGGACATTCAACGCGCCCTCCCGGAAGGGGAACTGGGGGACCGTCCGTGGAACGGATCGTGGAACGGATTGTGGACCGGGGCCCAAGTGGTGCTACAGTTCTTCTCGTTGCCCGGGCGATTAGCTCAGCGGGAGAGCACTTCGTTCACACCGAAGGGGTCACTGGTTCGATCCCAGTATCGCCCACCGAGCAGCACGCAGGCCCCGACCACGCCGTCGGGGCCTGCGGCTTTTTTCGCGGGCCCGGCGGCCGCGACGCCCCGTCAGGCCGCCAACTCGCAGGCGTGGCCCGGCTCCAGGCGCTCGCCGCAGCGGCACCGGGCCGGGCGCACCGGCCAGGCCGTGTCCACCCGCTCCGGCGTGCCCGAGCGCTCGAACCACCGCTCCAGGCCGCGCGCCTGCGCCGCGTGCCACACCGCCTGCCGCAGGTGCAGCTCGGCCGGCGTCAGCCCGCCGAGGCGCTCCTCGTGCCGGTCCGCCACCGCCCGCACCAGCTCCATCGCCGCCAGCGCGTCCGCCGCCGCGTCGTGCGCGCCCACCAACTCGACGCCGTAGTGGGCGCACAGGTCGGTCAGGGTGCGCCGCCCCTGGCGGTAGCGGTCGAACTGCTTGTCCAGCACCCGCGGGTCCAGCACCAGCAACTCCGCGCCGTCCAGCACCTCGGCCAGCGAACCCGCCCCGTGCCGCCGCAACTCCCGGTCCAGCAGCGTCAGGTCGTACGGCGCGTTCATCACCACCAGCGGGACGCCCGCCCGCGCCTGCTCGGCCAGTGCCCGGGCCACCTCCACCGCGACCGCGCGCGGCGGCCGCCCGTGCGCCCGCACCTGCTCGTCCGAGATGCCGTGCACCGCCCGGGCCGGTTCGGGGATCGGGACCCCCGGATCCGCCAGCCACGTCCGGACGGCGGCCGCCCCGCCCGGTGCGGACTGCACCACCAGGGCGGCCGAAACGATTCTGTCCCGCTCGACGTCGACACCGGTGGTCTCGGTGTCGAAGGACGCCAGCGGACCGCGATACCAGGAAGCCAGCTGCTGCATGACGCCCCCTCAGACGCCGCACGGTCCTTGCCGGGCCGCCGCTGCCACCGAGGACCGGTGCAGCGGCCGCACCGTGCTGAAGTGATACCGCACTCGGCGGTCCGTCAACCGTCCCCCGTGACCGGATCGTGGCGGAAAGTGACCGGCACGACCGCGGGGACGGCCTCCGGGCCTTGGGCGACGTGGACACGTCCCGGCTCGGTACCATGCACGGTGCAGCGGTTTGCTGCGCCACGGTAGCCAGAACGTCAGGAGAGACCGGTGACGGACGTCCGGATCATCATCAACCGCGAACCCGATCGGGAAGAGCGCGTGGTGACCACGGGCACTACGGCCGCCGAGCTCTTCGCCGACGACCGCGCCGTGATCGCCGCCCGGGTCGGCGGCCAGCTCAAGGACCTCGCCCACGTCGTCCGGGACGGCGACGAGGTCGAACCCGTCGTGATCTCCAGCCCCGACGGCCTCGACATCCTGCGGCACTCCACCGCCCACGTGATGGCCCAGGCCGTCCAGCAGGTCTTCCCCGAGGCCAAGCTCGGCATCGGCCCGCCCGTCCGCGACGGCTTCTACTACGACTTCGACGTCGAGCGGCCGTTCCAGCCGGACGACCTCAAGGTCATCGAGAAGAAGATGCAGGAGATCATCAAGCGCGGGCAGAAGTTCTCCCGCCGCGTGGTCACCGACGAGGCCGCCCGCGAGGAGCTCGCCAAGGAGCCCTACAAGCTCGAACTGATCGGCCTCAAGGGCTCCGCCGCCACCGCGGGCGAGGGCGCGGACGTCGAGGTCGGCGCCGGTGAGCTCACCATCTACGACAACCTCGACCCGAAGACCGGCGAACTCTGCTGGGGCGACCTCTGCCGCGGCCCGCACCTGCCCAGCACCCGGCACATCCCGGCCTTCAAGCTGATGCGCTCCGCCGCCGCGTACTGGCGCGGCAGCGAGAAGAACCCCATGCTGCAGCGCCTCTACGGCACCGCGTGGCCCACCAAGGACGAGCTCAAGGCCCACCTCGACTTCCTCGAGGAGGCCGCCAAGCGCGACCACCGCAAGCTCGGCAACGAGCTCGACCTGTTCTCCATCCCCGAGCAGATCGGCTCCGGCCTCGCCGTCTTCCACCCCAAGGGCGGCATCATCCGCCGCACCATGGAGGACTACTCGCGCAAGCGGCACGAGGAGGAGGGCTACGAGTTCGTCTACACCCCCCACGCCACCAAGGGGAAGCTGTTCGAGACCAGCGGCCACCTCGACTGGTACGCCGACGGCATGTACCCCCCCATGCAGCTGGACGAGGGCGTCGACTACTACCTCAAGCCGATGAACTGCCCGATGCACAACCTGATCTTCGACGCGCGCGGCCGCTCCTACCGCGAACTCCCGCTGCGCCTCTTCGAGTTCGGGACGGTCTACCGCTACGAGAAGTCCGGCGTCGTGCACGGCCTGACCCGCGCCCGCGGCTTCACCCAGGACGACGCGCACATCTACTGCACCCGCGAGCAGATGGCCGACGAGCTGGACCGCACGCTGACCTTCGTGCTGGACCTGCTGCGCGACTACGGTCTGAACGACTTCTACCTGGAGCTGTCGACCAAGGACCCGGAGAAGTTCGTCGGGTCGGACGCGGATTGGGAGGAGGCCACCGCCGTCCTCGCCAGCGTGGCCGAGAAGCAGGGCCTGCCGCTGGTGCCGGACCCGGGCGGCGCGGCCTTCTACGGCCCGAAGATCTCGGTGCAGGCGCGCGACGCGATCGGCCGGACCTGGCAGATGTCGACCGTGCAGCTCGACTTCAACCTGCCGGAGCGCTTCGACCTGGAGTACACCTCGGCGGACGGCTCGCGGCAGCGGCCGGTCATGATCCACCGGGCGCTGTTCGGCTCGATCGAGCGCTTCTTCGCGGTGCTGCTGGAGCACTACGCGGGCGCGATGCCGCCGTGGCTGGCCCCGGTCACCGTCACCGGCATCCCGATCACCGACGAGCACGTGCCGTACCTGCTGGAGGTGGCGGCCGAGTTGAAGAAGCACGGGATCCGGGTGGAGGTCGACACCTCGGACGACCGGATGCAGAAGAAGATCCGCAACGCGCAGCGCAGCAAGGTGCCGTTCATGCTGATCGCGGGCAACGACGACGTCGAGGCGGGCGCGGTGTCGTTCCGCTACCGCAGCGGCGAGCAGAAGAACGGCGTGCCGAAGGCCGAGGCGATCGCGGAGATCGTCGAGGCGGTGCGCAGCCGGGTGCAGGTCTGATCCCGGTCGGACGAACCCGAGTGACGTGCGGGGCGGTCTCCTTCGGGAGTCTGCCCCGCACTGCTTTGTTCGTGGGCCGCGGCGCATATGCTGGCGGGCATGACGAGTGAGCCGGAACTGCAGCGGGGCGTGGGGGAGCCGGACGGCTTCCGGCGCCTGTGGACACCCCACCGGATGGCGTACATCCAGGGCGAGAACAAGCCCACCGGGCCGGCTCCCGACGACGGTTGCCCGTTCTGCTCGATCCCGCGGCTGGGTGACGAGGAGGGGCTGGTCGTGCAGCGCGGGGAGTCGGTGTTCGCGGTGCTGAACCTGTACCCGTACAACGGCGGGCACTTGATGGTGGTGCCGTACCGGCACGTCGCGGACTACACCGAGCTGGACGGGCCGGAGACGGCGGAGCTGGGGGAGTTCACCAAGAAGGCGATGACGGCGCTGCGGGCGGCGTCGGGGGCGCACGGGTTCAACATCGGGATGAACCAGGGGGCGGCCGCGGGGGCGGGGATCGCCGCGCACCTGCACCAGCACGTGGTGCCGCGCTGGGGCGGGGACACGAACTTCATGCCGGTGGTGGGGCACACGAAGGTGCTGCCGCAGCTGCTGGCGGACACCCGGAAGATGCTGTCCGAGGTGTGGCCGGTCTGACGGAAGCGTCCGGGGGCGTACGGGAGGGTTCCTCCCGTACGCCCCCGGCGGCTGTCCGCGGGCGGGGCCGGGTCAGCCGGCGTCGTACTTGTCGGCGCGGTAGGGGCGGGAGCCCTGGATCTCGCTGCGCAGGATGTTGGAGCGGTTGGTGAAGCGGTCGACGGCGACGTCGTGCTCGTCGAGGAACTCGATCACGGCGGCGTGGATGATGCCGACGACGGGGCGGGGCAGGTAGATGGTGTCGTCGGACTTGTAGCGGCTGTTCCAGGCGGGGTCGGCCCAGGCCTGGCGCAGGCAGAGGGGTTCGGGGAAGGAGATCGAGCCGCCGAGCCACTTCAGCAGGCCGGGGATCCTGTGGAAGGGGGCGCGGACGGCCTGCCGGACCACCTCGTCGTCGTTGACGACCGCGAGCTGGACGGTGCGGGTCTCCCAGAACCGGAAGGTCTTGGGGACGTCCTTCTCGGGGACCTTCGGCTTGGCGGTGAAGTAGCCGTTGATCGGGCCGAGGGTGTGCGGGGTGACGTGGATCTGCAGGTTGCGGGAGAGCACCATCACGTTGACGACGATGGTGGCGACCAACTGGCCCTTGTGCAGGACGAACTGGACCGCGATCCGGTGCCGGGTGTCGGCGCCGAGGCTCTGCTTGCTGGCGAGTTCCTGGACGGCGAAGTCGCGCATCCGGTCGCCGTCCATGTCGGGGCCGGAGGGGCGGCCGATCTCGTCGGCGCCCTCGCCGATGTCGAGCACCACCCAGTGGCTGATCTGCGGGCGGGGCAGGCCGCCGTTGGGGACGTCGCTGGCGGTGAGGCCGGAGAGGCGGTCGGCGATCCGGCGGGTGAGGTCGGCGACGTGGAAGGTGCGGAAGTCGTCGTGGCCCTCGGCGGGGCGGAGGTCCTCGGTCATGGACCACTCGGACCAGCGGGCGCCGATGCCGAGGATGCCCTTGGGGCCGGCGTAGTGCTGGATGTTGGTGGCCTGCTCGGTGCTGAGGCGGTCCAGGGCGGCCTTGAGGGCGTTGGCCTTCTTGTCGAGGTGGTCCTTGGGGACGGCCTTGGGGACGACGGCGGCGACGGGGCTGCCGCCGACCAGGTCCCCCCAGCGGGCGCGCTGCTCCGTGACGCTGGCGACCACGGTGCGCTTGGCGAGGTACCAGCCGACGGCCGGGCCGAGCATGACCACCCGGAAGTAGAGGCCGGGCAGGCCGCCGAACGGCGGGCGGACCAGCAGCAGCAGGGCCAGGCCGAAGGCGAGCAGCAGGGCCAGGGTGCCGACGAAGCCGTCCCGGGCGGCGGACTTCTTGGTGCCGAGCCAGGCGCGGGCCTGGTAGGCGGCGAGCCAGACCAGGGTGCCGGGGAGGAAGAGGACGCCGAAGAGCAGGCTGATGCCGGCCAGCCTGCGGTCGCGGGCCTCGCGCAGGTCCTGGGCGGCGAGGCAGTGCTCGACCACCATGCGGACGTCGGTGCCGTGCGAGGGGACGAGGGGCTTGCGGCCGCTGCCGAGGGTGCGGTCGATCAGGGCGCGGCTGAAGGCCTCGCCGGCGCTGGGGCGGAACAGGGCGAACTTGCCGGCCTTGACCCCGACTCCGGTGAGGGCCTCGAGTTCCTTGACCTCGCCGGTGCGGTACGCGGCGGAGGAGAACGCCTGGGTGACCGCGGTCTGGTTGCCGACGTCCGTCCGCGGTACCTGCGCGCCCGGCGTCATGTCGAGCTGAGTCACCTGTGCAGCTCCTTCTCCCCTGATCGATCTGCGGCAGGTTACCGCGCGGGGGCCGGGCCGTGCGGATCATCGGCTGATCCCGGGTCACATATCGGCCGTGCGCGGTGGTTTCGGGGTGATGGTGCCCCGTGGGGGCGGGTTCGACGCCCCCGGTTTGTGGCGGGGCGGCGCGGGGGTGGAGGATCACCGGCATGACGAGTGCGTACGCACCGGGCCCGGTGCTGGTTTTCGACGGCGATTGCGCGTTCTGCTCCAGCTGCGTGCGGTGGGCGGAGCGCTACCCGCGGCAGAGCCTGTCCTCGGCGGGGTGGGAGGCGGTGGCGTGGCAGTTCGCGGACATGGCGGCGCTGGAGGAGTTCACCGGCGGGGAGGTGACGGCGGAGCGGGCCTCGCGGGAGGTGCTGTGGGTGACGCCGGACCGCCGGGTGTACGGCGGGGCGCAGGCGGTGGCGCGGCTGCTGATGCGGTCGGGCGGGCTGTGGGCGTGGGCCGGCGGGGTGCTGGCGCTGGCGCCGGTGCGGCCGGTGGCGGACGTGGTCTACCGGTGGGTGGCGAAGAACCGGGACCGGATGCCGGGCGGCACGCCGGCGTGCGCGCTGCCGCGGCGGTCGTAGCTCGTAGCGGTCGCAGCGGGGCTCAGCCGCCGGTGTGCTGCGCGGCGAGGTGGGCGGGCATCGGGGCGTGCCGCAGGTAGCTGCGGGTGAACTGGCCGGTTCCGTGCGACAGCGAGCGCAGGTCGAGCGGGTAGCGGGTGAGTTCGAGTTCGGGGACCTCGGCCCGGACGAGGCTGAGGCCGGGGCCGCCGATCTCGGTGCCCAGGACGTGGCCGCGGCGGGCGGACAGGTCGGTGAGGACGGCGCCCTGGTACTCGTCGGGGAGGAGCACGCGTACCTCGTCGACGGGTTCGAGGACCTCGACGGCGGTGCGGTCGGCGGCCTCCTTGAGGGCGAGGGCGGCGGCGGTCTGGAAGGCGGCGTCGGAGGAGTCGACGGAGTGCGCCCTGCCGTCGGTGAGGGTGACCCGGACGTCGGTCATGGGGTGGCCGTGCAGGCCGTGGGCGAGTTGGGTGCGGACGCCCTTCTCGACGGAGGGCACGAAGTGGCGGGGGACGGCGCCGCCGACGACGCGGTCGACGAACTCGAAGCCGCCGCCGGGGAGGGGTTCGACGGTGAGGTCGCAGATCGCGTACTGGCCGTGGCCGCCGGACTGCTTGACGTGGCGGCCGTGGCCCTCGGCGGGGGCGGCGAAGGTCTCGCGGAGGGCGACCTCGTAGGGGACGGTGTCGACGTGGACGCCGTGGCGGGCGGTGAGGCGGTCGAGGGTGACGGCGAGGTGGGCCTCGCCGGTGCACCACAGGACGAGTTGGCCGGTGTCGGGGTTCTGTTCGACGCGCAGGGCCGGGTCCTGGGCGGCGAGGCGGCCGAGGGACTGGGAGAGCTTGTCCTCGTCGGCCTTGGAGCGGGCCCGGACGGCGGTGGGGAGCAGGGCCTCGGGCAGCGGCCAGGGGGGTAGGGCGGTGCTGCCGGTGGTGAGGGTGTCGCCGGTGCGGGCGGTGGTGAGCTTGGTGACGGTGGCGAGGTCGCCGGCCACGGCGTGCGGGGCGGGGCGGAGTTGGTGGCCGAGGGGGGTGTGCAGGGCGGTGAGGCGTTCCTCGGTGCCGTCGGGGAGGTGGGCGGTGGTGTCGGGGTGGAGGGTGCCGGTGAAGACCTTGAGCAGGCTGAGGCGGCCGAGGTAGGGGTCCTCGCCGGTGTGGACGACCTGGGCGGTGAGGGGCGCGTCGGGGTCGGCGGCGGGCAGGTCGTCGGTGCGGTCGGCGGGGGAGGGGAAGGCGTCGGCGACGAGGTCGAGCAGGGCGTCGCAGCCGGTGCCGTCGGGGGCGGTGGCGAGGACGGGGTGCAGGGTGCCGGCGAGGAGTTCGCGGCGCAGTCCGGCGGTGAGGGCGGCGGTGTCGAGCCCTTCGCCGTCGAGGTAGCGGGCCAGCAGGGTGTCGTCCTCGCCGGCCAGGGCCTCGACCAGGCGGGCGCGTTCCTCGTCCAGGGCGGCGCGGAGGCCGGGGGCGTCGCCGGGGGTGCCGTACGTCCGGCCGGTGAGCAGGTCGGTGCCGCCGTGGAGGTGGCCGTCGCGCAGGTCGACGTGGTGCAGGAGGCGGACGGTGTCGGGGGTGCCGAGGGTGTCCTGGAGCATCCGCAGGACGTCGTCGAGGCGGACGCGGGCGGTGTTCAGGTGGGTGAGGACGATCGCGCGGGGCAGGCGGGCGTCCTCGCACTGCTGCCACAGGGCGCGGACGGGCCGGGGGACCTCGGGGTCGGCGGCGGAGTGGACGAACAGGGCGGCCTCGGCGGCGCGCAGGGCGGCCTGGAGCTCGCCCGCGAAGTCGGCGTAGCCGGGGGCGTCGATCAGGTTGATCTTGAGGTCGCGCCAGGGCAGGGGGAGGAGCGCGAGTTGGACGGAGCGCTGCTGCTGGTGCTCGATGTCCTCCCAGTCGGCGGTGGTGGTGCCGTCGGGGACGGTTCCGGCCCTGGTCAGGACGTCGGCGGTGCGGGCGAGCGCTTCGGCGAGGGTGGTCTTCCCGGCTCCGCCGGCGCCGACCAGGGCCACGTTGCGGAGCCGGTCGGGTCGGTCGGCGGTCGGTGCGGGGGTGCGGGCCGTCCGGTCCGGCATGGTTGGCCTCCTGCCGCTCGATCAGCGTGGATACCATTGTCCAGCCGGGCGGGTCCATTCGCGCGGCCGCCCGGCGGGCGAGCGGTCCGCGGGTGCCAATCCGAGGAGCGGAGCGGACCGGAAGGCCATGCTCAACAAGTACGCGCGTGCCTTCTTCACACGTGTCCTCACCCCGTTCGCCGCGATGCTGCTGCGCTGGGGTGTCAGTCCGGACGCCGTCACGCTGATCGGTACGGCCGGGTCGGTGGCGGGCGCCCTGGTGTTCTTCCCGCGCGGGGAGTTCTTCTGGGGCGTGATCACCGTCACGCTGTTCATCTTCTCCGACCTGGTGGACGGCAACATGGCCCGCCAGGCGGGCCGCTCCAGCAAGTGGGGCGCGTTCCTGGACTCGACGCTGGACCGGGTCGCCGACGCGGCGATCTTCGGCGGTCTGGCGATGTGGTACGCGGGCGGCGGGAACGACGACCTGCTGTGCGCGGTGGCGCTCTTCTGCCTGGCCAGCGGCCAGGTGGTGTCGTACACCAAGGCGCGCGGCGAGTCGCTGGGCTTCCCGGTGAACGTGTCGGGGCTGGTGGAGCGGGCGGAGCGGCTGGTGATCAGCCTGACCGCGGCGGGGGTCGCGGGACTGCACACGTTCGGGGTGCCGTACGTCGAGTGGCTGCTGCCGGTCGCCCTGTGGGCGGTCGCGGCGGGCAGCCTGGTGACGGTGGCGCAGCGGATGCTGACGGTGCGCCGGGAGTCGGCGGAGCTGGAGGCGGCAGCCGCCGCCGAGGGGGTCAAGTGAGGGAACGGTTGGTCGACGCCGCCTACGCGGCCGGGTGGGCGGGGCTGAGGCACCTGCCCGAGCCGGTGGCCCGCGGTCTGTTCGACACCATCGCCGACGTGGCGTGGCGGCGGCAGGGCAAGGGGGTGCGGCAGCTGGAGGCCAACCTGTCGCGGGTCCACCCGGACGCGGACGGGATCCGGCTGCGGGAGCTGTCGCGGGCCGGGATGCGCTCGTACATGCGGTACTGGAGGGAGTCGTTCCGGCTGCCGACCTGGAGCCGGGAGCGGATCGCCGGTGCCATAACGGTGAAGAACCTGGAGCAGCTGGACGGGGTGCTGGCGTCCGGGCGGGGCGCGGTGCTGGCGCTGCCGCACATGGCGAACTGGGACCTGGCGGGGGCGTGGATCGCCTCGGCGGGCGGGCACCCGTTCACCACGGTCGCGGAGCGGTTGAAGCCGGAGTCGCTGTTCGACCGGTTCGTGGCGTTCCGGGAGAGCCTGGGCATGGAGGTGCTGGCGCTGACCGGCTCCCAGGTCTCGGTGGTGGGGACGCTGGCGCGGCGGCTGCGCGAGGGCGGGCTGGTGTGCCTGGTCGGCGACCGGGACCTCTCGGAGGCCGGGATCCAGGTGGACTTCTTCGGCGAGCCGACCCGGATGCCGGCCGGTCCGGCGGCGCTGGCCCAGCGGACGGGGGCGGCGCTGTTCCCGGTGTCGCTCTGGTACGACGGGGCGATGCTGCGGGCCGAGGTGCACCCGGAGGTGGTGCCGTCCGGGGAGGGCACCCGGCAGGAGCAGGCCGCGGCGATGACCCAGGCGATGGCGGACGTGTGGGCGGGCGCGATCCGCGAGCACTCGGTGGACTGGCACATGCTGCAGAAGCTGTGGCTGGCCGACCTGACCCCGCGGGGGGCCGAGGCGTGAGGATCGGCGTGGTGTGCCCGTACGACTGGGACGTGCCGGGCGGGGTGCAGTTCCACATCCGGGACTTGGCGGAGCACCTGATCCGGCTGGGGCACGAGGTGTCGGTGCTGGCCCCGGCGGAGGACGAGGAGGCGCTGCCGCCGTACGTGGTCTCGGCGGGGCGGGCGGTGGCGGTGCCGTACAACGGGTCGGTGGCGCGGCTGAGCTTCGGGATCCTGTCGGCGGCCCGGGTGCGGCGGTGGCTGCGCGAGGGCCGGTTCGACGTGCTGCACGTGCACGAGCCGAACTCGCCGTCGCTGTCGATGCTGGCGGCGTGGGCGGCGTCCGGGCCGATGGTGGGGACGTTCCACACCTCGAACCCGCGCTCGCGGGCGATGATCGCGGCCTCGCCGATCCTGCAGCCGGGCCTGGAGAAGATGTCGGGCCGGATCGCGGTGTCGGAGTACGCCCGGCGCACCCTGGTGGAGCACCTGGGCGGCGACGCGGTGGTGATCCCGAACGGCGTGGACGTGCGGTTCTTCGCGGACGCCGAGCCGGACCCGCGCTGGCAGGGCGGCGCCGCCGGGGGCGGGCCGGGCACCATCGGCTTCATCGGCCGGATCAACGAGCCGCGCAAGGGCCTGCCGACGCTGCTGGCGGCGCTGCCGCGGATCCTGGCCGAGCGCCCGGGCGTGCGGCTGCTGGTCGCGGGCAAGGGCGACGAGGAGGAGGCGGTCGCGGGCCTGGCGCCCGAGGTGCGGGCCCGGGTCGAGTTCCTCGGCATGGTCTCGGACCGGGACAAGGCCCGGCTGCTGCGCTCGGTCGACCTGTACGTGGCGCCGAACACCGGCGGCGAGTCCTTCGGCATCATCCTGGTCGAGGCGATGTCGGCGGGCGCCCCGGTGCTGGCCAGCGACCTGGACGCGTTCCGGCAGGTGCTGGACGGCGGCGCGGCCGGGGAGCTGTTCCCGGTGGAGGACGCGGACGCGCTGGCGGCCTCGGCGCTCAAGCTGCTGGGCAGCCCGGAGCGGCTGGCGGCGCTGCGCGCGGCGGCCTCCCGGCACGTGCGGCGCTTCGACTGGGAGACGGTCGGCGCCGAGGTGCTGTCGGTGTACGAGACGGTGACCGACGGGCGCCCGCCGGTGGCCGAGGCCGAACCGTCCGTCCGCCGTCCGCGTCCGAGCCGTTGAACCGCCCCGTCCGGAGAGGGAGTTCCGCATGCCGCTGATCACCGTCGACTACACCGACCGGCTCGCCGGTTCCTTCGACCGGCGGGGCTTCGGCCTGGCCCTGAACCGGCTGACCGTGAAGCTGCTGGACGCCAAGCCGGCCGGCTGCAAGACCCGGTTCCGGCGCACCGAGGAGGCCGTGGTCGGGGCGGACGCCGAGACGTTCGCGCTGGTCGTGGTGGAGGTCGCGGTCTTCCCGGGCCGCAGCGCGGAGGCCAAGGCGGCGCTGGGCGAGGCGGTGCTGGAGGCGCTGCCCGGGTACCTGGGGGCGGGCGCCGGTCCGGTGCAGGCCGCCGTGCACGTCGCGGAGCTGGACCACCTCTCCTACCGCTCGGCGACCCTCGGCGGCTGAGCCGGTACCGTAGCGCCCCGTGGCTACCTGGATCTGGGCCGTTGCGGCCGTCGCACTGTTCGCCGTCTACCTGAGCTGGACGGCGGGCAGGCTGGACCGGCTGCACGCCCGGATCGACGCGGCGCGGGCCTCGCTGGACGCCCAGCTGCTGCGCCGCGCCTCGGTGGCGGTGGAGCTGGCGACCTCCTCGCTGCTGGACCCGGCGGCGTCGATCCTGCTGCTGGAGGCGGCGCACGCGGCCCGGCAGGCCGAGTCGGAGCAGCGCGAGGTGGCGGAGAGCGAGCTGAGCCTGGCGCTGCGGGCGGTGCTGGACGAGCCGGAGCAGGTCGGCGTGCTGCGGGCGGCGCCGGGCGGCGAGGAGGCGGTGCGCGACCTGGTCGAGGCGGTGCGCCGGGTGCCGATGGCGCGGCGGTTCCACAACGACGCGGTGCGGGCGGCGCGGGCGGTGCGCGAGCACCGGCTGGTGCGCTACTTCCGGCTGGCGGGGCGCGCGCCGTTCCCGATGGCCTTCGAGATGGACGACGAGCCCCCGGTGGCGCTCACGCCCGAGGGCGCGTCCGCGTAGGCTGGCGGCGTTTCCTGCCACCGCCGGGTTGCTGGCCTGATTGTCGTATGCCGGGGACAGCCCTGGACCATGTGGCGTATGGGTCGGAGTGCCTCCGGGCCTACGATAGATCGATAGCACCGGTTCATCCCTGAGTGAGGTCTTACGTGTCCACCACCCCCACTTCCGCCGAGCAGCCCCAGGTCGGCACCGCCCGGGTCAAGCGCGGCATGGCCGAGCAGCTCAAGGGCGGCGTGATCATGGACGTGGTCAACGCCGAGCAGGCGAAGATCGCCGAGGACGCCGGTGCGGTCGCGGTCATGGCCCTGGAGCGGGTTCCCGCCGACATCCGCAAGGACGGCGGCGTGGCCCGGATGTCCGACCCGAACATGATCGAGGAGATCATCGCCGCGGTCTCCATCCCGGTGATGGCCAAGTCCCGGATCGGCCACTTCGTCGAGGCCCAGGTCCTGCAGTCGCTCGGCGTCGACTACATCGACGAGTCCGAGGTCCTCACCCCGGCCGACGAGGTCAACCACTCCGACAAGTGGGCGTTCACCACCCCCTTCGTCTGCGGCGCCACCAACCTGGGCGAGGCCCTGCGCCGGATCGCCGAGGGCGCGGCCATGATCCGCTCCAAGGGCGAGGCCGGCACCGGCAACGTGGTGGAGGCCGTCCGCCACCTGCGCCAGATCAAGAACGAGATCGCCAAGCTGCGCGGCTTCGACAACAACGAGCTGTACGCCGCCGCCAAGGAGCTGCGCGCCCCGTACGAGCTGGTCCGCGAGGTCGCCGAGCTCGGCAAGCTGCCGGTCGTGCTGTTCTCCGCCGGTGGCGTGGCCACCCCGGCCGACGCCGCGCTGATGCGCCAGCTCGGCGCCGAGGGCGTGTTCGTCGGCTCCGGCATCTTCAAGTCGGGCGACCCGGCCAAGCGCGCCGCCGCCATCGTCAAGGCCACCACCTTCTACGACGACCCGAAGATCATCGCGGACGCCTCCCGCAACCTGGGCGAGGCCATGGTCGGCATCAACTGCGACACCCTCCCGGAGACCGAGCGCTACGCCAACCGCGGCTGGTAAGCGCCCCGCGCGTCCGGCCCGCCGTCCGGGTTCCCGGGGCGGCGGGCCGCTGCGTGGCGTCCGGGCCCTGTAGTTCGAGAACGAAGAGGTAGTGAGACCGTGAGCACCCCCACCATCGGCGTCCTGGCCCTGCAGGGCGACGTCCGCGAGCACCTGGTGGCGCTGGCCGCCGCCGACGCGCTGGCCCGTCCGGTGCGCCGCCCGGAGGAGCTGGCCGAGGTGGACGCCCTGGTGATGCCCGGCGGCGAGTCCACCACCATCTCCAAGCTGGCCGTGCTGTTCGGCCTGATGGACCCGCTGCGCGAGCGGGTCGCGGGCGGCATGCCGGTGTACGGCACCTGCGCGGGCATGATCCTGCTGGCGGACAAGATCCTGGACGGCCGGGACGACCAGGAGACCGTCGGCGGCATCGACATGACCGTCCGCCGCAACGCGTTCGGGCGGCAGAACGAGTCCTTCGAGACCGCGATCCCGTTCGTGGGCCTGGCCGGCGACCCGGTCACCGGCGTGTTCATCCGCGCCCCCTGGGTCGAGGCGGTCGGCGCGGGCGTCGAGGTGCTCGCCGAGGTCCCGGCCGCGGACGGCCCGGACGCCCGGATCGTCGCGGTCCGGCAGGGCAACCTGCTGGCCACCTCCTTCCACCCGGAGCTGACCGGCGACCACCGCGTCCACGAGTACTTCGTCCGGATGGTCGAGGCCGCCGGACGCTGAGTGCCGAGTGCCGGGCGCCGAGTGCGGAGCGCCCCGGGCGGCGCGGTGACCGTGTGCCACCCGGCGGTGCGGCACCGGTAGGATCTCCCCTGTTCATTTCCCATTGGCGACGAAAAGGAGCTGGCGATGTCCGGCCACTCTAAGTGGGCTACCACCAAGCACAAGAAGGCCGCGATCGACGCCAAGCGCGGCAAGCTCTTCGCCAAGATGATCAAGAACATCGAGGTGGCGGCCCGCACCGGCGGCGGCGACCCGGCCGGCAACCCGACCCTCTACGACGCCATCCAGAAGGCGAAGAAGAGCTCCGTCCCGATCGACAACATCAACCGGGCCGTCAAGCGCGGCTCCGGTGCGGAGGCCGGCGGCGCCGACTACTCGACGATCATGTACGAGGGCTACGGCCCCAACGGCGTGGCCGTCCTGATCGAGTGCCTCACCGACAACCGCAACCGCGCCGCCTCCGACGTGCGCGTCGCGATGACCCGCAACGGCGGCAACATGGCCGACCCGGGCTCGGTCTCCTACCTGTTCAACCGCAAGGGCGTCGTGATCGTCCCCAAGGCCGACGGCGTGGACGAGGACCGGATCCTGGACGTCGTGCTGGACGCCGGCGCCGAGGAGGTCAACGACCTCGGCGAGGCCTTCGAGGTGATGTCCGAGGCCACCGACATGGTCGCGGTCCGCACCGCCCTGGTCGACGCGGGCATCGACTACGACTCCGCCGACGCCAACTTCGTCCCCAGCATGCAGGTCGAGCTGGACGCCGACGGCGCCCGCAAGATCTTCAAGCTGATCGACGCGCTCGAGGACAGCGACGACGTGCAGAACGTCTTCGCCAACTTCGACGTCTCCGACGAGATCATGGCCGAACTGGACGCCTGATCCCGGTCGTTCCCCGCCCGGCGGCCCGCTGGTGGCCGCCGGGCGGAGGCGTGTCCGGAGCCGCCTGTCGGTGGCCGGGGGTAACCTGCGCAGGTCGGAGAGAGGCGGGGCCGTGCGAGTGCTGGGTGTGGACCCTGGGCTGACCAGGTGCGGCGTCGGGGTCGTCGAAGGGCTGCCCGGGCGGCAGCTGGCGATGCTCGGCGTCGGCGTGGTGCGTACGCCCGCGGAGGACGAGATCGGCCCGCGGCTGCTCGCCATCGAGCAGGGCCTGGAGTCCTGGCTCGACCGGTACTCGCCCGAACTCGTCGCCGTGGAGCGGGTGTTCGCCCAGCACAACGTCCGCACCGTGATGGGCACCGCGCAGGCCTCCGCCGTCGCCGTGCTGTGCGCGACCCGCCGCGGCATCCCCGTCACGCTGCACACCCCCAGCGAGGTCAAGGCCGCCGTCACCGGCTCCGGCCGCGCCGACAAGGCCCAGGTCACCGCCATGGTCACCCGCATCCTGCGGCTCGACGCCCCGCCCAGGCCCGCCGACGCGGCGGACGCCCTGGCCCTGGCCATCTGCCACATCTGGCGCGGTGGCACCACCAACCGCCTGACCGCGGCCATCAAGGCCCACGGCGCGGGCGGCAGTTCCTGGCACGGCAGCGCCGCCGGGCGGACCCGGGGGCGCGGGGAGCCGCGTGAAGCGGAAGACGCCGAGCGGGAAGATCCGCCCGAGCAGCGGGCAGCGGCTCCCCGGGCGGCCTACGGCAGGGTGCCGGGTCGCTCGCGCAGTTCCCCGCGCCCCTGACGGGGCGCGCACCGGCACAGCTCAACGTCCAACCACCGAAGGGAAAGAACGACGCCATGATCGCCTTTGTGCAGGGGCCGGTTGCGGTGGTGGGGGCCGGGGTGGCCGTGGTGGAGGTCGGCGGGGTGGGGATGGCCGTGCAGTGCACGCCGACCACGCTGGCGACGCTGCGGGTGGGGGAGGTGGCCCGGCTGGCGACCTCGCTGGTGGTCCGGGAGGACTCGCTGACGCTGTTCGGCTTCGTGGACGACGACGAGCGGGCGACGTTCGAGGTGCTGCAGGCCGCGCCCGGGGTCGGGCCGAAGCTGGCCCAGGCGATCCTGGGGGTGCACTCGCCGGAGGCGCTGCGGGTGGCGGTCGCGGGCGGGGACGAGAAGGCGCTGATCGCGGTGCCCGGCATCGGGAAGGCGAAGGCGGCGAAGCTGCTGCTGGAGTACAAGGACAAGCTCGGCGCCCCGCACGGCACCGTCCCGGCGCAGAAGCCGGTGGCGTCCGGCCCGGCGCCCTGGCACGAGCAGCTGCACTCCGCGCTGGTCGGCCTGGGCTACGCTCCGCGGGAGGCCGACGAGGCGGTGGCCCGGGTCGCGCCGGACGCCGAGGCGCAGTCCGTGCCGGACGTGGGCGCCCTGCTGCGGCTGGCCCTGCGCGGGCTGAACCGGGCCCGCTGAGCGGCGCCGAGGCAATGTGACGACAGGTCACCAAGTCGACATGGAGAGCGGTTTTCCGATGAGCCCGTACGAGTCCGACCCCGTTGACCGCCTGGTGACGGCGTCCGCCGACGGCGAGGACCAGGCGGTGGAGGCCGCGCTGCGGCCGAAGCTGCTGGAGGAGTTCATCGGGCAGGAGCGGGTGCGCGAGCAGCTCTCGCTGGTCCTGCAGGCGGCCCGCAAGCGCGGCGCCGCCCCGGACCACGTGCTGCTGAGCGGCCCGCCCGGGCTGGGCAAGACGACCCTGTCGATGATCATCGCGGCCGAGCTGAACGCCCCGATCCGGATCACCTCGGGCCCGGCGATCCAGCACGCGGGCGACCTGGCGGCGATCCTGTCCTCGCTGACCGAGGGCGAGGTGCTGTTCCTCGACGAGATCCACCGGATGTCCCGGCCCGCCGAGGAGATGCTCTACATGGCGATGGAGGACTTCCGGGTCGACGTGATCGTCGGCAAGGGCCCCGGCGCCACCGCGATCCCGCTGGAGCTGCCGCCGTTCACGCTGGTCGGCGCGACCACCCGGGCGGGCCTGCTGCCGCCGCCGCTGCGCGACCGGTTCGGGTTCACCGGCCACATGGAGTTCTACGCCCCGGCCGAGCTGGAGCGGGTGGTGCACCGCTCGGCGGGCCTGCTGGACGTGGAGATCGACCCGGCGGGCGCGGCCGAGATCGCCGGGCGCTCGCGCGGCACGCCGCGGATCGCCAACCGGCTGCTGCGCCGGGTGAGGGACTTCGCGCAGGTCCGGCACGACGGCCTGGTCACCCGGGAGATCGCCGCCCGGGCGCTGGAGGTCTACGAGGTCGACGCCCGCGGCCTGGACCGGCTGGACCGGGCGGTGCTGGGGGCGCTGCTGAAGCTGTTCGGCGGCGGCCCGGTGGGCCTGTCCACGCTGGCGGTGGCGGTGGGGGAGGAGGCCGAGACGGTCGAGGAGGTGGCTGAACCTTTCCTCGTCCGGGAGGGCCTGCTGGCGCGCACCCCGCGCGGGCGGATCGCCACCGCGGCGGCCTGGCAGCACCTGGGGCTGACCCCGCCGCAGTCGGCGCGGGCCCCGAAGGCGGCGCCCGGCGGAGGGCCGGGCGGGCAGCAGAACGGGCTGTGGGCCGAGGGCCAGGGATAACGCGGCCGCCCCGCCGGGAGTTCCGGGGATAACTCCGGCGCCTTACCGGGAGTTTATGTGCATGCCAAGGCTCGCCACTTTCGGCGGCACACTGGCATGCTTGGCGTTGTCCGTTCAGTGCGGGTCGCCTAGACTCCGCCGGACCGCCCCTCTCGCCCGACGGGCCGACGTACACGCACTGGCTGCCGGAAGGCGGCCCACAAAGGACCCTGGCTGTGTTCTCTTACATCATCCTTCTCCTCCCCCTGCTCGCCATCTTCATGATGATGCGCTCGCAGAAGAAGCGTCAGGCCCAGATGCAGAACATGCAGACCGCGCTGCAGCCGGGGTCGGGCGTGCGCACCATCGGCGGCATGTACGCGCTGGTGAAGGCGGTCAACGACGAGACGGTCGAGCTGGAGGTCGCCCCCGGCGTGGTGGCCCACTACACCAAGGGCGCGATCGCGGCCGTCCTGGAGCCGCTGGAGTACGACGCGATCATCAACGGCCGCCCGGCCGAGGACGAGGCCGTCGAGGACGCCGCGGCGGACGCCGACGCCGACGAGAAGCCGCTGAGCCTGTCCAAGGACGAGGCGAAGGTCGACGCCGAGGCTCCCGAGAGCAAGTAGTACGGTCGGGGCACCCTCGACCAGCGGCACCCGCCGCAAGCCCAACAGGACCTCTTGGGCCGTCGTGCGTCCGCCGCCTTCCGGCACCCGCCCAGCGCGGGGCCGGAGGCCGGCCGCCGGGCGGCATGGACAGGGAGAAACGAGCAAGGTGGCAACACCCAAGTCGCGGTCGCGCGACGGATACCCGGGACGGGCGCTGGCGCTCATCCTGGTGGTCACCGTCGGCCTTGTGGCCCTCATGTTCGGGACGGGCAACACCAAGCCGCGTCTCGGTATCGACCTCGCCGGTGGCACCAGCGTCACGCTGACCGCCAAGTCTGATGATCCTTCCGCGATCAACAAGACCAATCTGGACACCGCGGTCAGCATCATCCAGAAGCGCGTCAACGGCATGGGCGTCTCCGAGGCGGAGGTCCAGACCCAGGGCAATGCGAACATCATCGTCAACATTCCCGACGGTGGTAACACGCAGCAGTCCATCGACAAGGTCGGTGACACCGCCAAGCTCTACTTCCGTCCGGTGCTGGCCACCGAGCCGTCCGGTGCGGCCGCGCAGCAGCCCCAGCCGTCGGCCTCCGCCTCCGCGGGCGCCGAGGCCTCGGCCGCCCCGAGCGCGGGCGCCTCCGCGAGCGCGGGCAGCGGCGCCTCCGCCTCGGCCGGCGCCTCCTCCGCCGCGAGCGCCTCCGCCTCCGCCTCCGCCACCAAGGCCGGCCGCGCCCTCTCCGGCGCGCTGCAGGCCGACCCCTCGGCCTCCGCCTCCGCGAGCGGCTCCGCCGCGGCCCAGCCGAGCGCCTCCGCCGCCGCCTCGGCCCCCGCGGCCGACCCGAACGCCGCCGCCACCCCGGACGCCGAGACCCTCGCGCTGCAGCAGCAGTACGCCGCGCTGGACTGCACCAACGAGGCGCAGCGGCTGAACTACCAGAAGACCAACGACCCGACCGCCCCCGCGATCGCCTGCTCGTACGAGGCTGAGCAGGGCCTCTGGTACAAGTTCGTGCTCGGCGGCGTCGCGGTGAACGGCC
Organism: Kitasatospora phosalacinea; assembly: GCF_000717185.1. GTDB lineage: Bacteria > Actinomycetota > Actinomycetes > Streptomycetales > Streptomycetaceae > Kitasatospora > Kitasatospora phosalacinea_A. Next base: position 65,646 of record NZ_JNYE01000018.1, on the reverse strand, counting down.
AGGACGTCACCAAGGCGCAGGCCGTCTACGACACCCAGAGCGGCAAGGGCTGGATGGTCGACCTGTCGTTCAACGACACCGGCTCCAAGGCCTTCGCCGACACCACCGGCCAGCTGGCCACCCAGACCTCCCCGGCCAACCAGTTCGCGATCGTGCTGGACGGCCAGGTCGTCTCGCACCCGTACGTGTCCGAGTCGATCACCGGCGGCAGCGCCGTGATCAGCGGCACCTTCAGCTCGTCCGAGGCCAAGTCGCTGGCGAACGTGCTGAGCTACGGCGCGCTCCCGCTGGACTTCGTGAAGAGCGACGTCACCACCGTCTCCCCGCAGCTCGGCTCCGAGCAGCTGAAGGCCGGTCTGGTCGCCGGTCTGATCGGCATGGTCCTGGTGGTCGCGTACTCGCTGGTCTACTACCGCGGCCTGGGCCTGATCTCGATCGCCGGTCTGCTCGTCTCGGCGGTCCTGACCTGGTCGATCATGAGCCTGCTCGGCGCGGGCATCGGCTTCGCGCTGAACCTGCCCGCGGTCTGCGGCGCGATCGTCGCGATCGGCATCACCGCGGACTCCTTCATCGTGTACTTCGAGCGCATCCGGGACGAGGTGCGCGAGGGGGCCCAGCTGCGGGCCGCCGTGCAGCGCGCCTGGCCGCGGGCCCGGCGCACCATCCTGGTCTCCGACTTCGTGTCCTTCCTGTGCGCCGCGGTGCTGTACCTGGTGTCGGTCGGCAAGGTGCAGGGCTTCGCGTTCACGCTGGGCCTGACCACCCTGCTCGACGTCGTGGTGATCTTCCTGTTCACCAAGCCGCTGATCAGCCTGCTGGCCCGCACCAAGTTCTTCGCCAGCGGCCACCCGATGTCCGGCCTGGACCCGAAGCGGCTCGGCGCCCGTCCGCCGATCCGCGGCTCTCGCCGCCGCCCCACCACGACCCAGGAGGTCTGACCCATGTCGCTCCGCAACATCGGTCACCGCCTCTACCAGGGCGAGGTCTCCTTCGACTTCGTCGGCAAGCGGAAGATCTGGTACTCGATCTCGGCGGTGATCGTCCTGGTGGCGGCCGTCGGCCTGGCCATGGGCCTGCACCTGGGCATCGAGTTCAAGGGCGGCTCGGTCTACACCGTGCACAAGCCCGGCCTGTCGGCCTCGCAGGCGAAGGAGACCGCCGACAAGATCATCGGTTCGCACACCGCGCTGGTGCAGACCACGGACAAGGGTGACGTCCGGGTCCAGGTCAGCGCCCAGGAGTCGATCCCGGCGACCACCTTCACCAAGGAGTTCTCGCAGGCGATCGGCGTCCAGGAGCAGGACATCAACGCCCAGGTGATCGGCCCCTCCTGGGGCGAGGACATCTCCAAGAAGGCGCTGACCGGCCTGATCGTCTTCATGGTCCTGGTCACCGTCTACATGGCGATCGCCTTCGAGTGGCGGATGGCGGTGGCCGCCCTGGTCGCCCTGATCCACGACCTCCTGATCACCATCGGCGTCTACGCCCTGGTCGGCTTCGAGGTCACCCCGGGCACCGTGATCGGCTTCCTGACCATCCTCGGCTACTCGCTCTACGACACGGTCGTCGTCTTCGACACCGTGAAGGAGAACACCCGGGGCCTCACCAAGCAGAGCCGCCGCACCTACAGCGAGGCCGCCAACCACGGCCTCAACCAGACCCTGGTGCGCTCCATCAACACCACGGTCGTGGCGCTGCTGCCGGTCTCCGCGCTGCTGTTCATCGGCGGCGGCCTGCTTGGCGCGGGCACCCTGAACGACATCTCGCTGGCCCTGTTCATCGGCCTCGCGGCCGGTGCCTACTCCTCCATCTGCGTGGCCACCCCGCTGCTCGCGCAGCTCAAGGAGCAGGCCCCGGACATGAAGGCGCTGGCCAAGCGGGTCGCCCAGCGCCGGGCCTCCGAGGCCAAGGCCGCGGCCGAGGGCCGGGGCGGGGACGTCGACGGTGAGGAGCCCGACAGCGAGGAGGACGCCGGGGACGAGGTTCCGGCCGGTATGGTCGGACAGCGTAACCAGCCGACCAGCCGCACCCGGGGCAAGGGCCGGCCGTCCGGCAAGCGCTGACCCCCCGCGAAGGGACCCCCGTGACCTCCACCACCGACCCCACCCTGTCCGAGCTGCTCAACAGCCGGATCCGGGACGTGCAGGACTACCCGAAGCCGGGCGTCCTGTTCAAGGACATCGCCCCCCTGCTCGCCGACGCCGAGGCGTTCGGCGCGCTGACCCGGGCGCTGGCCGAGCGGGCCAGGGAGCTCGGCGCCACCAAGGTGGTCGGGCTGGAGGCGCGGGGGTTCGTCCTCGCCGCGCCCGCCGCGTTCGCCGCTGGCCTCGGGTTCGTCCCGATCCGCAAGAAGGGCAAGCTGCCCGGCGAGGTGTTCTCCCGCTCGTACGACCTGGAGTACGGGTCGGCGACGCTGGAGGTCCAGTGCGACGCGTTCGAGCCGGGCGAGAAGGTCCTGGTGGTGGACGACGTGCTGGCCACCGGCGGGACGATCGCCGCGTCGCTGGACCTCGTCCAGGAGGCCGGGGCCGAGCTGGTCGGCGTGGTCGTGCTGATGGAGCTCGGCTTCCTGCCGGGGCGCGCGAAGCTCGCCTCGCACCTGCGCGGTGCGCCGCTGGAGACGCTCGTCGTGGTGTGACGCCGCGCTGTCCGAAGGCCGCCCGGGAACGGAACCGTTCCCGGGCGCTCCCGTTCCCGGGCGGACCCCGGGGCGGGCGCGCCGCCGCGCGGGCGCGCGCTGTCGGTACGATGAAGGTTGATCCGACGTAGGAGTGTCCTTGCCCGACGAGGTTGTGCCCACGGCCGCTGCCGCCAGTTCCCGTCCCTCGCCGGGCGGGATGCGGGCTCGGCTCGCCCGGTTGGGCGGTCAGCGCAGTTCGATGGTCAACCCGGTGCTGGAGCCGCTGTTCCGGACGATCCGGGCCAACGACCCCAAGGCCGACCCGGGGCTGCTGAAGGACATCGAGCGGGCGTACGCCGTCGCGGAGAAGTGGCACCGCGGGCAGAAGCGCAAGAGCGGCGACCCGTACATCACCCACCCGCTGGCGGTGGCGACCATCCTGGCCGAGCTGGGGATGGACGCGCCGACGCTGATGGCGGGCCTGCTGCACGACACCGTGGAGGACACCGACTACGGCCTGGAGACGCTCCGGGCCGACTTCGGCGACGCGGTGGCGCTGCTGGTCGACGGCGTGACCAAGCTGGACCGGGTGAAGTTCGGCGAGGCCGCGCAGGCGGAGACCGTCCGCAAGATGGTCGTGGCGATGGCCAAGGACCCGCGGGTGCTGGTGATCAAGCTCGCCGACCGGCTGCACAACATGCGCACGATGCGCTACCTGAAGCGGGAGAAGCAGGAGAAGAAGGCCCGCGAGACGCTGGAGATCTACGCCCCGCTGGCGCACCGGCTGGGCATGAACACCATCAAGTGGGAGCTGGAGGACCTGGCCTTCGCCATCCTCTACCCCAAGATGTACGACGAGATCGTCCGGCTGGTGGCCGAGCGCGCCCCCAAGCGCGACGAGTACCTGGCCACCGTGATCGACCAGGTGCAGGGCGACCTGCGCGGCGCCCGGATCACCGGGCAGGTCACCGGCCGCCCCAAGCACTACTACTCGGTCTACCAGAAGATGATCGTCCGGGGCCGGGACTTCGCCGAGATCTACGACCTGGTGGGCATCCGGGTCCTGGTCGACACCGTCCGCGACTGCTACGCGGCGCTGGGCACCATCCACGCGCGGTGGAACCCGGTGCCGGGGCGGTTCAAGGACTACATCGCGATGCCCAAGTTCAACATGTACCAGTCGCTGCACACCACGGTGATCGGTCCCGGGGGCAAGCCCGTCGAGCTGCAGATCCGCACCTTCGACATGCACCGCCGGGCCGAGTACGGCATCGCCGCGCACTGGAAGTACAAGCAGCGCGCGGTGGCCGGGGCGTCCAAGGTGCGCACCGACACCCCCACCCACGGGCGGCAGCACGACAAGGCCGACGCGGTCAACGAGATGGCCTGGCTGCGGCAGCTGCTGGACTGGCAGAAGGAGACCGAGGACCCGAGCGAGTTCCTCGAGTCGCTGCGCTTCGACCTGTCCAGCAACGAGGTGTTCGTCTTCACCCCGAAGGGCGACGTGATAGCGCTGCCCGCGCAGGCCACCCCGGTGGACTTCGCGTTCGCGGTGCACACCGAGGTCGGCTGCCGGTGCATCGGCGCCCGGGTCAACGGCCGCCTGGTGCCGCTGGAGTCGACGCTGGAGAACGGCGACACCGTCGAGGTCTTCACCTCCAAGGCGGAGAACGCCGGCCCGTCCCGGGACTGGCTGAGCTTCGTCAAGTCGCCCCGGGCCCGCAACAAGATCCGCGCCTGGTTCTCCAAGGAGCGCCGCGAGGAGGCGATCGAGCAGGGCAAGGAGGCGATCGCCCGGGCGATGCGCAAGCAGGGCCTGCCGATCCAGCGGATCCTCACCGGGGACTCGCTGGTCACCCTGGCCCACGAGATGCGCTACCCGGACATCTCCTCGCTGTACGCGGCGATCGGCGAGGGCCACGTCGCCGCGCAGGCGATCGTGCAGAAGCTGGTCCAGGCGATGGGCGGCGAGGAGGGCGCGGTCGAGGACCTCGCCGAGACCGCCACCCCCTCGCACCAGCCGCGCGCGATGCGGCGCCGCGCCAAGGGCGACCCGGGCGTCATCGTCAAGGGCGTGGACGACGTGTGGGTGAAGCTGGCGCGCTGCTGCACGCCGGTGCCCGGCGACCCGATCGTCGGCTTCATCACCCGCGGCAACGGCGTCTCGGTGCACCGCGCGGACTGCGTCAACGTGGAGTCCCTCCAGCAGCAGCCCGAACGGATCATCGAGGTCGAGTGGGCGGCCACCCAGTCCTCGGTCTTCCTGGTCGCGATCCAGGTCGAGGCGCTGGACCGCTCCCGGCTGCTCTCGGACGTCACCCGGGTGCTCTCCGACCAGCACGTCAACATCCTGTCGGCGGCCGTCCAGACCTCCCGCGACCGGGTCGCGATGAGCCGGTTCACCTTCGAGATGGGCGACCCCAAGCACCTGGGCCACGTGCTCAAGGCGGTGCGCGGCGTCGAGGGCGTCTACGACGTCTACCGGGTCACCTCGGCCCGCAGCAAGTAGCCGCCCGCGGTCCCGCGCCGCCGCCGCTCCGGTCGCCGCCCGCCCCCGCCCCGCCGACACTGGCCGGGTGGGGGCGGACGGCTTTCCTGGAGGCACCGTGCACGGGATACGGGTGATGACGGCAGTGACCGGCGCGGCGCTCGCCGCGGCGCTGGCGGTCGGGTGCGGCAGCTCCGGCGGCCCGGACGGCGCCGGGAGCGCCGCGGGGAGCACCGCCGGCGGCCCGGCGGCGAGCGGCACCGGCAGCGCGGTCTCGGCCTCCGCGGCGGCCGCCACCCGTGACGGCGACAACGGGGTCGCGCAGCTGCCCGCCGACGAGGTGCTGCAGCGGGCGGCGCAGGCGCTCAAGGACGCGGGCGCGGTGCGGACGGTCGGCACGGTCAGCAGCCAGGGCGCCCGGATCGACCTGGACCTGCGGCTGGACACCTCGGGCCACTGCACCGGCACCCTCGGCCAGAGCGGCGTCGGCAGCTTCCAGGTGGTCAAGGCCGGGCCCGACCTGTGGGTCAAGCCGGACGAGGAGTTCTGGCTGAGCCACGGCGGCGAGGCGCTCTCCCAGCTGGTCGGCGACCGCTACCTGAAGACCACCAGCGACAACCCGGACTTCGCCGAGATCGGCGAGCTGTGCGACCTGGGCGCGCTCGCCGACCAGCTCGGCACCGGGAGGACCGGCCTGGCCAAGGGCGACCCGACCACCGTGCAGGGCCGCCCCGCCCTCACCCTGACTGCCGACTCCGACTCCGACTCCGGCACCGGCACCGGCCCCGGCACCCTGTACGTGGCCACCACCGGCTCGCCGGTGCCGCTGAAGCTGGCGAAGAGCACCGGGGCGGTCGAGTTCAGCGACTTCGGCACCCCGGTGCCCAGCGCCACCCCCGGCCCGGAGCAGAGCCTGGACCTGGACCAGCTGGAGTCGCCCGGGCCCTCCGCCAGCGTGGTGTGAGGCCGGCATGGTTGCCGGGAACGCACGAGGGCCCCCGTCCGGTGCGGACGGGGGCCCTCAGCGCGGGCGGGGTTCAGGAGGTGAACTCCTGCAGCGACTTCTGCGCCTGGTCGAGCAGTGCCCGGCGGCCCTCCAGCTCGGCCTCCAGCTTCGCGGCCCTGGACGCGTTGCCCGTGGCACGGGCCTTGTCCAGGTCGGCCTGCAGCTTGTCCACGGCGGCCTGCAGCAGCGCGGTCATGCCGGTGGCGCGGGCCCGGGCCTCCGGGTTGGAGCGCTGCCACTCGGCCTCCTCGGCCTCGCGGACGGCCCGCTCCACCGCGGCCAGCCGGCCGTCCAGCTTCGGACGGGCGTCGCGCGGGACGTGGCCGACGGCCTCCCAGCGCTCGGAGACGGAGCGCAGCGCGGCCTTGGCGGCCTTCAGGTCGGTGATCGGCAGGATCGCCTCAGCCTCGACCAGCAGGGCCTCCTTGGCCTTCTGGTTCTCGCCCTGCTCGGCGTCGCGCTCGGAGAAGGCGCCGGAGCGGGCCTGGAAGAAGACGTCCTGGGCGCCGCGGAAGCGGGCCCACAGCTCCTCCTCCGCGTCCCGCTGGGCGCGGCCGGCGGCCTTCCACTGGGTCATCAGGTCGCGGTAGGCGGCGGCGGTCGGCCCCCACTCGGTGGAGCCGGACAGCGCCTCGGCCTCGGCGACCAGCTTCTCCTTGACCGCGCGGGCGGACTCGCGCTCGGAGTCGAGGGCCGCGAAGTGCGCCTTGCGGTGCTTGGAGAACACCGAGCGGGCGTGCGAGAAGCGGTGCCACAGCTCGTCGTCGCTCTTGCGGTCCAGGCGCGGCAGCGCCTTCCAGTTGTCGACCAGGGCGCGCAGCCGGTCGCCGGCCTCCCGCCACTGGTTGGACTCGGCGAGCTGCTCGGCCTCGGCGACCAGCGCCTCCTTGGCGGCGCGGGTCTCCTCCTGGGCCTTGGCCCGGGCGGCCTTGCGCTCGCCCTGCCGGGTCTCGATCTCGCCGGCCAGGGTGTCCAGGCGGGCGGCGAGCGCGGCCAGGTCGCCGACCGCGTGCGCCTCGGCGACCTGCGCGCGCAGGTGCTCCAGCGCGGTCTGCGCCTCCTTGGCGGCCAGGTCGGTCTTGCGCACCCGGTGCTCCAGGAGGGCGGTCTCCGCCTCCAGGCCCTGGAACTTGCGCTCGAAGTAGGCGAGGGCCTCCTCGGGGGAGCCGGCCTGCCAGGAGCCGACCTGGCGTTCGCCGTCGGCCGTCCTCACGTAGACGTTCCCCTGCTCGTCGACACGGCCCCACGGGTCGCTGCTCACAGCGCCTCCTCCACATGACGCCACGCCCACGGGCAGGAGCGTCGTCCACAGTTGATGTGCGGCGGACCGATGGAGCCCGCCGTCCCGAGCCGTCGTTGGGTTGCGCCGAGGGTGACGGCCGACGGTCAGGGCACCCTATACAACAGCAACATAGGCGACCAGCGCCGGTGCTGTCCGCATCCGGCGCCGGTCGATTTTCGCGGCGGGTCAGCCCTTGGCGGCGGTGATGGTGGTGACGTTGACCGGGGTGGCGGGCGCGCCGTCGCCGCCGCCGCCCTGGACACCGGCGCCGGCGATCTTCTGCAGCACGTCCAGGCCGCCGGTGATCTTGCCGAACGGGGTGTAGCTCGGCGGCAGTTGGGTGTCCTTGTAGACCAGGAAGAACTGGCTGCCGTTGGTGTTCGCGCCGGAGTTGGCCATCGCCACGGTGCCCGCGGGGTACGTCGCGCCGGTCAGGTTCTCGTCGGCGAACGAGTAGCCGGGGCCGCCCGATCCGGTGCCGGTCGGGTCGCCGCACTGCAGGACGTAGATGCCCTCCGTGGTCAGGCGGTGGCACTTCGTGCCGTCCCAGAACTGCTGACCGGCCAGGAACACGAAGGAGTTGACGGTGTGCGGGGCCTTCGCCGCGTCCAGGGAGAAGGTGACCTTGCCCGCCGAGGTGTCCATCGTCGCGGTGTACGGGGCCGCGGTGTCGATCGACATCGCGGGCTCGGCGGCCCACTGCTTGCCGCCGGCGGACGGGGAGGGCGCCGCGGATGCGGCCTTGTCCTCCTTCTTGTCCGAGTCGAAGGCGCCGCTCGCCGCGGTGGCGACACCGGCGACCACCAGCACCGCCAGGACCGAGGCGACCACCGCGTTGCGCTTCTTGCGCTTGGTGGCGGCCTCGGCGCGGGCCTGCATCTGGCGCTCGTACTTGTCACGGGCGAGCTGCCGCCGCCGCTGTTCGCTGCTGACCACCGGACGTCTCTCCTGCCGGGCTGTGGGAAAGGGGACTTGCGTTTGTTGTGTGCGGATCATCGCACCCGCTGGCGGCCAAGTGTAAGGACCCCGCGCGTCAGTACGGGATCAGCCCGACATGAGAAACCGCTGAACGCACCGGACAACCGGTTCGCCCGCGGCCCCGTGGCGCCGGTAGGCTGCGGGGGAAAAGCAGACCGCCACCGCCATGGAACGTGAGGACTCGTGTTCGTCGCCGGATTCCCCGCCGGGGCCTGGGGCACCAACTGCTACCTGGTCGCACCCGCCGCCGGCGAGGAGTGCGTGATCGTCGACCCGGGCCACGAAGCGGCGAGCGGCGTCGAGGAGTTGATCCGCGAGCACCGGCTCAAGCCGGTCGCGGTGCTGCTCACCCACGGGCACATCGACCACGTCGCCTCGGTCGTCCCGGTCTGCGGCGCGCAGGGCGTCCCGGCCTGGATCCACCCCCGGGACCGCTACATGCTGGCCGACCCGGAGAAGGCCCTCGGCCGCTCGCTCGGACAGCAGCTGATGGGTTCGATCACCGTCGGCGAGCCGGACGACGTCCGCGAGTTGACCGACGGCAGCGTGCTGGAGCTCGCCGGGCTGCGGCTCACCGTCGACCACGCCCCGGGCCATACCGAGGGGTCGGTGACGTTCAGGACGCCCGCATCGGCAGAGGTTCCGCCGGTCCTGTTCTCGGGCGACCTGCTGTTCGCCGGCTCCATCGGGCGTACCGACCTCCCGGGCGGAGACAGCGCGGCGATCATGCGCTCGCTGGCCCGGGTGTGCCTGCCCCTCGACGACGCGACCGTGGTGCTCTCCGGCCACGGCTCCCAGACCACCATCGGCCGAGAGCGCGCCACCAACCCCTACCTCCAGCAGGCGGGCGGTGCGCAGGGCGCACCGGCCTTCCCGCGACGAGGAATGTGACGGAAGAGAAGTTGAGCACCTTCACCGCCCCCAAGGGCACCTACGACCTGCTCCCGACGGTCAACTCGGCCGCCTACCTGGCGGTCCGCGAGCGCCTCTCCGCGCCGCTGCGCCGGGCCGGCTACGGCTACGTCGAGACCCCGGTGTTCGAGGACGTCAAGCTGTTCTCCCGCGGCGTCGGCGAGTCCACCGACATCGTCACCAAGGAGATGTTCACCCTCGTCCAGCGCCCGGAGAGCAGCGAGTCGCTCGCGCTGCGCCCCGAGGGCACCGCCTCGGTGGTGCGCGCCGTGCTGGAGTCCAACCTGCACAAGCTCGGCAACCTGCCGGTCAAGCTCTGGTACTCCGGCAACTTCTACCGCTACGAGCGCCCGCAGAAGGGCCGCTACCGGCAGTTCTCGCAGGTCGGCGCCGAGGCGATCGGCGCCGAGGACCCGGCGCTGGACGCCGAGCTGATCATCCTGGCCGACGACGCCTTCCGCTCGCTCGGGCTGCGCGACTACCGCCTGCTGCTCAACTCGCTCGGCGACAAGCAGTGCCGCCCGGTCTACCGCGCCGCGCTGGTCGAGTTCCTGGCCGGCCTCGACCTGGACGAGGAGACCCGCCGCCGCGCGGAGATCAACCCGCTGCGCGTCCTGGACGACAAGCGCGAGGCCGTCCAGGCCCAGCTGGTGGACGCGCCCAAGCTGCGCGACCACCTCTGCGAGGAGTGCAAGGCGTACGACGAGAAGGTCCGCGAGCTGCTCACCGCCGCGGGCGTCGACTTCGTCGACGACCCCAAGCTGGTGCGCGGCCTGGACTACTACACCCGCACCACCTTCGAGTTCGTGCACGGCGGCCTGGGCGCGCAGTCCGCGATCGGCGGCGGCGGCCGCTACGACGGCCTGTCCGAGATGCTCGGCGGCCCGGCGCTGCCCTCGGTCGGCTGGGGCCTGGGCGTGGACCGCACCTTCCTCGCGCTGGAGGCCGAGGGCGTCGTCCTCGACCTGCCCGCCACCACCGAGGTGTACGCGGTGGCGCTCGGCGAGGAGGCCAAGAGCGTGCTGTTCGCCAAGGCCGTCGAGCTGCGCCGGGCCGGCGTCGCCACCGACCTGGCCTTCGGCGTGAAGAGCATCAAGAACGCCATGAAGTCCGCCAACCGGTCGGGTGCGCGCTACGCCCTGATCGCGGGCGACCGGGACCTCGCCGAGGGCGTGGTCCAGCTCAAGGACATGGAGTCCGGCGAGCAGACCCCCGTCGCCCTTGAGGCGCTCGTCACCACCCTGAAGGAGAAGCAGCTGTGATCCGCACGCACGACGCGGGCACGCTCCGCGCGGAGCACGCCGGCACCACCGTCACCCTGGCCGGCTGGGTGGCCCGCCGCCGCGACCACGGCGGCGTGGCCTTCATCGACCTGCGGGACGCCTCGGGCACCGTGCAGGTCGTGGTCCGCGACCTGGAGTCGGTGCACGGGCTGCGCTCCGAGTACTGCGTGAAGGTGGTCGGCGAGGTCCGGGTCCGTCCCGAGGGCAACGAGAACCCGGACATCCCGACCGGCTCGGTCGAGGTCGTCGTCGAGTCCATCGAGGTGCTGTCCGAGGCCGCGCCGCTGCCGTTCCAGGTCGCCGAGTACGAGCCCGGTTCGGTCAACGAGGAGGTGCGGCTGCGCTACCGCTACCTCGACCTGCGCCGCGAGGGCCCGGCCCGCGCGCTGCGGCTGCGCTCGAAGGTCAACCACATCATCCGCACGGTGATGGAGGAGAACGACTACCTCGACATCGAGACCCCGTACCTGACCCGCTCCACCCCCGAGGGCGCCCGCGACTTCCTCGTCCCGGTCCGCCTCCAGCCGGGCCACTGGTACGCGCTGCCGCAGTCCCCGCAGCTGTTCAAGCAGCTGCTGATGGTGGCCGGCATGGAGCGGTACTACCAGATCGCCCGCTGCTTCCGCGACGAGGACTTCCGCGCCGACCGTCAGCCGGAGTTCACCCAGCTCGACATCGAGGCGTCCTTCGTCGACCAGGAGGACGTCCTGGCCCTCGGCGAGAAGATCGTCGGCCGGATCTGGAAGGAGGTGCACGGGTACGAGATCCCCAACCCGCTGCCCCGCCTCTCCTACGCCGACGCCATGTCGCGCTACGGCTCCGACAAGCCGGACGTCCGCTTCGGGCAGGAGCTCACCGACCTCACCGAGTACTTCAAGGGCACCGAGTTCCGGGTCTTCCAGGCCCCGTACGTCGGCGCGGTCGTGATGCCCGGCGGCGCCTCGCAGCCCCGCAAGCAGCTCGACGCCTGGCAGGACTGGGCGAAGGCCCGCGGCGCCCGCGGCCTCGCGTACGTCCTGGTGGACGCCGAGACCGGCGAGCTGCGCGGCCCGGTGGCCAAGAACCTGTCCGAGGAGCACCTGTCCGGCCTGGCCGCCGCCGCGGGCGCCAAGCCCGGCGACGCGGTGTTCTTCGCCGCGGGCAAGAAGACCGCCTCGCAGGAGCTGCTGGGCGCCGCCCGCCTGGAGATCGGCCGCCGCTGCGAGCTGATCGACGAGTCCCAGTGGGCCTTCCTCTGGGTCGTGGACTTCCCGATGTTCGAGCCGATCGAGGACGACAAGGGCGAGTTCCAGGGCTGGCACGCCGTGCACCACCCCTTCACCGCGCCGACCGCCGAGTCGCTCGCCACCTTCGACACCGACCCGGGCAGCGCGCTCTCCAACGCGTACGACCTGGTGCTCAACGGCTCGGAGCTGGGCGGCGGTTCGATCCGCATCCACCAGCGCGAGGTGCAGAAGCGGGCGTTCGACGCGATCGGCCTGTCCGAGGAGGAGGCCGCCGCGCAGTTCGGCTTCCTGCTGGACGCCTTCAACTACGGCCCGCCGCCGCACGGCGGCATCGCGCTCGGCCTGGACCGCGTGGTCACCCTGCTGGGCGGCTACGACACCATCCGGGACGTCATCGCCTTCCCGAAGACCTCCACCGGCGGCGACCCGCTGACCGGCGCCCCCACCGCCATCACCCCGGCCCAGCGCCGCGAGGCGGGCGTGGACGCCCAGCCCAAGGCCAAGGAGAGCGCCAAGTCGGAGGCCGAGCCCACCGCCTGACGCCCCGTCAGGTGCCCCGTCGCAGTCTGACGGGGCATCCGGAAGATCACGATTTGTTCCGGCCCCGGCCGGTGCGCGCCCACCAGGAGTAGGCTGCCACCGCCCGGGGCCGGAATGCTGCACGACGGGGTGCGGCGCGCAAGAAGGGTCAAGGATGACCGTACGGACCAGAGTTGAACTCCCCGCCGACACCGCCGAGACCCGGCGGGTGCACATGGCGGCCTTCCCAGGCCCCGAAGAGGCGGACCTGGTGGACGCGCTGCGCCGCGACGCCGCCTGGCTGCCCGCCCTGTCCCTGGTCGCGGTGGACGAGCGCGAGGTCGTCATCGGCCACGCCCTGCTCACCCGGCTGCGGATCGGCAACGGCAAGGGCCTCGCGCTCGCGCCCGTCGCGGTCGCCCCCGAGTGGCAGCGCAAGGGCGTCGGCACCGCCGTGGTGCGGGCCGCCCTGGCGGCCGCCGACGAGGCCGGCGAGCGCGTCGTGGTGGTGCTCGGCGACCCGGGCTACTACGGCCGGTTCGGCTTCACCCCCGCCTCCGGGCACCGGATCACCGGGCCGTTCGACGTCCCCGACGGGTACTTCCAGGCCCTGCGGCTGCCCGGCGCCGACGGCGCCCCGCACGGGGTGTGCCGCTACCCCGCGCCGTTCGCCGAGGTCTGAGGCCCCGTTCCCGAGGGTGACCGGCCGCCACCGGTCGCCCGGAACTGCACCTCCAGGTGCAGCCGGCAGGACTCCGTGAACGCCGCCATGGCCGGCGTCGCCGCCCGCCCCGGCAGCCGGAACAGCCCCACCAGGCTCGGGCTCAGCCCGCGCACCGGCAGGCAGCGCACGTCCGGACGGCCCGCCCAGCGGCCCACCGAGCGCGGTGCGAACCCCACGCCCTGCCCGCAGGCCACCGCGGCCATCCACTCGTCCGAGTTGTGCGCCACCGCCCCGATCCGGGCCGGCCGCCCGTCGCGGTCCGGCGCGCCCAGCCAGTAGTCCCGCCACACCCCGGCCTGCTCCGGGACGGCCACGAACGGCTCGTCCCACAGCTCCGCCGCGTCCACCGCGGACCGGGCCGCCAGCCGGTGGTCGGCCGCCAGCACCACCCAGCGCTCCTCGGTGCCCAGCAGCACGTGCGCGTACCGCTCGGTCATCGACGCCGGGGCGTGCCACAGCGCCAGGTCCAGCTCGCCCGAGGCCAGGCCGGACGACTCGTCGAACCAGTTGTTCTGCCGCATCCGCACCCGCCAGCCCGGCATCCGGCGGGCGAAGTCCTCCACCGCGGCCCGGCCCAGCAGGTTGATCGTCGACCCCTCGAAACCGACCCGCAGCTCCCCGCCCGCCTCGGCCGCCGCCCGCCGGGTCGCCCGCAGCGCCTCCTCCCAGCCCGCCAGCAGCGGTGCGGCGTGCGCCAGCAGCTCCGCGCCCGCCGCCGTCGGCGCCACCCCCGCCCGCGAGCGCCGGAACAGCTCCACCCCCAACTCCCGCTCCAGCGCCCGCACCTGCTTGGTCAGCGTCGGCTGGCTCACCCCCAGCCGGGACGCCGCCGCGGTCAGCTGGCCCTCCTCGCCGACCACCGCCAGGTAACGCAACATCCGGGTGTCCACATCCATGCCACCAGGTTATGGACCAATGCATTGGACCCGGCCCCCGGGGGTGTCGCACAGTTGTCCGGCCTTCCCCGGCGCGACCGGCACCGGCGGTACGGGGGACCGCCGGTGCCGGTCGGGGAAGGCGCTCGACCTGCGCGGACACCCACCGCGGCCTAGCCTGGGGGATCGTCGACGGCGCGGTGAGCGGAGGCACGCAGTGACGGGAACCAAGGGCGGGAAGACGGGGAAGAAGCCCGGCCGGGCCGAGCGGATGCCCAAGAAGCTCTACGAGGACGAACTGCTCCGCCTCCAGGGCGAACTGGTCAAGCTGCAGGAGTGGGTCCGCACCGAGGGCGTCCGGATGGTCGTCGTCTTCGAGGGCCGCGACGCGGCGGGCAAGGGCGGCGCCATCAAGCGCGTCACCGAGTACCTCAACCCCCGCGTCGCCCGGATCGCCGCCCTCCCCGCCCCCACCGAACGCCAGCGCGGCCAGTGGTACTTCCAGCGCTACGTCGAGCAGCTCCCGGCGGCCGGCGAGATGGTCCTGTTCGACCGCTCCTGGTACAACCGGGCCGGCGTCGAGAAGGTCATGGGCTTCTGCACCGACGAGGAGTACTGGCAGTTCCTGCACCAGTGCCCCACCTTCGAGCGGATGCTGGTCGAAGCGGGCATCCTGCTGCGCAAGTACTGGTTCTCGGTCAGCGACGTCGAGCAGGAGCGCCGCTTCCGCGGCCGGCTCGACGACCCGATGCGGCAGTGGAAGCTCTCCCCGATGGACGTCGAGTCCCTCACCCGTTGGGAGGACTACTCGCGCGCCAAGGACGAGATGTTCGTCTACACCGACATCCCCGACTCGCCCTGGAACGTCGTCGAGAGCGACGACAAGCGCCGCGCCCGGATCAACATGATCGCCCACCTGCTCTCCACCGTCCCGTACCGCGAGGTGGTCAAGCCCGCCGTCGCCCTGCCGCCCCGCCCCGGGCCCCGCGGCTACCAGCGGCCCCCGCGCGACCTCCAGAAGTACGTCTTCGACCACGCCGCGGCGGTGCTGGCGCAGGCGGGGCAGTAGGGTCGAGCAATGGCGAAGTACTTCGACGTGCACCCCGAGACGCCCCAGCCGCGCACCATCTCCACCGTGGTCGCGAGCATCCGGGACGGCGCCCTCATCGCGTACCCCACCGACTCCTGTTTCGCCCTCGGCTGCCGCCTGGACAACCGCGAGGCACTGGACCGGATCCGCACCATCCGGCGGCTCGACGAGCGCCACCACTTCACCCTGATGTGCGAGGACTTCGCCCAGCTCGGGAAGTTCGTCCAGCTCGACAACAACGTCTTCCGCGCGGTCAAGGCCGCCACCCCCGGCAGCTACACCTTCATCCTCCCCGCGACCAAGGAGGTGCCGCGCCGGCTCCTCCACCCCAAGAAGAAGACCGTCGGCGTCCGCATCCCCGACCACCCCGTCACCCGGGCCCTGCTCGCCGAGCTCGGCGAACCCCTGGTCTCCAGCACGCTGCTGCTGCCCGGCGAGGAGGAGCCGATGACCCAGGGGTGGGAGATCAAGGAGAGCCTCGACCACGTGCTCGACGCGGTCGTCGACTCCGGCGACTGCGGGACGGTGCCGACCACGGTCGTCGACTTCTCGGACGGCACGGCGGAGATCGTCCGCTACGGCGCCGGGGACCCGGAGCGCTTCGAGTAGGCCGCACCTCCTGCGGAGGGCTGTCAGCGCCGTCGCATACGCTCGTGGCGTGGACGAGCCCGACCTTTTCACGCACGCTGCCGAGGAACGCCAGAGCGCCGAGCCGGGGCGCGCCCCGCTCGCGGTGCGGATGCGGCCGCGGACGCTGGAGGAGGTGGCCGGGCAGCAGCAGCTGCTGCGGGACGGCTCCCCGCTGCGGCGGCTGGTCGCCGGGGCGAAGGGGCCCGCGGCGACCAGCTCGGTGATCCTGTGGGGGCCGCCGGGGACGGGCAAGACCACGCTGGCGCACGTGATCAGCCAGGCGGTGGAGGGCCGCTTCGTCGAGCTCTCCGCGATCACGCACGGCGTCAAGGAGGTCCGGGCCGTGATCGACGGGGCCCGGCGGGCGGTCGGGATGAGCGGCCGGGAGACGGTGCTGTTCCTGGACGAGATCCACCGCTTCTCCAAGGCCCAGCAGGACTCGCTGCTGCCCGCCGTGGAGAACCGCTGGGTCACCCTGATCGCCGCGACCACCGAGAACCCGTACTTCTCGGTCATCTCGCCGCTGCTCTCGCGCAGCCTGCTGCTGACCCTGGAGTCCCTCACCGACGAGGACGTCCGCACCCTGCTGCGCCGCGCCACCGCGGACGAGCGGGGCCTGGGCGGCAGCGTGGAGCTGAGCCCGGAGGCGGAGGACCACCTGGTGCGCCTCGCCGGGGGCGACGCCCGGCGGGCGCTGACCACGCTGGAGGCGGCGGCGGGGGCGGCGCTGGAGCAGGGCGAGAAGGTGCTGACCCTGGCGGCGACCGAGACGGCGGTGAACCAGGCCGCGGTGCGCTACGACCGGGACGGCGACCAGCACTACGACGTGGCGAGCGCGCTGATCAAGTCGATCCGCGGCAGCGACGTGGACGCCACGCTGCACTACCTGGCCCGGATGATCGAGGCCGGGGAGGACCCGCGCTTCATCGCCCGCCGCCTGATGATCTCCGCCAGCGAGGACGTCGGCCTGGCCGACCCGACCGCGCTGCCCACCGCCGTCGCCGCCGCCCAGGCGGTCGCGCTGATCGGCTTCCCGGAGGCGCGGATCATCCTGTCCCAGGCGGCGATCGCGCTGGCCCTGGCGCCCAAGTCGAACGCCGCGTACCTGGCCATCGACGCCGCCCTGGCGGACGTCCGGCAGGGCCTGGCCGGGGCGGTGCCGCCGCACCTGCGGGACGCGCACTACGGCGGGGCGAAGAAGCTCGGGCACGGCAAGGGGTACCAGTACCCGCACGACCTGCCGGAGGGCATCGCCGCGCAGCAGTACGCGCCGGACGAGGTGCACGGCAAGGAGTACTACCGGCCGACCAGGCGGGGCGGCGAGGCCCGGTACGCGGAGATCGCCGAGTGGACCAGGGCCCGGCTCAAGGGGGAGTAGGCCGTCCCGTATAGTAGGGGGGTGTGTCCCGGGTCCGGGGTTCCGCGAGGAGCGACCGGCCGCACCAGCGGGGCACCGAACCGGGGCCTCCCGCAAGGGAGCTCCCCCAGGAGCGGCGCGCACCGGCCTTCGGTGTCGCGGGCAGCCCACCACCCTTCCCGGTCGGTGGGCCACTCGTGTGCAAGCACATAGTGCCCGGTCGCGGAGAGCGGCTGACCGTCCGGCAACGGGCGGTTTTTCTCCGGACCGCGAGGAGCGTCCTCCGTCAACACCTGGTGACAGCCGTATCTGAACAGGAAAAGGAAACATGGCGAACCAGAAGCGCCCCAAGGTCAAGATCGCCCGTGCTCTCGGCGTTCCGCTGACCCCGAAGTCCGTCAAGTACTTCGAGGCCCGCCCGTACCCGCCCGGCCAGCACGGCCGCGGCCGCAAGCAGAACTCTGACTACAAGGTCCGTCTGACCGAGAAGCAGCGTCTGCGCGCGCAGTACGACCTCAGCGAGAAGCAGATGGCGCGTGCCTTCGAGGCCGCCAAGAAGGTCGAGGGCAAGACCGGTGAGGCGCTCGTCGCCCTGCTGGAGGTCCGCCTCGACTCCCTGGTCCTGCGTTCGGGCATCGCCCGCACCATCTACCAGGCCCGCCAGATGGTCGTGCACGGTCACATCGAGGTCAACGGCTCGAAGGTCAACAAGCCGTCGTTCCAGATGAAGCCGGGCTACGTCGTCACGGTGAAGGAAAAGTCCAAGGAGAAGGTCCCCTTCCAGGTGGCTCGCGAGGGCGGCAACGCCGGCGAGGGCCAGACCCCGAAGTACCTCGAGGTCAACCTGAAGGCCCTGGCCTTCCGCCTGGACCGCGCGCCGCAGCGCCGCGAGGTTCCGGTCGTCTGCGACGAGCAGCTCGTCGTCGAGTACTACTCGCGCTGACCCGCGAGCGGAACGCCCCCACGGTCCTCGGACCGCGGGGGCGTTTCCCGTTCCCGGCGGGGGGCGCCGCCGAGGGCGCGGCGGACGGCGGCGTCCAGGTCGAGCCGGGAGCCCAGCCGGAAGGCGGTCGCGTGCTCCTGCTCGGTCAGGCCGTCGCGGGCGCGCTGCTCGCACTCCAGGTGCGGGCCGTTGAAGGAGCGGGAGCCGAAGAACGGGGTGCCGACGGCCCGCCAGAGCCGGTGCGCGGCGCCCTGCAGCACCCGGGCCTCGTGCAGGTCGGCGTCCGGGCCCTCGGTGGCCAGCAGCGCCAGCAGGTCCATCGCCAGCACGATGCCCAGCAGGTCGCGGAACAGGTGGTTGAGCCGCATCGACTCGCGGGCGAAGGCCCGGGCCAGGCGCAGGTCGCCGGCCTGCCGCCGGGCGAAGGCCATCGCGTACAGGCAGTACCCGTACGCCCACTGCTCGCCGTGCTCCTCGCAGGTCTCGCGGACCCGCTCGACCCAGGCCCGCCCCTTCTCCTCGTCGCCCTGGAAGAGGTGGGCGAGGGCCAGCTCGAACATGGCCATCAGGACGTTCGAGTTGAGCTCGCCGAGCGCCTCGTAGTGCCACAGCGCCTCCTCGAACAGCTCGGCGGCGCGGGCCGGCTCGTCGCCGATCAGGGCGGCGCAGCCCTGCCGGTGGACGGCGTAGGCCAGGGCCCGGTCGTCGCCGGTCTCCAGGGCCTGGCGGCGGCACTCCTCCAGGGCGGGGCGGGCCCGGTTCAGGTCGCCCTGGAGGGTGGCGAGGTAGCCGGTGACCCAGAGCGCCTTGGCCCGGGCGTCGGTGGGTTCGGGGGCGAGCGCGAGGGCGCGGTCGAGCCAGTGCCGGCCCTCGCCGAGGTGGCCGGTGCCGACCCAGAAGTACCAGAGCGTCCCGGCCAGGACGAGGGCGAACTGCTCCTCGCCGGGCTCGGCGAGCGAGAACTCCAGGGCGGCGCGGAGGTTGGCGTGGGCGAGCCGGGTGCGTTCGGCGGTCTCGGCCTGCCGGGGGCCGAACCACTCGACCTCGCCCCAGGTGGCGACGCCCAGGTACCAGTCGCGGTGGCGGCGCAGCAGCCGCTGCTCGTCGCCGCCCGCCCGCAGCCAGTGGGTGCCGTACTCGCGCAGGGTGTCGAGCATCCGGAAGCGGACGGCGCCGTCGTCGTCGAGGCGGTCCAGGACGGACTTGTCGACCAGCGAGTCGACGAGCTCCAGGACGTCGTCGGCGTCCAGGCCGCGGCCCGCGCAGACGTACTCGGCGGCGTCCAGGTCGAAGCCGCCCGCGAAGACCGAGAGGCGGGCCCAGAGTAAACGTTCCTGCATGGTGCAGAGTTCGTGGCTCCAGCCGATCGCGGTGCGCAGCGTCCGGTGCCGGTCCGGGGCCGTCCGGTCGCCGCCGGTGAGCAGCCGGAAGCGGTCCTCCAGGCGGGCCGCCAACTGCTCGACGGAGAGCGCCCGCAGCCGGCCGGCCGCCAGCTCCAGGGCCAGCGGGATGCCGTCCAGCCGACGGCACAGCAGCGCCACGCCGTCCCGGTTGCCGGGCTCCAGCCGGAAGCCGGGCCGGACGGCGGCGGCCCGGTCGGCGAACAGCAGCACCGCCTCGGCCTCCGCGCCGTCCCGGTCGCCGGCCGGTTCGCAGGGCAGCGGGGCGAGCGGCAGCAGGTGCTCGCCCGCGGTGCGCAGCGACTGCCGGGAGGTGGCGAGCACCCGCAGGCCGGGGGCGGCGCGCAGCAGTGCGTCCACCAGCTCGGCGCAGGCGTCGACCAGGTGCTCGCAGCCGTCCAGCACCAGCAGGGCCTCGCGGTCGGCGAGTTGCTCGACCAGCACGTCCAGCGGCGGGCGGGCGGTGTGGTCGGTCAGCCGCAGCGCCTCCAGCACGGCGTGGCCCAGCAGCAGCGGGTCCTGCACGGCGGCGACCTCGGCCAGGTGCGCGCCGTCCGGGAAGCCGTCGGCGAGCTGCGCGGCGGCGCGCAGGGCGAGCCGGGACTTGCCGACGCCGCCCGGGCCGGTCACCGTGACCAGCCGGGACCTGCCCACCAGGGCGGTCAGCGCGGCGAGTTCGGCGCCCCGGCCGACGAAGCTGGTGACCTCGGCGGGGAGCCGCCCCGGGCCCCCGGGCGCCGCCGACCTGCTGACCATGGACGCCCCCGTGGCGTAGGAAACCCGGAACCTGCCGACCCGCGCTCCGCGAGCCAAACCCCCAACGAGGTGACCTGACGGTAGGTTACGCGCGGTGTCCGCGCCCCCGGCCGGTCCGGGGGCGGGCCCACCGGCGGATATACCGGTCGGGGAACGGGCCGCCGGCGCGATAGGGTTTAGCGGAAGTTGTCTAATTTCCGCTAACACAGCCGTAGGGAGCGCGCGAAGGTGTCCGTGGGAGAGCTGGCCGGGCTGCTGGTCGCCGTCTTCTGGGCGGTCCTGGTCACCCTGCTCGCGGTGGTGCTGGTGCGGCTGTCCAAGGTGCTGCGGGAGGCGACCGTGCTGGTCGCCGCCGTCACCGAGCAGGCCGTGCCGCTGCTGCAGGACGCGAACGCCGCCGTCCGCAGCGCGCACGAGCAGCTGGAGCGGGTCGACGAGATCACCGCCAACGTGCAGGACGCGGCGGCCGACGCCAAGGCGCTGTCCTCCACCGTGGCCGCGACGCTGGGCGGCCCGCTGGTGAAGGTGGCCGCGTTCAGCTACGGGGTGCGCAAGGCCGTCGCCCGGCAGCGGGACGGCTCGCTCGCGGTGCCCCAGCAGGCCGGTGAGCGCGAGGAGTTGGCCCGGATGATCCGGGCCGAGGTGCGGGCCCAGGCGGCCCCGCGCGGCGGGCTGCTGGCCCGGGTCCGCCGGGCCGTGAGGGGCTGACGGCGATGGTGCGCAGGATCTTCTGGATGGCCGTCGGCGCGGGCGCCACGGTCTGGGCGATGAACAAGGCCAACGAGGCGGTGCACCGCCTCACCCCGGACTCGCTGTCCGGCACCGCGGCCCGCGGCGCCCTGCAGCTCGGCGACGCCGCCAGGCGCTTCGCCCGGGACGTCCGCTCCGGCATGGACGAGCGCGAGCGCGAGCTGCGCGCCGACCTCGGCCTGGACGGCACCGCGGTCGTCGAGCCGCCGCGCCGCCGGGCGCTGGGCGGCGCGGCCGCGGACGACGGGGCCCGAGCTATCTCGGCGGCCCCGGGCTCCCCGGCCGCCGCCCTGCCCCCGTCCCCGCGCGCCCCGCGCCGCACCACCCCCCAGACCATCGTTGCCAAGCCCCGACAGCGCGAGCTGCCGGGCCGCACGACCGACCGGAAGGACCCCCACTGATGGAGTCGGCAGAGATCCGCCGCCGCTGGCTGCGCTTCTTCGAGGAGCGCGGCCACACCGTCGTACCGTCGGCCTCGCTGGTCGCCGACGACCCCACCCTGCTGCTGGTCAACGCCGGCATGGTGCCCTTCAAGCCGTACTTCCTGGGCGAGATCAAGCCGCAGTTCTCGCGCGCCACCAGCGTGCAGAAGTGCGTGCGCACCCTGGACATCGAGGAGGTCGGGAAGACCACCCGGCACGGCTCCTTCTTCCAGATGTGCGGCAACTTCTCGTTCGGCGACTACTTCAAGGAAGGCGCCATCACGTTCGCCTGGGAGCTGCTGACCGGCTCCGTCGCGGACGGCGGCTACGGCCTGGAGCCGGAGAAGCTCTGGATCACCGTCTACCAGGACGACGACGAGGCCGAGCAGATCTGGCGTGACAAGATCGGCGTCCCGGCCGAGCGGATCCAGCGCCTGGGCATGAAGGACAACTTCTGGTCGATGGGCGTCCCCGGCCCGTGCGGCCCGTGCTCGGAGATCAACTACGACCGCGGCCCCGCGTACGGCGAGGAGGGCGGCCCGGCGGTCAACGGCGAGCGCTACCTGGAGATCTGGAACCTGGTCTTCATGCAGTACGAGCGCGGCCACGGCGACGGCAAGGACGGGTTCGAGATCCTCGGCGACCTGCCGAGCAAGAACATCGACACCGGCCTCGGCCTGGAGCGCCTCGCCGCCGTCCTGCAGGGCGTCGACAACCTCTTCGAGATCGACACCTCGCGGATGATCCTCGACCGCGCCGCCGAGCTCACCGGCCACACCTACGGCGCCGACACCAGGTCGGACGTGTCGCTGCGGGTGGTCACCGACCACTTCCGCACCGCGCTGATGCTGGTCGGCGACGGCGTCACCCCGGGCAACGAGGGCCGCGGCTACGTGCTGCGCCGCATCCTGCGCCGGGCGATCCGCAACATGCGGCTGCTGGGCGCCACCGAGCCGGTCGCCAAGGACCTGATCGACGTCTCGATCAAGGCGATGGCCCCGCAGTACCCGGAGCTGGAGACCGACCGCAAGCGGATCGAGACGGTCGTCGTCGCCGAGGAGAACGCCTTCCTGCAGACGCTGCGCTCCGGCACCACCCTGCTGGACGCCGCGGTCACCGAGACCAAGCAGTCCGGCGGCGCGGTGCTCTCCGGCGAGCAGGCGTTCAAGCTGCACGACACCTTCGGCTTCCCGATCGACCTGACCCTGGAGATGGCCGAGGAGCAGGGCCTGCAGGTCGACGAGGCCGGGTTCCGCCGCCTGATGCAGCAGCAGCGCGACCGCGCCAAGGCCGACGCCAAGGCGAAGAAGACGGGCCACGCCGACGTCGCCGCGTACCGCGAGGTCGCCGACCGGGCCGGGGCGTCCGTCTTCACCGGCTACGCCCACACCGAGGGCGAGGCCACCGTGGTCGGCCTGCTGGTGGACGGCGTCCCGTCGCCCGCCGCGACCGAGGGCGACGAGGTCGAGCTGATCCTCGACCGCACCCCGTTCTACGCCGAGGGCGGCGGCCAGCTCGCCGACCACGGCCGGATCCGGCTGGACTCCGGCGCGGTCGTCGAGGTCCGGGACGTGCAGCAGCCGGTGCCGGGCGTGATCGTGCACTCCGGCGGGGTGCTGTTCGGCGAGGTGGTGCTCGGCGCGTCCGCGTACGCGACCATCGACACCGACCGCCGCCGGGCCGTCTCGCGCGCCCACTCGGCGACCCACCTGACCCACCAGGCGCTGCGCGACGCGCTCGGCCCGACCGCCGCCCAGGCCGGTTCGGAGAACGCGCCGGGCCGCTTCCGCTTCGACTTCGGCTCGCCCGCGGCCGTCCCCGGCTCGGTGCTGACCGACGTCGAGCAGAAGATCAACGAGGTGCTGGTCCGCGAGCTCGACGTCACCGCCGAGGTGATGACGATGGACCAGGCCCGCAAGCAGGGCGCCATCGCGATGTTCGGCGAGAAGTACGGCGACTCGGTGCGCGTGGTCACCATCGGCGACTTCTCCAAGGAGCTGTGCGGCGGCACGCACGTCGGCAACACCGCCCAGCTGGGCCTGGTGAAGCTGCTCGGCGAGTCCTCGATCGGCTCCGGCGTGCGCCGCGTGGAGGCGCTGGTCGGCGTCGACGCGTACAAGTTCCTGGCCCGCGAGCACACCGTGGTCTCCCAGCTGACCGAGCTGGTCAAGGGCCGCCCGGAGGAGCTGCCGGAGAAGATCTCCGGGATGCTCGCCAAGCTCAAGGACGCCGAGAAGGAGATCGAGAAGTTCCGCGCGGAGAAGGTCCTCGCGGCCGCCGCGGGCCTCGCCGAGGGCGCGGAGGACGTCCGGGGCGTGGCCCTGGTCGCCGCCCGGGTCGGTGACGGCACCGGCGCGGACGAGCTGCGCAAGCTGGTGCTGGACGTCCGGGCCCGGCTCGGCTCCCGCCCGGCCGTGGTCGCCGCGTTCACCGTCGCGAACGACCGCCCGCTGACCGTGATCGCCACCAACGAGGACGCCCGCGGGCGCGGCATCAAGGCGGGCGAGCTGGTCCGCGCCGCGGCCAAGACCCTCGGCGGCGGCGGTGGCGGCAAGGACGACGTGGCGCAGGGCGGCGGCACCAACCCCGCGGCCGTCGCGGACGCCGTCGAGGCCGTGCGGGCACTGGTGGCCGAGCGCGCGTGAGCGACGAGCACATCGAGGTTCCGGAGAAGGTCTTCCGGCGCGGTCGGCGGATCGCCGTCGACGTGGGTGACGCCCGGATCGGGGTCGCGGTCTGCGACCCCGACGGGCTGATCGCCACGCCGGTGGAGACCGTCCCCGCCGGGGGCCGCTCGCAGGCCCGGCTGAAGGCGATCGTCGAGGAGTACGAGGCGGTCGAGGTGGTGGTCGGCCTGCCGCGCTCGCTGAACGGCAAGGAGGGCCCGGCCGCCGCCAAGGTCCGCGAGTACGCGGGCCGGCTGGCCGGACTGCTGTACCCCGTCGGCGTGCGGCTGGTGGACGAGCGGATGACCACCGTCACCGCCGCCGCCGGGCTGCGGGCCTCCGGCCGGTCGTCGAAGAAGGGCCGCTCGGTGATCGACCAGGCCGCCGCCGTGGTGATCCTGCAGTCGGCCCTTGAGACCGAACGGGTGAGCGGTCGGGCGCCCGGCGAGAGTGTCGAACCGGTCGTCTGATCGGCGCGGGCTAGCTTCCCGGTAGAGGGGCCCGTGCGGACGCGCGTCCGCACGGGCCCCTCTCTCCCTGCCCGCCGCCGGAAGGGCCCCCGTGACCGACCCGTACACCGCGCCCGGACTCACCCCCGGCCACCTCGGCGCCCCCGTGGTCGAGCCCGAGGGCGCCCCGCCCGGCCTGCCGTACGGCGTCGAACCGCCCGACCCGGAGCAGTTGCGCACCCGGGCCGCGTGCTGCCTGAGCGTGGCCGGGCTGCTGGGCGTGGTGATGGCGGTGGTGCTCACGGCGGTCGTGCTCTGGCCCGAGGGGAAGAAGCCCGCCCCCGACTTCGCGGGCGGCGGCAGCGGCCAGGTGCAGGTGTCGGTGGCGCAGGGCGCCAGCCTCACCCAGATCGGCAAGACCCTGACCGCCAAGCACGTGGTCGCCTCCACCCGGGCGTTCACCGAGGCCGCGGCGAAGAGCCCGGCGGGCAGCAACATCCACCCCGGCAC
Source organism: Kitasatospora phosalacinea (assembly GCF_000717185.1). Classification (GTDB taxonomy): domain Bacteria; phylum Actinomycetota; class Actinomycetes; order Streptomycetales; family Streptomycetaceae; genus Kitasatospora; species Kitasatospora phosalacinea_A. The sequence continues at coordinate 40,760 of NZ_JNYE01000018.1, read as the reverse complement.
GTACACCCTCAAGGAGCGGATGTCGGCGGTCTCGGCGCTGAACGTGCTGCTCGACCCGTCCAACGCCAACGCCCTGACCATCCCCGAGGGCTGGCGCTCCACCCAGGTCCTCGCCGCGATCGACACCCGGCTCGGCCTCGACCCGGGCACCGCGAAGGCCACCGCGGAGCAGCACCTCGCCGACCTGGGCCTGCCCGCCGACGCCGCCGGGCACCTGGAGGGCTACCTCTACCCCGCCACCTACCCCGTCACCGGTGACAGCACCGTCCTCACCCTCCTCCAGGACATGGTCAAGGAGGCCGAGGGCGCCCTCACCGGCCCCGCCGTCGCCGACGCCGCCACCGCCCACGGCGTCTCCCCGTACGGGCTGCTGGCCGTCGCGAGCCTGGCCCAGGCCGAGGCGGACAACCCCGAGGACATGGCCAAGGTCGCCCGGGTCGTCTACAACCGGCTCGCCAAGAACATGCCGCTCCAGCTCGACTCCACCATCAACTACGCCCTCGGCCGCTCCACCCTCACCACCACCCAGGACGACACCAGGCTCGACTCCCCGTTCAACACCTACGCCCACCCCGGCCTGCCGCCGACCCCGATCGGCAACCCCGGCCGGGACGCGCTGCGGGCCGCGATCAACCCCGCCGACGGTGACTGGCTGTACTTCGTCACCGTCCAGCCCGGGGACACCCGCTTCACCGACAGCGAGGAGCAGCAGCGGCGGAACGTCGAGGAGTTCAACGCCCACCGGGCCCAGCAGGCCTCGCCCCAGACCTCCGGTTCCCCGTCCCCCTGACCGGTGAGCCCCCTCGGTCGGGCAGTTTGGCTACGCTGCGGTACGGTAACGTCTCCCACCACGTGCTGCGGATAGCACGCCGGTTCGACGGGGCACCCTGGACGCTGTAAGGGGATCGATGACTGATCAGAGCGGGCGCTACGGCTCCCAGGGCGACCAGCCGTGGTACCCCGGCGAACAGCCCCAGCCCCAGGGCCCGTACGGGCAGCAGGACTACGGCCAGCAGTACCCCCAGGGGTACCAGCAGCAGCCGCAGGGCGGCACCTACGGCGGGCAGCAGCAGTTCGTGCAGCAGCAGCCGGGGATGCAGCAGCAGGGCTACCCGCAGCAGCCGCAGCCGCAGCAGCCGCAGGGCGGCTCGTACGGCGGCCAGCAGCAGTTCGCGCCGCAGCAGGGGTACCCGCAGCAGCCGCAGGGCGGCACCTACGGCGGCCAGCAGCAGTTCGTGCAGCAGCAGCCCGGGATGCAGCAGCAGGGCTACCCGCAGCCGCAGCAGCCGCAGCAGCCGCAGGGCGGCTCGTACGGCGGCCAGCAGCAGTTCGCGCCGCCGCAGCAGCAACAGCAGGGCGGGCAGCTGCAGTTCGTGCAGCAGCCCGGGATGCAGCAGCAGGCCCAGCCGCCGCAGCGGGCCCGTCAGCAGCGCCCCGTGCCGGAGCCGGTGGGCGGGCCCGGGCCGGACGGGATCGACTGGGAGGCGGAGGCCGCGGCCCTCGACGGCCCGGCCGCGTCCGCGTCCGCCTCCGCTCCCGCCGGGCGGGTGGCGGAGCCCGAGGAGTGGGCCGACGAGGAGGAGTACCTGGACGAGGAGGACGAGGACGGCTCGTTCTTCTCCGAGCAGGACAACTCCCGCGAGGCCGAGCGCAAGCGCAAGGAGAAGGGCAAGAAGTCGGGCCGCCGCAACGGCGGCGCCTGCCTGCTGGTCGCCCTGGTGCTGCTCGGCGGCATGGGCGGCGCGGGCTGGTGGGGCTACGGCTTCTACCAGAAGAACTTCGGCCCGCCGCCGGACTACAAGGGCGCCGGCACCGGCTCGGTCAACATCACCGTCAAGGACGGCGCCGGCGGCGACGCGATCGGCAAGGCGCTGCTGGACGCGGGCGTGGTCAAGAGCGTCAAGGCGTTCAGCGCCGAGTACGAGAAGGACCCCCGCGGCCGCAGCATCCAGCCCGGCGTCTACACCATGAAGCACCAGATGTCCGCCGCCGAGGCGTTCAAGGAGCTGGTGGAGTCCAACGGCGGCAACGCGCTGATCATCCCCGAGGGGTTGAAGGCCGTCGACATCTACAAGCGGATCGACGAGAAGCTCAAGCTCCAGGCGGGCACCACCGCCCAGGTCGCCAAGGACCAGGTGGGCACCCTGGGCCTGCCCGCGTACGCCAACAACAACCCGGAGGGCTTCCTCTGGCCGACCCGCTACTCGGTCGCGGACGGCATGAAGCCCGAGGAACTGCTCAAGCAGATGGTGGCCAACGCCGTCCAGCGCTACGGCGACCTCAAGCTGGACGACGCGGCGCAGAAGCTGGGCCTGAAGAACGCGTACGAGGTGGTCACCGAGGCCAGCATCCTGCAGGCCGAGGGCAACAACTCCGAGGACTTCGGCAAGATGGCCCGCGCCATCTCCAACCGCCTCACCACCAACGTCACCCAGCACAAGCTGGGCCTGGACACCACGCTGCAGTACTCGCTGGGCCGCACCAAGCTGACCGAGGGCGAGATCAACGACGGCTCCAACAAGTACAACTCGTACGTCAACCCGGGCCTGCCGCCGACCCCGATCGGCAACCCCGGCGAGGAGGCGCTCGACGCCGTCCTCAACCCGACGCCGGGCAACTGGGCCTACTGGCTGGCCGTCTCGCCGCAGGAGACCAAGTTCGCGGCGACCGGCGAGGAGCACGCCAAGAACACCCAGGAGTGGTGCATCGGCAAGGGCATGAAGTACGACGCCAAGCACGTCGCCTGCACGTCCTGACCGGGGCGCGGGCGGCGGACGTCCGGTGGGCGGTACGGCTTTGCGGGGCGGCCGGGGGGTGCGGGTAGCGTGATCCGGATGGAGACACCGCAGAGCACCCCGCACCCGTCCGAGCCCGCGCTGCTGGAGGCCGCCCGCGTCGACGTGGTGCGGGGCGGGCAGTACCTGTTGCGGGACGTGTCGCTGACCGTCCGGGCCGGGGAGCACTGGGCGGTGCTCGGGGCCAACGGGGCGGGCAAGAGCACCCTGCTGTCGCTGCTCGGCGCGGTCGAGCACCCCACCGCGGGTGCCGTGAAGGTGCTCGGGCGGCAGCTCGGGAGGGTCGACGTCCGGGAGCTGCGCGCCCACCTCGGGCACGTCAACCCGCGGCACCCGCTGCGCTCCCCGCTGACGGTGCGCCAGGTGGTGCTGACCGGCACCACGCAGACCATCGAGCCCGACCTGTGGCACAAGCCCACCGCCGAACAGCTCGACCACGCCGAGGAGTTGATCGAGACCCTGGGCATCGCGCACCGCGCCGAGAGCCCCTGGACCACGCTCTCCCAGGGCGAGCGCGGCCGCGTCCTGATCGCCCGCGCGCTGATGCCCGAACCCCGGCTGCTGCTGCTCGACGAACCCGCCACCGGGCTCGACCTGACCGCCCGCGAACAGCTCCTGGAGAGCCTGGACGAACTGCGCGCCCGCTACCCCGAGGTGGCGTCCGTGCTGGTCACCCACCACCTGGAGGAGCTCCCCGAGACCACCAGCCACGCCCTGCTGCTGCGCGACGGCCTGGTCACCGCGGCCGGGCCCGCCACCGAGGTGCTGACCACCGAGCTGGTCTCCGAGTGCTTCCGGCACCCGATCCGGATCGCCCACAGCGAGGGCCGCTGGTCCGCCCGCACCCGCCGGGGCACCGAGTGAGCACCGCCGCCCCGGCGTGGGCGCTGCGCCCCGCCACCGCCGCCGACCTGGAGGCGCTGGTCGAGCTGCGGGCCGCGGCGATGCGTCCCGACCTGGAGCGGCTCGGTCGCTACGACGGGCACCGGGTCCGGCAGCGGATGCGCGACGCGTACCGGCCCGAGCACACCTCGGTGGTCGAACTGCCGGGCACGGCCGAGCCGTTGGCCGGCTGCCTGGCGCTCGCCCCCGACGAGCGGCCCGCCACCCTGCTGCTGGAGCACTTCTACCTCCGCCCGGCGCTGCACGGCCGCGGCCTGGGCACCGCCGTGCTGCGCGCGGCGCTGGAGCGGGCCGACGCCGCGGGCCTGGCCGTCCGGCTGAACGTGCTGCAGGGCAGCCCCGCCCGGCGGCTGTACGAGCGGCACGGCTTCGCGCCGGAGTCCGAGGACCCGGTCGACGTCTTCCTGCACCGCCCCGCCCGTCCCGTTGATCCTGGAAAGGCCGTTTCGTGACCACCCCGCACCGGGCCGCCGTGCTCGGCTCGCCGATCGCCCACTCGCTCTCCCCGGCCCTGCACAACGCCGGGTACGCCGCACTCGGGCTCACCGACTGGCAGTACGGCCGCCACGAGGTCGACGAATCGACACTGGCGGACTTCGTCACCGGGCTCGACCCCGCCGAGTGGGCCGGCCTGTCGCTGACCATGCCGCTCAAGCGGGCGATCCGCCCGCTGCTGGACACCGTCAGCGACACCGCCCGCGCGGTGGACGCCGTCAACACCGTGGTGTTCGACCGCGACGGGCGGCGGCACGGCGACAACACCGACGTCCCCGGCCTGGTCAACGCGCTGCGCGAGCGCGGCGTCGAACGGGTCGGCTCGGCCGCGGTGCTGGGCGCCGGGGCCACCGCCTCCTCCGCGCTGGCTGCGCTGGCCCAGGTCTGCGACGGCGAGGTGACCGCGTACGTGCGCAGCGCCGAGCGGGCCGCCGAGATGCGTGCGCTCGGGGAGCGGCTCGGGGTGCCGGTGCGCACCGCCGACTGGGCGGACGGCGCGCGGGCGCTGGACGGGCCGCTGACCGTCTCCACCACGCCGGCCGGGGCGACCGACGGCTTCGCGGCGCAGCTGACGGCGGCGCCGGGCGTGCTGTTCGACGTGCTCTACCACCCGTGGCCGACGAAGCTGGCCGCGGCCTGCCAGGAGCGCGGCGGCACCGTGCTGGGCGGGCTCGACCTGCTGGTGCACCAGGCCGTGCTGCAGTTCGAGCGGTTCACCGGCGTGCGGCCCGCCCCGCTGGCCGCGATGCGGGCGGCGGGGGAGGCGGCGCTCGCGGGGTGACGCGGTGCGGGGGCGGCGGCGCTCGCGGGGTGACGGGTGCGGGGCGGCGCCCGTCGGCTTCCGGACGCTCGCTGTCCGCCACGCGGACCGTGGCCCCGGTGACCTGCGGGACGTGAAAGGATCGGAGTCGCCCCGTCGTGTTCCGCGGCCGGGCAGGACGAGACGCCGGGCCGGCCGCCGTTCACGGCGCGGGCCGCTGACGAAGGAGCTTTCGGTGGGTAGCTTGCGCTGGCTCACGGCGGGGGAGTCGCACGGCCCCGCTCTGGTCGCGACGCTGGAGGGCCTGCCGGCCGGGGTGCCGGTCACCACCGCCGTGGTGGCCGACGCGCTGGCCCGCCGGCGGCTCGGGTACGGCCGCGGCGCGCGGATGAAGTTCGAGCAGGACGAGGTGACCTTCCTCGGTGGCGTCCGGCACGGCGAGACCATGGGCTCCCCGGTCGCGATCATGGTCGGCAACACCGAGTGGCCGAAGTGGGAGCAGGTCATGTCGGCCGACCCGGTCGACGATGAGATCCTGGCCGGCCTGGCCCGCAACGAGGCGCTGACCCGCCCCCGCCCCGGCCACGCCGACCTGGCGGGCATGCAGAAGTACTCGATCGACGAGGCCCGCCCGATCCTGGAGCGCGCCAGCGCCCGGGAGACCGCGGCCCGGGTCGCGCTCGGCGCGGTCGCCCGCTCCTACCTCAAGGAGACCTGCGGCATCGAGATCGTCAGCCACGTCGTGGAGCTGGCCGGCGCCAAGGCCCCGGCCGGGGTGCTGCCGCTGCCCTCCGACGAGGCCCGCCTGGACGAGGACCCGGTGCGCTGCCTGGACGCCGACGCGTCCAAGGCGATGGTCGCCGAGATCGACCAGGCCCACAAGGACGGCGACACCCTCGGCGGCGTCGTCGAGGTGCTGGCGTACGGCGTGCCGGTCGGCCTCGGCTCGCACGTGCACTGGGACCGCCGCCTGGACGCCCGGCTCGCCGCCGCGCTGATGGGCATCCAGGCGATCAAGGGCGTCGAGGTCGGCGACGGCTTCGACCTGGCCCGCGTCCCCGGCTCGCAGGCGCACGACGAGATCGTCCCGACCCCCGAGGGCGCCAAGCGCACCTCCGGCCGCTCCGGCGGCACCGAGGGCGGCCTGTCCACCGGCGAGCTGCTGCGCGTCCGGGCCGCGATGAAGCCGATCGCGACCGTCCCGCGCGCCCTGCAGACCCTGGACGTGCGCACCGGCGAGCCCGCCAAGGCGCACCACCAGCGCTCCGACGTGTGCGCCGTCCCGGCGGCCGGCATCGTCGCCGAGGCGATGGTGGCGCTGGTCCTGGCGGACGCGGTGGCGGAGAAGTTCGGCGGCGACAACGTCTCCGAGACCCGCCGCAACGTCCAGTCCTACCTCGACAACCTGATCGTCCGATGAGCACACCGGCCGGGCCCGCCGTGGTGCTGGTCGGCCCACCCGGCAGTGGCAAGTCCACCGTCGGGCGGGTCCTCGCCGAACGCCTCGGCCTGCCGTTCCGCGACACCGACACCGACGTCGAGCAGACCGCGGGCAAGCCCATCCCGGAGATCTTCGTCGACGAGGGCGAGCCGCACTTCCGGCAGCTGGAGCGCGACGCCGTCCGGGCCGCCACCACCGGGTACGCGGGCGTGCTCGCGCTCGGCGGCGGCGCCGTCATGGACGGGGAGACCCGCGCGCTGCTCGCCCCGCTGCCCGTGGTGTTCCTGGAGGTGGCACTCGGCGACGCGGTCAAGCGGGTCGGCCTGGACGCCCCCCGCCCGCTGCTCGCGGTCAACCCCCGGGCCCGCTGGCGCGAGCTGATGGAAGCCCGCCGCCCGCTCTACCTGGAGGTCGCCACCACCGTGGTCGACACCCAGGACCGCACGCCCGAGCAGGTCGCCGATGCCGTACTCGAAGCACTGGAGTTGAAGGTCCCCCATGTCTGACCCCACGCCCGACCCGGACATCGTCAGGATCCAGGTCGCGGGCAGCGACGGCCACGCGCCCTACGAGGTGCTGATCGGCCACCGGCTGCTCGGCGAACTCGCCCCGCTGATCGGCCCGAAGGCCAAGCGGGTCGCGATCATCCACCCGGAGGCCCTGGAGGCCACCGGCGAGGCGATCCGCGAGGACCTCGCCGCGCAGGGCTACGAGGCGATCGCCCTCCAGGTCCCGAACGCCGAGGACGCCAAGAGCGCCGAGGTCGCCGCGTACTGCTGGTCGGTGCTCGGCCAGACCGGCTTCACCCGCAGCGACGTGGTCGTCGGCCTCGGCGGCGGCTCCACCACCGACCTGGCGGGCTTCGTCGCGGCCACCTGGCTGCGCGGGGTGCGCTGGATCTCGGTGCCCACCACGCTGCTCGGCATGGTCGACGCGGCCGTCGGCGGCAAGACCGGCATCAACATCGCCGAGGGCAAGAACATGGTCGGCGCCTTCCACCCGCCCGCGGGCGTGCTGGCCGACCTCGGCACCCTGGAGACCCTCGGCAAGCACGACTACGTCTCCGGCCTGGCCGAGGTGATCAAGGCCGGTTTCATCGCCGACCCGGTCATCCTCGACCTGGTCGAGGCCGACCCCGAGGCCGCCACCACCCCGGCCGGACCGCACACCCTGGAGCTGATCCGCCGCGCCATCCAGGTCAAGGCCGACGTGGTCTCCGGCGACCTCAAGGAGTCCGGCCGCCGCGAGATCCTCAACTACGGCCACACCCTGGGCCACGCCATCGAGCGCAACGAGCGCTACAAGTGGCGGCACGGCGCGGCGATCTCCATCGGCATGGTATTCGCCGCCGAACTCGGCCGCCTGGCCGGGCGGTTGGACGACGCCACGGCCGACCGGCACCGGGCCGTGCTGGCCTCCGTCGGCCTGCCGCTGACCTACCGCGCGGACGCCTGGCCGAAGCTGCTCGACGCCATGAAGATCGACAAGAAGTCGCGCGGCGACCTGCTGCGCTTCGTCGTCCTGGACGGCCTGGCCAAGACCTCCATCCTGGAGGGCCCCGACCCGTCCGTGCTGGTCGCGGCCTACGGGGAGGTCTCCGGATGAGCACCCGCGTCCTCGTCCTGAACGGCCCCAACCTGGGCCGGCTCGGCTCCCGCGAACCCGACGTGTACGGCTCCACCTCGTACGCCGGACTGGTCTCGCGGTGCGCGGAGCTCGGCGCCGAACTCGGCCTGTCGGTGGAGGTCCGCGAGACCAACTCCGAAGCGGAGATGGTCGGTTGGCTGCACGAAGCGGCGGACGCCAAGACCCCCGTGGTGATCAACCCCGGCGCGTTCACGCACTATTCGTACGCGATGCGCGACGCCGCCGCCCAGCGCACCGCGCCGCTCGTCGAGGTGCACATCTCCAACCCGTACACCCGCGAGACCTTCCGCCACACCTCGGTCATCGCCGCCGTCGCCTCCGGCACCATCGCCGGCTTCGGCCTCGGCTCGTACGAACTCGCCCTGCGCGCCCTCGCGGAGCAGCTGACCAGCCGCTGACGCGACCCCCGGCCCGGTGGCGGACTTGTGCCCGCCACCGGGCCCACGTGTACATTCGGCGCAGGGAGGTGACGGTGAGCCAGTACGCGCAGAACCAGCACGCGGGGGGCCAGGTGCCACCCCGGCCGGCGGCGTCCCCGCAGCCCGTGGCGCCCCAGCCGCCGTACCACGCACCGGCCCTGCCGCCCGGCTCCACCCAGCCGATCCCCGTCCTCGGGCCCACCGCGCCCCGGACCGACCGGCCGACCGTCCCGCTCAAGGCCGTCGCCCCGGTCGCCCCCGGCGGCACCGGACACTTCCTGCTCCCGACCGGAGGGACCGTCCAACTGCCCGCCCAGCCGCCCCAGTTGCCCGCGCACCCGGCACCGCCGCCGATCGGGCCGATCGCCGTCCTGCTTATCGGCGCGGCCGGCGCGGGCAAGACCACCGTCGCCCGCTACTGGGCCGAACGCCGCCCCACCCCCACCGCGCACATCAGCCTCGACGACGTCCGCGAATGGGTCCAGGCCGGCTTCGCCAACCCCCAGTCCGGCTGGAACACCGCCTCCGAGGCCCAGTACCGCCTCGCCCGCCGCACCTGCGGCTTCGCCTGCCGCAACTACCTCGCCAACGGCATCTCCTGCATCATCGACGACGCGGTCTTCCCCGACCGCCCCGCGATCGGCCTCGGCGGCTGGAAGCGCCACATCGGCCCCGGCATGATCCCCGTCGTCCTCCTCCCCGGCCTCGACCGCGTCCTCGCCCGCAACGCCGAACGCTCCGGCAACCGCCGCCTCTCCGACGACGAGGTCGCCCGCATCCACGGCCGGATGGCCGGCTGGCGCACCTCGGGGCTGCCGATCATCGACAACTCCAACCTGAGCGTGCCGGAGACGGCGGCGGCGCTGGACCACGCGATCCTGAGCCGGTTGCACGCGCGCTGAGGGGTTCCGCTGCGCGGTGGGGGGTTCCGCTGCGCGGCGAGGTGGGTGGGGAGGGGGTCGGCGGCGGCGCTGGACCACGCGATCCTGAGCCGGTTGCACGCGCGCCGAGGCGGGTGCACGCGCGCCGAGGGGTTCCGCTGCGCGGTGGGGTGGGGCGTTGTGCTGGGCGAGGGGTGTCGGGGTCGGGCGTTCCGCGGGGTCAGTCCTCGGTGAAGTAGTGGTCCTGGTCGAGGTCGTCGAGCAGGCCCGGGTGGGTGGGGTGCCAGTCGAGGAGGGTGCGGGTGGCTTCGGCGGAGGCGGGGAGGTCGAGGGGGACGAGGAGGGAGAGGAAGCTGAAGTGGGCGGGGGCGTCGGCTTCGGGGACGGGGGCGGTGGGGAGGCCGAGGCGGATGCCGATGCGTTCGGCGATCTCGCGGAAGGGGACGCCCTCGTCGTCGACGGCGTGCAGGCGGGTGCCCGCGGGGGCGTGTTCGAGGGCGAGGCGGTAGAGGCGGGCGGCGTCGAGGGTGTGGACGGCGGGCCAGCGGTTGGTGCCGTCGCCGAGGTAGCCGGAGGTGCCGGTGGCGCGGGCGGTGCGGATCAGGGTGGGGACGAAGCCGTGCCGGTCGAGCGGGCTGTGGACGACCGGGGGGAGCCGGACGACGCTGGTGCGCACGCCGTCGGCGGCGGCGGCGACCAGGGCCTGTTCGGCCTCGGTGCGCGGGGCGCCGGGGGCGACCCGGGTTTCGAGGGAGAGCTGTCCGGGGGCGGCGCCGCCGCCCGTGCCGCCGGTGCCGACCAGGGGCTTGTCGGTGCCCGCGAGCGCTTCGACGAGGGCCCGGACGGCCTTGAGGTCGTCGGCCATCGCGCCGGCGTAGTCGCCGCCGAGCATCGCCTCGTGCTTGAAGGCGAGGTGCACCACGCCGTCGGCGGCCGCGGCGGCGGCCCGCAGGCCGTCGAGGTCGTCGAGGTCGCCGCGGCGGACGTCGGCGCCGATGGCGGTGAGCGCGGCGGCGGAGGCGTCGGAGCGGGCGAGGCCGGTGACGCGGTGGCCGGCGGCGAGCAGGTCGGGGACGAGGGCGGAGCCGAGGTGGCCGCTGGCTCCGGTGACGAAGACGTGCATGGGGAGGGACCTCCGAGTGATAAGACCTTGTCCCGTCACCATAGCTCGCCGGGCCCAGTGATGCGACCACGTCCCGTCACGTAGAATCCGGATCATGGCCAGATGGGACCCGAACGCCCGCGAGCGGCTGGAGCGCGCCGCGCTGGAGCTCTTCGTCCGGCAGGGCTACGACCGCACCACCGTCGCCGAGATCGCCGAGCGCGCGGGCCTGGCCAAGAGCACCTTCTTCCGGCACTTCGCGGACAAGCGCGAGGTGCTCTCCGGCGGGGACACCCTGGCCCGCCTGCTCACCGACGCGGTCGCCGCCGCCCCACCCGCGGCGGGCCCGCGGCAGGCCGCCGAGGCCGCCCTGGCCGCCGTCGGCGCGCGGGCCTTCACCGCCGAGCGCCACGAAACCGTCCGGGAGCGCCAGCAGGTGGTCGCCGCCAACCCGGAGCTGACCGAGCGCGAACTGCTCAAGCGCGAGGCCCTCGCCGCCGCCCTCACCGCCGCCCTGCGCGAGCGCGGCGTGCCCGACCCGGCGGCCGGCCTCACCGCCGAGCTGACCCTGCTGGCCCTGCGCACCGCCCTGGCCCGCTGGGCCGCCCGCCCCGGCCAGGACTTCACCGCCCTGGCGCTGGCCGAACTGACCGGCCTGTGCGAAGCCGCCGCCGCCCTCCGAGGAGACCCGTGCGCACCCCCATCGCCGACGTCGGCGAACACGACGCCCTGATCGTCCGCACCGACTACGCCGACGACGCGTCCTGGCGGGCCCTGCTCGCCGCGCTCGGCGAGGACGTCCACCCGGTCGACGACCCCGCCTGGGCGGACGCCGCCCCCGCCGAGGCGGTGGCCGCCGCCCGGGCCACCGCCGACGGCGGTCCGAACGTGCTCTTCCTGGCCGACCGCACCGCCCTGACCGGCCCCGGCCACCCGCTGCTCGCCGTCACCACGCTGCTCCCGGAGGACTGCGCGGAGCCCGAGTGGTACGCCCAGGAGACCGAGTTCGGCACCGAGTTCCGCGCCCTGGCGGCGGCCGTCGCGGAGATCAACGCCAACCTGTCGATCGGCAACCTCGGCTTCGAGGAGTTCGCCGCCGCCGCCCGCCGCGACCCCGAGGGCCGCTACCGGCCCGGAGCCGACTGACCGGGCTGTCCGTGCGGCCTGGGAGGATGGACCCCTCGCCGCCACCACGACAGAGGAGATGACGCCGGTGCCCGAGGGGCATGTGATCCACCGCCTGGCCAGGGAGAACGACGCGCTGTTCGGCGGGCGCCCGGTGCGGGTGTCCAGTCCGCAGGGGCGCTTCGCGGAGGGGGCCGCGCTGATCGACGGGCGGGTGCTGGACGAGGCGGAGGCGCACGGCAAGCACCTGTTCCTCGGCTTCGGCGAGCACTGGCTGCACGTGCACCTGGGGCTGTACGGCACGTACGGGTTCGGCGCGGGCGAGCCCCCGGAGCCGGTCGGCCAGGTCCGGCTGCGGATGGTGAACGACAGCGGCTACGCCGACCTGCGCGGCCCGACCGCCTGCGAACTGCTCACCCCCGCGGAGAAGGCCGCCGTCCACCGCCGCCTGGGGCCGGACCCGCTGCGTCCGGGGGAGGCGGGCGACGAGGCGTGGCGGCGGATCTCCCGCAGCGGCAGCACGGTCGCCGCCCTGCTGATGGACCAGAAGGTGCTGGCGGGCGTCGGCAACGTCTACCGCGCCGAGGTGCTGTTCCGCCTCGGCATCAGCCCGCACCGCCCCGGCCGCGACCTGTCCCGCACCGAGTGGGACGCGATCTGGGCCGACCTGGTCGCCCTGATGCACGACGGCGTGGCCGCGGGCCGGATCGACACCGTCCGCCCCGAGCACACCCCGGAGGCGATGGGCCGCCCGCCGCGGGTGGACGACCACGGCGGCGAGGTGTACGTCTACCGGCGGCACGACCAGCCCTGCCTGGTGTGCGAAACGCCGGTCCGCACCGAGGAGTTGGCCGCCCGGAACCTGTTCTGGTGCCCGCGCTGCCAGCAGCGCTGACGCACCGTCACCACGGGAAGCCTTGACGGAAGGTTGACCGGCGCTTGGGCGAGGCCCCGGAACGGCGCTCCTATTGTCGGGGCCATGCCCGTACAACCGTTCCAGGGCCCGCGCCCCACCCCGGCGCTCCCGGTCCTGCCGTACCGCAAGCCCACCCGGGGCCGTGACTACTGGGTGCTGGACGACGTCCTGCCGGATCCGGACGCGGTGCGGGCCCGGCACCTGGCGCGCACGGACTGGGACGAGGGCTACCCGCACCGGCCGGAGTCCTGGCCGGGGCTGCGGGCGATGCCCGGGCTGGAGCCGGCGGAGCTGGCGCACGTCGAGGAGCTGGTCCGGCGGGCCACCGGGGCCGGGCGGATCTGGGCGCTGGACGGGGCCGAGGGCGGCACGTTCAACCACAACTGCGTGCAGGTGGTCGGCGCGGGGGAGTGCGAGCCGCGCCCGCACACCGACTCGCGCTCGCTGTGCCGCTACGCGGCCGTGCTGTACCTGAACCCGGCCGTCCCCAAGCACTGCGGCACCAGCTTCCACCGGCAGAGCTTCCCCGGCGGGCGGCTCGGCGGCAACAGCGTGGTCGCCCCGCACGACAACCTGGTGGACGCGCTGGGCACCCGCTTCGTCCCGCCGGACTCCTTCACCGAGGACCTGGCCGTCCCGCACCGCTACAACCGGCTGCTGCTCTACACCGCCAACCTGATCCACACCGCGACCGGCTACCACGGCGCGACGCTGGAGGAGAAGCGGATGACCTGCGTCTTCTTCTGGATGGCCTGATCCGCCGTCAGGACCGCGCTGATCAGGCGTGATCTGCGCCACCAGGGCGGGGGTGCGCTCTTGCCGCCGCCCCCGCGGCGGGCCTACGGTGGGCGGGCCGTGGTGCTCGGGAAGCCGGTGCACTGTGTCCTTCGCGCGAGCGCGGGGCGCAGGAGTCCGGAGCGGCCCTCGCCACTGTGATCGGGGAGTCGTCGGCTCCCACCCCGTGCCACTGGCCGCTCCGCGGCCGGGAAGGCCGGGAGCCGGCGCGCAACACCCCGTCAGCCAGGAGACCGGCCACGGCATCTCACGAAGTGATCCACGAGGTGCTGGAGCGTGAACGCGGATGACCGCGCCCGAATTGACCCTGCCCGGGAACGAACCCGGCTCCCCCCTGCCCTCCTTCCGCTGGCGGCGGGAGGACACCCTGCGCACGGCCGGCCTGATGGCGGTGATCCTGGCCATGCACGTGGCGGCCTTCGGGACGCTGCTGTTCCTGGTGGCGCCGCACGAGTACAAGGTCGGCACCCAGGTGTTCGGCGTCGGCCTGGGCATCACCGCGTACACCCTGGGCATGCGGCACGCCTTCGACGCCGACCACATCGCGGTGATCGACAACACCACCCGCAAGCTGATGGCGGACGGCCGCCGCCCGGTCTCGGTGGGCTTCTGGTTCGCCCTCGGCCACTCCTCGATGGTGGTGATCATGGCCGGCCTGGTGGCCGGCGGCGCGGCGCTGGCGGGCACCCTGATGGACGAGGACTCCACCACCCACCGGGTGCTCGGCACCGTCGGCACCACCGCGTCCGGCGCCTTCCTCTACCTGATCGCGGCGCTCAACCTGGTGGCCCTGCTGGGCATCTGGCGGGTGTTCCGGGCGATGCGGGCCGGGGAGTACGACGAGGCCGAGCTGGAGAAGCACCTGGACGCCCGCGGCTTCCTGGCCCGGGTGCTGAACCGGGCCACCCGCTCGATCAGCCGGCCCGGCCAGATGTTCCCGGTCGGGATGGTGCTCGGCCTGGGGTTCGACACCGCGACCGAGGTGACCCTGATGGTGATGGCCGGGTCCGGTGCGGCCTCCGGGCTGCCCTGGTACGCGGTGGTCTGCCTGCCGCTGCTGTTCGCCGCCGGGATGAGCCTGTTCGACACCCTGGACGGCACGTTCATGAACTTCGCCTACCAGTGGGCGTTCTCCAACCCGGTCCGCAAGGTGTACTACAACCTGACCGTCACCGGGCTGTCGATCGCGGTGGCCTTCGTGATCGGCACCATCGAGCTGGTCGCGGTGCTGCACGACAAGTTCGACCTGGCCGACCCCGTCACCAGCTGGATCGCCGGGCTCAGCCTGGACAACGTCGGCTTCGTGATCGTCGGCCTGTTCGTGGTGGTCTGGGCCGCCGCGATCGGCTACTGGCGGATCGCCAAGCGCTCCCGGGCGTTCGCGGGGCTGGGGGCTCCGTGACGGGGGCCGGGAGCTCCGTGACGGGGGCCGGGGTCCCCGTGACGGGGCGTCAACCGGCGGCCAGGATCAGCGTCCCGGCCACCGCGAGGCCCGCGCCCACCACCTGCACCCGCAGCAGCTGCTCCTTCAGCAGGCCGCGCGCCATCAGCGCGGTGACCACGGGGTAGAGCGAGGCCAGCACGGCCGCCACCGCCACCGAACCCAGGTGCGAGGCGGCCGCGTACAGGCCGTTCGCGGCCACGTCGGCGACCCCGACGGCGGTCAGCGCGGGCAGCGACCGCGCGCCCGCCCGCAGCCCGAGGGGCTGTCGGCGGGCCGCGGCGGCCAGCATCCCGGCCCCGACCACCGCGTTGGTCAGCCGCTGCACGCACAGCGTCAGCAGCAGGGCGCCGCCCGCGCTGGCGTGCGCGACCAGGGCCAGCACCGCGCCGAAGGCGAAGGCCGCGCCCAGGGTCAGCAGCAGCACCCTCCGCTGCAGCGCGGGCCCGCCGCGCTGCGGGCCGCCCGCCAGGGCGACCCCGGCGACGGCCACCGCGATGCCCAACCCCTGGACGGCGCCCGGCCGTTCGCCGAGGAACAGGCCGACCCCGATCGGCACCAGCACGCCGACGGTGGCCAGCGGCGACACCACGCCCATCGGCCCGAGCGCCAGCGCCCGGTAGAAGGCCAGCAGCGCGAACGGCCCGATCACGCCCGCCGCCACCGCGTACCAGAGCGCCGGGGAGGCCCCCGGCCAGCCGCCGGTGGCGGTCACCGCGAGCGCGAGCACCGCGGCGGCGGCCGACTGGGAGAGCACCACCACCGTCAGCGCGGGCGTCCGCCGGGTGATCGCCCCGCCGCCGTAGTCGGCGACGCCCCACAGCAGGCTGGCGAGCAGGGCGAGGGCGGCGCTCATGAGGCGGGGAGGCGGGCGGACAGCATGGTGGACTCCGCAGTACAGTCGGTGGACCTGGCGATGCCGCCGCAGCATAGTTCAACTCAGTGCACTGCCCCAACCAGAATATTGGACTGCCCGTGCCGGACGCCGATCTCGTCACCCAGGCCCTCGCCCGCAACCTCAAGCGCCTGCGCCTCGACCGCGGCCACACCCTGGACGCCCTGGCCGCCCGCTCCGGGGTCAGCCGCGGCATGGTCGTCCAGATCGAGCAGGCCCGCACCAACCCCAGCATCGGCACCGTGGTCCGGCTCGCCGACGCGCTCGGCGTCTCGATCGCCCGGCTGCTCGACTACGACGCCGCCTCGGAGGTCAGGGTCGTCCCCGCCGAGGACGCCGTCCGGCTGTGGAACGGACCCGCCGGCGGCAGCGGCACCCTGCTCGGCGGCACCGAGGCCCCCGGCCCGCTGGAGCTGTGGGCCTGGCACCTGCACCCCGGCGAGGGGCACGCCTCCGACCCGCACCCGTCCGGCACCGTCGAGATCGCCCGGGTCGACGAGGGCGTCCTCACCCTCGTCCTGGACGGCCGCGAGCACCGCGTCCCGGCCGGGTCCACCGCCTCCTACGAGGCCGGTGCCGCCCACGGCTACCGCAACGACGGCGACGTGCCGTGCCGGGTCACCATGGTGGTCTCCGTCCCCCCGCCCGGCGCATGACGAAGGGCCCCGGGAAGCCCCGGGGCCCTTCCGCCGCCCGCCGTCAGCCGCCGTACCGGCGCCGGTACAGCGCGACCCGGCCCTCGGTGTCCGTCAGGCGGGCCCGGCCGGTGTAGAACGGGTGGCTCGCCGAGGACGTCTCGACGTCGACCACCGGGTACGCCCGCCCGTCGGCCCACTCCACCGTCCGGTCGCCGGAGGCGGTCGACCCGGTCAGGAACGACAGGCCCCCCGCCTTGTCCCGGAACACCACCGGACGGTACTCGGGGTGGATTCCCTGCTGCATGGCTGCTCCTCCTTCTCGGAACGGTCGGACTTCTCGGAACGGTCGGATCGCCCGCGGTCAGCGGGCCTCGCGGAACTCCACGTGCCGCCCGGCCACCGGATCGAACTTCCGCAGCACCATCCGGTCCGGGTCGTTGCGGCGGTTCTTCCGGGTGACGTACGTGAAACCCGTCCCCGCCGCGGACCGGAGCGTGACCACCGGTCGCAGTTCGCTGCGCGCCATCGTCCTGTCTCCTTCTCCCGGCAACGATTGCCGTTTTCACCACGCCACAACACGGGCGCCGCCCCGGGCATTCCCCACCCGCCCAGCCGGTCCCGACGGGCGGCCCACCCGCCCCGTTCGTACGCTCGGACCATGTCCGACGCGCACTCCGCCCGACGCGAACGCCTCCGCGAGTACTGCAGCGCCTCCGGTGCCGACGCCGCGCTGGTCACCCGCCCCGCCAACGTCCGCTACCTCACCGGCTGCCCGCCGGTCGGCGCGGCGCTGCTGCTCACCCGCGAGCGCGCCGTGCTCGCGCTGCCCGAGGGGGTGGAGGAGGCCGGGGCCGGCGAGCCGCAGACCGACCCGGAGGTCACCCGGCTGCCGGTGCCCGCCGAGGCCGACGCCGCGTTCGCCGCCGCCGAGGCCGCCGCCCGGCTGCGGGTGCGCGACCTCGCGGTCGAGGAGCACGACCTCACCGTCACCCGGCACCGCACCGTCGCCCGGTCGGCCGGGGAGGCCCGGCTGACCGACCTGGACCGGGCCGTGGAGCGGCTGCGGGTGGTCAAGGACGAGTACGAGATCGCCGACCTGCGGGTCGCCGCCGAGATCGCCGACCAGGCCCTCGGCGAGCTGCTCGAATCCATCCTGGTCGGCCGCACCGAGCGCCACCTGGCGATGGAGCTGGAGCGCCGGATGGTCGACCACGGCGCCGACCGGGCCGCCTTCCCGGTCTCGGTCGGCACCGGCAGCCACTCCGGCCTGGAGCACCACCAGCCCACCGACCGCCGGGTCGAGGAGGGCGACTTCCTCACCGTCGCGCTCGGCGCCCGCTACCGCGGCTACGGCATCTCCACCGCCCGCACCTTCGTGATCGGCGCCGCCCCCGCCGCCTGGCAGGTCGAGCTGCACCGGCTGGTCTTCCGCGCCCAGCGGGCCGGCCGGGAGGCCCTCGGGCCCGGCGTCGAGCAGCACGTGCCGGACGACGCGGCCCGCTCGATCCTCCAGGCCGCGGGCCACGCCGAGCGGTCCGTCCACGCCCTGGGACACGGCATCGGGCTGGAGATCCGGGAGGCTCCGCGACTGGGGCCCGCCGACATGGGTAAACTGGACAATCGCGTGCCGGTCACCGTCGGCCCCGGGGTCCATCTCCCGGGTCGTGGCGGCGTCCGGATCGAGGACACGCTCGTGGTGCGGCCTCCCGAGGAGGGCGGGCCCGAGCTGCTCACCATCACCACCAAGGAGCTCCTCGCGCTGTAGCCCGCTCGCGCGGGCACCGGCGGCGCGCCTGCTTGGTGCTCTTTGACAGCGGACATATCAGGAGTAAGTGCGCCCGTGGCTACCACGAACGATCTCAAGAACGGCATGGTCCTCAAGCTGGACGGCGGCAAGCTCTGGACCGTCGTCGAGTTCCAGCACGTCAAGCCCGGCAAGGGCCCGGCCTTCGTGCGCACCAAGCTGAAGGAGGTCCTCTCCGGCAAGGTCGTCGAGAAGACCTTCAACGCGGGCATCAAGGTCGAGACCGCCAACGTCGACAAGCGGACCATGCAGTACTCGTACCGTGACGGCGACGCGTTCATCTTCATGGACATGGACACCTACGACCAGGTCCCGGTCGACTCCGCCACCGTCGGCGACGCCGCCAAGTACCTGCTGGAGGGCTTCGAGGCCCTGGTCGCGCAGAACGAGGGCGCCCCGCTGTACGTCGAGCTCCCCGCCGCGGTCGAGCTGGTCATCGCCGAGACCGAGCCGGGCGTCCAGGGCGACCGCTCCACCGGCGGCACCAAGCCCGCCACCCTGGAGACCGGTGCCGAGATCCAGGTGCCGCTGTTCGTCACCACCGGCGAGAAGGTCAAGGTCGACACCCGCGACGGCAGCTACCTCGGCCGGGTCAAGTAACCGTGGCCGCTGCTCGTAGCAAGGCCCGCACCCGGGCCTTCCAGATCCTGTTCGAGGCGGACCACCGCGGTGTCTCCCCCGAACGGGTGCTCGCCGACTGGATCGCGCGGGCGCGCGACCCCCGTCCGGACGAGGGCATCCCGCAGGTCGCGGAGTACACGATGCAGCTGGTCGAGGGGTACGCGCAGCACGCGCGCACCATCGACGACCTGATCTCCACCTACGCGGTGGGCTGGACGCTCGACCGGATGCCGATCGCCGACCGCAACGTGATCCGGCTCGGTGCGTACGAGCTGATCTGGGAGGACGGGACGCCCGACGCGGTGGTCCTGGACGAGTCCGTGGAGATCGCCAAGGAGTTCTCCACCGACGAGTCGCCGGCCTTCGTGAACGGCCTGCTCGCCCGGTTCATGGAGCTCAAGCCGAGCATCCGGCGCTGAGCCCGCACGCCCCGGGAGGCCGCCGGACCTGTCGGTCCGGCGGCCTCCGCGCGTAAGCTACCGGCAAGTAATCTCTTTGCCCGCCGCGCAGAAGGGCCGCGAAGCCATGCCGGAGACCACTCCCGCCTTCGAGTTCGACCAGGCGGTCGCACTCACCCCGCACCCCGCCGAGCCCGGCCGCTACGACGGCGAGCTCGGCGAGGGCTGGCAGATCGGCGGCGGCGTCAACGGCGGCCTGCTGCTCGCCTTCGCCGCGCACGCGCTCGCCCTGGAGGCCGGGGCCGGCCACCCGCACCCGCTCACCGTCAGCGGCACCTACATATCGGCCTCCCGCCCCGGGCCCGCCACCGTCCGCACCGAGATCGTCCGGCGCGGCCGCAGCCTGGCCACCGGCAGCGCCGTCCTCTCCCAGGGCGGCGAGGAGCGGCTGCGGGTCACCGCCGCCCTCACCGACCTCGCCGCGCTCGACGGGGAGGTCGCCACCACCGCGCTCCCGCCGCAACTGCCCGCGCCCGAGCAGTGCGTGGGCGTCGAGCACGCCCCGCGCGAACTCCTCGACCAGGCCGCCCTGCTGGAGCGCCTCGACCTGCGCCTGGACCCGGCCTCCATCGGCTGGGCGCTCGGGCAGCCCGCGAAGCAGGGCCGCATCCAGGGCTGGTTCCGGCTCGCCGACAAGCGCCCCGCCGACGCGCTCTCCCTGCTGCTCACCGCCGACGCCCTCCCCCCGGTCACCTTCGACCTGGGCCGCCCCGGCTGGGCCCCCACCATCGACCTCACCGTCCACGTCCGCGCCCTGCCCACCGACGGCTGGCTGCGCGTCTCGCACGCCACCCGCAACCTGGCGGGCGGGTACTTCGAGGAGGACTGCGAGGTCTGGGACGAGGCCGGCCGACTGGTCGCGCAGTCCCGGCAGCTGGCCAAGACCCCCCGGTAGCACGCCGGGTGATGCACGGTCAGTTGCAGAGTTGTGACAGGCCGTGCGTGTGGGACGGGTGTGGACGGGGAGGACTCGGTCAGCAGTTGCTAGAGCGAGACCCCGGGAGCCACCGATGTCCAGGAACAGCCGCCGGCCGCGCCGTTGCAGTGCGGAGCCCACGCGCCGGAGCGAGGAGGCGTTCGTGACGGGCATCCTGACCAGCGAGGCGGACTTCGAGCGGGTGCGCGCCTGGCGGGTGACGGACGCCGCGGACTACCCCGGCTACCTGCGGGAGGCCGGGCGGCTGCTGGCCGAGGCGGTGGAGGAGTACGGGACGGTCCGGGCCCGGATGTTCCACCCGGAGGACTTCGCCGACTACTGCCTGCTCCACGGGCTGGACGTGCGCGAGCAGGCCGCCCGCGACGGCTACCTGGTCAACCCGCCGCTGCGGACCCAGCTGGTGACCTACCGCGGCGAGGACCTCGCCGACTTCCTGCCGCGGCTGGTCCGGGCCCGGGAGGGCGGCCTCGCGATGCGCCACGCCGACCTGCTGATGGACGGCGCGCTGTGCGGCACCGAGGCGGCCGCCTCGGCCGACCCGCGGGTGCGGTGGACGTACCAGCAGGCGTCCGAGGTGTTCCGCCGGGTGCTGGTCGGCGCCGGGTGCGGGGCCTACGAGTTCCGGGCCGTGGTGGACGCGCCGGGCGGGCCGCTGGAGGCGCGGGCCCGGGTGCTGCACTGGGAGGACGGCGCGGTCCGGATCAACGACGAGGACCTGGACCTGGTCACCGCGGTGCTGTGCGCCGGGCTGTACTGCGAGCTGCCGGGCGCCGCGGTGCTGCACGGCACGCAGGGCTCCGGCGCGCTGTGCGGGGAGTACCGGCAGGTCGCCTGGGCCTGGCGGAGCACCGGCTACGAGTGGTCGCCGGCCGAGCTGGCGGTGGCCGGGGTGGCGGCGCTCCCCGGGTTCAGCCTGGGCACCGTGGTCTGAGCGGACACGCCGACGGGGCGGGAACCGGGCCACCGGTTCCCGCCCCGCTGTGACGTTTCTTCAAACGGGGGAGCCGACCGCAGGTCAGCTCGCGTCCTCCTCGCGGACGGCACGGCGCGCGTCCGGGTTCAGCACGCCCCAGCTGATCAGCTGCTCGGTGAGGATCGAGGGGGACTGGTCGTAGATGACGGCCAGCGTGCGCAGGTCGTCCTGGCGGATGGAGAGGATCTTGCCGTTGTAGTCGCCGCGCTGCGACTGGATGGTCGCGGCGTAGCGCTGCAGCGGGCCGGCCTTCTCGGACGGGACCTGGGTCAGGCGCTCCAGGTCGAGCACCAGGCGCGGCGGCGGCTCGGCGGCGCCGCCCGGGGTGCCGCCGGGCAGCAGCTCCTGGACCGGCACGCCGTAGAACTCGGCCAGCTCGGCGAGGCGCTGGACGGTGACCGCACGGTCGCCGCGCTCGTAGGAGCCGACGACCACAGCCTTCCAGCGACCCTGGGACTTCTCCTCCACACCGTGCAGGGAGAGATTCTGCTGAGTGCGGATCGCCCGGAGCTTGGCCCCGAGCTGCTTTGCGTAGTCGCTGGACATGGATCTCCCCGGACGAGATTGCTTCGCGTGCGCTGAAATGTGAGCGACGACGGTCTCTGCGGAGCACCTTCGTAACTCACTGTGAGGTTACGTAGAGTGAGGGTTGCGCGTCAAGCCGAATGGGGCACTCGTGCGAACGGGCGGCGAACGGGCCGGGATCAGCACGCTGCTACCATGGGCGAGGCTCCGGCTGCGGCCGGGAACCATTCCAGACATCCTTTAAGACCCGTCCCGTGAGGCGGGGAAGGAGGTCCGCTTCGGCATGACCACACCCAGTTCCGCCCCCCGCGCCCCGCACCAGGTGCTGGACGCCACCGACATCGCCCGGGTCATCACCCGGATCGCCCACGAGATCGTGGAACGCGCCAAGGGCGCGGAGGACGTGGTGCTGCTCGGCATCCACACCCGCGGTGTCCACCTGGCCCGCCGGCTGCAGGCCAGGCTCACCCAGATCACCGGCCGGGACATCCCGTTCGGGACGCTGGACATCACCATGTACCGGGACGACCTGCGGCTGAAGCCCGCCCGGGCCCTGGAGCACACCGAGATCCCCGCCGAGGGCATCGACGGCAAGCTGGTGATCCTGGTCGACGACGTGCTGTTCTCCGGCCGCACCATCCGCGCCGCGCTCGACGCGCTCAGCGACATCGGCCGCCCGCGCGCCGTCCGCCTCGCCGTGCTGGTCGACCGCGGCCACCGCGAACTCCCCATCCGCGCCGACTACGTCGGCAAGAACCTGCCCACCTCGCTGCGCGAGGCCGTGCAGGTCCGGCTGGCCGAGTCCGACGGGCTGGACGCCGTCCTGCTGGGCGACCGCGACTACGCCGCCCGCTCCTCCCAGGCCCTGGCCGCCGACCCCGAACTCCCGGAGTAGAACCGCGTGAAGCGCCACCTCGTCTCCACCGCCGACCTCGGCCGCGACGACGCCCTGCTGATCCTGGACACCGCCGAGGAGCTCTCCCAGTTCTCCGGGCGGGCCGTCAAGAAGCTGCCCACGCTGCGCGGCCGCACCGTGGTCAACCTGTTCTTCGAGGACTCCACCCGCACCAAGACCTCCTTCGAGGTCGCCGAGAAGCGGCTCTCCGCCGACGTCATCAACTTCTCCGCCAAGGGCTCCTCGGTCTCCAAGGGCGAGAGCCTCAAGGACACCGCGCTGACCCTGCAGGCGATGGGCGCCGACGCCGTGGTCATCCGGCACCACGCCTCCGGCGCGCCCGCCCGGCTCGCCGACTCGGACTGGCTGCACGGCTCGGTGATCAACGCCGGTGACGGCACCCACGAGCACCCCACCCAGGCCCTGCTGGACGCCTTCACCCTGCGCCGCCACCTCAACCCCGGCACGGGCCGCGACCTGGCGGGCCGCAAGGTCGCCATCGTCGGCGACATCCTGCACAGCCGGGTCGCCCGCTCCAACGTGCACCTGCTGACCACGCTCGGTGCGCAGGTCGTCTTCGTCGCCCCGCCGACCCTGCTGCCGATCGGCATCGAGACCTGGCCCTGCGAGGTCTCCTACGACCTCGACAGCGTGCTGCCCAAGGTCGACGCCGTGATGATGCTGCGCGTCCAGCGCGAGCGGATGAACGCCGCGTTCTTCCCCACCGAGCGCGAGTACTCCCGCCGCTACGGACTGGACGGCGCCCGGCTGGCCAGGCTGCCCGAGCACGCCGTCGTCCTGCACCCCGGCCCGATGGTCCGCGGCATGGAGATCACCGCCGAGGTCGCCGACTCCCCGCGCTGCACCGTGGTCGAGCAGGTCGCCAACGGCGTCTCCGTCCGGATGGCCGTGCTCTACCTGCTGCTCGGCGGCGCGGTCTTCGCCGACGGCCCCGCCGACGCCCCCCGCACCACCGAACTCCAGGAGGCCGCCCAGTGACCACCTACCTGATCCGCAACGCCCAGATCCTCGGCGGCGCCCCCCGGGACATCCACATCGTCGACGGCGTCTTCGCGGCGATCGGCGAGGGCCTGGACGTCCGGGCCGACATCGACATCGACGCGCACGGCCTGATCGCCCTGCCCGGCCTGGTCGACCTGCACACCCACCTGCGCGAGCCCGGCCGCGAGGACGCCGAGACCGTGCTCACCGGCACGCAGGCCGCCGCCATGGGCGGCTACACCGCGGTGCACGCGATGGCCAACACCTTCCCGGTCGCCGACAGCGCGGGCGTGGTCGAGCAGGTCTGGCGGCTGGGCCGCGAGTCCGGCTACTGCGACGTGCAGCCGGTCGGCGCCGTCACCGTCGGCCTGGAGGGCAAGCAGCTCGCCGAGCTCGGCGCGATGCACGACTCCGCCGCCGGCGTCCGGGTCTTCTCCGACGACGGCAAGTGCGTGGACGACGCGGTGATCATGCGCCGCGCGCTGGAGTACGTGAAGGCCTTCGACGGCGTCGTCGCCCAGCACGCCCAGGAGCCGCGGCTGACCGCGGGCGCCCAGATGAACGAGGGCCTGGTCTCCGGCGAGCTCGGCCTGGGCGGCTGGCCCGCCGTCGCCGAGGAGTCGATCATCGCCCGGGACGTGCTGCTCGCCGCGCACGTCGGCTCCCGGGTGCACATCTGCCACCTGTCCACCGCCGGGTCGGTCGAGATCGTCCGCTGGGCCAAGGCCAAGGGCTGGGACGTCACCGCCGAGGTCACCCCGCACCACCTGCTGCTCACCGACGAGCTGGTGCGCTCCTACGACCCGGTCTACAAGGTCAACCCGCCGCTGCGCACCGCCGAGGACGTCGAGGCGCTGCGCGAGGCGCTGGCCGACGGCACCATCGACGCCGTCGCCACCGACCACGCCCCGCACCCCGCGGAGGACAAGGACTGCGAGTGGGCGGTCGCCGCGATGGGCATGGTCGGCCTGGAGACCGCGCTGTCGGTCGTGCAGCAGACCATGGTCGACACCGGCC
Organism: Kitasatospora phosalacinea; assembly: GCF_000717185.1. GTDB lineage: Bacteria > Actinomycetota > Actinomycetes > Streptomycetales > Streptomycetaceae > Kitasatospora > Kitasatospora phosalacinea_A. The sequence goes on along the minus strand of NZ_JNYE01000018.1, from coordinate 16,275 downwards.
TGCTGAACTGGGAGGGCGTCGCGGACCGGATGTCGCACCGCCCGGCCCGGATCGGCCGGCTCGCCGGGCACGGACGCCCGGTCTCGGTGGGCGAGCCTGCCAACCTGGTGCTGTTCGATCCCGCGTACCGTGGAGTCGTGAACCCCGACACCTTCGCGACCCGCTCCCGCAACAGCCCGTACAAGGGCATGGACCTGCCCGGACGGGTGCACGCCACCTTCCTGCGCGGCGAGGCCACCGTGCTCGCCGGCGAACTGGTCGAGCGCTGATGCTCGCCACCGAGAAGGGCCAGGTCACCGACTGGCCCGGGTACATCGGCGCGACGGTGGGGCTGCTGGTCCTGGTCGCGCTGGTGTACTGGCTGATGCGGCAGGGCTGGAACTGGCGGCGCACCCTCCAGTCCGACCTGCCGGAACTGCCCGCGGTGCCGCAGGACCCGGGCCCGGCGCTGCTCGCGGCGCCCGGCCGCTACCACGGCTCCACCACCGCCGGGAACTGGCTGGACCGGGTCGTCGCGCACGGCCTGGGAACGCGCAGCCTCGCCGGACTGACCCTCACCGAGCGGGGCCTGCTGGCCCGCCGCCCCGGTGACGCCGACCTGTGGATCCCCGCCGCGGCGCTCACCGGCGCCCGCACCGACTCCGGCATCGCCGGGAAGGTCGTGCCCAGCGGACTGCTGGTGGTCGGCTGGACGCACGGCGACCGCGCGCTGGAGAGCGGCTTCCGCCTGGACGCCGCCGCCGCGCACGAGGACTGGGTCGAGGCCGTCGAGGCACTAGTGACACGTACGAAGACGATGAAGACGGAAGAGGCCGCCACATGACCGCACCTGCCCCCACCACGCAGCGCACCAGGCGGGAGCGTGTGCCTGCCGTGCTCGTCCTGGAGGACGGCCGGACCTTCCGCGGCCAGGCGTACGGCGCGGTCGGCGAGACCTTCGGCGAGGCGGTCTTCAACACCGGCATGTCCGGCTACCAGGAGACCCTGACCGACCCGTCGTACCACCGCCAGGTGGTCGTGATGACCGCCCCGCAGATCGGCAACACCGGCTGGAACGACGAGGACGACGAGTCGCAGCAGATCTGGGTCTCCGGCTACGTGGTCCGCGACCCCTCCCGGGTCGCCTCCAACTGGCGCTCGAAGCGCTCGCTGGACGAGGAGCTGGAGCGCCAGGGCGTCGTCGGCATCAGCGGCATCGACACCCGCGCGCTCACCCGCCACCTGCGCGAGCGCGGCGCGATGCGGGTCGGCATCTTCTCCGGCCCGGCCGTCGCCGACCAGGCCGAGCTGCTGGCCAAGGTGCAGCAGGCGCCCGAGATGAAGGGCGCCGACCTGTGCGCCGAGGTCGCCACCAAGGAGGCCTACGTCGTCCCGGCGATCGGCGAGAAGAAGTTCACCGTCGCCGCCCTCGACCTCGGCATCAAGGGCATGACCCCGCAGCGGATGGCCGAGCGCGGCATCGAGGTGCACGTGCTGCCCGCGAACAGCTCGGTGGAGGACATCTACGCCGTGCAGCCCGACGGCGTGTTCTTCTCCAACGGCCCCGGCGACCCGGCCACCGCCGACCGGCAGGTCGAGGTGCTGCGCGGCGTGCTGGCGAAGAAGACCCCGTTCTTCGGCATCTGCTTCGGCAACCAGCTGCTGGGCCGGGCCCTCGGCTTCGGCACCTACAAGCTCAAGTACGGCCACCGCGGCATCAACCAGCCGGTGCAGGACCGCACCACCGGCAAGGTCGAGGTGACCGCCCACAACCACGGCTTCGCCGTGAACGCGCCGCTGGACAAGGTGAGCGACACCCCCTTCGGGCGGGTCGAGGTCTCCCACGTCTGCCTCAACGACGACGTGGTCGAGGGCCTCCAGGCGCTCGACACCCCCGCCTTCAGCGTGCAGTACCACCCCGAAGCGGCAGCCGGCCCGCACGACGCCGCCTACCTCTTCGACCGCTTCGTACAGCTCATGGAGGGCCAGCGTGCCTAAGCGCACCGACATCAAGTCCGTCCTGGTGATCGGCTCCGGTCCGATCGTCATCGGCCAGGCGGCGGAGTTCGACTACTCGGGTACGCAGGCCTGCCGGGTGCTCAAGGCCGAGGGGCTGCGGGTCATCCTGGTCAACTCCAACCCGGCGACCATCATGACCGACCCGGAGATTGCCGACGCCACGTACGTCGAGCCGATCACCCCGGCGTTCGTCGAGAAGATCATCGCCAAGGAGCGCCCCGACGCGCTGCTGCCGACCCTGGGCGGCCAGACCGCGCTGAACACCGCGATCTCCCTGCACGAGGCCGGCACGCTGGAGAAGTACGACGTCGAGCTGATCGGCGCCGACGTCGAGGCGATCAACAAGGGCGAGGACCGCGAGCTCTTCAAGGGCGTCGTCGAGGCCGTCAACGCCAAGATCGGCCACGGCGAGTCCGCCCGCTCGGTGATCTGCCACTCGATGGAGGACGTCCTCGCGGGCGTCGACACCCTCGGCGGCTACCCGGTCGTGGTCCGCCCCTCCTTCACCATGGGCGGCGCCGGCTCCGGCTTCGCGCACGACGAGGAGGACCTGCGCCGCATCGCCGGGCAGGGCCTGGCCCTCTCGCCGACCACCGAGGTGCTCCTGGAGGAGTCCATCCTCGGCTGGAAGGAGTACGAGCTGGAGCTGATGCGCGACAAGCACGACAACGTCGTGGTCGTCTGCTCCATCGAGAACTTCGACCCGATGGGCGTGCACACCGGCGACTCGATCACCGTCGCCCCGGCGATGACGCTCACCGACCGCGAGTACCAGATCCTGCGCGACATCGGCATCGCCGTGATCCGCGAGGTCGGCGTCGACACCGGCGGCTGCAACATCCAGTTCGCGGTGAACCCCGAGGACGGCCGGGTCATCGTCATCGAGATGAACCCGCGCGTCTCGCGCTCCTCCGCGCTGGCGTCCAAGGCCACCGGCTTCCCGATCGCCAAGATCGCCGCGAAGCTCGCCGTCGGCTACACGCTGGACGAGATCCCCAACGACATCACCGAGCAGACCCCGGCCTCCTTCGAGCCGACCCTCGACTACGTCGTCGTCAAGGTGCCGCGGTTCGCGTTCGAGAAGTTCCCGTCCGCCGACGCCACGCTGACCACCACCATGAAGTCGGTCGGCGAGGCCATGGCGATGGGCCGCAACTTCCCCGAGGCGCTGAACAAGGCGCTGCGCTCGCTGGAGAAGAAGGGCTCCCAGTTCAGCTGGGTCGGGGAGACGGGGGAGAAGGCCGAGCTGCTGGCGAAGGCCGTCGTCCCGACCGACGGCCGGATCAACACCGTCATGCAGGCGATCCGGGCCGGCGCCACCCCCGAGGAGGTGTTCGACGCGACCAGGATCGACCCGTGGTTCGTCGACCAGCTCTTCCTGATCAACGAGATCGCGGTCGAGCTGGGCGAGGGCGACAAGCTCGACCCCGAGCTGCTGCTGCACGCCAAGCGGCACGGCTTCTCCGACCAGCAGATCGGCGAGATCCGCGGCCTGAGGGCCGACGTGGTCCGCGAGGTGCGGCACGCGCTGGGCATCCGCCCGGTCTTCAAGACCGTCGACACCTGCGCCGCCGAGTTCGCCGCCAAGACCCCGTACTTCTACTCGTCCTACGACGAGGAGAGCGAGGTCGCGCCGCGCACCAAGCCCGCCGTGATCATCCTGGGCTCCGGCCCGAACCGGATCGGCCAGGGCATCGAGTTCGACTACTCCTGCGTGCACGCGTCCTTCGCGCTCGCCGACGCCGGGTACGAGACCGTGATGGTCAACTGCAACCCGGAGACCGTCTCCACCGACTACGACACCTCCGACCGGCTCTACTTCGAGCCGCTCACCCTGGAGGACGTGCTGGAGATCGTCCACGCCGAGCAGCAGGCCGGGCCGCTGGCCGGCGTCATCGTGCAGCTCGGCGGCCAGACCCCGCTGGGCCTGGCGCAGGCGCTCAAGGACAACGGCGTGCCGATCGTCGGCACCCCGCCGGAGGCGATCCACCTCGCCGAGGAGCGCGGCGCGTTCGGCCGCGTCCTGAAGGAGGCGGGCCTGCCCGCGCCCAAGCACGGCACCGCGTTCTCCTTCGAGGAGGCCAAGGCGATCGCCGACGAGATCGGCTACCCCGTGCTCGCCCGCCCGTCCTACGTGCTCGGCGGCCGCGGCATGGAGATCGTCTACGACGAGCCCTCGCTCGCCTCCTACCTGGAGCGGCACGCCGGCCTGATCTCCGAGCACCCCGTGCTGATCGACCGCTTCCTCGACGACGCCGTCGAGATCGACGTCGACGCGCTCTACGACGGCGAGGAGCTCTACCTCGGCGGCGTCATGGAGCACATCGAGGAGGCCGGCATCCACTCCGGCGACTCCGCCTGCGCGCTGCCCCCCATCACCCTCGGCGGGTACGACATCAAGCGGCTGCGCTCGGCCACCGAGGGCATCGCCAAGGGCGTCGGCGTGCGCGGCCTGATCAACATCCAGTTCGCGCTGTCCGGCGACATCCTGTACGTGCTGGAGGCCAACCCGCGCGCTTCCCGCACCGTGCCGTTCACCTCCAAGGCCACCGCCGTCCCGCTGGCCAAGGCCGCCGCCCGGATCTCGCTCGGCGCCACCGTCGCCGACCTGCGCGCCGAGGGCCTGCTGCCGCGCGAGGGCGACGGCGGCACCCTGCCCGCCGACGCGCCGATCTCCGTCAAGGAGGCCGTGATGCCGTGGTCGCGCTTCCGCGACGTGCACGGCCGCGGCGTGGACACCGTGCTCGGCCCCGAGATGCGCTCCACCGGCGAGGTCATGGGCATCGACCGGGTCTTCGGCACCGCGTACGCCAAGTCCCAGGCCGGCGCGTACGGCGCCCTGCCCACCAAGGGCAAGGTGTTCGTCTCGGTCGCCAACCGCGACAAGCGCAACCTGGTCTTCCCGGCCCGCGCGCTGGTCGAGCTCGGCTTCGAACTGCTCGCCACCACCGGCACCGCCGAGGTGCTGCAGCGCGGCGGCATCCCCGCCACCGTGGTGCGCAAGCACTCCGACGGCGAGGGCCCGGGCGGTGAGAAGACCATCGTCCAGCTGATCCACGAGGGCGAGGTCGACCTGATCATCAACACCCCGTACGGCACCGGCGGCCGCCTCGACGGCTACGAGATCCGCACCGCCGCGGTCTCCCGGGGCGTGCCCTGCCTGACCACCGTGCAGGCGATGGGCGCGGCCGTGCAGGGCATCGACGCGCTGCTGCGCGGCGAGGTCGGCGTGATGTCGCTGCAGGAGCACGCGACGCTGATCAACTCCGGCCGCAACTAGGTCGAAACCGTGGGGGGCACACCGGTCCGGTTGCCGGGTGCCCCCCACGTCCATGTCCCGACCCGGCAGACGGAGGTCCGGCCCGCGATGTACAAGCTCCTGTTCAACCTGGTGTTCAAGAAGATGGACCCGGAGAAGGCCCACCACCTGGCGTTCTTCTGGATCCGGCTGGCCTGCTCGGTGCCCGGCCTGCGCTCGCTGGTGCGCGCCGTGCTCGCCCCGCGCGACCCCCGGCTGCGCACCACCGCGCTCGGCCTCGACCTGCCCGGGCCGTTCGGCCTCGGCGCGGGCTTCGACAAGAACGGCATCGGCATCGACGGCCTGTCGATGCTCGGCTTCGACTACGTCGAGATCGGCACCGTCACCGGCGAACCGCAGCCCGGCAACCCCGCGCCGCGACTGTTCCGCCTGGTCGAGGACCGGGCGCTGATCAACCGGATGGGCTTCAACAACCAGGGCTCCGCCCGGGTCGCCGCCCGCCTCGCCGCCCGCCCGCACACCAGCAGCACCCCCGTCATCGGCGTCAACATCGGCAAGACCAAGGTCGTGCCGGAGGACGAGGCGACGGCCGACTACCTGAAGAGCGCCAAGGCGCTGGCCCCCTACGCCGACTACCTGGTCGTCAACGTCTCCTCGCCGAACACCCCCGGCCTGCGCAACCTCCAGGCCGTGCAGGTGCTCGGACCGCTGCTGTGGGACGTCCGCAAGGCCGCCGACGAGGTCACCAACCACCACGTGCCGCTGCTGGTGAAGATCGCCCCCGACCTCGCCGACGAGGACATCGACGAGATCGCCGACATGGCCCTGCACCTCGGCCTCGACGGCATCATCGCCACCAACACCACCATCGGGCGGGAGGGCCTGGCGACCCCCGCCGCCCGGATCGAGGAGATCGGCATGGGCGGCCTCTCCGGCGCCCCCCTCAAGGAGCGCTCGCTGCAGGTGCTGGAACGGCTCCGCAAGCGCACCGACGGCCGGCTCGCCATCGTCTCCGTCGGCGGCATCGAGACCGCCGAGGACGCCTGGCAGCGCATCCTGGCCGGCGCCGACCTCGTCCAGGGCTACTCCGCGTTCATCTACGAGGGGCCGTTCTGGATGCGCAAGGTCCACAAGGGCCTGTCGGCGCGGCTGCGCGCCGCCGGGTACGCGACGATCGGCGAAGCGGTGGGCAAGGGCAACCGCTAGACGCTGGGCGCTGGCCGCTGAGGCGGTGGGGCGTGGGCGTGGGCGGGGCTCGTTCTGGAGGGGCGAGGTCCACAAGCGCCTGTCGGCGCGGCGGTGGGGAAGGGCAACCGCTAGGCGTTAGGCGCTGAGGCGGTGGGGGTGGGCGTGGGCATGGGTAACTGCTGGCGGGCCGGGAGGTTCGGCAGGTAGGTGTGAGAGAGCGGAAGGGACGGCGGGATGGCGAATCCGGTGGTGGTCCGGGCCGAAGTGGTCGGGACCCGGGCCGACGGGCCCGCCCGGCGGGTCACCGTGCGCTGCGCCACGGCCGCGGCCCGGTTCCGCCCCGGGCACTTCGCCGCCCTCACCGCACCCGCGGGCAGCGTCGACGTCCTGCGCCACGCCGTACCCGTCCTGCGCGCCGACGGCGACACGCTCGACCTGCTGCTGCCCGCCGACCCCCCGCCGCTGCTCGACCTGATCGCCCCGCTCGGCACCCCCTACCCGCAGCCCGACGCCCCCGGCTGCGCCCTGCTGCTCGGCGAGGACACCCAGGCCGGACCGCTGCTCGCCCTCGCCGAACAGCTCCTCGCCGCGGGCAGCCAGGTCGCCTTCGTGCTCGCCGCGGAGAGCGCCGGGCGGCTGTACGGGGTCGAGGCCGCCCGCGAGCTCACCGCGGACGTCCTGCTGCTCACCGCCGACGGCAGCGCCGGACTCCCGATCGGCGACGACCCCGCCGCCCTGTTCGACCAGGCCCTCGGCGCGCTCGACGCCGACCTGCTCTACGCCGCCGCCAGCCCCGAGCTCACCGCCGCCGCGGTCGCCGCCGCGACGGCCCGCGGGGCGCGCAGCTGGACGGCGGTCGCCACCGAACTGCCCTGCGGCACCGGCCTGTGCCTGGGCTGCGTGCTGCCGGTGCGCGACGCAGACGGCGTCAGCCGCCTGGTGCGCGCCTGCACCGAGGGGCCGGTGTTCGACGGCGCCCGGGTCCGCTGGGGCGGGCTGGACACCGTACCGGCGGACGTGGAAGGAGCGGGGGAGTGAAGGGGCGGACGGCCGGGGGGACGGGCGGGCGGGACCGCGGGCGCTGCGCGCGGCGGGCCGCGGCCGGATGGACGGGACGGGGACGGGGACGGGAGCGTTGCGCGGGCGCGGGCGCGGGCGCGGTGGCTGCCGCTGCCGCTGCGCGGGGCTGCGATGGTCCGGGTGCGGTGCGTGGGGACGGCCCGGGTGCGGTGGCTGCCGCTGTGCGGGGCTGCGGTGTCGCGGGTGCGACCGCGGGCGCGGTGGCTGTGCGGGGTCGCGGCGGCGCTGGGGCGGTGCGGGGGCGCGGCGGTGCGGGTGCGGTGGCGGTGCGGGGCTGGGGCGGTGCGGGTGCGGTGGGTGCTGTGCAGGGTGGTCGGGGTGGCGTGGGAGTCGGGGTGGGGGAGTGACGGGGCGTCAGGAGGTCGACCTCACGGCGCCGTTGGGGGGCGGGACGGTGCCGAACCCGTTGTCGACGGCGGCGGGGTGTGCCGGGTTCGGGCGGGAGTTGGCGCGGTTCACGCCGTTGGACCAGTTGGGGACGCTGACCACGCGGACGGTGCTGCCGCGGGCCGGGGCGGGGGCGGCGGGGCCGCGGGTGGTGCCGGTGCCGGCCGGGGTGCTGAACGCGGTCGGCGGGCAGAACCCGGGGGTGGAGGGCTTCCTGCGGCGGGAGCTGCCCTGGCTGGCGGAGCGCGGGGTGCGCACCGTGGTGTCGATCGGCGGGCACCGGCTGGAGGACTTCGCCGAACTGGCGGCCCGGCTGGCCGGGCGGGACGGGGTCCGCGGCCTGGAGCTGAACCTGTCCGCGCCGGGCGCCGACCGGGGGGCGCCGTTCGCGGCCAACCCGGCGGTCAGCTACGACGTGGTCGCCGCGGTGAAGGCCGTCGCGCCCGGCCTGCCGGTCTACGCCAAGCTCGCCCCCGACACCGGGACGGTCACCGAGGTCGCGGCCGCCTGCGTGGCGGCCGGGGCCGACGGCCTGTCGATGGTCAACACCGCCCGCGCGATGGCCATCGACCTGGACGCCCGCCGCCCCGCCCTGGCGGCCGGGGCGGGCGGCTTGTCCGGGCCCGCGCTGCGCCCGATCGCGGTGCACTGCGTGTTCCAGGTGCACGCCGCGATGCGGGCCGGGCGGATGCCCGCGGTGCCGATCCTCGCGATGGGCGGGGTGCGCACCGGCCGGGACGCCCTGGAGTTCACCCTGGCCGGGGCGTCCGGCGTCGCGGTCGGCTCGGAGCTGCTGCGCGACCCGACCGCCCCGCTGCGGATCCTCGACGAACTGCGCGCGGAGCTCACCACCAGGGGCTTCGCCGCCTACACCGACGCGGTGGGGCTGGCCCACCGCACCACCACGACGGAAGACGGAAGACAGTAGATGACTGACAGCACGCCCTTCGGCACCCGCCTGCGGACCGCCCTCGACACCCGGGGCCAGCTCTGCGTCGGCATCGACCCGCACGCCTCGCTGCTCACCGCCTGGGGGTTGGACGACGACCTGGCGGGCCTGGAGACCTTCTCGCGCACCGTGGTCGAGGCGCTGGCGGACCGGGTCGCGGTGCTCAAGCCGCAGGCCGCGTTCTTCGAGCGCTTCGGCAGCCGCGGCGTCGCCGTCCTGGAGCGCTCGGTGGCCGAGGCCCGGGCGGCCGGGGCGCTGGTGGTGATGGACGCCAAGCGCGGCGACATCGGTTCGACCATGGCGGCGTACGCGGAGGCGTTCCTGTCGCCGGACAGCCCGCTGTTCTCCGACGCGCTGACCGTCAGCCCGTACCTGGGCTTCGGTTCGCTGCAGCCGGCCGTCGACCTGGCGCGCGCCAACGGCTGCGGGCTGTTCGCGCTGGCGCTGACCTCGAACCCGGAGGGGCACGAGGTGCAGCGGGCGGTCGGGGCGGACGGGCGGAGCGTGGCGCAGGCGGTGCTGGCGCGGCTGGCGGCGGAGAACGCGGGCGCCGAGCCGCTGGGCTCGTTCGGCGCGGTGGTCGGTGCGACGCTCGCCGACGCGGGCGCGGATCTGGCGATCAACGGCCCGCTGCTGGCGCCCGGGGTGGGCGCGCAGGGCGCCACCGCGGCCGACCTGCCGCGGGTCTTCGGCGACCAGGTGCGCAACGTGGTGCCCTCGGTGAGCCGCGACGTGCTCAGGCACGGGCCGTCGGTGGAGGCGCTCCGGCGGGCCGCGCAGACGTTCGTCGATGATGTGAGGGCCGTCACAAACCGATGAGTATTGGGCCGTCAACTCGGTTGATTTGACCGGAAAACTCCCAGGTCGGCCCCTGCTGACCTGGACTTTTCGTGTTCTTTTCCTGACGCGGCGGCCCAAGTTGGGTAGTGTCCGGCGGTAGGACGCCAGTTGGCGGTGGTCACGGCCACCTCCGCAGGTCAGAGCCTGTGGCGTCCGGGCACCACCAAGTCATGGCTCATCCCTTCCATCCACACCTGAGGTGAACGGCGTGGCTCTTCCGCCCCTTACTCCCGAACAGCGCACCGCCGCGCTCGCCAAGGCCGCCGAGGCTCGCCGGAAGCGCGCTGACGTCAAGAACCGGCTGAAGCACTCGGGCGCCTCGCTGCACGACGTCATCAAGGCCGGCAAGTCCGACGACGAGGTCATCGGCAAGATGAAGGTCTCCGCCCTGCTGGAGTCCCTGCCGGGCGTCGGCAAGGTGCGCGCCAAGCAGATCATGGAGCGCCTGGGCATCTCCGAGAGCCGTCGCGTGCGCGGCCTCGGTACGAACCAGATCGCCTCCCTGGAGCGCGAGTTCGGCGGCGCCGCCTCCTGAACGGAGGCCGGTGTCAGCGGAACGTCCGCGATCCGGGATAATCGGTACATGAGTGAGCGTCCGCGGCTGACCGTGCTCTCCGGCCCCTCAGGGGTCGGCAAGAGCACGGTCGTCGCTCATATGAGGAAGCAGTTCCCCGAGGTCTGGCTGTCGGTGTCGGCGACGACCCGGCACCCGCGCCCGGGGGAGCGCGACGGCGTGCAGTACCACTTCGTCGACCACGAGCAGTTCGACAAGCTGGTGGCCAACGGCGAGCTGCTGGAGTGGGCGGTGTTCGCCGGGAACCGGTACGGGACGCCGCGGCAGGCGGTGCTCGACAAGCTCGACAAGGGCGAGCCGGTGCTGCTGGAGATCGACCTCCAGGGCGCCCGGCAGGTCAAGGAGTCGATGCCCGAGGCCCAGCTGGTGTTCCTGGCCCCGCCGAGCTGGGAGGAGCTGGTGCGCCGGCTCACCGGCCGCGGCACCGAGCCGCAGGACGTGATCGACGAGCGGCTGGCCGTCGCGAAGGTCGAGCTGGCGGCCGAGGCGGAGTTCGACACGACGCTCGTCAACACCTCCGTCGAGCAGGTGGCGGCCGAACTGCTAGCCTTGCTCGGTGTAGCCTGACCGGATCGGCTGCATCCAGCCGGTCCGGGACACAGGTCCTGACAAAACCACTTCGGAAGGTTCAGCGTGTCCTCTTCGATGACCGCGCCCGAGGGCATCATCAACCCGCCGATCGACGAGCTGCTCGAGGCCACCGACTCCAAGTACAGCCTGGTGATCTACGCGGCCAAGCGCGCCCGCCAGATCAACGCGTACTACTCGCAGCTGGGCGAGGGCCTGCTGGAGTACGTCGGCCCGCTGGTCGACACCCACGTGCACGAGAAGCCGCTGTCGATCGCGCTGCGCGAGATCAACGCCGGCCTGCTCACCGCCGAGGCGGTCGAGGGCGCCTGAGCCCCTGGAGCCACCGCAGGGCCCGTTCCGCTGCCGTCGTCCGGCAGCGGGGCGGGCCCTCGCCGTGTGCGCCCCGACACGTCGCAGGCGCGCGCCGGGGGGTCGTAAGGTGGGCCCGAGCCCGTCGCAGCGAGTCGTAGCAAGGAGAGCCGACCGTCATGAACGCGTCCCGTGTGGTCCTCGGGGTGAGCGGCGGGATCGCCGCCTACAAGGCCTGTGAGCTGCTGCGGAGGTTCAGCGAGTCCGGGCACGAGGTGACGGTGGTGCCGACCGCGGCGGCGCTGCACTTCGTCGGGGAGGCGACCTGGGCGGCGCTGTCCGGGCGGCCCGCGGCGACCGAGACCTGGGAGCGGGTGCACGAGGTCCCGCACGTGCGGATCGGGCAGCAGGCGGACCTGGTGGTGGTCGCCCCGGCGACCGCGGACCTGCTGGCGAAGGCCGCCCACGGCCTGGCCGACGACCTGCTGACCAACACCCTGCTGACGGCGCGCTGCCCGGTGGTGTTCGCGCCCGCGATGCACACCGAGATGTGGGAGCACCCCGCGACCCAGGAGAACGTCGCCATGCTGCGGCGGCGCGGCGCGATCGTGATCGAGCCCGCGGTGGGCCGGCTCACCGGCGTCGACACCGGCAAGGGGCGGCTGCCCGACCCGGGCGAGATCTTCGCGGTCTGCCGCCGGGTGCTGGTGCGCGGCGCCCTGGAGCAGGACCTGGCGGGCCGTCACGTGGTGGTCTCGGCGGGCGGCACCCGCGAGCCGCTCGACCCGGTGCGCTTCCTCGGCAACCGCTCCTCCGGCAAGCAGGGCTACGCGCTGGCCGCCACCGCGGTGGCCCGCGGCGCCCGGGTCACCCTGGTCGCGGCGAACACCGCGCTGCCCGACCCGGCCGGGGCGGACGTGGTCCGGGTCGGCACCGCGATGCAGCTGCGCGAGGCGGTGCTGAAGGCCGCCGAGGACGCCGACGTGGTGGTGATGGCCGCGGCCGTCGCCGACTTCCGGCCCGCCGAGTACGCCACCGGCAAGATCAAGAAGGTGGACGGGGTCGAGCCCGCGCCGGTCGCGCTGGTCCGCAACCCCGACGTGCTGGCCGAGGTGTCGGCCGAGCGGGCCCACGACGGGCAGCTGGTGGTCGGCTTCGCCGCCGAGACCGACGACGTGCTGGCGCACGGCCGGGCCAAGCTGGCCCGCAAGGGCTGCGACCTGCTGGTGGTCAACGAGGTCGGCGACGGCAAGGCCTTCGGCCAGGAGACCAACAGCGCGGTGCTGCTGGGCGCCGACGGCTCCGAGGTCCACATCGCGGACAGCCCGAAGGAGGTCCTGGCCGACGCGGTCTGGGACCAGGTCGTCGTCCGGCTGCCCGCCGCCGACCCGGAGGGCGGCCGCTAGCCGCGGCAACGCCCCTGGTCGCCCCGGCAGTTGGATCCCCTCCGGCCGGAAGGTTCGGCCGCGACCCGTCCTGACCGGCGCAGATCCTTCCGCTTCCGTTCGGGCCGCGGACACGACAGACCTTCGCAGGGAGTGTCCGCGATCGGTAGCCGACCGTTACACTCCACACCAGGAATCAAGTCTTTCCGGATGCCGCGGGACTTCCGCGCGCATTCAGTCAGCAGCCGCTGCAACCCCAGGGAGCGCTGTGTCTCGCCGCCTGTTCACGTCGGAGTCCGTCACCGAAGGCCACCCCGACAAGATCGCTGACCAGATCAGCGACACCATCCTGGACGCCCTCCTCAAGGAGGACCCGACCTCCCGCGTCGCCGTGGAGACCCTGATCACCACCGGCCTGGTGCACATCGCCGGCGAGGTCACCACCAAGGCGTACGCGCCGATCGCGCAGCTCGTCCGGGACAAGATCCTGGAGATCGGCTACGACTCGTCCAAGAAGGGCTTCGACGGCGCCTCCTGCGGCGTGTCGGTGTCGATCGGCGCGCAGTCCCCGGACATCGCGCAGGGCGTGGACACCGCGCACGAGCACCGGGTCGAGGGCGACGTCGAGGACGAGCTGGACCGCCAGGGCGCCGGCGACCAGGGCCTGATGTTCGGCTACGCCAGCGACGACACCCCCGAGCTGATGCCGCTGCCGATCACGCTGGCGCACCGGCTCTCGCACCGCCTCACCGAGGTCCGCAAGAACGGCACCATCCCCTACCTGCGCCCCGACGGCAAGACCCAGGTCACCATCGAGTACGACGGCGACCGCGCCGTGCGCCTGGACACCGTGGTGGTCTCCTCGCAGCACGCCAGCGACATCGACCTGGAGTCGCTGCTGACCCCGGACATCCGGGAGTTCGTGGTCGAGCCGGAGCTCAAGGCGCTGGCCGAGCAGGGCATCAAGCTGGTCACCGAGGGCTACCGCCTGCTGGTCAACCCGACCGGGCGCTTCGAGATCGGCGGCCCGATGGGCGACGCCGGCCTCACCGGCCGCAAGATCATCATCGACACCTACGGCGGCATGGCCCGCCACGGTGGCGGCGCGTTCTCCGGCAAGGACCCGTCCAAGGTCGACCGCTCCGCCGCGTACGCGATGCGCTGGGTCGCCAAGAACATCGTCGCCGCGGGCCTGGCCCGCCGCGCCGAGGTCCAGGTCGCGTACGCGATCGGCAAGGCCGAGCCGGTCGGCCTGTTCGTGGAGACCTTCGGCACCGAGACCGTCCCCGTGCTGAAGATCCAGGAGGCCGTGACCCGGGTCTTCGACCTGCGCCCGGCCGCGATCATCCGCGACCTGGACCTGCTGCGGCCGATCTACGCCCAGACCGCCGCGTACGGCCACTTCGGCCGTGAGCTGCCGGACTTCACCTGGGAGCGCACCGACCGCGTCGACGCGCTGAAGGCCGCCGTCGCGGGCTGAGCGTTCTGAGCCGAACGGAGCCGTCCGTCGGGGATTCCCTCCCCGGCGGGCGGCTCCGTCGTGCTGCCGGGGTTGTCGGGGCTGCCGGGGCTGTCGGTGGGTTCCGCTAGGTTGGGGGGCGTGAGCAGCGCGGACGGCACCGGGGAGCAGTTGGCGTTCATCCGGGAGACGGTGCGCCGGGCGAAGCCGCGGGCCGCGCGCGGGGTGGTGCTCGCCGAACGGCGGCCGGTGGCGCGGGTGCTGGTCGACAAGGGCGTGCTGAGCCTCGACCAGTACTTCGACTACGCGGTGCCGGAGGCGATGTCCGAGGACGCCCAGCCCGGCGTCCGGGTCCGGGTGCGGTTCGGCGGCCGGGTCGGCGCGCACGGGCGGCGCGAGGGCGGGGCGCTGCACGACGGGTTCGTCGTCGAGCGGCGCGACGACTCCGACTACGCGGGCCCGCTGGCGCCGCTGGCCCGCGTCCTGTCGCCCGAGCGGGTGCTGACGCCGAAGCTGCTGCGGCTGTGCCGGGCCGTCGCCGACCGCTACGCCGGGACGCTCGCCGACGTGCTGCAACTCGCCGTCCCGCCGCGGCACGCCGGGGCGGAGGGCGAGCCCTCGCCGCGCCCGCTGCCGCCGCCGCCGGCCCCGGCGCCGGGCAGCTGGGAGCGGTACGCGCACGGGCCGGAGTTCCTGGCCTCGCTGGCGGGCGGGCACGCGCCGCGCGCGGTGTGGACGGCGCTGCCCGGCCCCGAGTGGCCCGCCGAGATCGCCCGGGCCGTCGCGGCGACCCTGGCGGGCGGGCGCGGCGCGCTGGTGGTGCTGCCGGACGGGCGCGCGGTCGCCCGGGTCGACGCGGCGCTGCGCGGCCTGCTCGGGGAGGGGCGGCACGCGGTGCTGGCCGCCGACGCGGGGCCGCAGGAGCGCTACCGGCGCTGGCTGTCGGTCAGCCGCGGCTCGGTGCACGCCGCGGTCGGGACGCGGGCGGCGGTCTTCGCGCCGGTGCGCGACCTCGGGCTGGTGGCGGTCTGGTCGGACGGCGACAGCAGCCACGGCGACCCGAACGCGCCCTACCCGCACGTGCGGGAGGTGGCGCTGCTGCGCGCCGCCGAGGAGGGCGCGGCGGTGCTGCTCGGCGGCGTCTCGATGACCGTCGAGGCCGCGCAGCTGCTGCGCTCCGGCTGGGCGCGCCCGCTGGCGGCCGCGCGGGAGACGGTCCGTCAGGTCGCGCCCCGGGTGCGCACCGTCACCGAGCACGACCAGGCGCGGGACGGCGCGGCCCGGGCGGCCCGGCTGCCGTCCGTCGCCTGGGAGACCGCCCGGGAGGCGCTGGCCCGCGGGCCGGTGCTGGTCCAGGTCCCGCGCCGGGGCTACGCGCCCCGGCTGGCCTGCGGGCACTGCCGGGAGACGGCCCGCTGCCGGGCCTGCGGCGGGCCGCTGGAGTCGCCCGCGGCGGACAGCGCGCTGGTGTGCGCCTGGTGCGGCACCGAGGAGCGGGACTGGCACTGCGCGGAGTGCGGGTCGTTCCGGCTGCGGGCTTCGGTGGTGGGCGTGCGGCGGACGGCCGAGGAGCTGGGGAAGGCGTTCCCGAGCGTCCCGGTGCGGACGTCCGGGCGGGACGCGGTGCTCGCGACGGTGCCGGGCACGCCCGCGCTGGTGCTCGCCACGCCGGGTGCGGAACCGGTCGCCGAGGGCCCCGGCTACGCGGCGGCGCTGCTGCTGGACGGCTGGGCCCTGCTCAACCGGCCCGACCTGCGGGCGGGCGAGGAGGCGGTGCGGCGCTGGCTGACGGCCGCCGCGCTGGTCCGCCCGGCGGGCGAGGGCGGCACCGTGGTGGTCGTCGCGGAGGCGGCGGCGCGGCCGGTGCAGGCCCTGGTGCGGTGGGATCCCGCCGGGCACGCGGGCGTCGAACTCGACGAGCGGGAGGAGCTGCGGTTCCCGCCGGTCTCGCGGATGGCCTCGGTGACGGGGTCGCCGCGGGCGGTCGCGGACCTGCTGGGGCTGCTGCGGCTCCCCGCGGGGGCGGACGTGCTGGGGCCGGTGCCGGTGGCGCCCTTCGGCGCGGGGGGAGCGCGGGAGGACGCGGCGGAGCGCGCGCTGGTACGGGTCGCGCCGGGGCAGGGGGCGGCGCTGGCGGCCGCGCTGAAGGCGGCGCAGATCGCGCGGTTGGCGCTGCGGGGGGCGGAGACGGTACGGATCCGGGTGGATCCGACGGACATCGGGTAGGGCGGGAACGGGTGGGGCGGGAACGGGTAGGGCGGGAACGGGTAGGGCGGG
>NZ_JNYE01000017.1 GCF_000717185.1 Kitasatospora phosalacinea | reverse complement strand
AAGCACCCCAGCTGGGGCTACCTGACCCCGCACGAGACCCGACAACGACACACCCTCGCCGCGTAGGAACGAGTGTCCAAGATCATGGGGGAACTTCAAGCTGTGGAACGTGCTACTGGACCTGTCGGAGCGAGTGCCGCGGGCATGGTCTCTGATCGGCGGGCAAATGGTCCTGCTGCACGGCCTGGAACACGGCCGAACGCCGCCGGCCGCCAGCGCCGACCTGGATGTGCTCGCGGACGTGCAAGCCGACCAACAGAGCCTGCGCCGACTGGTGGGCTGTCTTGGTGATCTCGGGTTCGCCCCCTCGGGCATGTCCCCTCAAGGCAACCTGCTGCACCGCTATCAGCGCGGTGAAGCGCCCGGGCTGTTGGTGGTGGACGTGCTGGCCCCGGACAGGCTGGGAGTACGGACGGACCTGACAACCACTCCGCCAGGTCGGACCCTGGAAGTGCCTGGGGGCCGCCAAGCCGTGCAGCGCACCGAATCGGTCCAGGTACGACTCGGCGCACGCCTGGGCACCATCCACCGCCCGAGCCTGTTGGGAGCGATCATTGCCAAGGCTGCTGCGCTGAGTATCAAAACCGCGCCTCCCGACCGGCACTATCGTGACCTGGCGTTCCTCCTGTCCTTGCCGATGAACCCGTTGGAGATGCGAAGTCAGCTGGAGAAGTCGGACCGAAAGAAGCTGGCTCTGGCCACGGCGCTTCACGATCCGCAGCACACCGCCTGGCGCGAACTACGCGACGATGCCGCACAAGCCGACGGCCATGCCGCCTACGCCTTTCTCTCGTCCCAGTGAGCGCGCTCCGGGCCGGGAAGCTCACGCAGCGCCCGGAGTAGTCCATTCACTGCCCCCACATGTGGCAAGAGTGTCGAAGCCACCTGCTGAGGACGACTACCCAACGGGAAGCTCCGCCAGCTCAGGTGGTCGTACGTGTAGGCCGCGTGGAAGCCGAGTTCCTCGGCCCGCCGCCACACCTGCTGCCCCTCGCTCCACCGGTGGACGGGGAGGATCACCGTGCTCAGTCGCATGGCCCGACACTATGCCGCCGAAAGCTCGGCCGGGTCGTGCATACCGGCAGTATGCTTGCTTCATGGCGGCTACCACGCGCATCACGGTCACCCTGCCCACGGAGCAGGTGGCCGAGCTGAAGAAACTCACGGACAACGTCTCCGGCTACGTCGCGGAAGCGGTGGCCCGGCAGATCAGACATCAACTGCTCGCAGAAGAACTCCGTCAGTACGAGGAGGAACACGGCGCGTTCACGGAAGAGGAACTCGCCGCCGCACACGCGAGGATCCTCGGTACGTCCGAGCCGGGCAGCGGAGCGGCTGCCGCGTGAGTGTGCGGATCGAGACCGTCGTGCTGGACTCCCAGGGAATGTCCGCCTGGATCTCGCAGGACCGGGGCGTGCTCGCGATGATCAAGGTTTTCCACTCGATGGGAGCCGGCCTGGTCATCGGCGCCAACACCATCGTGGAGATCTCGCACGCCAAGGCGAACACCGCCCGCCTGAACTGGGTGCTCTCGCAGGTCAGGATCGAGCCCGTGACCGAGCACGCGGCCAGAGCCTCCGCGGCGCTTCTCAAGCGGGCCGGGCTGCACGGTCACAAGTACGCCATCGACGCCACCGTCGCCGAGATGGCGCTCCGCCAGCCAGGCCCGGTGGCCATGTTGACCTCGGACATCGACGACATGGCCAAGCTCTGCGGTGACCGGGTCCGGCTCATCGCGATCTGAGCCCACAACGGGGCAGGACCTTCATGGCTCGCGTCCTCGCAGGTCAGCATGTGATGGGTGAACGAGGCTTGACCGAGGTCACCAGCGTCCCCAACCGGATCCGCTCCGTCGCGCAGGCCGCCGCCGCCGCCAGCGTCGGCACCGACCCGAACCAGGGCTCGTCCCGGAAGCTCCGCCGGCTCAGGTGGTCGTACGTGCAGGCCGCGTGGAAGCCGAGTTCCTCGGCCCGCCGCCACACCTGCTGCCCCTCGCTCCACCGGTGGACGGGGAGGATCACCCGTGGTGCCGACCCTACGCGCGGGCTTGCGAGGGTGAGGGACGGGCGACGCGGAGCGGCGGCATCGGCGCGATCGCTAACGTGGTGCCGTGGACATGGATGCGCGTTTGCTGGCCGACCTGATCGATCGCAGCGCCGAGCTGAAGAGCGAGCTGGTCGCCTTCGGACAGAGTGCGCGCTTCGACCGGTGGTTGACGCCGCTGCTGCTGGAGGCGGCCGGCCCCGAGCGGCAGTTGGACGAGACCGAGGCGATCCGGATCATCGACCACTTCCTCCTGCGGTACCGCCTGCCGGACGGTGCGACCGTGGTGGACCGGTTCGTCGCCGGGCGGCGGGGCCTGGCCGTGCCTGACCGGGAGATGGTGCTGGGCTGGCGCGATCCCGTCGAGGGGATCTTCGAGATCCGGCGGAAGGACGGGGCCGCCGTCGTCCTGCTGAACCTGGTCGACGACCTGGAGTACCGCGCGTACTCGAACGTCGGGCGGGACGCGTTCCGCGGGGTGGCCAAGGGAGGGTTCCTCCTCACCTGCCTGGTGCCCCTGCTCCCGGCCGATGGGGTCTGGCTGGTCTCCGGGGCGATGGAGCACTACCCCAGGTCCTACGCCACCGAGATCGCCCGGGCCGCGGTCCAACTGGCGGCGAGCCAGCCCGAACTGGTCTTCCGCAACCCCGAGAAGGTCGAGCTGGGCTGGCAGCAGATGCGGGAGGACCGGGCCGCCTTCGTCGAGCTCTGCGGCGGCGACGAACTCGTCCTCTCCCCGGCCGAGACCGAGAACCTGATCAACGCCCACTACCGGCGACGGCAGGAACCCACCGCTGCCGCACACCCCGGCCGGGGCCGAGGAGAGCGACTCCCCGGCCCGGATCTCCCGGTCTTCGAACTGCCGCCCGACCTTGCGGCCTCGGACACCGTCGGCGTCATCTACGACGAGGTCGACGGGCTCAACTTCTACGCGGACTACGGGCTGTTGCGGTCCCTGTTCACCGACCCGGGCCTGGCAGGCCGCCGGAAGCACCAGGAGCTGCTGCGCACCTACCTCCGCGAGGAGTCGATCACGCCCCTGCCGATCCGCCGACTGGTCGCGGCCCACCCGGAGACGGCCGACACGGTCTTCCGGAAACTGCTGCGGCAACCCGGGTTCAGCTGGGCCGAGCACGGCGAGGAACTGCTGCGTCGGCGCAAGCCCTGGTACTACGCGCAGGAACCCAGGCCCGGCGTCTCCGTGATCGGCGAACGCCTCGGCGAACTCGCCGCCGGGGGTCGGTGACGGTAGTCCCGGGCGGCGTACTGCCGTCGGGAGCACCCGGGCCTTCGGAACCCGGAGCATCGCTGCACGGGATTCACAAGTGAGGTACTACACTTTTCCCATGGATGCTCCGCGCGCCGGCAAGACCCGGGTCACCAGCGTCTCCTTGCGCGCCGAGACGCTGGAGGCGATTCGCGCGCGCGCCGGGAAGCAGGGGGTCTCCTCGTACATCGAGGAGGCCGTGCAGCGTCAGCTCCAGCGCGAAGCCATCGACGAGTACATCGCCACCGCCGAAGCGGAGCACGGCCCTGTCGATCCGGCCGAGGTGGCGGCCAGGGCCGAGCGCATCCGAGCCCACCACGCCGCCCACCGCGGCAACTCGGGTCCGGCGGACGCGGCGTGAGCGGAACGCTCGTCCTCGACAGTGAAGCGCTCTCCAAGCTCTCCCGCCGCCACCGGGACATGACGGTCTGGCTGGACGTCGCCCGCAACCTCGACCTCCTGGTCGTCACCAGCGCGGCGACCCTGGTGGAGGCCCGTGACCCGAAAGTGCCGCAAGCCGCGTTCGACCACGCAGTCTCGCTGGCCAAGGTGCGCCCCGTCACGGAGGAGATCGCACGCACCGCGAGCAAGCTGCTCGCGACCGAAGGGTTGCACGGTCACAAGTACGCCATCGACGCGATGCTCGCGGCCACGGCCCACCTCGAACGCGGCGACGTCACCGTGGTCACGAGCGACACCGACGATCTCCGCCGACTCTGCCACCCGCGGGTGGCGGTCGAGCCGATCTGAGCGTCCCACTCGACGACCTGCTGCGTCCTTGCAGGTCAGGCCGTGCTGGGTGAACGGGGCTTGACCGAGGTCACCAGCGTTTCCAGCCGGATGCGCTCGGTCGCCGTGGCCGCCACGGCCAGCGTCGGCAGCAACCCGAACCAGGGCTCGTCCCGGAAGCTCCGCCGGTTCAGGTGGTCGTACGTGCAGGCCGGGTTGAAGCCGAGTTGCTAGGCCCGCCGCCACACCTGCTGCCCCTCGCTCCACCGGCGGAGGGGGAGGACCGCATCGGCGACCCTGCGCCAACAGGCATCAGTGGACTTCTCAGGAACCGTCCTGCACTTCGAGGAAATAGGCGATCCGATCGCCGTCCGGCTTGCCCTCCAGGAGCGGGGTGACCGCTGCGAGCTGGCTCTCCGAGAGTGGGAAGGACGACCCGACCAGGTCGGGGTGCGGCCCGATCAGCTGTGCCGCGTCGTCCTCGGTGAAGCTCGCGGGCAGCTCCCATTCCACAACCATGGAGGCGCTGTTTCGGTCGAAACCGAGTACCACCCAGATCATTTCACGCATTTCCGCCCTGGATCGGGGCCCTTGAGTTGCTGCCCGGAGACGGGATCGTAAGCACCGCGGTGCTGGCCCTGCTTGTTGTACTTCTCGATCTCACCGTGCTGCGAGTCCCACTCGTAGATGTGCTTCCCGTGCTCCCAGCGAGGCCGCAGGCCGCCACCTCCCTGCACCGGTGCCTTCGGCGGAACCCGATTGGCGCCGCCCAAGCCCGGCAAGCCGCCCTTGGGCGGGTGGTAGGCGTGCCGGGACGGCCCGGCTGCCCGGCGCGGGGGCAGGGGGCGGTGCCGTGGGCGAGGGCGCTGCGGAAGACCTCGGCGGTGCTCATGGGCGAGCTCCTCGGAATCCGGCGGGGCCGGTGGTGGGGCCGGGAGCCGGGCCAGGGGTGCCTCCGTGAGGGTCCGAACCGGGCCCTAGGCTCGGACCCGGAGCCCGAACGTCGGGCCCGACGGCCTCATGGAGGGGTGCGGATGAGCGGGGACGGCGGCGGTCCGGGTCAGCAGCAGCACGACGGGCAGCAGCACGGAGGGCAGCCGTACGGACCGGGGGCCCAGGGGCCGTACGGCGCGCCGGGCGGCGGGCCGGGCCACTGGCCGGGGTACGGGCCGGCGTACGGGCAGCCGGGGTGGAACACCGGCGGTGGCTGGGGCCAGGGGCCGTGGGGTGTCGCGCCGGTCGCGCCGAAGCCCGGTGTGCTGCCGCTGCGCCCGCTCGGGTTCGGCGAGATGTTCAGCTCCGTCTTCGACACCGTGCGCCGCTACACCAGCGCGCTCTACCTGCCGCTGGTGGTGGTCGCCGGGATCCTCGCGGTGCCGATGCTGACGGTGTGCGTCCTGCTCTCCGGTCCCTTCGCGGACGCGCTGGAGGCGTTCCCCGCGGACCCCGCGGACGCCACCGGCGCGCAGCTGTGGGACGTGGTCCGCCCGGCCCTGGTCATCGGCGGCATGTACCTGCTGGCGGTCATGGTGCAGTACGTGATCGCCGGCCCGCTGGCCACGGTGGTGCTGCGGGCGGCCACCCTCGGGCGCAAGCTGACGGCCGGTCAGGCCTGGCGGGAGGCCCGCCCCCGGCTCCGGACCACCACCGCCGTGACGGGTCTGCTGTTCGGCGGGGTGCTGCTGGCGTACCTGCTGGTGCTGGTCGCGGTGCTCCTGCTCGACCTGGTGGACGGGGGCCTGGCGGCCCTGGCGATGGTCCTGCTGTTCGGGGCGCTCGTGGTCGGCGCCGTGTACGTGACGGTCCGGCTGGCCCCGCAGGTGCCGGTGGTGGTGCTGGAGGAGAGCGGCCCGAAGACCGCGATCCGCCGGGCCTGGCAGCTCAACAAGGGCAACTGGTGGCGCTCCCTGGGCCTCACCGCGCTGATCTCGATCGTCGGCGGGTTCGCGGCCGGCATCATCAGCTCCCCGCTCCGGATCGTCATGGCGGTGGCCCTGCCGGTCGACACGACCGACTACGCGGGGACGGTCCTGGACGGGCAGCTCACCCACGGCACGATGACCCTGGTGCTGCTGCTCGGCATGGGCATCGGCCTGTTCACCTCGGTGGCGACCGGCCCGCTGGTCCCGCTGGCCAACGGCGTGCTCTACATCGACCGCCGGATCCGCAACGAGCGCCTGGACATCGCGCTGGCCGAGGCCGCGGGCATCCAGCTCGCCGAGTCCTACGGCTACCCGCAGCCGGCGCCGGTCCCCGCGCAGGCCGCTCCCGTGCAGCCCGCGCCGCCCGTGCAGCCCGTGCAGCCTGCGCCGCCCGCGCCGCCCGTGGACGAGCGGCCGGAGGGCAGCTGACCGCTGCTGGTTGCGGTTCAGTCACGGGTTGTCCGATTGGCCGTCATTGCGTCGGTTGGGGCCCGGAGCCTTGTTGTTGACGGGAGTACAGGTCTCACATAATTCGTGCACCGCGTGTTGACGACCGCGTTCGAGCCGGCCGGGGGGACGGCTCGTACCGCTGCGCGGGCAGCCATGTGAACCCTGGGGGGAGACCCTTGTCCGTTCCCGAACCGTCCCCTGATCCGGCAGCCGGCCCCGCGACCGAGCCCGCGACCGAGCCCGGGCCCGCGCCGGACGCCCCGCGCCGGCTGCCCCGGGCGGTCGGGGTGGCGCTGTCGGTGGCCGGGCTGCTGGCGGTGACCGCGGCCAGCGCGGCCGTCACCGTCGCGGTGGGCAGGCCGGACCACCCGGGGCGGGCCGTCGCGGCGGCCCCGTCGGGCGCGGTCACGAGCGCTGCCGCGTCCCCGTCGGCCTCCCCGAGCCCGTCGCCCACGCCCGTGCGCACCCCGAGCCCCACGCCGTCGCCGACCGTGGCCCCGCGTCCGGCCAGCACCCTGAAGGGCAGCGTCTCGGGCGGCAAGCACAGCGGCGACCTGCGCTACTTCCTGCTGCCGGTGCCCGACGACGCGGACCCGTACGGCTCCCCGGACGGCGCGATGATGAGCACGGACGACATCCAGGCCGGGTACGGCAAGGACGTCGACATCGCGGAGGTCCTCGACTCCTGGGACTTCAAGGACGCGGCCACCCGCACCTACCGCACCCGGGACGGGAAGACCGAGGTGCGGGTCGACCTCAAGCGCTTCAAGCGCACCGACCGGGCCCAGGGCTTCGCCGACCACAGCAGCTACGACCGGGAGCCGTTCGACATCGACGGGGTGCCGAACGCCAAAGGCTACGTCTTCAAGCCCGAACAGCAGGCGTACACCGGTGAGTTGATCGGCATCGGCGTGGTCGGCGACGTGGTCTACGAGGTCACCGTCGACGTGCAGGGAGACCCCGACCGGGCGCTGCTCGCCGATGCGATGAAGCGCGCCCGCGACCGCCTCGCCAACGGCTGACGGCCGATCCGAACCACCTTCCCAGGAGCCAGAGTTGAGCACCGAACCCGCGGACGCGGCGGAGCCCGGGACGGCCGCCGCCGCGCCGCCGCCCGCGAACCCCTTCGCCCGGCCGTCCGCACCACCGCCCGTCCCGCCGCCGCCCGCGAACCCCTTCGCCCGGCCGTCCGCCACCACGCCGCCCGCGAACCCCTTCGGTGCGGCCGAGGTGATCGAGGCCGGTGCCGAACCCGTCCGGAAGAAGCCGCGGTTCAAGGTGGGGACGCTGTTCCTGGCGGCGGTGCTGGCCGGTCCGGTGGTCGGGGCCGGGGTCGGGTACGCGATCCAGGCGTCCCGGCCGCCGACGCCGCTGCCGGAGATCGCCGCGCCGAAGCTGTCCTACCCGGCCGAGCGGGTGGACGCGAAGGCGCTGGCCGCGGCCGGGCCGCAGCCGCCGGACATCGACGGAGACCTGCGCGCGCTGCTGATCGAGCGTCCGGCGGGCAGCGAGGACCGCACCGACGGTGACGGCGACGGCTGGCTGTCCCCGGCCGACCTGGCGGAGAACTACGGCGACAGCGCGCGCGAGTTCACCTCGATGCTGTCGGAGGGCTTCCGCCGGGCCGCCTCGGTCTCCTGGAAGTCGGGCGACGACCTGTACCAGGTCACGCTGGTGCAGTACGCGCCGGAGGCGACGCTGAAGGCGATCACCGGTGCGGTCCCGCGCTCGACCGTCGACTCGGACGTCTCGGCGATCCCGGGCAACCCCGACAGCTACCTGGTGATCGGCAAGCAGCCCCTGCACTACGCGCGCAGCACCGACACCTACTACTACGGCGAGGCGCTGGCCCGTAAGGGCAACGTGGTGATGACCGTCGCGCTCTACGCCAAGGCCCCGGTGGACCGGGCGCAACTGGAGGACATCGCCAGGCGCCAGTGGGAGAAGCTCGCGTGACGGACATCGAATCCGCCGGGACGGCCGTCCCGGCGAAGCCGCGGCGGCGGGCGCCGAGGGCGCTGGCGGCGGTGTTCGCGGCGGCGCTGGTCGGCGTCGGCGTCGGCGAGCTGATCATCAAGGTGCACTACGACGCGGATGGGCCGGACCGTCCGGCGGTCGCGGCGCCCGCCCCGGCGCCGTCGGCGAGCGGGCCCGCCCCGTGGGGCACCGGTGCGGGCGGCACCCACTTCGGCAGCCTGCTCGACCTGCTGCTGCCGGTGCCCGACGGGTACCGGCTGGGGCCGGACTACAAGGGCCTCGGCAACGACGACGAACTCGGTGCCGGGGACGTGGCACGGGCCCAGGAGGAACTGCTGTCCGAGGTCCCGGAGCAGTACCGGGACCGGTTGGAGGGCGCGCTCTCCAGCCTGCGCTTCACCGGCGTCGGGGTGCGCAGCCTGGTGCCGACCGACGACCGGCAGATGGTGGTGCTGAAGCTGACCCAGTTCGACCGGCAGACGGTGTCGGAGCAGAACGCGCTGTTCGGTTCGCTGGTCGACGACACCGCCCTGTTCCGGCGCGGGCCGGAGGTGCCGGGCCACCCGGGTGCGCGCTGCGCGCTGCCGCCGCTGGTGGCGGGCGACCAGCTCGACCACCTGACCTGCTACTCCGCCGAGGGCGACCTGCTGGCGCAGATGCGGGTCTCGGGCGTGGCGCCCCTCGACCAGAACGAGGTCGTGGACCTGTTCCGTCAGCAACTGGACCGACTGGGAGCCTCCGGATGAGCAGCGACACCACCCCCCGGTCCGGCCCGGACGCCGGGTCGGAGCAGATCGGACCGGTCGTCGAGGAGACCCCGGTGCCGGACCCGGCCCAGGACCCGGCCCAGGACCCCGCCCGGGATCCCAACCAGGGTGCCGCGCCGGACCCGTGGCAGCCGGGCGCCTGGGCGGAGCGCTCGCGGGCCGACCGCCGCCGCCGCTGGCAGGTCGGCGGGGCGCTGCTGCTGGCGGTGGTGACCGGGACGGCCGCGACCGTGCTGGTGACCCTGCCGGAGCGCACGGACGTCCCGGGCCTGGCCACGCCGAACGACGGCCGGTACGCGTTCCCGGAGCTGACGCTGCCGCCGCTGCCGGTGGGCGCGTCGGCGCCGGCCGGCTCCGAGCTGAAGACGCACGCGGCGGACCTGCGGGCGCTGCTGCTGCCCCTCCCGGCGGACGCGGTCGCCACCACCCCGTCGGCCGCCCCGTCCGCGTCCCCCTCCCCCTCGGCCTCCCCTTCCCCTTCCCCCTCCCCCTCCGCGTCCGCGTCCGCGGCGCCGAGCCTGCCGCCGGTGGCGGGCCGCTGGATCCCGTGCGACCGGGACGCGATGCTGGCCACCGACGACGCGTACGCCCTGCGGCTGACCACGGACGCCTGCCGGGGCGCGGCCGCGCAGGGCTGGACGGCCGCTGACGGCACCCGGACCGAGCTGCGGCTGTTCCGCTTCGGGTCGGGCGACGAGGCCGCCGACTACTTCGCCGGCGCCCGGACGATGGACCGGACGAAGGACATCGGGGCCACCCGCCTGGACGACGACGGGGTGTACCCGATCGCGGCCGGGCAGGCGGACGTGCGGCTGTCCGAGGAGCGCTCCGGCGGGGCGCCGACCGGGAGCCTGTGCTGGTTGCAGAGCGGCGACGTGGTCGCGCTGGTCCAGATGACCAACCCGCACGGCGTGCCCGCGCAGGCGTTCCGGCAGGTGGTGGCGCTGCAGAGCAGCCTGCTGGCCTGAGCGCCGCGGCCCGGTCCGCCGCCGTTCCCCTAGGGGGCGGGCCGGGGCGGTCATCCCGTGGGGGGAGGAAACCCGGGCTCCGTAGCGCATTCCGCGAGGTGGGGCCGGACGGCTACCTTGATGCCCGTGCCCACAGTCATCAAGACGGACGGCCTCACCAAGAGGTTCCCCGGGGTCACCGCGCTGGACCGGCTCACCGTGGAGGTGGAGCCCGGCGTGGTCGGCCTGGTCGGGGCGAACGGTGCGGGAAAGTCCACTCTCATCAAGATCCTCCTCGGCTTGTCCCCGGCCACCGAGGGCACCGGTCAGGTGCTCGGCCTGGACATCGCCACCCAGGGCCCGGCGATCCGCGAGCGGGTCGGCTACATGCCGGAGCACGACTGCCTGCCGCCGGACGTGTCCGCCACCGAGTTCGTGGTGCACATGGCCCGGATGTCCGGCCTGCCCGCCTCGGCGGCCCGCGAGCGCACCGCCGACACGCTCCGCCACGTCGGCCTGTACGAGGAGCGCTACCGCCCGATGGGCGGCTACTCGACCGGCATGAAGCAGCGGGTGAAGCTCGCCCAGGCGCTGGTCCACGACCCGCAGCTGGTGCTGCTGGACGAGCCGACCAACGGCCTCGACCCGGTCGGCCGGGACGAGATGCTCGGGCTGATCCGCCGCATCCACGCCGACTTCGGCATCTCGGTGCTGGTCACCACCCACCTGCTGGGCGAGCTGGAGCGGACCTGCGACCACCTGGTGGTGATCGACGGCGGCAAGCTGCTGCGCTCCTCCTCGACGGCCTCGTTCACCGGCACCACCCAGCTGCTGGCCGTCGAGGTCACCGACCACCCGGTGGACCGGACCTTCGACGCCGACGCGGTGCTGACCGGGCGGCTGACCGCGGCGGGCCTGACCGTCCGCACCGACGGCAGCCGGATCCTGCTGGTGGAGCTCGCCGGCGACGACACGTACGACACCGTCCGCGACGCCGTGGACGACCTCGGCCTGGGCCTGGTCCGGTTGGAGCAGCGCCGCCACCGGGTCGCCGAGATCTTCAGCACCCGGACCGACGAGGACGGGGACACGGACCCGCACGCGGACGCGGACGGGCACGAGTACGAGGCCGGGCGCGCGGACGCGTACCGGGCCGCGGCCGCAGGAGGCGAGCAGGCATGACCACCCGCTCCGACGCCCACGGCGGCGTCATCCACGACATCGGCTACCGCCCGTACGCCGGGCCGCGGCTGGGCCGCCGGTACGCGACCCGCTCGCTGTACGTGCAGAGCCTGCGGGCCGCGTTCGGCCTGGGCCGCTCCGGCAAGTCCAAGGTGCTGCCGTTCCTGCTGCTGGGCGGCATGACGGCGCCCGCGCTGGGGATGCTGGCGATCGCGCTGTTCGCGCAGCTGGACGAGATGCCGATGGACTACCCCGGCTACCTGGCCGCGTTCGCGGTGCTGCCGCAGATCTTCCTGGCCGCGCAGGCGCCCGTGCTGATGTCCCGGGACCTGCGGCACCACGTCGTGCCGCTGTACTTCTCCCGTCCGGCGACCCGCGGCGACTACGTGGCAGCGAAGTTCGCGGCGATGTTCAGCGCACTGATGATCGTGCTGGCGCTGCCGCTGCTGCTGCTGTTCACCGGTGCGATGCTGGCGAAGTTCCCGGTCGGCGAGAACCTGCTGCACCTGCTGTACGGCCTGCTCGCGGCGGTGCTGTACGCGCTGGTGTACAGCGCGCTCGGCCTGCTGATCGCCGCCGCCACCCCGCGCCGCGGCTTCGGCGTGGCCGCGATCATGGGCGTCCTGATGATCAGCTTCGCGGTGGCCAACATCACCTACGCGCTGAACGGCGGCTTCGACCCGACGCAGGAATCGGCCTCCTGGGCGTTCCTGATCTCCCCGTCCACCCTGGTGGAGGCCCTGGTCAACCAGCTCTTCGGCCTGGACGCCGACAGCCCCTCCGCCCTGCACGCCCCCGACGGAGCGGGCACGGCGGTGTTCACGGCGGTGCTCCTCGCCCTCACGGCCGGCGGCTACGCGCTGACGCTGCGCCGCTACCGGAACGTCTGAGAGGCAGCCATGGCCGTCATCACCATCGACAAGGTCTCCCGCTGGTTCGGGAACGTGGTCGCCGTCAACGACGTCACGATGACCATCGGGCCGGGCATCACCGGCCTGCTCGGCCCCAACGGCGCCGGGAAGTCCACCCTCATCCACATGATGAGCGGGTTCCTCGCCCCCTCCGCCGGTGCCGTCACCCTCGACGGCGCCCGGATCTGGCGCAACCAGGAGGTGTACCGGGAGATCGGACTCGTCCCCGAGAAGGAGTCGATGTACGACTACCTGACGGGCTGGGAGTTCGTCCTCGCCAACGCCGAACTGCACGGCCTGGCCGACCCGGGCGCCGCCGCCGAGCGGGCCCTCGCCCTGGTCGAGATGGGGTACGCCCAGGACCGGCACACCGGCACCTACTCCAAGGGCATGAAGCAGCGCGTCAAGATGGCCTCCGCGCTGGTCCACGACCCCTCGGTGCTGCTGCTGGACGAGCCGTTCAACGGCATGGACCCGCGCCAGCGCCTGCACCTGATGGAGCTGCTGCGCCGCTTCGGCGCCGACGGGCGCACCGTGCTGTTCTCCTCGCACATCCTGGAGGAGGTCGAGCAGCTCGCCCGCCACATCGAGGTGGTGGTGGCCGGGCGGCACGCCGCGTCCGGCGACTTCCGCGAGATCCGCCGCCTGATGACCGACCGCCCGCACCGCTACCTGGTGCGCTCCAGCGACGACCGGCAGCTCGCCTCCGCACTGATCGCGGACGGCTCCACCGCGGGCATCGAGTTCGACGCCGCCGAGAAGGCCCTGCGCATCCAGGCGGTCGACTTCCAGGGCTTCACCACCCTGCTGCCCAAGGTCGCCCGGGCGGCCGGCATCCGCCTGTACACCGTCTCCCCGGCCGACGAGTCGCTGGAAAGCGTCTTCTCGTACCTGGTCTCGTCCTGAAGGGCCCCCGATGAACACCACCGTCGCCAGGCTCACCGCGCGCGGCCTGTTCGGCCGCCGCCGGGTCCTGATCCTGCTGGCCGTCCCGGTCCTGCTGCTGGTCATCTCCGTGCTCGCCCGCAACAACGGCATGGACGAACTGGACCTCGTGCACCGCATCCTGGGCACCCTCGCCCTGGGCACCCTCGTCCCGATCACCGGCCTGATCGTCGGCACCGGCGTGATCGCCACCGAGATCGAGGACGGCTCGATCGTCTACCTGCTCGCCAAGCCGCTGCCCCGCTGGAAGATCGTCACCACCAAGCTGGCCGTCGCCGTCGGCAGCACCTGGCTGCTCTCCGCCGTCCCGATCTACGTCGCCGGGCTGCTCCTGTACGGCACCGGGGACGAGGTCGTGCTCGGCTACACCGTGGGCGCGCTCGCCTCCGGCGCCGCGTACAGCGCGGTGTTCCTGCTGCTGGGCGTGCTCACCCGGCACGCGGTGATCGCGGGCCTCGCCTACGCGCTGATCTGGGAGAGCCTGATCGGCAGCTACGTCGACGGCGCCCAGACCCTCTCCGTCCAGCAGTGGGGCCTGTCGCTGGCCGAGGCGGTCGCCGCCGACGGCACCGTCATCGCCCCGGTCGGTCTGGCCACCGCGCTGTGGCTGCTGGTCGTCGTCGGGGTCGGCGCCACCGTGTACGCCTCGGTCAAGCTCGCCGGGCTCACGCTCAGCAGCGACGAGTAGGCCCCGGGCGCACGGAGGGCGGGGACGGTCACCACGACCGTCCCCGCCCTCCTCCCGTTCCGTGCGTTCACACCGTCCGGTCGCGGCCCGCCCGCCGGGCTCCTCTCACACCGTCCGGTTGCGGCCCGCGCCCCAGCCCGCCACCGCCGCGACCGCGGCCAG
Organism: Kitasatospora phosalacinea; assembly: GCF_000717185.1. Classification (GTDB taxonomy): domain Bacteria; phylum Actinomycetota; class Actinomycetes; order Streptomycetales; family Streptomycetaceae; genus Kitasatospora; species Kitasatospora phosalacinea_A. The sequence continues at coordinate 73,898 of NZ_JNYE01000017.1, read as the reverse complement.
CACCAGCAGCACCAGCAGCGTCGCGTCCCAGCCGCCGGTGAGCTGGTGCAGCGCGCCCGCGCCGACCGGCCCGGCCGCCGCGACCAGGTAGCCGACCGCCTGGCTCATCCCGCCCAGCCGGGCCGCGCCCAGCACGCTGTCGGTGCGCAGCACGATGAACGCCAGGCCCAGGCCCAGCGAGCCGCCCTGCGCCAGGCCCAGCACCGTCGCCGAGAACCACGCCCCGGAGACCGGCGCCAGCAGCAGCCACAGCACGCCCGCCCCGTTCAGCCCGGCCATCGCCAGCGCCAGGGCGCGTTGCCGGGTCATCCGGCCCGCCAGCAGCGGCACCAGGAACGCCCCGACCACCTGCACCAGGTTGCTGAACGCGAACACCAGGCCCGCCTCGCCGCGGGGCATCCCGTGGTCGGCCAGGATCGTCGGCATCCACGCCACCAGGGTGTACACCAGCAGTGAGGAGATCCCCATGAACACGCTGATCTGCCAGGCGAGTCCGGACCTCCAGGGGCTGGTCCCGGCGCCCTTCGGCAGCGCCGCGGGCGCGGCCTGCACCGGCACGGTGCGCTCCTGCCGGGCCCGCAGCACCTGCGGCAGCCAGGCCACCGCGGCGACCAGCGCCAGCACCGACCAGGCGCCCAGCGAGGCCTGCCAGCCGCCGCCCAGCGCGTGCTCCAGCGGCACCGACAGGGCGGCCGCCATGGTCGCGCCGACCAGCATGGTGGTCGAGTAGACGCCCGTCATCATGGCCGCCCGGTGCGGGAACTCCCGCTTCACCAGGCCCGGCATCGACACGTTCAGCACCGCGATCGCCACGCCGATCACCACGCAGCCCGCGTACAGCGCCGCCACCGACGGCAGCACCCGCAGCAGCACGCCCGCGCCCAGCGCCAGCACCGCGCCCAGCACCACCCGCTCGGTCCCGAAGCGCCGGGTCAGCCGCGGGGTCAGCGGCGCGCCCGCGCCCTGGAACAGCACCGGCACGGTGGTGATCAGGCCGCTCGCGGTCGCGGACAGGCCGAAGGTCCGCTGGATCTCGGCGACCATCGGCGAGACCGCGGCCAGGCAGGCCCGCATGTTCAGGGCCACCAGCACGATCCCGGCCAGCAGCAGGGCGGGATGGGCGAAACGGGCGGCGGTTCGGGTACCGACCTTCTGGTCGAGGGCGGGCTGGACGGCACGGGTGACGGACATGGCTGGGCTGACTCTCTGTGCTCGGTGGTGCGACTACGACTGCGACTGCGTCTGCTCCTGCGGGGACGGCGGGCGCGGGCCCCGCGTCACTTCCGCGCGGCGATCGCGGCGAGCAGCTGCTCCACCGCCGCCGTCGGCTCCGCCAGCAGCGCCCGGCAGGCCGCCTCGGCGCGCTCCGGGCTCCGGCTCTCGATCGCGTCGACCAGCGCCGCGTGGGTGGCGATCACCACCTCCGGCATGTCGCGGTCGCCGAACGCGGTGCGCATCGACTCCCGCACCGAGGCCCCGAAGTACCGGTACACCTCGGTCAGCGCCGGGTTGTGCGCGGCCTCCACCACGGCGGTGTGGAACTCCAGGTCGTGCTCGACGGTGGCCTCCCGCCCGGTCCGCTCGGGGTGCGCCGCCATCACCTCGGCCTCGCGCGCCAGCGCGGCCCGCATCCGGGCCAGGTCCTCCGGGGTGTGCCGCTCGGCGGCCAGCCGGGCCGCCTCGGTCTCCAGCGCGGCCCGCACCTCCAGCACGTCCCGCACCCCCGAGCGCTGCACCCCGCGCAGCACCGCCGCCGGGTCACTGGTCGAACGGACGAACGTCCCCTCGCCCTGCCGCGACACCAGCATCCCCGCGTGCACCAGCACCCGGATCGCCTCGCGCACCGTGTTCCGCCCGACCTGCAACTGCTCCGCGAGCTCGTGCTCGGTCGGGATCCGCGCCCCCACCGCCCAGACCCCGGACGCCAGTTGCTCCCGCAGCTGCTCGATCGCGGCATCCACCAACGACCGCCGCCCCGCCGCCTGCAACCCCTCCACGCCCGGACTCCTCTCCACACTCACCGCCGACCTGTCCGGTCATCCTACAACTGCTTGCCCGGTCATCCTACAACTGGCCCACCCTTGACGGCGTCGTGGTTCGCCGCAGAGGTGATCACTGCACGGGAGAAGATCGTCACTCTCCGTCGTCATGACGCATTGCACCCTGGGCGAGGGGTCGGGAATTCCTCCAGGATCAAATAGAAAAAGGGGCGCAATGCTCCCGTCCCAGGAAAAGAGGAATTGATAACCCGGGGTAAATGTCCGCGATAATGAGATTGATGCGTGCGCTATTGGTTCGGCGCCGATGGCTTCTTCTTGGCGCCGGCGCGGTGCCGTCGCGGTACGGTTCTAGTGGGGTACAAGATGCAAGCAGTTTAACGTCGCATGGCCGCCGTAGCCCTGACGGCCGCCTTCGGGAACGGGATTCCGACCATGGCTGCTCCGAGTGCGCTCGCCGACAACTCCGGCTCGTGCAACTGGAACAGCGCCCGCCTCTTCGCCGACCAGCGGCGGCAGCGAGTGCATGAACTCGTCCTCGCGTAACTCCTACGTCAGCTGTGCAACAACGACGAGGCAAGTCAGGTGTCCGTCGGACGTACACCTCGATCAGCGGGGACGTCCACGCGGTGAACGACGTGGACCTCGATGTCGCCGATGGAGAATTCATTGTCCTGATCGGTGGTTTGGGCCGGGCTTCGGCGGGTCGGGTTGAAGTGTTGGGAACAGATCTCGCCGGTTTGTCGGAGGTACATCTGTCTTACCTGCGGATGGTTTCCATCGGTTTCGTCTTCCAGGAACTCAACCTTCTTCCCGAACTCACCCTGCAGGAAAACGTCGCGCTGCCCTTGGAGGGCCGGGGGTGGTTCGTGCCGAGGCCCGCCGCCGGGCCGATGAGGCGCTTGCGCGGGTCGGCCTGTCGGGGCTCGGCCCGCGTTTTCCCGACGAGGTGTCGGGGGCCGGCAGCAGCGCGCCGCGATGGCCCGGGCCGTGGTGGGTGAACGCCGCCTGCTACTCGCGGACGAACCGACCGGTGCACTGGATTCGGCTACGGGTGCTCAGGTCCTGAAGACCCTGCGCGACCTGCGTGATTCGGGGGTGACGGCCATCGTCCCCACCCACAATCCGGCCAATGCTGAGTACGCGGACCGTGTCGTCAGGATGCAGGACGGTCGGATCGTGGAAATCTCCCGATGGTGATCTCCGGAATCACCCAGCAGGTCCCCTACCGCGAGACCGACTGGTCGAACCCGATGGCGTCCGGCCTGGTGCGCACCGTTTCGGGGCGGATGCCGAGTGCGGCCGACGAGATCGCCGTCTCCCCCGCACCGGCTTCGAAGAGCCGCCTGTCGCTGGGGGACACCGTCCGCTATCCCTGGGCGTCCCCACCTCCGACATCCATGTCGAGCGGGGGTACCAGCCACCACTTCCGGCACGGTGGACGGTGACCCTCACGACCGGGGGAGCCATCGCTCTCCTGTCGGCGATGACAGCGGTGGGAAGCTCCGCGCAGGAGATCCGTGCCCGCATGCTTCTGCTGCGCGTCGTCGGTTTTGCCGGTGGCATCCAGCGACGGATCCTCGCTGCTCAGGCCGCGGTCATCGTGGGCCTGGCCATGCTCATCGGCGTTCTCGGCGGCTGGCTGGTGGCGGGGAGCCAGCTGTGGCCGCAGGGCATCGAGGTTTCCATGCCCTGGCCGACGACCGTTGCTACGGCACTCGGTGTGATCGGGCTGTCCTCGGCCTTCGCCGCCGCCCTGCGGCCGCACGTGGACTCCCGGCTCAGGGAACGCTGAACGCCCGTCCGGCGCCGGGGCGTTGTACGGCTCACACCCGGGGGCGGGAACCGGCGGTCCGCATGCGGGCGTTCCAGTGCACGGAGTGGTGCCCCGGGCAGTGACTCGGAAATGATCCCTTTGTATGCTCCGCTCTCCGGCTCCATCCGCCCGTCGACGCAGACCTGGGCGGGCGGGGCGGTGGTAGAGGCGCCCCGCGGGGCAGCTTCCGGTGAAGGGTGCAGGAATGACAGGCCGCAGGGCGGGGACGTCGGGTGAGGACGCCGGGTGGTGGGAGGACCTTCCCCCGCAGGGCGACCCGTACCGGCAGGACGCGCCCCAGCGCGACGACATACCCGGGCCGCGGGTGCCGCGCAGCCGTTCCGGCGGCCACGACGACGCCCCCGCCGGGGGCCGGGCCGAGGCGCGGCGGGCGGCGCAGGGCCGGGGCGGGCGGCGGGCCGGGGGCGCGGCCGCCGACGGTCCGCCGGAGGGCGGTCGGGCCGGGGCGCGGCGGGCGGCGCAGGGGCGGTCCGCGCAGCGTCAGCTCCGCGCCCGCCGGACCAAGCGGATCGTGATCTGGAGCCTGGTCGGCACCACGCTCGCCGTGGTCGGCACCGGCGGCTACCTCTACTGGCGGCTGAACGCCAACATCTCCTCCTGGGACAAGTCCGGCGTCAGCGAGAGCCGCCCCCCGGAGGCGTCGGCCGACGCGAACGGCAACAGGCCGATGAACATCCTGCTGATCGGCTCCGACTCGCGCGACGGCGACAACAAGGACCTCGGCGGCGGCGAGGACGGCGGAGCCCGCTCGGACACCACGATCCTGCTGCACGTCTACGCCGACCACAAGCACGCCGTCGGCGTCTCGATCCCGCGCGACGCACTGGTCACCATCCCCAAGTGCAAGCTGCCGAACAAGACGTGGGCCAAGGAGCAGCCCAACGTCCGCTTCAACGGCGCCTTCTCGGTGGGCAACTCCGAGTCCGGCAACCCGGCGTGCACCCAGAACACCGTGGAGCTGCTCACCGACCTGCGGGTCGACCACACCATCGTGGTCAACTTCGAGGGCTTCGCCGCGATGACCCAGGCCGTCGACGGCGTCCAGGTCTGCCTGCCCAACGACATCCACGAGGGCGACCTCAACCCCAACCTGGGCCGCAAGGGCAAGCTGATCTACCACAAGGGCGTCCAGAAGGTGGAGGGCCAGGCCGCCCTGGACTACGTCCGGCTGCGGCACGGCATCGGCGACGGCTCCGACGTCGGCCGGATGAAGCGCCAGCAGGCGTTCCTCTCGGCGCTGATCAAGCAGGTCAAGTCGAACGGGATGAGCCCGACCAGCCTGTACCCGCTGGCCGACGCCGCCACCAGGTCGCTGACCGTGGACGAGGACCTGGACAGCGTCCAGAAGCTGACCGACCTGGCGATGACGCTCAAGGGCATCGACCTGCACGACATCAAGTTCGTCACCACCCCCTGGCACTACGAGGGCGCCAAGATCGGCTTCGACCACCCCGAGGTCGACCAGCTGTGGGCCGCGCTGAAGGCCGACCGGACCCTCGACAACAAGGACGCCGGCGCCGCCAGCGCCTCCCCGTCCCCGGCCGCCTCCGCGGCGGCCACCGCGAAGCCCTCCGCGACGCCGGCCCCGCCCGCGGACGGCACCGGTGTGAAGGTCGCCGTCTACAACGGCACCACCACCGGTGGCCTCGGGAACAAGGCCGCCGCGGTGCTCAAGGGCGCCCACTACACCGTCACCGCGACCGGCAACGCGGCCAGCCAGAACCACGCCACCACGGTGGTCCAGTACGGTTCGGCCTCGCAGAAGGAGCGCGCGCAGGCGGTGGCCGCGCTGTTCCCCGGCGCGACGGTCGAGGCCGGGAGCACGCCCGGCATCACGCTGGTCCTCGGCAAGGACTACGCGGCCGCGGCCGCCGGCGGGACGGCTTCGGCCGGTGGCGGGAAGGCCTCGGCCGGGGCCACCGACCCGGGCCCGGTCTCCTCCCGAATCGCCGAGGAAGCCCGCTCCGCGGACCAGGCGGCCTGCTCCGACCTGACCTTCGGCTGACGCGCCGCCGAGCGACGGGCCTCCGGCTGACGGGCTGCCGACCAGCGGTCTGCCGACCGGCGCTCCGCCGACCGGCGGTCCGCCGACCGGCGGTCCGTCAGCCGAGCCCGAACACCCGGTCCAGCACCACGGCGACGCCGTCCTCGTCGTTGCTGACCGTCACCTCGTCGGCGACCGCGCGCAGCTGCTCGTGCGCGTTGCCCATCGCCACGCCGTACCCGGCCCAGCGGAACATCGGGACGTCGTTGGGCATGTCGCCGAAGGCGATGGTCTCGGCGGCGGTGACGCCCAGGCGGCGGACGGCCAGCGAGAGGCCGGTGGCCTTGGTCAGGCCGAGCGGGAGGAGCTCGACGATGCCCTCGCCCGCCATCGTGACGTTGACCAGCTGACCGGCCACCGACCTCGCGGCGTCGGCGAGTTGGTCGTCCGTCAGGTCGGGGTGCTGGATGTACAGCTTGCTGACGGGGGCGGCGAGGAGCTCCTCGGGCGCGACCGGGCGGATCGGCAGTTCGGTGCCGATCCGCAGCCGGTAGCCGGGCCCGGCGAGCACTTCGCCGTCCAGCCCGTCCTGGTTGGCGGCGACGGCCAGCGGGCCGGTCTCGGCCTCGATCTTGGCGAGGGCGACGGCGGCCAGCTGCCGGTCCAGGGTGACGGAGGTGAGCAGCTTGTGCGCGCCCGCGTCGTAGACCTGGGCGCCCTGCCCGCAGACCGCTATCCCGGTGTACCCGATCTCGTCGAGGACCGGCCTGGTCCAGCCGGCCGAGCGGCCGGTGACGATGATGTGCTTCGCCCCGAGCGCGGTGACCGCGCCCAGGGCCGCGCGGGTGCGGGCGGAGACGTCCTCGGCGCTGGTGAGCAGCGTCCCGTCGAGGTCGGTGGCGACCAGTCGGTAGGGCAGGGGGGCGGTGCTCATGGCGCGGGGTGCTCCTGGACGAAGGGGTGTTACCGGGCGGCGACGGGCTCCAGCACGGCCTTCCCGCCGAGGAAGGGCCGCAGCGCCTCGGGCAGGACCACCGAGCCGTCGGCCCGCTGGTGGTTCTCCAGCAGCGCGACGATCACCCGGGGGACGGCGACCAGGGTGCCGTTGAGGGTGGCGAGCGGGCGGACGCCCTCGCCGTCGCGCATCCGGATGGAGAGCCGGCGGGCCTGGTACTCGGTGGTGTTGGAGGTGGAGGTGACCTCGCGGTACTTGCCCTGGGTCGGGACCCACGCCTCGATGTCGAACTTGCGCGCGGCGGAGGCGCCGAGGTCGCCGGAGGCGACGTCGATGACCCGGTAGGGCAGTTCCAGCGCGTTCAGGAAGTCCTTCTCCCACTGGAGCAGGCGGCGGTGCTCGGCCTCGGCGTCCTCGGGGGCGGTGAAGACGAACATCTCCACCTTCTCGAACTGGTGGACGCGGATGATGCCGCGGGTGTCCTTGCCGTAGGTGCCGGCCTCGCGGCGGAAGCAGGAGGAGAAGCCCGCGTACCGCAGCGGGAGCCGGTCGGCGTCCAGGATCTCGTCCATGTGGTACGCGGCGAGCGGGACCTCGCTGGTGCCGACCAGGTAGCGGTCGTCGTCGGCGAGGTAGTAGACGTTCTCGGCGGCCTGGCCGAGGAAGCCGGTGCCGTCCATCGCGGCGGGGCGGACCAGCGCCGGGGTGATCATCGGGGTGAAGCCGACCGCGGAGGCCTGCGCCATCGCCATGTTGACCAGGGCGAGCTCCAGCAGCGCGCCGGGGCCGGTCAGGTAGTAGGAGCGGGCACCGGCGACCTTGGCGCCGCGCTCGGTGTCGATCGCGCCGAGCAGCTGGCCCAGTTCGACGTGGTCGCGGGGCTCGAAGCCCTCGGCGGCGAAGTCGCGCGGGGTGCCGATCTCCTCCAGCGTGACGAAGTCCTCCTCGCCGCCGACCGGGGCGGCCGGGTCGATCAGGTTGGCCAGCGCGCGCTGCAGCCGCTCGGCCTCCTCCTTCGCCTCGCCCTGCGCGGCGTCGGCGGCCTTCACCTCGGCGGCCAGCTCCTTGGTGCGGGCCAGCAGGGCGGCCTTCTCCTCGCCCTTGGCGGCGGCCACCTGCTTGCCCAGCTGCTTCTGCTCGGCGCGCAGCTCGTCGAAGCGGGTGCCGGACGCGCGGCGGCGTTCGTCGGCGGAGAGGAGGGCGTCGACCAGGTCGACGTCCTCACCACGGGAGCGCTGCGAGGTGCGCACTCGCTCGGGGTCTTCACGGAGCAGGCGGAGGTCGATCACGGGCTCCAGCCTACCGGTGGCCGGGGGCCGCTCCGGGACGCCGCCCGGCCGGGCGCGGTCGGCCGGGCGCGGCCGGCCGGGGCCCGCCGTCCGGGGGTGTGGCATGCTGCCCGGCGCGGCCGGGGGAAAGCCGTTCCAGGGGTTGGGGATAACCCGGCCCTTCCTGTGGATAACCCCGGTGGACGACCTTCCCGGGGGCGGGTTATCCACAGGCTCGCGCCCGCGCCTGTGGACAGCGGGAAGGGAAAGGTCCGCAGACGTCCGAACCGGGAATTGCAGGTTTCAAACCTCGATTCGGCTTCCCGAGTGAGGGAATTCGCTCGCTCGCCCAGGTGATTTGTCGGTGCAAGGGCGACTCTGGTCCGATTGGTCCACTCCACACCGCTAGTAGATGATCTGACCGGCTCCAGTGGTTTCTTTACCGTTTTGTCGACTCCGGCCCGGACCTGTGGATAACTGCCCGTCAGCTGGGGACAACCGGGCCTGTGGACGCCGCCCGCCGCCCTGTGGATGAACCGCCCGACCGCGGCCCCGACCCGCCCGGCCGACCGCGCCGCAGGTGAACGGGGCTGCGCCGGGCAGGTGACGCCCGGGCGTGTCGGAAATGAACGGGGCGGAGCCGTCCACGGCCCCGCCCGGGAGGCGGGACGGCTACAGCTCCCCGCGCCCGTCCAGGCAGCGCGAGAGCCAGTCCGCGGCGTTCGCGAAGTCCAGGTCCGAGGTGCCGTTGCGGAGCGGGAAGGCGGTGCCCTTGTCGGCCCGCGGGTAGGAGCCCAGGAAGCGCACCTGCGGGCAGATCCGCTTCAGGCCCATCAGCGCCTCGCTGACCCGCCGCTCGCTCAGGTGCCCCTCGCAGTCGATCAGGAAGCAGTAGCTGCCCATGCCCTCGCCGGTCGGCCGGGACTCGATCCGCATCAGGTTGATCCCGCGCACCGCGAACTCCTGCAGCAGCTCCAGCAGCGCGCCCGGGTGGTCGTCCGGCAGCCACACCACCATCGAGGTCTTGTCCCAGCCGGTCGCCGAGGACACCCGCCCCGGACGGCCCGCCAGCACGAACCGGGTGGTCGCCGAGGCCGCGTCGTGGATCTCGTCCGACAGCACCTGGAGCCCGTACAGCTCGGCCGCGAACGCCCCCGCCACCGCCGCGTCGTAGCGGCCCTCCTGCACCAGCCGGGCCGCCTCCGCGTTGGACGCCGCCGACTCCCACTGCGCGTCGGGCAGGTTGGCGGCCAGCCAGTGCCGCACCTGCGGCTGGGCCACCGGGTGGCCGCTGACCGTCTTGACGTCGCCCGCGACGGTGCCGGGCCGGACCATCACCGCGAACGAGATCGGCAGCAGCACCTCGCGGTAGATCATCAGCGGGCTGCCGTTGATCAGCTCGTCGCTGGTGGTGGTGACCGCGCCGTCCACCGAGTTCTCGATCGCCACCATCGCGCCCGCGGCCTCACCGGCCCGCACCGCGTCCAGCGCCGCCGACACCGACGCCATCGGCGTCAGCTCCCGGGTCGCCGCCTCCGGCAGGCTGCGCAGCGCCGCCTCGGTGAAGGTGCCCGCGGGCCCGAGGTAGGTGTAACGGGTCGCCGACATGACCGCCTCCGAACTCACTGCGCCTCACGCGTGGGCATCCCCGGCCCACCCCGTCACCATAGCCACTTTCCCGGCCCCTCCCGGCCCCGTCCCGCCCCTCGGGCAGCGGCCCGCACACCCGTACGGGCGGCCGGTCAGCCCTCCAGCAGCTGCTGCCCGACGTACCCGCCCGCGGGCGCGCCCGGCGGCACCGCGAACAGCGCCGACGCCTCGTGCCGCAGGTACCGGGACAGGCCGTCGCCCCGCGACAGCCGCTGCTGCACCGGCACGAAGCCGCGCGCCGGGTCGGCCTGGTACGCGGCGAACAGCAGCCCGGCGTCGGGGGAGCCGTCGGCGAGCAGGCCGTCGTGGAAGGAGAAGCCGCGCCGCAGCATCGCCGCCCCGCCGTTGGAGTCCGCCGCGGCGACCCGGACGTGCGCGTCGGGGGCGATCCGCAGGACGCCGTCCGGGTCGGTGGCGGCCAGGTCGACGGGGGTGCGCTCGACCGCGTCGGGCCCGCCGGACAGCGGGGCGCCGTCGCTCTTGCGGCGGCCGATGATCCGCTCCTGCCGGTCCAGCGGCAGGGTGTCCCAGCCCTCCAGCAGCATCCGGATCCGGCGCAGCACGGCGTAGCTGCCGCCGGCCATCCAGTCCGGGCCGGTGGCGAACACGGTGGCGGCGAAGCCCGGGTCCTGCGGGCGCGGGTTGTTGGTGCCGTCGACCTGGCCCATCAGGTTGCGGCCGGTCACCGGGTGCGGCGTCGCCCCGGGCGTGCGGGCGAAGCCCGACATCAGCCAGCGCGGCGCGGCCAGCCCGGTGGCCAGCCGCGCCAGCACCCGCAGCGCGTGCACCGCGACCAGGGCGTCGTCCGCGCCGACCTGCACCCACAGGTCGCCGTCGGAGCGGGCCGGGTCCAGCGCGTCGCCGGGGAAGGCGGGCAGCGCGGCCAGCGCCGCCGGGCGGCGGTCGGCCAGGCCGACCTTGTCGAACAGGGACGCGCCGAAGCCGAAGGTGACGGTCAGCGAGCTCGGCCCGGCGTCCAGCGCGACCTGGTTCTCGCCCTCCGCGGCCGGTTCGCCCGCGGTCATCCGGGCGGCCGCCGCCGACCAGCCGCGCAGCAGCGCGGCCAGCCCGTCCCGCCGGGTGCTGGCCAGCAGGTCGAACGCCGCCCACTCCGCCCGTGCCTGGGCCGGTTCGACGATCCCGCCCTGGTGCGGCCCGTGGAACGGCACCCGCGCCGCGCCCAGCGTCCCCCCGTCGGCCGGGGCGTGCGCGGACGCCCGCCCGCCCCACGCCCCGCCGGCCGCCCCCACCGCGAGCCCGGCCCCGGCCCCGCCGATCACCGCCCGCCGCGACAGCCCGGCCGGCCGGGCGCTCACGGGCCGACCTTCAGCTGCCGGGTGGCCGTCACCTGGTCGATGTCGGAGGAGCGGACGGTCACCGACACCACCCACACGCCGTTCAGCGGCAGCTGCGCGGTGCCGGTCCAGCTGCCGGTGCCCTGCGCCTGCAGCGTCACCGGCAGCGGCCCGAGGTCGCGGTCCGGGAGGGTGAAGGCCAGCTCCAGCTCCGGCACCTCGGTGGGCTGCCCGGCGGAGTCGGTCAGCTTCAGGGTGACGGCGTTGGGCCCGGTGGCGACCGGGTTGACGGTGACGACCGCGGTGCCCTTGGCGTTGGCGGTGCGGCCGCCGGTGTCGTACGGGAGCTTCAGCTCCTCGGTCCGCCCCGGCACCGCCGAGGCCCCGGCGCCCGCTCCCGCACCGGTGCCCGCCGTCGCGGGCGCGTCGGCGACGGCCTGGGCGACGCGCCCGGGCGGGGAGTTGGTGAGCATGGTGGTGACCACCAGCACCAGCATCGCCACCGCGGTCTCCACCACGACGCTGCGCCGCAGCCCGGCCCGGGCCGGGGAGCCGACGGCCGTCCGCTCGCCGCGGGCCCGCTCGCGCAGCGCCCGCTGCCGGGCGAGCTGGGCAGCCCGCTCCGGGCTGCCGTCCGCGGCACCCGCACCCTCACCGGCCCCGGGCTCCGCCGCCCCGGGCTCCGCCGCTCCGGGCTCCGCCGCTCCGGGCTCCGCCGCTCCGGGCTCCGCCGCTCCGGGCTCCGCGGTCTCGGCTGCCGCCGTCTTGGCTGCCGCCGCTCCGGTTTCCGCGGCTTCGGCTTCCACCGTCTTGGCCTTCGCTGCTTCGGCTTCTGCCGCTCCGGCTTCCACGGTCTCGGCTGCCGCCGTCCCAGCTTCCGCCCCTTCGGCTTCCACCGCCTTGGCCTTCACTGCTTCGGCTTCCGCGGTCCCGGCTGCCGCACTCTCGGCTTCCACCGTCTTGGCCTTCGTCGCTCCGGCTTCCACGGTCCCGGCTACCGCCGTCCCGGCAGCCACCGCCCCGGTCGGGGCCCCGTCCGCGGCGCGCAGCCGGGCTGTCCAGGCGCGGGAGATCCAGGCGACGCCGAGCATCGCCGCCACGCAGCCGATCTTGATCAGCAGCAGCCGCCCGTACTCGGTGTCGACCAGGGCGCTCCACGAGCCGAGGCCGCGCCAGGACTGGTAGACGCCGGTCACCGCGAGCACCGCGACCAGCCAGAACGCCAGCTTGGAGAAGCGGTCGACGGCGCCGGCGGACAGGCCGTGGCGCAGGCCGACGGCGAGGACGGCCAGGCCGCCGAGCCAGCCGGCCATCGCGAGCAGGTGCAGGGCGGCCATCGGGAGCGCCAGTGGCACCTGGATGCCGACCGAGGAGTGGTCGGCGCCGACCCAGGTCGCGGTCAGTGCGAGGGCGAGGACGAGCCCGGCCAGGCCGAGGCCGAGCCGGGCGTCGCGCTGCGGGCGCTCGGCGGCGGCCCGCTCCAACCGTCGCAGCTCCGCCTCCTCCTCGTCCTCGGGTTCCGGCTCCGGGGCCGGGTCCGCGGCGGGAACGGGCTTCGGCACCCCCAACTGGCCGACCAGCAGCGACAGGAAGACGCCCGCGGCGGCGAGCAGCAGCAGCCGGGCGGCGAGCGCGGTGCCGATCCGCTCGTCCAGGGTGGCGCGCACCAGCGAGAGGTCGAAGGACTGCCCGAGGCCGGTGCCGCGCTCGTACGGGCCGCGCAGCATCAGCACGGCGACGGTGGACAGCAGCAGCGCGACCCAGCCGGTCATCAGCAGCCGCTGCACGCCGCGCACGGCCGCGCCGCCGGGCCACACCACGACGACGAACGCGGCGGCCCCGGCCAGCAGCGCGAACGCGACGTAGGCGACGGTGCGGGCGGTGCCGTAGGCGAAGGCGACCGCGCCGTCGGCCTTGGCGCCCTGGACGGCGGCGGCGTCCACCGAGGTGTCGGACGGGGCGCCGACGGAGAAGGTGAAGGCGCCGCCGACGGGGTGGGAGTCCTCCGAGACGGCCCGCCAGGCGACCGTGTAGGTGCCGTCGGCGAGGCCGGAGCGCAGCGCGACCCGGGCGGTGGCGGCCCGGCCGTCGACGTGCTCGGGCTTGCCGTCGTCGACCGCGTTGCCCTGCGGGTCGAGCACCCGCACCGAGTCCGCGGACAGCGACACGCCCTCGCTGAAGGTCAGCGTGACGGCGGCGGGCGCGGTCGCCACCACCGAGCCCCGCTCCGGGTCGGTGCCCTCCAGGGTGGCGTGCGCGGACGCCGCCGTCGCCCCGCCGAGCACCAGCCCGAGCGCCGCCACCAGCACCACCAGCAGCGCGCCCAGCCGCCGCCTCGCCCCTGTCACCACGTGCGTGCCTCTCCTCGTCGCCATCGCCGATCAGCTCCCCGGACGGTACGTCAGCGGTTTCACCGGAACCCTGACCACGACCCGGCCCGCCTTGGCGAACTGCAGGTCCAGCTCCAACTCGTCGCCCAGAGCGGGCTGTCGGGTCCAATCCATGATCATCAGGTGCGCGCCGCCGCGGGACAGGTCGAGGGTGCCGCCGGCCGGTACGTCCATCCGGTCGACCTGCTCCATCGTGCTGTCGGTCGAGCGGTGCATCGTCACCGACCCGGCGGCCGGGCTGCTCACGCTGACCAGGGTGTCCGCGCCGCCGCTGTTGCGGACGGTCAGGTAGCCCGCGCCCGTCCCGCCGGGCGTGGCGGGCAGCGGTATGTACGGGTCCGCGACGGTCAGCCGCGGCGCGCCGCCGTCCCCGGACTGGTGCGCCACCGCGCCCGCGCCGACCGCGAGCGCGGCCGCTAGCCCCGCCCCGAGCAGCGCGGAGCGCCGGAACGACCGGCTGCTCACACCGCCACCCCGTCCGCCATCAGCTCCAGGTCGTGCTTGTAGACGTCGATCGAGGAGCCCGCCATGTACAGCAGGTGCGCCTTGTCGTCGGTGGGCAGGAACGCCAGCACCTGCGCGCCGTGGGTGGAGGTGACCGCGCCCTTGGCGTCCACCACCGGGTCCTCGACCGCGATGCCCAGCGGCCGGGCCGCGGCCTTCACCTTCGCCAGGTCGCCGGTCATCCCGACGAAGTCCTTGCCCATCGAGTCCAGCCAGGTCCGCAGCACCTGCGGGGTGTCCCGCTCCGGGTCGGTGGAGACGAACACGACCGCCAGCTTCGCCCGCTGCTCGGCGGTCAGCTTCGACATCGCGACGCCGATGTCGCCCATCGTGGTCGGGCACACGTCCGGGCAGCTGGTGTACCCGAAGAACAGCAGCACGCTCTTGCCCGCGGTCCGCGCCCGCAGGTCGTAGGGCTGCCCGGAGGTGTCGTTCAGCACCAGGTCCGGCTTCTCGAAGTTCTTGCTGAGCACGGTGCCCTGGTACCGGCTGGTCGACGCCTTCTTGCTGACCTTCGCCGCCCCGGTGCTCTCCCCGCCGTCACCGGACGAGGCACAGGCGGAGAGCGCCAGCGAGGCGCCGAGGACGAGGGCGGCGGCGGTCAGCAGCCGGGGGCGGGGGCGGGGGAGGGGAGCCAAGGGACTTTCCTGTTCGTGCGGGGAGCTCGTACGTGCGGGAAGGGGGTGCCGGGACGGGGCGCGCGGCCCCGTCCCGGCGGTGCGTCAGGACCGGGCGGAACGGCGGCGCAGCCCGGCCGCGCCGAGCGCCGCGCCGACCACGCCGACCACGATGCCGACCACGCCCAGGGTGCGGGCCGTCGAGTCGGAGGCCTTCGCGTCGGACGCGGCGGCCTGCTGGGTGCCGGTGGCGTCCGTCGAGTGGTGGTCGGCGGCCGCGGCGGTCGCGCCCGCGGCCTTGGTCAGCTTCAGCACCGGGGCGGGCTTGGACGGCTCGGCCTGCCCGTCCTTGGCCTCTTCGATCCAGCGGACCACGTCGCCGTTGTCGTACGTCTGCAGCGCCTTGAAGGTCAGCTGCTCGGTGTCGGTCGGCAGCGCGCCGAGCGACACCGAGAAGTCCTGGTACTGCCCGGGGCCGATCCTGGTGCCGTCGTTCGCGGTCCAGGTGATCTTCGAGACGGCCTCGGTGATCTGCTGGCCGTGCGAGTCCAGCGGCTTGTCGAGCTTCGACTTCTCCATCACGGCCGTCCAACCGGGGACGGGCTGGGTGCGGACCGAGGCCATCGGGTGGTCCAGCGGCAGGTTGACCTCGACCTTCACGGTGGAGGCGGTGTCGCTCTCGTTCGGCACCCGGAACGCCACGGCGGTGTACCCGCCCTGCTGGGCGTTGTTCGACTGGACGGTCACGTGCGCCGAGGCGGGGACGGCGGACGCCAGCAGGGCGCCGGCGGCCAGCGCGAGCGCACCGAGGGAACGACGGGCGGAAAGCGAACGCATCAGGGGACTCCTGAGGAGAGGGGGCCGCGCGGCGGTGCCGCGTCGGCGCGGGGGGAGGTGCGGGGCCCGTCCGGCCCGCTCACGGCGCGGGCACGGCGGCAGCGGTGCGCGCCCGGCCCCGGTCGTTCTCCCCGGGCCCGATCAGCGCGCGAACGCCACCGCGGGCGGTCCCCTGCGCAGCACGCTGTGCCGCAGCACCGCCGCCACCGGCAGCGGCCAGTCCTCCGCCCGCCCGGCCCGGCGCGGTGCGGCCGGGCGCTCCGCGCCCAGCAGCAGCGCCGTCAGCAGCACCACCGCGGTGCGCAGCGGGGCCGCCCACTCCCGGGCGGTCAGCGCGGCCGTCCGCAGCAGCCGCCACAGCGCGGCCTCGCCGCGCCGCAGCCACCAGCCCGCGACCAGCGCCGCCGCCAGATGGCCCAGCAGCATGGCGGGGGTGAGCCCCAGCCAGCCGGACGCCGCGTGCGGCGCCGCGGCCGCGATCACCGCCTGCGGGTCCAGGCCCGCGGCGCTCACCACCTGCTCCGGCGTGGTGTCCAGCGGGACGACGGTCAGCCCGTTGCCGGGGGCGTCGTCGCACAGCAGTCGACCCGCGACCACCGCCAGCGGGTCCGCCGCACCGGAACCGGCCGTCCCGGCCATCCCGGCCATCCCGGCCATCTGCGCGTGCGCCATCGGCGCGCCGCCGCCCAGGCCGCCGCCGAAGAAGTGGAACAGCAGGTGCAGCCCCAACTGCCCGGCGCCCAGCGCGGCCGCGATCGCCGCCAGCGAGCGCTCCCGCCCGCCGACCAGCGCGGCCGCCGCGCACACCGCGGCGAACCCCAGCAGCAGCACGTCCGGCGCCACCGCGCCACCCGCCCGCGCGTGCCCGAGGGCCGCCACCAGCGTGCACACCAGCGCGAACGGCACCGCCCGGAGCAGCCGCAGGTCCCAGGCCGCCACCGACACCCGTCCAGCGGGCACCGGGCCGGCGGGCACCCGGCCGGCGGGCACGACGGTGCCCCGGCGGGCGGCGGCGGTGGGATCGGTCATGGCCGGGACATCATCTCACCGCCTACACCCGGCCCCCGGGCAGGGGCGTGAACCGGCCCCGAATGGCGAGAAACCGCCCGGCGCACTCACCCGTTCGCGCGCTGATCGGCACACCCGACAGGACCAGTCCATCCGCCGAACGGGCGGGCTTGGCTCGTGCGGACGGTTCGCCGTGCACCGCCGAGGAGATAGCTAGTTGTATGTGGAGCCGCAGCCAGGAGGGATCTCCCGTGGAAATCTGGTGGACTCTGCACCTCAAGCGCGAACCGGCCAGCGTGCCGCTCGCCCGCCGCATCCTGCTCGGCGCCATGGACTCCGCCGGAGTCGACCCGCAGGTCGCCTTCGACCTCGGCCTCGCCCTCACCGAGGCCTGCGCCAACGCGGTCGAGCACGCCGCTCCCGCCCACGCCGCCGCCCCCGCCGGGGACACCTTCCAGGTCACCGTCTCGCGCAGCGGCGACCTGCTGCGGATCGAGGTCGCCAACACCAGCCCGGCCGCCCCCGTCCCCGCCCTCCTCGGCGTCCCGCTCGCCGAACGCCCGCTCGCCGAACGCCCGGCCGTCGACCGTCCCGCCGCCGAACGTCCCGCCCCGCGTCCGGCGGCGCCGCGCCGTCCCCCGGCCGAGCGCCCCGCCCCGCGCTGCCGCACCCGCCGCGGCCGCGCCTCCGTCCCGGCCCGGGTGCTCACCGCCCGCCGCCCCGCCGCGGACCGCCCCGCCCCCTACGACACCCACGTGCTGCCCCCGCTGCTGTGTCCGGCGCTGCCCGCCCCCGCCGCCGACGGCCTGCCCGACCTGGACGCCGAGTGCGGCCGCGGCCTGTTCCTGATCCACGCCCTGGCCGACCACGTCCAGCTCCGCACCCACCCGCTGCGCGGCGCCACCGTCAGCTTCGACAAGCTCCTCACCCCGCGCCCCGCCGCCGCCCTGCTGCGCACCGCCTCCTGACTGCCCTCCCCTTCCTCCCCCTCCCTCCGCACGTCTCACGGTCCGAAACCCGCTGGCGGACCCTCCGGGACGGCTGGTTATGGTCTAGACCGGCCACCGGAGGGACCATGACCACCACCACTGCGGAGCCCGCCTCCGCCTCCCGTCGCGCACTGTCCCGGATGGGTCAGGCCCTACAGGGGCGGGACTTCCGGCTCTGGTTCTACGGCCAGCTGACGTCCGCGTCCGGCGCCCTCGCCCAGGGGGTCGCGACGTCCTGGCTGATCCTCGAACTCACCCACAACGCCGTCTGGTTGACCGTCCAGACGGCCTGCGCCTGGGGCCCGACACTGATCCTCGGCCCGTGGGCCGGGGCCCTGGTCGACCGCTCGGACCGGCGCCGCCTGCTGCTGGTCACCCAGAGCCTGATGATGGCCGTCAGCCTGGCCCTGGCCCTGGTCGCCGCCTTCGGCGGCCTCCACCTGTGGGTGCTGCTGGCCCTCTCCACCTGCACCGGCCTGATCACCACCGTCGACTCCCCGGCCCGCCAGGTCTTCGTGGTCGACCTGGTCGGCTCCGGCGCGGTGGCCAGCGCCGTCGGACTCTGGGAGGTCGCGCTCAACGCCTCCCGGGTGATCGGCCCCAGCATCGCGGGCGCCCTGCTCGTCACCAGCGGCCCCGCGTTCTGCTTCGCCTTCAACGCGCTCTCCTACGCCGCCCCGATGCTCGCCCTGATCAAGCTCCGCCCGGCGGGCGGCGGCCCGCGCCGCGAACCCGCCCACGCCCCCGGGGCGAAGGCCCGCGAGGGGCTCTCCTACGCCTGGCGCTCCCCGCTCATCCGCGGCCTGCTGCCGATGTCCGCCGCCAGCGGCCTGATCTTCGGCATGGGACTCACCCTCCCCCCGCTGGTCAGCTACTCCCTGCACGCGGGCGGCGGCGGGTACGGCCTGCTGATGGCCGCGTTCGGCATCGGCGGCCTGCCCGGCGCCCTGCTCGCCGCCGCCTCGCCCGAACCCACCCCGCGCCGGGTCCGCACCCTGTCGCTGGCCACCTCCGCCGCGATCCTGCTCACCGCCCTGTCGCCGAACGTCCACGTCGCCGTACCCGGCATGGCCGCCGTCGGCCTCACCTCGATCTGGTTCATCGCCACCGCCAACACCCTGGCCCAACTGCGCTCCGCCCCCGCGATGCGCGGCCGCGTGATGTCCCTGTGGGGCAGCGCGATGACCGGCACCCTCCCCTTCAGCGGCCTGGCCGTCACCGCCGTCTCCCAGCACGTCGACGCCCGACTCGGCTTCTCCCTCTCCGGCACCGCCCTCCTCCTCGCCACCTTGGCAGCCTGGCGGGCACTGCACCCGAACACCTGACCCGCCCCGACCCGCACCGGCCCGCACCGGCGGCCCCCACCGACCCGCGCGGCGCGGCACGGCACCGGGACGTCGAGAACGGCGTCCCGGCTCCGACCCTGGTACGGAAGACGACGATCCGCACCGCACCGCGAGGAGCCCCGCCGTGACGTACATGCTGCAGCTGCACTTCAGCCAGGACGACACCACCGTCCCGCCGATCCCCACCTGGGCTCCCGAGGCCGTGGCCGTCCACGTCGCGCACATGCGCCGGACGGCGGCCGACCTGACCGCCAGCGGCGAACTGGTCGAGGTCCGCGGCCTCGCCATGCCCGACACCGCCCGCATCGTCCGGGCCACCGACGGGGCGCCCCTCGTCACCGGCGGACCGTTCCCGACCGGCAAGGAGTTCCTGTTCGGTTGGTGGCTGGTCGACTGCGCGGACGAGGACCGGGCGGTCGAGATCGCGGCCCGGGTCTCCGCTGCGCCCGGGCACGACGGGAAGCCGATGAACATGCCGATCGAGGTGCGCGAGCTGATGTCGGAGCCCCCGGCGCAGGGCTGATGTCGCGGCACCGATGACAAGGCGTGGAGGTCGCGGCACCGCCCCTGCGCGAATTGCCGGGCCGGTCCGGGCGGCGGACCATGGTGATCATGATGCACCAGATGCGCGCCGAGACCGACCCGACCGGTGCCACGGACTCCGTGGTCAGCTGGCACATCGTCCGCAACGCGGATCTCACCGCGCTGTGCGGCAGGGAGCTGGAGGCCGCCGCGCCCCTCCAGGACGCCACCCGCTGGACGGTCGACCCCGACCACAACTGCCACACCTGCGGGGCGCTCTTCCTACGCGAGACCCCGTACCTCCCGGACGAGCACGACGAACAGACCGGCTGACGACCGACGACCGGCGGCCGACAGCCGACGGACGAGGACCGACAGCCGACGTCCGACGGCCGCCCGCGGGCGGTCCCGGCGTACCCTGGCGGGTGTTCCGACCCGTTCTGCCGGAGGTGTTTCCGTGGTCATCGATTCCGCCACCGACGGCCGGGTCCAGCGTGGCAACGAGACCCGGCGGGCGGTGCTCGGTCGGGCGGTGCAGATCGCCTCGGTCGAGGGGTTGGGCGCGCTGTCGATCGGGCGGTTGGCGACGGACCTGGGGCTGAGCAAGAGCGGCGTGTTCGCGGGCTTCGGTTCGAAGGAGGAACTGCAGCTGGCGACCGTCCGGGCGGCGCGGCGGATCTTCTACGACCGGGTGGTGACCCCGGCGCTGGAGCGGCCGACGGGGGCGTCCCGGTTGCTGGCGCTGTGCGAGCGCTGGCTCGACTACTCGCGGGGCCGGGTCTTCGACGGCGGCTGCTTCTTCTACTCGGTGACGGCCGAGTTCGACGCCCAGCCCGGTCCGGTGCGGGACGCGCTGGCCCAGTCGGCGCTGGAGTGGGAGGGCCTGGTGGTCGACCTGGCCCGGGCGGCCGAGGCGGCCGGCGAACTGCCGCCGGGGCCCGACCCGGAGGAACTGGCGATGCTGCTGACCGGCCTGATGGACAGCGCCAACAGCCTCGCGGTGCTGCACGACGACCCGTCCCGCTACGACCGGACGATGCGGGCGGTCCGCCGCCTGCTGGGCTTCCCCCCGGCCTGACGCCCCACCCGGTACCCGGTCTGACCGGCGGTTCCGACCGCGAGTGGTCCCGGGCGGTTCCGGGCGGTTTCCACTCCCAGAAATTGCACGAACGGTCGTGCTAATATCTCGCCCATGACAGCTACCGCTCTCGTCCGCACCGCGCTGAACGCCACCTCCCGTGTCGCCACCGCCCCGCCGGGCCGGGTGGCCTTCGAGCTCTTCCGGCACCCGATCCGCCGCAGCCGGGTCCGTCCCGCCGAGCGCGAGCTGCACGACCGCGCGGTCACCGAGGAGCTCTCGGTGAACGGCAAGCGGGTGCGGGTCTACCGCTGGGGCGACGGGCGGCGGCCGGTGCTGATGGTGCACGGGTGGCGTTCCCGGGCGTCCCGGTTCACCCCGTACGTGCAGGGGCTGCTGGACCTCGGGATGAGCCCGGTCGCCTTCGACGCGCCCGCGCACGGCGACTCGGGGGGCCGGACCGTCACGATCCTGGAGTACCGCGAGCTGATCGTCCGGCTCGCCGAGCGGCACGGGCCGTTCGAGGCCGCCGTGGCGCACTCCTTCGGGGCCTGCTGCACGTTCCTCGCGATGGCCGAGGGCGTGCCGGTCGGACGGCTCGTCTCGATCGCCGGGCTCGCCGAATTCGGCTACCTGGTCGAGGCGTTCACCGCCATCACGGGCCTGAACGAGCGCCTGGAGCGGGACTTGGTCCGCCGGATCGAGCAGGTCCTGCTGCCCGGCGCCGGGAACATCTGGCAGCGCTTCGACGCCACCCGCCGCCCGGAGCTGGTCACCGCGCCGATCCTGGCGGTGCACGACGAGGGCGACGACGTCGTCCCGTACCGCCAGTCCCAGTTGCTGCGCGCGGCGTACGACGAGGAGCAGCTGCGCCTGATCACCACCCGGGGCCTGGGCCACCGCCGGGTGCTGTCCGAGCCGACGGTGGTCGACAACGTGCTGGCCTTCCTGGCCGAACCGCTGCCGGTCGCTCCCGCGTCGCTGCCGGACGTGGCAGCGGTTGAGCCGGTGGGGTCGTCGGTGTCGCCGGAGCCCGTGGCGCCCGCCGCCTGACGGCGGGTCGGAGCGCCCGGCCGCGGGCCGGAACGCCGGACGGCCGGTCCGGGCGCACGTGGCGCGGGACCGGCCGTCCGGGTGTTCGGCGGGTGATCGGTGGCGCTCAGCCGCCGCTCTTGCGGCGGAAGGTGCGCTTGCCGCCGGCCGCGCCGTGGGTGCCGTGGATCTTCGAGTCGCTGCCGGGGCCGCCGTTCGTGTTCCGGTTCTCGCCGCCCTTGCGCTGCAGTGCGGCCAGGAACTTGGCCTTCTGGTCGTCCGGGGCGACGGTCTCGGCGCCGGTTCCGGTGCCGGTCTCGGCGTCGGCGGTGGCGTCCGGCGCGGGCTCGGCGGCCGGGGCGGTGTCGCTGCTCATGGGGACCTCCTGGACGGGGAGCGGGTGTGCTGCAGCACACCCTGCCATGTCGACCGGGGTTGCTGTCAGCCGATATCGGCGTCCGAGCGCCCCGGCGCGCCGTGCGGTCGCTACGCCGCGCGGTGGGCGGCGGCCTGCGGGTGCTCCCGGTCCTCGCGGTACTGCAGGCCGCCGATCATGAAAAGCAGGGTGAGCGTCGGGAAGCCGATCGAGGCGATCACCAGTACGAAGAACTGCCAGACCATGGGGTCGCTCCTGTCGCGGGACGTCGGGAGAGCCGAGGTCGATTGACCGGCTTTGCACCATTATGTCCGATCCGCGCCCAAGCGTTCCCGGGTGCTCGCGGGCGTTCCCGGGCGTTCCCGGGGGCCCCTGGGCAGTTCCCGGCCACACCCGGTTGCTCCCGGCCACACCCGGCCGCTCCCGGGAGGGATCACGGTCGGACCCCTGTTCGGGACCGGGCCGCGGCCGCAGACTGGGGGCATGCGGGTAGAGCTGGCAGTCGACGCGCGCCGCCCCGACCGGGCCAACGAGGACTTCGCAGTCGCCACTCCGGAGGCGTTCGTCCTCCTGGACGGCTCCAGTGCCCCGGACGCCCTGCCGTCCGGCTGCACCCACGGCATCGCCTGGTACGTGCGCCGCCTCGGCGTCCACCTGCTGGCCAGGCTCACCGACCGGGTCGACCGCCCGGTCGCCCACTGCCTGGCCGACGCGATCGCCGAGACCGCGGCCCTGCACGGCGGCGCCTGCGACCTGGCGAACCCGGCCACCCCCGCCGCCATGGTGGTCGCCGGCCGGCTGCGCGAGGACACCCTGGAGTACCTGGTGCTCGGCGACTCCCTGCTGGTGCTGCACCTCAAGGACGGGCCGCCGCGGGTGATCGGCGACAACCAGCGCTTCCCGGGCGGTGAGGCGCTGCGCCGCCAGATCTGGTCGACCGTCCCGGGCACCGCCGAACGCGCCGCGCTCTACATGCGGTACGCGGTCGCCGTCCGGTCCGCCCGCAACAGCGGCCGCGGCCCGTGGATCGCCGCCGCCGCCCCGCACGCCGCCGAGCACGCCGAGACCGGCACCGTCGCCCGGGCCGCCCTGCACGGCGTGGCCGCCCTCTCCGACGGCGCCGCCCGCTACACCGACCGCCTGGAGCTGGGCAGTTGGGCCGACGCGATGCGGCTGCTCGCGGAGGCGGGCCCGGCCGAGCTGATCGCCCAGGTCCGGGCGGCCGAACGTTCCGACGCCGCCTGCCTGCGCTGGCCCCGCGGCAAGGCCCACGACGACGCCGCCGCGCTCTACGCCAGCCTCTGACCCGTCCCCGTCCCCGTCGTCACCCCGCCGCGCCCGCGCGGCCGTCCGCCACGAACACCGCCCGCCGCGCCGACCCGTCCGGCGCGGTGTACCCGGCCACCACCTCGCCCGCCACGGGCTCCCCGCCGGGCACCAGCACCCGGCGCACCACCGGCTCGACCGCACCCGCCGCCACGCCCGCCGCCGGGGCCACCGCCACGCTGTCGTCCGCCGTGTCGCTCTCGCTCTGCATCTGCGGCACCGCCTCGCCCCGCAGCAGCCGCGCCAACTGCTCGCGCACCACCGGGTCCTGCACCCCGTCGTAGAACCAGCGCGTCCCCAGCACCGCGTGCTCCGACGTCCCGATCAGCGCCCCCTCCGGGGCCCCCGCCAGCGGCGCACCGCGGTAGGCCATCGGCACCAGGTAGGCGTCCCGCCCGTCCGCCACCACCATCAACTCGATCCCCACCTCCCCGGCCGGATCGTCCAACCGGAACCCCCCGGCCCGCACCAGCTCCCCGCCTCCCGGCCGGAACCACTCCTGCCGCGGCAGCCATCCGGCCAGCAGCTCCAACTTGCCCGGCTCCAGCGTGACGTGGTGGATCGTCGCCATGACGCCCTCTCGGTTCGGTGTTCCCGTCCTGCCGCCCCAGCCTAGAAGGTGCCCGTCGGCAGCAGGCCCGCTCGCCGGACCGAGCCCCCGGGCCGGGTGGCGGCCGGTAGCGTGGTGGGCCGGAACGGTGGGTCGGAACGGTGGGCCGGAACGGTGGGCGGGGACGGAGCAGGGGGAGGGGCGGACGTGGGGATCAGGCAGGTCGGCGAGGGGGCCGGGCGGCGGGCCGGGGCGGCGCTGGGGTCGGTGTCGGGGGCCGTGACGGGTGCGGTCTCGGGGGCGGTCGCCTCGGCCCGGGCCAAGGCCGGGTCGGACTGGGCGCGGCGGGCCCTGGAGACGCACCCGAAGCCGGGGGTGCCGCTGGAGGAGGAGTGGGAGGTCTCGCTCGCCGGGCTGATCGGCCGCCTCCCGCACGTCCCGGGCCCGGCGGTGCGGCTGCTGCACCTGCTGGACGGGCTCGGCCAGGTCGTGGTCGGGCCGGAGGAGGTCGGCTTCGACGGGGAGTCGGTCGCCTGGGGCAAGGTGCTGGAGATCCGCTGCCACAGCACCGTCGACCTGCTGCCGGACGTGGTGGTCGAGCGCGAGGTCGACCGGATCCGCGAGTTCCTGCCGCCCGTCCCCGGCCGCAAGTGGCTGGTCACCAAGGCCGCCGAGGCGCTGCTCACGGTCGCCCTCGCGGCGACCGCCGCCGCCGAGCGCCAGGAGCGCTCGCTGCCCTGCGAGATCGTCGCGAAGAACCTGTTCGGCCGCCCGAAGAACCTGGCCGGAGGCCTGTTCGCGGCCTCCGCGCTCACCCTGATCCCGGAGGCGGGCGAGGCCGTCCTCGCCGCCGCCCGGGAGCGCGGCATCCCGGTCACCGTCGTCGACGACCCGATGACCGGGATGCACGCCGAACGCGCCGCCCAGCTCCGCGGCGCCACCGACCGCCTCACCGAGGCCCTCCGCCGCCTGCGCGCCACCGACCCCGAACCCGAGTCGGACTCCGAGCCCGGCCCCGAGGTCGGCGGCGGGCGGAGCAAGGCCGAGGTGGGCGCCGCCGTCCTCGCCGAGCTCGAACAGCTGCACGCCCAGCGTCCACCCCTGGACTGACCGCCCGAACCGTCAACTCCCATGCACCGCACGGGAGATCAGCTCGGACGGCTCGGACGCGTCGGTGAAGACCACCGCCCTGGGGCCAGCCTGCCCGCGTACCCGAACGCGCGTATGCCAGCGGCCCGGACCACCTCGACCGCGCACCGGCCCACCCCCACGCACCGGCCCGGTGGCGCGGGGCCTCACCGGGTCAGGGAGAAGGGCAGCTCCACGCGCTCGTCGGCCGTGCCGGCGTAGTCGGTGCCGACGACGGTCAGCCGGCCCGCGACGCTCACGATGTCGGCGGGGCGGCGCCCGCCGGGGGTGGTGCTCTGCGGGATGTCCAGCGGCTCCCAGCCGCGGCCGGTCAGTTGGGCGCCGGTCGGCCGGTAGACGCCGTCGGTGAGGGACGCCCCGACGACGGCCACCCCGTTCGGGGTGCGGACGAGGCCGTAGAGCCGTCCCGCGTCGATGCCGATCTCCTGGTACGTCCAGCTGCGGCCGTCGTAGTGGGCGACGGTCGGCTTGGCCCGGTGGGACGGGCCGATCTCGGCGCCCGCCGCCCAGATGTCGTTCGGACCGGCCACGACCAGGTCGGTGAGCTCGCCGGGGCGGGTGTCCAGGGCGGGGGTGGCGACCTTGCTCCAGGCGTGGCCGTCGTAGTGCAGCAGCAGCGGGCGGGCCCAGCCGTCCTCGTTGCCGACGTCGCCGGAGGCCCAGACGTCGGAGGGGCTGTTGGCGACCACGGCGGAGAGCGTCCAGTAGTCGGTGCCGAGGTCGGGGGTCGGCACCTGTTGCCAGGCCTTGCCGTCCCAGTGGTCGATCACGCCGTAGAAGGTCAGGAAGTCGTCGGGCTGGTAGTAGCCGACCGCCCACACGTCGTCCGGGTCACCCGCCGTCGCGAACCCGTTGAGCCCGCCGCCCATGGGGTGCGCGGGCAGCGGCGCCTCCTGCGTCTGCCACTGCCCGGCGCGGTACCGGCTGACGGAGACGGTGCCGCCCTGTCCGCTGCCGGTCACCCAGGTGCCGCCGGAGCCGTCCGGGGTGACGGTCGTTCCGCTCACGCCCTCCGGGAGGGCGAGTTCCCGCCAGGGGCCGTCGGCGCCGTCCCGGGCGTAGGCCACTTCCACCAGGGGCCGCTTCCCGCCCTTCCCGACCACCCGGGCACCGAGCGCCCAGGTGGTGCGGCCGCCGACCCGGGCCGCGCTGCGGACGGTGGCCTCCCCGGCGGGGAAGGCGTCCGCCCGCCAGGCCCGGGCCCGGGCGTCCGAGGCCTGGACCTGGACTTGCGTGCCCGGCGGCGGCACGGACTGCGCGTCGGCGGGGGCGGCCGCGGCCAGCAGGGCGGCGGCCAGCAGCAGGGTGGTCGCGGTGGTGCGGTGCTTCATCGCTCTCTCCTTCGTCGGGTTCCGGCGGATGCGGACCCGTCCATCAAGTCATGCGCATGACATGGCAGCGCCCGGGAGCGGGCGCCGAGATCGGGGGTCGGCACCCGCTCCGGCTCGACCGTCCGGGCGGTCGAGGCGGTCGGGCGGTCGGGCGGTCGAGGCGTCCGGGCGGTCGGGGTGGTGCGTACGGAGCCCCGCTCCTCACTCCTCGTACGCGGGGGAGTAGGTCTGGGCCTCCTCCACCGGGTGCAGGTCGCCCTCTTCGAGCAGCGCCATGACCCGGGGCTGCTGGGCGAAGGCGACGACCTGGTCCACCGTCAGCGGGGACGAGACCGGCGTGCTGCCCGTGCGCGCGTACGGGCCGACGCTCAGGCCCACGTCGCTGCCGCCGAGCCGGAAGACCACGCTGGCCGAGGTCCGCCCGTCGCTGTCCAGCCCCGCCCAGGTGATGCCCGTGATGCCGTCGGTCAGCTGCACCCGCTTGCAGGTCGAGCCCTTCACCTGCACCTCCTGCCCGATCGGGGTGTCCGCGCAGAGCGTGCTCGGCGGGCCCGCGTCACTGTGGGGGCGCACCGAGAACCGCAGCAGGAGGTCGCCCTGCGCGGACGTCCCCAGGTAGTCGGAGACGTGGTCGCTGAGCAGGCTGACCGCGCCGATCTCCGGCGGCAGCAGGTCCTGCAGCACGGCGGCGCTCCGCTGCCGGAAGTCCTCGATCCGCAGCCGTTCGGCCTCCGGGACCACCGGGGCGGACTGCGAGGGGTCGGGGGACGCGGTCGGGGCGACCGTCGTGGTGGGGAACACCCGCGGACTCGCGGTCGGCGCCGCGGCCACCTGCAACGGCGCCGACCCCGCGCCCCCGCCCGAGGGCTCGGGGAGGAGGGCCAGCCCCGTCGCGGCCAGCGCCGCCGTGCACACCGCCGCCCCGCCGACCGCCAGCCGCGACCGCAACCGCCGCCGACGCCCCTGCCGCACCGCCTTGGCCGTCAGCCCGACCGGCTCGGCCAACTCGTCGGTGACCCGGCTCATCGCCCCTCTGACGAACAGCGCCCCGGGGGCCTGCTCCTTCTCCTGCATGTCGAAGCTCCTTCACGGTGTCTTGTCGCTCGGATCCCTGATCCCTGATCCCGGATCCCGGGTCTCGTGTCCGCCGCGCACCCGAGTGCGTGCGTACGGGAGTTGCGCGTAGGGGCGGGCTCAGGCGGCCGCGTACGGGTAGGACTCGCCCAACTGCTCGCGGAGCCTGGCCAGTGCGCGCGAGCACTGGCTCTTGACGGTGCCGGTGCTGCAGTCGAGCAGGTCGGCGACGGTCTCCACGCTCAGGTCCTCCCAGTACCGCAGGACCACCATCGCCCTTGCCCGGACCGGCAGTTCGGCCAGTGCGTTCATCAGCGTCACCCGCAGGTCGGTGTCCTCCCCGGGTGAGCTCTCGGGCCGCGACGCCAGCAGTCCGAGCCGCCGGGCCACCGCCCGCCTGCGCTGCTCGCCCAGGAACGTCCGGGTCAGCACCGTCCTGGTGTAGGCGTCGAGGTGTTCCATCCGCGACGCCCGCCGCCAGTGCGCGAACAGTTTGGCCAGCGTCGTCTGGGCCAGGTCCTCGGCCCGGTGGGTGTCCCCGCACAGCAGGTACGCCGTCCGGTACAGCCGGCGCCCGTGCACCGCCGCGTACTCCTCGAAGCTCAACTCGCCCTGTCCGCGCATCCGTTCCCCCGCCCCTCCGGCCACCCGCCCCTGTCAACCGTTCTCAATGCGCCGGGCCCCGGGAAGGTTGAGCCCGAACCGCGAAAAAGCCCGCAACCACCGCTCCACGGCGGTCAGCTGCGGGCTCCCCGGAGCTCGGGGCCCTACTTCTCGCAGGCCACCCCGTCACCGTCCCGGTCCAGCGCCGACCGGTACCCGGGATCCCCCGCGTGCAGCGGCGCGGCACCGGCGGCCTTCGCCTCCGTGCAGTTCTTGTAGTACGCCGCCGCCTGCTCGGTGGTGACCGCGGGGGCGGGCGTGTCCGCAGCGTCCTTCTCGTCCGGCCCGAGGACCGCCGCGAGCCAGAACACCGACATCACCGCACACCACGCCAGCAGCAGCACCCGCACACCCTGGTGCAGCCGCGTCGAACGCCTCACCGCGCCCCGGCGCCCGTGTTCCTCCGAGTCGTGACCAAACGGAAGCAAACCATCCGCAGCACGCCCCCGCCCTCAGTGGGAACGGGGAACAAGAGCGTCAATCGACGCCACTGACACGGTGCTTGACGATCAGTCAGGGACAGGACGGGGCAGGATCGATCGCCTGCCGATCATGTCGGTTTTCAGCTGGTACGTGTGCTACGTTCCCCACCGCAAACGAAAATAGTTGACCCCGGCGGTGGTGGAACACCCCGGGGCCCGGCATCAGGAGTAGCACCTCCCCATGCACGTTCATCGTAGCGCTCACGCGCGCAATTTCACCGTGCTGCCCAACGCGATGTTGCAGGACCGCAGCCTCTCCTACACCGCCCGCGGTCTGCTCGCGGACCTGCTCTCCCGGCCGGACGGCTGGCGGGAGGACGGTCGGCACATGGCGGACACCAGCCCGCAGGGGCGCAGGGCGATCTACAAGGCGCTGAAGGAGCTGGTGAGGGCCGGGTACTACCGGGTCGAGAAGATCAAGCTGGACGACGGCACGATCATCAGCGAGAACCACGTCTTCGACACCCCGCAGCTCCCGTTCCTGCCGGGTGGCACTTTCCCGGGACCCGGTGCACCGGCCGCCCCCGCCGCTGGCGCCCCTCCAAAGGACCGGTACCAAGAACCCTCCCTCCCCGCGGACCCCGAGCCGCCGGTGCTGGACGAGCGGGTCCGCGAGGCGGCCGCCCTCCTGCTGCGGGTGATCCGGTCCGAACCCCGCCTGCGGCTCGGGCAGGCGGAGGCGGAGGAGCTCGCGCCCCTGGTCGTCCGGTGGCAGGAGCGCGGTGCGACCCCCGCCGACCTCGCGACCGCCCTGCTGCCGGGTCTGCCTGTCCCGCTGCACTCCCCGGCCGCCGTGCTCCGCAACCGGCTGCAACGCAAGATGCCCGCCGTCCCCGCGCCTCGGGCTGCGGCCCGCTACGCCGAGTGCGCCACCTGCCACGACCCCGTCCCCCGTCCCGGCATCTGCCTCTCCTGCGCGGGCCTCGCACCCCGGACGCCCAGGGCCGGTACGGGAGCGGCCGCGTCCCGCGCAGGAGCCGCCCGCGTCCGGGACGCCCTGCGCGCCGCGAAGGGAGCGCTGCCGCTGAGCCTGCCCGCCACGTTCACCGGGTAGGCCCGCCGCAGCCGGTGCGAGCGCCGCACCAGCACCAGAGCGACCGGCGGCAGGAAGACCAGTAGCGCGATCCGCCGCCGCGGGCGCCCTGCACTCCTCTTCTCCGGCCCCTTCTCCGGCTCGGGCGATGCTTCGTACGGGTTCACCGGTAATCCCCTGCACGGCTCGGCGGCGTAGTGGGTCCGCATCCGTACCCGCGGCGCCGGGCGCGCGCTGTTCTGGCCGCGCTGTCCTGGCCGCGCTGCCTCACCGAAACGGAGTCGTCTCCGAGCGCGTCGAAGCCCGCGCCGTCCCCCCCCGGGGGCAGGGGTCGGGCGCGGGCTTCGTGCCGTCGTCAGCGGGTCAGTTGGCGTCGGCCGGGACGGTGCCGAGGCGGCCGGCCTGGAAGTCCTCCATGGCCTGCTGGAGTTCGCGGTGGCTGTTCATCACGAACGGGCCGTACCAGGCGAGGGGTTCGCGGATCGGGAGGCCGCCGAGCAGGACGACCTCGAAGTTGGCGGAGCGGGAGTCCTGCTTCTCGTCGGCGCGGATGGTGAGGCTGTCGCCGTCGCCGAAGACCACGGCCTGGCCCATCCGGAAGGGGCGCCGTTCCTCGCCCGCGGAGCCGCTGCCGGCGAGGCCGTAGGCGAGGGCGTTGAAGTCGGGGCGCCAGGGCAGGGTGACCTGGGCGCCGGGGTTCACGGAGACGTGGATCATCGTGATGGGGGTGTGGGTGGCGCCGGGGCCCCGGTGGCCGTCGAGGTCGCCCGCGATGATCCGGACGAGGCCACCGTCGGCCGAGGCGAGCAGCTTGACGCTGCCGCCGCGGATGTCCTGGTACTTCGGCGTGATCATCTTGTCCGAGGCGGGCAGGTTCACCCAGAGCTGGAGGCCGTGGAAGATGCCGCCGGACGTGACCAGCGACTCGGGCGGGGTCTCGATGTGCAGCAGGCCGGAGCCGGCCGTCATCCACTGGGTGTCGCCGTCGGTGATGGTGCCGCCGCCGCCGTGCGAGTCACGGTGGATGAAGGTGCCGTCGATGATGTAGGTGACGGTCTCGAAGCCGCGGTGCGGGTGCCAGGGGGTGCCCTTGGGCTCTCCGGCGGCGTAGTCGACCTCGCCCATCTGGTCCATCATGATGAACGGGTCCAGGAACTTCTGGTTGATCTTGGCGAAGGCGCGGCGGACCGGGAAGCCCTCGCCCTCGAAGCCCTCCGGGGCGGTGGCGACGGTCAGCACGGGGCGGGCGGCGGCACCCTCGGCGGGGGCCGCGATGCGCGGCAGGATCAGCGGGTTCTCGACGGTCACGGCGGGCATGTCGGCCTCCTTCGGCGGGTCTGTGGCCTACGTCCACCACAGTAGTTCAACTCTCAACCACTCGCAAGGTTGAACGTTGAACTATGTGGGCGTATTCCACCGGGGAAGGAAAGGGGGCGGGGGAGAGGGGGGAGGGCGTCAGCCGTACATGCGGCGCATGGTGAAGTCCACCATCTGCTCGACCGCGCGGGCGTCGAAGACCATCCGGTGCTCGCCCTCCATGTCGAGGGCGAAGCCGTACCCGGTGGGCAGCAGGTCGAGGATCTCGGCGCCGGTCACCGAGAAGTGCTTGGACTCCTTGCCCGCGTACCGCTTCAGCTCCTTGAGCGAGCTGAACATCGGGATCACCGGGGTCGGGGTGTTGTGCAGGGCCAGGAAGCCGGGGCGGTCGCCGCGCGGGCAGTACACCTTGGAGGTGATGAAGATGGCCTGGAAGTCCTCGACCGGCATGGCGCCGGTGGTGAAGGCGCGCACCGCGTCGGCCAGGGAGGGCGGCGAGGGCTCGGGGTAGAGCGACTGCTGGGCGGCCTGCGGGTCGCCGTACCCGGGGCCGGGCATGCCGGACATCCCCTGCTGCATCTGCTGCTGGTAGGGGTCCTGGTAGGCGCTCTGCTCGTAGCCGTACACGGGGACAAGGCTATCGGGCCGCGCCCCGCTTGGGGGTCGGTGATCCGCACAATCCCGGGCGGGGCGCCATTGTGGGACGTGACCACGTTCATACCCCGGTCACGTCAGGGGGCTTGAACAAGTTACCAACGGGTAGCATCATGGGGCGTACTGGTGGGTAAGCGGTGCGCCGGAAGCGGCCGCCCGTGGAGCAGACGAACCGGAGAAACGGTCATGGGTCACTACAAGTCCAACCTGCGGGACGTGGAGTTCAACCTCTTCGAGGTGTTCGGCCGCGACCAGGTGTACGGCACCGGTCCGTTCGCCGAGATGGACGTCGACACCGCGAAGAACATCCTCGCCGAGATCGCCCGGCTGGCCGAGAACGACCTCGCCGCCTCGTTCGTCGACGCCGACCGCAACCCGCCGGTGTTCGACCCGGAGACCAACACCGCTCCGATCCCGGAGACCTTCAAGAAGAGCTACCAGACCTTCATGGACGCCGAGTGGTGGCGCCTGGGCATCCCGGAGGGCATCGGCGGCCAGGTCACCCCGAACTCCCTGGTGTGGGCGTACGCGGAGCAGGTGCTCGGCTCGAACCCGGCGATCTGGATGTACTCCTCCGGCCCGGCCTTCGCGGGCGTCGTCCACGACGAGGGCACCGAGGAGCAGCAGAAGGTCGCCCAGCGCATGGTCGAGCGGCTCTGGGGCGCCACCATGGTGCTGACCGAGCCGGACGCGGGCTCCGACGTCGGCGCCGGCCGCACCAAGGCGGTCAAGCAGGAGGACGGCTCCTGGCACATCGAGGGCGTCAAGCGCTTCATCACCTCGGGCGAGCACGACATGTCCGAGAACATCGTCCACCTGGTGCTGGCCCGCCCCGAGGGCGGCAAGCCGGGCACCAAGGGCCTGGGCCTGTACATCGTGCCGAAGTTCGACTTCGACTGGGAGACCGGCGAGCTCGGCGAGCGCAACGGCGTCTACGCCACCAACGTCGAGCACAAGATGGGCCTCAAGGCGTCCAACACCTGCGAGATGACCTTCGGCGCCAAGCACCCGGCCAAGGGCTGGCTGCTCGGCGAGACCGTCGACGGCATCCGCCAGATGTTCAAGATCATCGAGTTCGCCCGGATGATGGTCGGCACGAAGGCCATCGCCACCCTCTCCACCGGCTACCTGAACGCGCTGGAGTACGCCAAGGAGCGCGTGCAGGGCGCCGACCTCGCGCAGTTCATGGACAAGACCGCGCCGCGCGTCACCATCACCCACCACCCCGACGTGCGCCGCTCGCTGCTGACCCAGAAGGCGTACGCCGAGGGCATGCGCGCCCTGGTGCTCTACACCGCCTCGGTGCAGGACGACATGCTGGCCGCCCGCCTGCGCGGCGAGCACGACGCCGCCGCCGAGCGCCTGAACGACCTGCTGCTGCCGATCGTGAAGGGCTACGGCTCGGAGAAGTCCTACGAGCAGCTCGCCCAGTCGCTGCAGACCTTCGGCGGCTCCGGCTACCTGCAGGAGTACCCGATCGAGCAGTACATCCGGGACGCCAAGATCGACACCCTGTACGAGGGCACCACCGCCATCCAGGGCCAGGACTTCTTCTTCCGCAAGATCGTCAAGGACGGCGGCCAGGCGCTGACCGCCGTCAACGAGCAGATCACCAAGTTCCTCGCCACCGGCGAGGGCGGCGCCGAGCTGGCCGCCGAGCGCGACCTGCTGGCCAAGGCCGCGGGCGACCTGGAGGCCATCGTCGGCACCCTGATCGCCGACCTGACCGCGGTCGAGCAGGACGCCCGGAACATGTACAAGGTGGGCCAGAACACCACCCGCCTGCTGCTGGTCTCCGGCGACGTGGTGGTCGGCTGGCTGCTGCTGCGCCAGGCCGCCGTCGCGCTCGCCAAGCTGGAGGCGGGCGCCACCGGGAAGGACGTCGCGTTCTACCGGGGCAAGGTCGCCGCCGCCAAGCACTTCGCCCGCACCGTGCTGCCGACCACCGCCGCGCAGCGCCAGATCGCCGAGAGCGTCGACAACGAGCTGATGGAGCTGGCCGAGGAGGCGTTCTGATCCGGCCGATCCGGCGCGCCCGCCACAGGACCGCCTGACCCACCCTCACCCCGCGGGGCCCGGTACTGCACCGGGCCCCGCGGCGTCGTCCCCGCCGGGCGCCGCACGGCCCGGGAGCGCGTCGGGTCGCGCTGCGTTCACTGTTGTGTCACCGTTGCAGACTTCCCGCGGCCCTGTCCGTGTACGGGCATATGCTCATGGGGCGGACCCGCAACCCCACCAGGCCCGCCCCGCCCTCTACCCAGGAGCAAAATGTCGACCGCCGCCCGAACGGCCCACTTCGACCGGAAGCACACGGACGACCTGATCGCCTTCCTCGCCGCCTCCCCCTCCCCGTACCACGCGGTGGCGAGCGCGGCCGAGCGGCTGGAGCGGGTCGGCTTCCGCCGGGTCAGCGAGACGGACGCCTGGGACGGCGGCAGCGGGGGCCGCTACCTGGTGCGCGGCGGCGCCATGATCGCCTGGTACGTGCCGGAGAACGCGACCGCGGCGACCCCGTACCGCGTGGTCGGCACGCACACCGACTCGCCGAACCTGCGGGTCAAGCCGGTGCCCGACACCAGCTCGGCCGGCTGGCGGCAGGTCGCCGTGGAGATCTACGGCGGCGTCCCGCTCAACACCTGGCTCGACCGGGACCTCGGGCTGTCCGGCCGGCTCGCGCTGCGCGACGGCTCCACCCGGCTGGTGCACCTGGACGAGCCGCTGCTGCGCGTCCCGCAGCTGGCCATCCACCTCGACCGCGGGGTCAACGACGGCCTCAAGCTCGACCGCCAGCGCCACCTGACGCCGATCTGGGGAATCGGCGGCACCAGCGAGGGCGCCCTGCTGGAGTACGTCGCCGGGAAGGCCGGGCTGGCCGTCGCCGACGTCGCCGGGTGGGACTTGATGGCGCACGACATCCAGCCGCCCGCCTACCTCGGCCGCGACCGCGAGCTGCTGGCCGGGCCGCGGCTGGACAACCAGCTGTCCGTGCACGCCGCCACCGCCGCGCTGGCCGCCGTCGCCGAGGCGGGCGGCGAGCTGCCGTACGTCCCGGTGCTGGCCGCGTTCGACCACGAGGAGACCGGCAGCGAGTCCGACACCGGCGCGCAGAGCCCGCTGCTGGGCAACGTGCTGGAGCGCTCCTGCCACGCCCGCGGCGGCAGCTTCGAGGACCGCGCCCGCGCGCTGGCCGGCACCGTCTGCCTGTCCTCCGACATGGGCCACGCCGTGCACCCGAACTACAGCGAGCGGCACGAGCCCGGCCACCACCCGATGCCCAACGGCGGCCCGATCCTCAAGGTCAACGTCAACAACCGGTACGCCACCGACGGGGTCGGCCGGGCGGTGTTCGCCGCCGCCTGCGAGAAGGCCGGCGTGCCGTGGCAGTCCTTCGTCTCCAACAACGCGATGCCCTGCGGCACCACGATCGGCCCGATCACCGCGGCCCGGCTCGGCATCACCACCGTGGACTGCGGCATCGCCGCGCTGTCCATGCACTCCGCCCGCGAGCTGTGCGGCGCGGAGGACCCGCACTACCTGGCGAGCGCGATCAAGGCCTTCCTGGAGGGCTGAGGCCCGGTGGGGTGCGGGCCCGCGGCCCGCACCCCGCGCACGGTCAGTCCATCCCGGCCAGCACCAGCGGCAGCCGGCTCGCGCCGCCCGCCACCAGCTTCACCGGCACGCCCCAGTCCTGCTGGTGCACGTGGCAGGCCGGGTACTCGATCTCCGGGTCGTCGTCGCAGGACGCCGCCATCGCCGAGACGTGCAGCACGCCCTCCGCGACCTCGTCGGAGAGCACCAGCTCGCGGCTGAGCGCGCTGTCCGCGCCCGCGCCGGAGACCAGCAGCTCGGGCGGGGTCGAGCTGACCAGCAGCCGGGTCGACGGGCCGTAGCGCTCGTCCAGCTTCTGGCCGGTCGGCGCGGAGAACACCACGTCCAGCCGCAGCGCGCCCGGGGCGACCTCGGTCGCGGCCCGCCGGGTGCGGTGCGCGACCGCCTCCACCCGGACGGCCTCCTCGGGCAGCCGCAGCCTGGTCAGCCGGTGCCGGGCGGACTCCACCACCACGATGTCGCCGTCCACCACCACCGCGCCCGACGGCTCGCGCAGGTCGGTGGCCAGCGTGCTGACCTCGCCGGACGCCGGGTCGTAGCGGCGCAGCGCGTGGTTGTAGGTGTCGCTGACCGCCACCGAGCCGTCCGGCAGCACGGTCACGCCCAGCGGGTGCTGCAACAGCGCCTGCCCGGCGGCGCCGTCGCGGTGGCCGAAGTCGAACAGGCCGGTGCCGACGGCGGTGCGCACCTCGTGGGTTCCACGTGAAACCCAGCGCAGCGCGGAGGTCTCCGAGTCGGCCACCCACAGCCGCTCGCCGTCCGCGGACACCGCCAGGCCGGAGGGCTGGGCGAACCAGGCCTCGCCGGCCGGGCCGTCCACCAGGCCCTCGTTGGTGGTGCCCGCCGCGACCTCCACCGTCCCCGCCACCGGGTCGAAGGACCACAGCTGGTGCACGCCCGCCATCGCGACCCACACCCGGCCGTCGAAGAACGCGACGTCCCACGGCGAGGAGAGGTCGACCTCGCGGGCCGGGCCCGAGGTCGGCGAACCCTGCCACCACTGCCTGCCGGTGCCCGCCAGCGTGGTCACCGAGCCGTCCGCGAGCCGGACGCCGCGCAGCGCGTGGTTGACGGTGTCGGCCACCACCACGTCGTAGTCCAGGCCGAGCCCCTCCGGCACCAGCGCCAGGCCCTGCGGCTCGCTGAACCGCGGCTCGGCGCCGTCCACCAGCCCGCGCACCCCGTCGCCGATCCGCCGCACCACCCGCTCGCCGTCCGCGTCCAGCTCCACCAGCGCGTGGTGCCCCGAGTCCGCGACCAGGTAGTGCCCGTCCGGCAGCCGCACCGCCTTCCCCGGGAAGCGCAGGTCACCCGCCTGCGGCTCGGGCGCCACGTACGGCCCGTCGCCGCGCCGCAGCGTCCCCTTCGCCGCGTGCTCGGCCTCCAGCTCCTCCACCAGCTTCGCGATCGCGTGCGCGTGCCCCTCCCCGGCGTGCTGCGCGACCACGTACCCCTCCGGGTCGATCACCACCAGCGTCGGCCAGGCCCGCACCGCGTACTGCTTCCACGTCACCAGCTCGGGATCGTCCAGCACGGGGTGGTGCACCTCGTACCGGGCCACCGCGTCGACCACCGCCCGGTGGTCGGCCTCGTGGACGAACTTCGGCGAGTGCACGCCGACGATCACCACGGTGTCCCGGTGCTTCTCCTCCAACTCCCGGAGCTCGTCCAGGACGTGGAGGCAGTTGATGCAGCAGAAGGTCCAGAAGTCCAGTACGA
This sequence comes from Kitasatospora phosalacinea, assembly GCF_000717185.1. GTDB lineage: Bacteria > Actinomycetota > Actinomycetes > Streptomycetales > Streptomycetaceae > Kitasatospora > Kitasatospora phosalacinea_A. The sequence goes on along the minus strand of NZ_JNYE01000017.1, from coordinate 37,306 downwards.
CACACTTACCTCGCAGGTCGGCCAGCTTGAGTTCCTTGCCGCCTGTGTTGAGCCATCCGCCGGCGCCGACCAGTTCGGGGGCGCGGACACGTGCACGAGAAGCCATACCTGCATCCAACCCCATCGAACCGGGGAGCAGTCCGCTCCTGCGCTCAGACGCGGTCGGACTTGGGCCTGCGCTGGTGCTTGCCGGCCTTGTAGGCGGCCACGGACTTCCGGGACGAGCGCCACACCCCGTCCGGCCCCTGCACGGCGTTGAGCCGACCCCGTTGGGCCGCCTGCCGCAGTGCGGCCAGGGAGAGCTCTGCGTCCACGAGCGCGGCAAGCGGAACCAGTCGTGCGGGGCCGGCCACGTTCGGCACGATGAAGCGGTTGAGGTTGTCCTCCATGGCCCGGGCGATCAGCTCGCCGAGGGCTCCGTGGTCACCCGCGTCCGCGCGACGCAAGGCGGCCAGGTAAGCCTCCCGCTGCCTCTTGAGGATGATGATCGGCGGATAGCCCAGGCGGACGAGGACGAGGTTCATCACCAGACGCCCTGTTCGCCCGTTGCCGTCGAGGAACGGATGAATGCGTTCGAACCGGTTGTGGATCCCGGCCAGTACCTCCGGGAGCGGTCGGCCCAGTTCCTCACCGCTCTCGATCTGCTTGCCGAAGGCGCAGACCTCGCCGACCCACTGCTCGACGTGAGCGGGAACGAGCGGCCACTTCGGGGGCGTCATGCCCTCCGCGAAGGGGTGGATGTCGTGCTCCCGGAAACTACCGGGGCCCTCCCTGTCGGCGGCGTCCGGATGAGGTGCGACGTTCCAGACCGGCGACATGGTGACGTAATGGATGTGGCGGACCTCGCCGAGCGTGATCAGCCGCCCGTCATGCCACGCGTCCGGATCGAGGGCCTGCCCGTAGACCCAACGGGCGGCATCCGCGTAGCCCTGGACCTCGTTGTACTCCTTCAGCGGCTTGGCGCCGACGGCTCGACCCTGGTCGAGTAGCGCCTCGACCTCGCGAAGGACGAGGGTGTTGCCTTCGAGCGCAGTCGAGTGGTGCGCTTCCTGGTGCCAGATGTCGTCCCAGATCTCCTGGGCCTCCCGAGGGCTGGGCAGCCCGCCGAAACGCTCGTTCAGCTCGGCCAGGGCCCCGCTCAGCCGCTGGTACACCGTGCTGCGACTGGGCCTGCCCCTGCCTGCCACGAACTTCCTCCCCAAGAGTTGATACACGCCGACGATGGCTAATTGAACTTATCAACTCCGAGTGGGGACTCCGCCCGGTCGCCCCGGTGTCACCCCGAGGGGTGATCCTCCTGACCGCGCACTCCGGTCGGCACAGGTGGTGCGGTACCGGGCCAGGGCCTCAGCAGCAGAAGGTCCAGAAGTCCGCGATCACGATCTTGCCGCGGAAGTCCACCAGGGACAGGTCCTTGCCCCCGGTGTTCAGCCATCCGCCCTTGCCCACCAGTTCGGGGGCGCGGACGCGTGCACGAGAAGTCATGACCACAGTCAACCTCATCGCGCCGTGCAGGATTCCGCGCGGGAGATCGCGGGGAGGGAGCCGGGGGTGGACGGAGAGGGCCGGGCGGGGCAGGAGCAGGAGCGGCGGCGGCTGTACGCGCTGGCGCTGGCGGACGTGGTGCGGGCGCTCGGGCTGCGGGTCGGGCTGGGGCCGCGGTACGACCTGCTGAAGGACCACCGGGTGCTGGTCAAGGTGTTCGAGGGGTGCCGGGAGGGCATGGTGCTGCCCGCGGAGGCGCTCGACGCCCTGGCGCGGGCGGCGGTCTACGAGCGGGACCCGAGCTACAACCGCTACTACCTCGACGCGGCGATGAACGCGTTCGGGGTGCGGCGGGTGCGCGAGGCCGTGCACGCGCTCCTGCCGACGGGCACCGAGGTCGAGCGGGCGGGCGTCGAGCGGGCCGATTACTGGTTGGGCGGGCTGCACCGCCGCTACCCCGGGGTCACGGCCGCGGACCCGGCCCTCGCCGCGTCGCCGGACGAGCTGCGCGACCCCGCGCTGCCGCGGCGCGAGGAGCGGGAGGAGCGGGCGGAGTAGGAGGCGTAGCGGCGGGCAGCGGCAGGCGGGCGGGGCGGGGGGCGGTGGTGTCCAGGGCGGTCCAGGCCCAGGTGGTGAGGGCGAGGGCGATCAGGACGAGGTCGGGGGTGGGGGAGGGGGCGGGGCCGTCCCAGTTGCTGCGTTCGGTGGAGGTGGGGGGCAGCCAGCCGCCCCGGTCCACCAGCAGGCCCACCGTGTCACCGATGTCGGACGGGCCGCAGTTGCGGGCGACCGGGTGCGCCAGCGGCCGTCCGTCGGTGCGCCGGAGGCCGCAGACCCAGGCCGGGCCGGACAGCAGGCCGTCGGTGCGGTGCGCCCCCGTCACCGTGACCTCGACGACCACGCCCCGGTGGTACCGCAGCTGGTCGGTGAGCAGCCAGCCCGGCAGCAGCAGCAGCGCGAACCCGCCCAGCCCGGCCGCCGTGGTCCGCGCCCAGCCCACCCGCAGGGCGGCCAGCCCGAGCAGGGAGACGGCCAGCACGGCGAGGCCCGCCGTGGTGCAGGCGTCCCAGGTGTCGGCGCGGGTGCTCAGCAGGTCCAGGCCGGCCAGGGCGAGCGGGGAGGCGACGGCGAGCAGCACGCCCGTCCGGCGCCGGTGGCGGTCGGGCACTCGCAGGAATCGCATCGTCGGCCCCCTGGCTGTTCGCGGTGTCGTGCACGGGCTGCGGGTGCTTCGTGCCCAACCCGCCACCCTTGCAGGACGGTTCGGGTCCGCGGCCGGTTCCGGGCACGAGCACCGCCCACCCGGTGCGGGCCCGCCGCCGGGGCTCTGGCACGATCACCCGCCGTGAGGAACGAACTGCTCCGGCGCTGGACGCTGGTGGACAAGGTGTACCGGGTGCTCCTGGCGGTCGGCTGCGTGGCCGTGTGCCTGCCGTACATGAGCGATGGCGCGACGGTGCTGCCGCCCGCCGCCGGGGCGATCACCGGGACGTACGCCCTGCGGTGGCTGTGGGCGGGCTACCTGGCCGGGCCGGGGCGGTGGTTCGGGCTGCGGGCGGGCGGCTGGTCGTTCGGCGTCGGGGCGGTGGTGCGCACCACGCTGGGGCGGGGCGGGCCGCGCTACCGGCGGCGGATCCCGCTGCCGGTGCTGGCCCCCGCCGGCCTCGGCACCCGGAGCGGGGCGCCGCTGCGGCCGGGACGGCTGCTGTCCGTCCTGCTGCCGTTCCTCGGCGCCGCCGTGCTGCTCGCGGGGCTGCTGGCCCTGGCGGGCGGCGGCTTCGGCCGGGTCGCCGCGGTGCTGTGCCTGCTCGGGGCGGTGCGGCCGGTGCTGCTGACCGCCGCGGTCAGCTCGGTCCCCACCGCCGGGAGCCTCCCCGCGGGCCTGTCGGAGGTGCTGGCGACGCTCCAGCACGACGTGCCCGGGGCCCGCCGCCTGCTGGACGCCCTCCCGGACGGCCCCGACACCCGGCAGGCCACGCTGAGCGTGCTGCTCGCCGAGGGCCGCTACCGCGAACTCGTCGAACTGGCAGCGGAGTTCACCGCACCCGAGGACGAGCACACCGCCCTGGTGCACGCCCGGGCGCTGGCCTACCTGGACGAGACCGGCGCCGCCACCGACGCCGACCGCGCCGCCTTCCACGCCCAGTACGCCGCGGCCCGCCGCCTGCCGCGCGAACTCCGCACCGGCACCGACCTGGACGCCCTGCAGGAACTCGTCCTGGGCCGCGCCGTCCTGGCCGCCGTCGCGGCCCGCAAGGCCGCCGCCGTCGCCAGCCCTCCGCTGCGCCGCAGCATGGCGTACGCGACCCTCGCCCTGGCCCTGCACCGCGCGGGCCATCCCGAGGAGGCCCGCACCGCGCTGGCGGCGGCCCGCAGGACCGGACCGGCGAGCGCCCGGCTGGAGTTCCTGACCGACCTGCTCGCCGCCCCGGCGGAAGTCTGAGGTCGGGGCCGGGCACGATCCCGGAAACGGCTGTCGGGACGGGCACGGTTCTGGCACGATCCTCCGTCGTGAGCGAGGAATTGAGGCGGCGGGAGAAGCAGGTCACCCGGGCGCAGGTGGCGGCCCTGCTGGCGGCGCTGCTGGTGCTGCTCGGCTGGCACCTACGGAACGCGTCGGGCACGCTCTGGGAGGCCGAGTGGGGGGTGCTGGCGGGGACGTACGCCTCGGCCCTGCTGTGGGCCGCCTACCTGGCCGGGCCCGGACGGTGGTTCGGGCTGCGGGCGGACGGCTGGTCGTTCGGCAGGGGCGCCCCCTGGCTCACCTCGCGGCGGCTGCACAGCGGGTGGCAGCTGCGCCGCGTCCCGCTGCCGGTGGTGCGGCCGATCGCGTTGGGCACCGTGCCGTCCAGGGGCGGACTGCTGCCCGGCCTGCTGGCGTACCTGACGCTCTCCGCCCTGGGCGCCGGGCTGCTCGCTCTGGTGGGCGGGGAGTTCGGCCGGGCGGCCGCAGTGCTCTGCCTGGCGGGATCGGTGGGACCGGCGGTGCTGATGGTCGTCTACCGCACGACGCCCGCGGCCTCCGCGGTCGCCCCCGAGGTGCAGGAGGTGACGGAGGTGCTGCAGCGCGACGTCGCCGGGGCCCGCCGCCTGCTGGACGCCCTCCCGGAGGGACCCGGCACCCGGGAGGCCACGCTGAGTGTGCTGCTCGCCGAGGGCCGCTACCGCGAACTCGCCGACCTGACCGCGGAGTCCGTCGAATCCGGGTTCCCTGCCGAGGCCCTGGTGCACGCCCGGGCGCTGGCCTACCTGGACGAGACCGGCGCCGCCACCGACGCCGACCGCGCGGCCTTCCGCCCCGCGTACGCCACGGGCCGCCGCCTGCCGCGCGAACTCCGCGCCGGCAGCGACCTGACCGCCCTGCAGGAACTCGCCCTGGGCCGGAACGGACTGGCCATCGACGAGGCCCGCTCGGCCTCCGCCGTCGCCAGCCCTCCGCTGCGCCGCAGCATGGCGTACGCGACCCTGGCCCTGGCCCTGCACCGCGCGGGCCGCCCCGAGGAGGCCCGCACCGCGCTGGCGGCGGCCCGCAGGACCGGACCGGCGAGCGCCCGGCTGGAGTTCCTGACCGACCTGCTCGCCGAAGCCGAACCCGAACCTGCCGTCGAACCCGAACCCGAAGCCGAACCCGCCGCCGAAGCCGGAACCGTAGCCGCGTCCGGACCGGCGAGCGCCTGACCACCCCGCCCGCTACCCCGCCGCCCCCGCCTCCGCCTCCGCCTCCGCCGCCAGAGCCGCCGCCAGAGCCGCCGCCTCCGCCGCGCAGGCGCGGACCAGGGCGAGGGCCGCGTCCAGCCGCCCGTGGTCCGCGGCGTCGAGCACCGGGTCGGCGGCGCGGCGGGTGCGGGCGGCGGCGAGGTGGTGGGTGCCGAGCGGGGGGAGGCCGCGCAGCAGGGGGACCAGGATGGCGGGGGCGGCCCCGGCGTACTCGGGCGGCATGCCGAGCAGGGCCTGGGCGAGGACGAGGGCGCTCATCGCGCCGTCCAGCCCGGGGTCGCCCTCGGTGGCGGTGGCCCAGTCGATGACGACCGGTCCGCGGGCGGTGAGCAGGACGTTCTCGGGGTGCAGGTCGAGGTGGAGCAGCCGGTCGCCGGGCCGGGCGGCGGTGCGCGGCGGGACGGCGTGCAGGCGGCGGAGCAGGTCGGCGAGCAGCCGTCCGGCGGCGTCGGGCGCGAGCGCGCCGGTGGTGACGGCCTGCGCGACGGTCGGGCCGTCCAGCCGTTCCATCAGCAGGTCGGTGGGCCGTTCGCCGGGCCGCGCCGCGGGCACGGGGTAGCCGTGCCCGGCGAGGTGCGCCATCAGCGCGGCCTCGCCGCGGGCGTCGGCCCCGGTGCGGTAGCGGCGCAGCACCCGGCCGTCGGGCAGTGCGTAGACGTCGGCGGTGCGGCCGGTGCCGATCAGCTCGCCGGGCGGTCCGTCCGGTTCCGGCGGTAGGTGGCGGGCGCCTTCGGGCACGTGCTCCCCCGTTCTCCGTGCTGGTAGCCGGTAGTACGTCCCGGGGCCCGGACCGGTTCCCGCCGGAACCCCGGGTTCCCGCCGGAACCCCGGGCGGCGCCGGAAACCCGGGCGGCGCCGGAAACCCGGGTGACGCCCGGCCGCCGGCCGGGCGACAATGGGCGGATGATCGCGTACGTACCGGAGGGTGACGTCGAAGTCCCGCCCGCCGTCGTCGAGTTGGCCGCGGGCGAGCCGGTCACCGCGGTGTGGCGCAACGAGTTGCACGGGGTGACGTTCCGGCTCGGGGACGGGCCGGGGCGGCGGTTCGTGAAGTGGGCGCCGGCCGGCAGCCCGGCGGACCTGGCGGCGGAGGCCGAGCGGCTGGGCTGGGCGGGCCGGTTCACCACCGTCCCGGAGGTGCTGGCGCTGGGCGGCGACGGGGCGGGCCGCTGGCTGCTGACGGCCGGGCTGCCGGGGCGTTCGGCCGTGGACGAGGTGTGGAAGCGGGATCCGGCGACGGCGGTGCGGGCGGTCGGCGCGGGCCTGCGGGCCTTCCACGAGGCGCTGCCGGTGGCGCGGTGCCCGTACGACTGGTCGGCGCCGGGCCGGGTCGCCCGGGCGGTCGCGCTGCGCCGCGACCCGGCGGACTGGCACGAGGACGTGCGCCACCACGGCACCGTGGAGCGGGCGCTGGCGGTGCTCGCCGACCCGCCGCCGGTCGACGTCGAGGTGGTCTGCCACGGGGACGCCTGCGCGCCCAACACCCTGGTGGGCGACGACGGCCGCCCGTCCGGGCACGTGGACCTGGGCGCGATCGGGACGGCCGACCGCTGGGCGGACCTGGCGGTGGCGACCTGGAGCACGGTGTGGAACTACGGCCCGGGCTGGGAGCGCCCCCTGCTGGAGGCGTACGGCGTCGAACCGGACGCCGAACGCCTCGCCTACTACCGCCTGTTGTGGGACTTGACGTAGCGGCCGGTGGCACCATGTCGGGTGCCGCCCGGCAGCGGGCCGGACAGGGATGCGAGGGAGTCGGGGACATGGGTCGGAAGTTCGTGGTCAAGGAGCGCCTCTTCGCGGTCGGCGACGACTACTGGGTCGAGGACGAGCACGGCGAGAAGGCGTTCCTGGTGGACGGCAAGGTGCTGCGCGTCCGCGACACCTTCGAGCTGCAGGACACCGGGGGCAACACGGTCGCCACCGTCCGGGAGAAGGTGCTGACCGTCCGCGACGCGATGAAGATCGAGAACGCGGACGGGGACGTGGTCGCGACCGTCCGCAAGAAGCTGTTCACCCCGTTCCACGACAAGTACCACGTGGAGCTGGAGGCGGGCGGCGAGTACGAGGTGCACGGCGACCTGATCGACAAGGAGTACACCGTCAAGGGCGACGGCCGCCGCCTCGCCGAGATCTCCCGCAAGTGGTTCCGGATCCGCGACACCTACGGCGTGGAGGTCGAGGACGGCGTCGACGTCCCGCTGATGATCGCGATCGCGGTCTGCCTGGACCGCCTGGTCGAGCACAACGACTGAGGCACGGCCCCCGCCCGCGCCCGCCCCGTGCGCTATGTTGTGCCGGTCCTCGGCACGGGGCCGGCGAGCGGACGGGCAGGAGGGGCGGAGCGGATGGACGACATCCTTCACCAGCTGGGGTACGCGGCGGCGTACGGAGCGGTCGGCCTGGTGCTGCTGCTGCTCGGGGTGCTGCTGGTGGACGCGCTGACGCCCGGCCGGCTGGGGCACCAGATCTGGGTCGAGCGCAACCGCAACGCGGCCGCGGTGCTCAGCTCGGCGCTGCTGGCGATCGGCGCGATCGTGTTCACCGCGGTGATGTCGACCTACCAGGAGTTCGTGAAGGGCCTGGTCGCGGCCGCCGTGTTCGGCCTGTTCGGCCTGCTGCTGATGGCCGTGTCGTTCTGGGTGCTGGACCTGGTCACCCCGGGCAAGCTGGGCGAACTGCTGGTCGACCCCGAGCCGCACCCGGCGGTCTGGGTGACCGCCTCCACCAACCTGGCCGTGGCGGCGATCGTCTCCGCCGCCATCTACTGACCCGCCCCGCGCGGGAGTTCAGCCCGCCGCCAGCCGCTCGGTGAGCCGGGCCCTGGCCGCGGGCCACTCGTCGGCCAGCATCGAGAAGTACACGCTGTCGCGCCAGCTGCCGTCCGGCCGCCGCTTGGCGCGCCGGAAGGTGCCCTCGTAGGAGGCGCCGAGCCGCCGGATCGCGTTCTGCGAGCGCTCGTTGAGGTGGTCGGTCTTCCAGCAGACCCGGCCCATGCCGAGGTCCTCGAAGGCGTGCGCGAGCAGCAGCAGCTTGGCCTCGGTGTTGACCGCCGTCCGCCACACCGCGCGGCCGTACCAGGTGCCGCCGATCTCCAGCTGCTCCTCCGCGGCGCTGGCGTCGAAGTAGCAGCTCACCCCGACCGCCCGCCCGCTCTCCGCGGCGACCACCGCGAACGGCGTGCAGGCCCGGTCGGCGAGCCGGGCGTCGACGACCTGCGCCATGTCCGCCTCGGTGCGCGGCGTGTGCACGGGGATCCACCGCCACACCTCCTCGTCCCCGCCGCCGGCCGCGAACAGGTCGGGGACGTGGGCGCGGGTCAGCGGTTCCAGGCGGACGTGGCGGCCGGTGAGGACGACGGGTGCGGGCAGCTTCGCGGTCATGCGCCCCACCGTAGGGCCGCATTGCACCAGTAGCAAGGCCGGTTCGCACTAGTGCAAACCGTCCCGGGTGTGCGAAAGGCCCGGCCACCCCTCGGGAGGGGGCCGGGCCTTTCGCGGGCGCCTTACAGGAAGGAGTTGATCTCGATGGTCTCGGTCCGGCCGGGGCCGACGCCGATCGCCGAGATCGGGGCGCCGGACATCTCCTCCAGCGCCTTCACGTACGCCTGCGCGTTCTTCGGCAGGTCGGCGAAGGTCTTCGCCTTCGAGATGTCCTCGCTCCAGCCGGGCAGGTTCTCGTAGATCGGCTTCGCGTGGTGGAAGTCCGACTGGTTGTACGGGAGTTCCTCGACCCGCTGCCCGTCGACCTCGTACGCGACGCAGACCGGGATCTGCTCCCAGCCGGTCAGCACGTCCAGCTTGGTGAGGAAGAAGTCGGTCAGGCCGTTGACCCGGGTCGCGTAGCGGGCGATCACCGCGTCGAACCAGCCGCAGCGCCGGTCGCGGCCGGTGGTGACGCCGCGCTCGCCGCCGATCCGGCGCAGCGCGTCGCCGTCGGCGTCCAGCAGCTCGGTCGGGAACGGGCCCGAGCCGACGCGGGTGGTGTACGCCTTGAGGATGCCGATGACCCGGTCGATCTTGGTCGGACCGATGCCGGAGCCGGTGCAGGCGCCGCCCGAGGTCGGGTTCGACGAGGTGACGAACGGGTACGTGCCGTGGTCGACGTCCAGCAGGGTGCCCTGGCCGCCCTCCAGCAGGACGACCTTGTTCGCCTTCAGCGCCTCGTCCAGGACGAGGGTGGTGTCGGCCAGGTACGGCTTGATCTTGTCGGCGTAGCCCAGGTACTCCTCGAGCACCAGCTCGGCCGGGATCGCGCGCCGGTTGTAGAGCTTCACCAGCAGCTGGTTCTTGTCGTGCAGCGCGGCTTCGATCTTCTGGCGCAGGATCGACTCGTCGAACAGGTCCTGGACCCGGATGCCGACGCGGTTGATCTTGTCGGCGTAGGCGGGGCCGATGCCGCGGCCGGTGGTGCCGATCCGGCGCTTGCCGAGGAAGCGCTCGGTGACCTTGTCCAGCGTCCGGTGGTACGGGGTGATCAGGTGCGCGTTGCCGGAGATCAGCAGCTTCGAGGTGTCGATGCCGCGCTCGTCCAGGCCCTTGAGCTCGGAGAGCAGCACGCCCGGGTCGATCACGACGCCGTTGCCGATCACCGGCACGACGTTGGGGCTGAGGATGCCGGAGGGCAGCAGGTGCAGGGCGTACTTCTGGTCGCCGATGACCACCGTGTGACCGGCGTTGTTGCCGCCCTGGTAGCGGACGACGTAGTCGACGGAGCCGCCGAGGAGGTCGGTGGCCTTCCCCTTGCCCTCGTCTCCCCACTGGGCGCCAACGAGCACGAGTGCCGGCACAGGCGTACACCCCTTCCGGTTGGGGCATCCTGCGTAGACCGCAGTCTGGCCCGAGATGGACGAAGCCCCTGGCGCAACGGCGCAAGGGGCTCTTGCACCGAGAGATTACCTGAGGAAGGACCGGTCGTGTCGTCGCTGTCCACGCCCGTATCCCGCCCCCCGGACGACACCGGGGGTCCCGAGCCGCTGCTGGTGCTGCTCGACCCGTCGGCCCGGGAGGCCGACGGCGAGTCGGTGCGGATCGCCAAGGACGTGCTGTGCGGCGGCGCCGACGTGAAGGTCGCCCTGCCGGAGAGTCCGTCCGAGCTGGACCGGGTGCTCGCCCACCGGGGGCGGCGGCGGGCCGTGGTGATCGGCTCCGACCAGGCGTTGCAGCGGGTGCTGCAGGCCCTGCACCGGCAGCGCGAGCTGGACGCCGGCCCGGTGGGCCTCGTCCCGGTCGGCGGTCCGGTGGCCACCGCCACCGCCCGGCTGCTCGGGGTGCCCGCCGAGCCGGTCGCGGCGGCCCGGGCGGTGCTGGGCGGCGCGGCCCGGCGGCTGGACCTGCTGCTGGACGACGGCGGCGGCGTGGTGCTGGCCGAAGTGCGCTTCACCGGGCCGCGCCAGGGCCGGACAGGTGGTTGGCGTTCGCTATGGGCGAAACTGGCTGCGGCCGAGCAGGCGAGCCCCACCGACCCGGAGGAACTGCGGATCGAGGCCGACGGCCGCCTGCTGGTCGACGTCCACCAGCGGGTCCGCCACCTGCGGGTGGCGATGGTCGACGGCGCGATGGAGCTCGCCCTGGACCTCGACGGCCGCCCGCAGCGCCACCGGGCCGTCCTGCTCACCGTCGTCGGGCGCGACTTCGGCTACGAGGCCGACGGCTGCCCGGTCGGCCCGGTCCGGCACCGCACCTGGACGGTCCGCCCGGCGTCCTGGCGGCTGCTGCTGCCCGCCGCCTGAGCGGTCGCCCCGGGCCCCCGGTCACCCAGGGTGAGCAGGCTCACGTTCGCCCGCCCGTCCGGCGCGCGAAGGCCTGATGACAAGGGCGTGAAGGCGGCCCCCCGAGGTGCGGAAAGCTGGTAAGAGGCGGTATCTACGCGCGTACCAGGAGGCTGCCATCAGGCCGTTCGCCCCGGCTGCCCTAGACTCGGAGACGTGCCACGTGGTGACGGACGACTCAACCACGACCTCCTCCCCGGCGAGAAGGGCCCCCAGGACGCTTGCGGCGTCTTCGGTGTCTGGGCTCCCGGCGAAGAGGTCGCGAAGCTCACGTACTTCGGCCTCTATGCCCTGCAGCACCGCGGACAGGAATCCGCGGGCATCGCAGTGAGCAACGGCTCCCAGATTCTCGTCTTCAAGGACATGGGACTCGTCTCCCAGGTCTTCGACGAGACCTCCCTGGGGTCGCTGCACGGGCATATCGCCGTCGGACATGCCCGCTACTCGACCACCGGGTCCTCGGTCTGGGAGAACGCCCAGCCGACCTTCCGCGCGACCGTCCACGGCTCGCTGGCCCTCGGCCACAACGGAAACCTGGTCAACACCGCCGAACTCGCGGCGAAGGTCGCCGAACTGCCGGGCGAGGAGCACGTCTCCCGCTCCGGCCGGACCGCGGCCACCAACGACACCGACCTGCTGACCGCCCTGCTGGCCGGCCACCCGGACCTGACCATAGAGGAGACGGCCCGCAAGGTCCTGCCGGACGTCAAGGGCGCCTTCTCGCTGGTCTTCATGGACGAGCACACGCTCTACGCCGCCCGCGACCCGCAGGGCATCCGCCCGCTGGTGCTCGGCCGGATCGAGCGCGGCTGGGTGGTGGCCTCCGAGACCTCTGCCCTCGACATCGTCGGCGCCAGCTTCATCCGCGAGGTGGAGCCCGGCGAGCTGATCGCCATCGACGAGAACGGCATGCGCACCTCGCGCTTCGCCGAGGCCAAGCCCAAGGGCTGCGTCTTCGAGTACGTCTACCTGGCCCGCCCGGACACCACCATCTCCGGCCGCAACGTGCACCTCTCCCGGGTGGAGATGGGCCGCAGGCTGGCCGCCGAGGCCCCGGTCGAGGCCGACCTGGTGATAGCGACCCCGGAGTCCGGCACCCCCGCCGCGATCGGCTACGCCGAGGCCAGCGGCATCCCGTTCGGCTCCGGCCTGGTGAAGAACGCCTACGTGGGCCGCACCTTCATCCAGCCGAACCAGACCATCCGCCAGCTCGGCATCCGGCTCAAGCTGAACCCGCTCAAGGAGGTCATCCGGGGCAAGCGCCTGGTGGTCGTGGACGACTCGATCGTCCGCGGCAACACCCAGCGCGCGCTGGTCCGGATGCTCCGCGAGGCCGGGGCGGCCGAGGTCCACATCCGGATCTCCTCGCCGCCGGTGAAGTGGCCGTGCTTCTTCGGCATCGACTTCGCCACCCGCGCCGAGCTGATCGCCAACGGCCTGTCGGTCGACGAGATCGGCCGCTCGCTGGGCGCCGACTCGCTGGCCTACATCTCCATCGACGGGATGATCGAGGCCACCAAGCAGCCCAAGGACCAGCTCTGCCGGGCCTGCTTCGACGGCGAGTACCCGATGGAGCTGCCCGACCCGGCGCTGCTCGGCAAGCTGCTGCTCGAGGCCGAGATCGCGGGCGGCCAGGCCAAGCAGCCCGTCCGCGGGAGCAAGCAGACCAGCGACCTCGACGGCGTGCAGTCGCTGCTGGGTGGCGCCGGCGCGGCGGACGCGCTGCGCCGCCCGTAACCGTGCGCACCGCCCCCGGCCCGGGCGCCGGGGGCGGCGGTACCACCACTTCGAAAGGGCCACATCAAGTGACCAGCAACGAGACCGGGGCGACCTACGCCGCCGCGGGTGTCGACATCGAGGCCGGCGACCGTGCCGTCGAGCTGATGAAGCAGTGGGTGAAGAAGAGCAACCGGCCCGAGGTGGTCGGCGGGCTCGGCGGCTTCGCCGGACTGTTCGACGCCTCCGCCTTCAAGCGCTACGAGCGCCCGCTGCTGGCCACCGCCACCGACGGCGTCGGCACCAAGGTGGCCATCGCCCAGGCCATGGACAAGCACGACACCATCGGCCACGACCTGGTCGCCATGGTCGTCGACGACCTGGTGGTGTGCGGCGCCGAGCCGCTGTTCATGACCGACTACATCTGCGTCGGCAAGGTCGTCCCGGAGCGGGTCGCCGCGATCGTCAAGGGCATCGCCGAGGGCTGCACGCTGGCCGGCTGCGCGCTGGTCGGCGGCGAGACCGCCGAGCACCCGGGCCTGCTCGGGCCGGACGACTACGACGTCGCGGGCGCGGGCACCGGCGTGGTCGAGGCCGACGAGCTGCTCGGCCCGGACCGCGTCCGGGCGGGCGACGTGGTGATCGCGATGGCCGCCTCCGGCCTGCACTCCAACGGCTACTCGCTGGTCCGGCACGTGCTGCTGAACCAGGCCGGCTGGTCGCTGGACCGCCGGGTCGAGGAGTTCGGCCGCACCCTCGGCGAGGAGCTGCTGGAGCCGACCAGGATCTACTCGCTGGACTGCCTGGCACTGGCCCGCGCCACCGAGGTCCACGCCTTCTCGCACGTCACCGGCGGCGGCCTGGCCGCCAACCTGGCCCGGGTCATCCCGGACGGCCTGCACGCCCGCCTGGACCGCGGCACCTGGTCGCCGCTGCCGGTCTTCCGGACGGTCGCCGAGGTCGGCGCGATGCAGACCCTGGAGATCGAGAAGACCCTGAACATGGGCGTCGGCATGGTCGCCGTCGTCCCGCCGGAGTCGGTCGACACCGTCCTCGCCGTCCTGGAGGACCGCGACGTGGAGGCCTGGCTGCTCGGCGACGTGGTCGAGCGCACCGACGAGCACGAGGGCGGCGCCGCGCTGTACAACGCCTACGAGGCCTTCTAGGCCCCGAGCGAGGCACGACGAGGGGCCCCGTCGCACCGCGGCGGGGCCCCTCGTCGTCCGGCCTCCGGTCGGTCGGTGCCCCGCGCGGGGACGCCGAAAACCGGCCCGGCGCTCACGGGGAGCGCTCGGACCGGCCCGGTCGGAGAACGTCAGGCGCGGCGACGAGCCGGAGGGGTGTCCTCGTCGTCATCGTCGTCGTCGTTGTACCTGTCCGCGTACGCCGCGTAGGGGTCGTCCTCGTCGTCGTCCTCGATCGGCTCAGGCTCGATCGCGGTGGACGGAGATACACCCAGCTCGTGAGACAGACGGTTAGCGTCGAACCCGCCGCTGTTGTACTTCAGCTCGCGGGCGACCTTCGTCTGCTTGGCCTTGGCCCGGCCGCGCCCCATGGGTCGACCCCCTCAACGGTGGGGCTCACGGCCCCGAGTCTGACACGTGTTGATGATCAGGTCCGGCCTGCCCGAAGTGGGAAACCGTCCCTTGGAGCATTAACGGTACCTGTTTCCGCCGCCGGACGGTACGTCGCCCGTGTGACGTGGCGCGCACCCGAACCCCCCCGAGTCAGGTCCGCCCTGGTCAGAGGGGAATTACGGGGCTTTCGCAGGCTGTCCGGCACGTGACCGGACCCGTCGTTCCTACGGAGATTATCCCCCGAAGGGGGCGCGGCATCGCCCGATCGGGGGACGGACTGAGAATCCGGTTCCACATCGTGATGCGCGGGGCCGGGCGGTGCCGGCCCCGCGCGCACGGGCGGTCGCGGATCAGCTCCGGCGGGCCGCCGGGAGCAGCACCGAGCGGAGCGCGCCGATCTCCCGCATCCGCTTCTCGGCGAGCCGGTCGGCGGCCACCGCCGGGGGCACGCCGTCGGCGGCGGCGCGGGTGAAGATCTCCAGCGCGGTGTCGAAGATCCGCGTCGCCTTGTTCTTCGCCCGGTCGAAGTTGAAGCCCTCGATCTCGTCGGCGACCTGGATCACGCCGCCGGAGTTCACCAGGTAGTCGGGGGCGTAGAGGATGCCGCGGTCGGCGAGGTCCTTCTCGACGCCGGGGTGGGCGAGCTGGTTGTTGGCCGCTCCGCAGACGACCGCGGTGCCGGCCGCGCCGAGCGCCGCGACGGTGTCGTCGGTGAGCGCGCCGCCGAGCGCGCACGGGGCGTAGACGTCCAGCGAGGCGTTCAGCAGGGCGGCGGTGTCGGCCACCACCTCGACCTCCGGGTGGGCGGCCCTGACCCGGTTCACGGCGGCCTCGGAGACGTCCGTGACGACCACGGCCGCGCCGTCCTCCAGCAGGTGGCCGACCAGGTAGTGGCCGACCTTGCCGACCCCGGCCACGCCGACCCGCTTCCCGCGCAGGGTCGGCTGGCCCCAGCGGGCCCGGGCGGAGGCGCGCATGCCCTGGAAGACGCCGAAGGCGGTGAGGACGGAGGAGTCCCCGGCGCCGCCGTGCTCGGGCGAGCGGCCGGTGACGAACTCGGTCTCCCGGGCCACCACGTCCATGTCCTGGACGTAGGTGCCCACGTCGCAGGCGGTGACGTAGCGGCCGCGCAGGGACTGCACGAAGCGCCCGTAGGCGCGCAGCAGCGCCTCGCTCTTGTCCCGGCCCGGGTCGCCGATGATGACGGCCTTGCCGCCGCCGAGGTCGAGCCCGGCGAGGGCGTTCTTGTAGCTCATCCCGCGGGAGAGGTTCAGCGCGTCCTGCAGCGCCTCCTCCTCGGTCGCGTACGGGAAGAAGCGGGTGCCGCCCAGGGCCGGGCCGAGGGCGGTGGAGTGGATGGCGATGATCGCCTTGAGGCCGGAGGAGCGGTCGTGGCAGAGCACGACCTGCTCGTGCCCCTCGCCGTCCGGGTCGGTGCCGAAGACTCGGCCCAGCACGCCTGGTGCGGGGTGCGTGGTGTGTACGTCGGTCACTGTGGTGACTCCAGTAGGGATGGCCCGCGGCGGTGGTGCGGGCGTCTGGTCAGAAGCCTAGTGCCGGGGTCGCCTTCGAATCTGCCCCCCGGAGGCCCCGGAACCTGGGCGACCGAAGCCGTTCGCACGGCACCCTGCCGGTTCCTGCGGGCGCGTGCGACGATGCGGAGCGTGACCGCTTGGCGCACGACCGTGCTTCCTCCGTACACCGCGCAGCTGCGGGTCTACGAGCCGCTGGCCGCCTTCCCCGAGCCCGACCGCGCCCGCTGGCAGGCGTACGCCGCCGAGCACGGCCCCGACGCGGAGGGGCCGGGGCAGCCGGTGACCGCGGCGGCGCTGGCCGAGCAGCGGGCCGCGCTGGCCGGCCTGGCGGCCCTGACGCCCCGTCCGCTGCCGGAGCAGGAGGACGAGCGGGCGTACGTGCGGATGCTGGACGGGGTGGTCTACGTCTGCCCGTGGACGACCCGGCTGCGGGGCTGGCTGGCCCTGCAGGAGCTGCAGCGGACGCTGCCCGCGCACCTGGTGGACACCGTGCTGCCGCCGGCCCTGCGGGCGGCCGCGGAGGCGGACCGGGCGCAGTGGCAGCAGGACCACCCGGACGCCCGGCCGTGGATCGCCAGCAGCCGCTGGGAGGTGCCGCTGCGCTGGTTCCTGCCGTTCGGCGAGGAGGACCGGCGGCACGTGCCGGAGGGCGAGTACGGCTCCTCGGGGGAGGGCGAGCGGCCGGAGCCGGCCGCGCTGTTCTACCTGACGCCGATGGTGCAGGCCCGCCGCCGGGTGGCCCGGGCGTACCGGCTGCTGCGCGAGCGGGCGCCGGACGGGGTGCTGGGGGACGGCGCGGAGGAGGTCGGGCGGTGGCTGGAGGAGTTCCACCCGCGCTCGCTGGTGGAGCTGGACTACGGCGGCCTGGCCCGGCTGCTGGGCCCGCGGGAGCTGGCCCGGGAGCGCTCGGTGGGCGAACTGGCGGACGGGCTGGGCTCCTTGCGGGCCGGGGACACCGACGCGGCGCTGCGGGCCTACGAGGGGCTCACGGCGCGCTGGCGGCGGGTGCTGGCGCTGCGGCAGGCGTCCTGAACCGGCCGGGGGCGGGGCGCGGGAGGGGCGCTGGAGGGGCGCTGGAGGGGGCGCGGGCGGGGCGACGGGGCGTCAGAAAATTGCCACTGGCCGAATGTCAGTGCGACGGGGGAGGATGGTCCGTACCATTGCCGTGGTTTCCGGGACCATGGTCCCGGATCGGGTCAATCCCCATGGAACGTGATACTACTCACCGTTGACGCGAACTCAGACCTATATGCCAAAATGGGACAACCAGCCCAAGCCCGTACGGGCATGTCGCACCGTGACCGGACGTCACCGCCGCGTGACTGTCCGCTATGGGGTGGTCCGGGGCCTTCCGTCGCTCTTGAACCCGTGAGGGGTCAATTTTGACGGTTTGGCCGATGGGGCTGGACGGATGGTGTAGTTGTAGACACCAGGACAAGCCGTTCGTCCTATAACCGACTCGGCCCGTCCGTGCCATTTCGGGCATCGCGGGCCAAGGTGCAGAATTTGAAGGATAGAACCGCCCTGGTTCGGTTCTCCCGAGGAGGCCGCTCATGACCGCTCGTACCCCTGACGCCGAGCCCCTGCTGACACCGGCAGAGGTCGCCACCATGTTCCGCGTGGACCCGAAGACCGTGACCCGCTGGGCCAAGGCGGGCAAGCTCACGTCGATCCGGACCCTCGGCGGCCACCGCCGCTACCGCGAGGCGGAGGTGCGTGCCCTGCTGGCCGGTATTCCGGCCCAGCGCACCGAGGTCTGATCCCCCGTTCTTCCGGGCAGCCCCCCGACTCCGCCGGGTCGGGGTGCCGCCGACAGCCTGAGGGCCGTTCCCTTCCGACTCCGCCGGGTCGGAAGGGGGCGGCCCTCGGTCGTGCCCGGGGGCCGTCCGGACGGGTGGTGCGGCACGGAACGCGCGATTCCCTTTGGGGTGACCGGGGAGGGGGGGATTGCCGGGAAAGCCGGTACAATTTTACATATTAAATCAGGGTACTTTGCGGCGATGCTCCCCAAGTCGCATCTCAAAAGGCGTTCAGTGACGGTGATCACAGCCGCGTTATCTTGCGCGGCGCCCCGCAAACGCGATAAGGCCCGGAACCATACGGTTCCGGGCCTCACGCTACTGCGATCCCGACGGGACTTGAACCCGCGACCTCCACCTTGACAGGGTGGCGAGCTAACCAACTGCTCCACGGGACCAGTGTTCTGATCCTTGCCCGCCTGCTCTCGCCTGCGGACAAGACAGACTGTACTGCATCGCGACCCCCCAGGTCGAACCGGCTCCGGAGCACCCCGGAACCGGTCCGACCAGGCCGTCAGAGGGTGGCCGCCGCGGCCTCCATCGCCTTGAGGATCCGCTTCTCCGACACCGGGCTCGGCGTGCCCAGCCCCTGCGCGAAGAAGCTCACCCGCAGCTCCTCGATCATCCAGCGCACCGCCCGCACCTCCGGCGACGGCTCCCGGCCCGCCGGGACCTTCGCCAGCAGCTCCCCGTACGCCTGCTGCACCGCCTGCACCTTCAGCAGGTTCTGCAGGTCGCGCTGCGGGTGGTTGGGCAGCGCCTCCAGGCGGCGGTCCACCGCCAGCAGGTAGCGCTTCAGGTCGCCCAGGCGCGACCAGCCGGTGTCGGCCACGAAGCCCGGGTGCACCAGCGAGGCCAGGTGCAGCCGCACGTCGTTCACCGCGGACAGCAGCACCGGGCTGGAGACCGACTTCAGGCGGGTCGACGCCTTGTGGAAGGCGATCAGCGCCGAGGCCGTCTTCAGCGTGGTGTCCGCCGACAGCTCGTACAGGTCCGCCCGGACCTTGTCGTACAGCGCGCCGAACGCCTCCGCGTCCCAGGCCACCCCGCCGTTCAGCGTCATCAGGCGGTCGGTCGCCGCCGCCACCACGTCCTCGAACAGGGCCGGGACCGAGCCGTGCGGGTTGTACGACAGGGCGAGCTTGGCCTGGTTGCCCAGCCGGCCCTGGATCGACTTGGCCGGGGAGTTGACCCGCAGCATCAGCAGGCGGCGGGTGCCCGCCCACATCGCCCGCTGCTGGGCCTCCGGGGTGTCGAACAGCTTGATGCCGACCGTCGCGCCCTCGTCCACCAGCGCCGGGTAGGCGCGCAGCGAGTGCCCCTTGGAGCGCTGCTCGAAGGTGCGCTGCAGGACCGGCAGGTCGTCCGGCCAGGCGGTCAGGCCGGTGCGCTCGATGCCGCGGCCGGACGCGGCGCTGGACAGCGTCGCGGACAGCTTCGGCTGGAGCTTCAGGCGCAGCTCCTCCAGGTCCTTGGACTCGGCGAGCTTCCGCTTGCCGTCCACCACCCGGAAGGTCACCTTCAGGTGGTCCGGGATCCGCTCCTCGTCCCAGGCCTCCGGCGGGATCGGCAGGCCCGACATCCGGTGCAGCACCCGCTCCAGCGTCGGCAGCAGGGGCTCCTGCCGGTCGGTCAGCTCGCGCATCGCCGCCCGGGCGTAGTCCGGCGCCGGGACGAAGTTGCGGCGCACCGCCTTCGGCAGCGAGCGGATCCAGGCCGTCACCAACTCGGCGCGCAGGCCCGGGATCTGCCAGTCGAAGCCCTCCGACACCACCTGGTTCAGCACCGCCAGCGGGATGTGCACCGTCACGCCGTCCGCGTCGCTGCCCGGCTCGAACTGGTACGTCAGCGGGAAGCGCAGCTTGCCCTGCTGCCAGAAGTCCGGGTAGTCGGCCTCGGTGACGCCGTCCGCCGAGTCGTTGATCAGCATCGACTTCTCGAAGTTGAGCAGGTCGGGCTGCTCGCGGCGGGCCTTCTTCCACCAGGCGTCGAAGTGCCGCCCGGAGACCACGTCCTCGGGCAGCCGGGCGTCGTAGAAGTCGAACAGGGTCTGGTCGTCCACCAGGATGTCCCGGCGGCGGGCCCGGTTCTCCAGCTCCTCGACCTCGTCGAGCAGCTTGCGGTTCTCCGCGAAGAACCGGTGGTGGGTCTCCCAGTCGCCCTCCACCAGCGCGGTGCGGATGAACAGCTCCCGGCACAGCTCCGGGTCGATCCGGCCGTAGTTGACCTTGCGCTGCGCGACGATCGGCAGCCCGTACAGCGTCACCCGCTCGTACGCCAGCACCGCGCCGGCCTTCTTCTCCCAGTGCGGCTCGCTGTACGTGCGCTTGATCAGGTGCGCCGCCAGCGGCTCCACCCACTCCGGCTCGATCTTCGCGTTGATCCGCGCCCACAGCCGGGAGGTCTCCACCAGCTCGGCCGACATCACCCAGCGCGGCGGCTTCTTGAACAGCCCCGAGCCCGGGAACACCGCGAACCGGGCCCCGCGGGCGCCCGCGTACTCGCGCTTCTCCACGTCGAACAGGCCCAGGTGGGAGAGCAGGCCGGACAGCAGCGCCTGGTGGATCCGGTCCGCGTCCGGCTCCGCGTCGTCGTTCGGCTCGTCGATGGTGACGCCGAGCTGCTTGGCGATGGTGCGCAGCTGGACGTAGACGTCCTGCCACTCCCGTATCCGCAGGTAGTTGAGGAACTCGGACTTGCACATCCGGCGGAACGCCGAGGAGGACAGCTCCTTCTGCTGCTCCCGCACGTAGCGCCAGATCGACAGGTAGGACAGGAAGTCGGAGGTCTCCGACTGGAAGCGGCGGTGCCGCTCGTCGGCGGCCTGGCGCTTCTCGGCGGGGCGCTCGCGCGGGTCCTGGATGGAGAGCGCGGCGGCGATCACCATCACGTCGCGGACGCAGCCGAGGCGGTCGGCCTCCAGCACCATCCGGGCCATCCGCGGGTCGACCGGGAGCTGGGCGAGCTTGCGGCCCAGCTCGGTCAGCCGCTTGCGGTGGTCCTTCTCGTCCGGGTCGAGGGCGCCCAGCTCGTGCAGCAGGTTGACGCCGTCCTTGATGTTCCGGGAGTCCGGCGGGTCGAGGAACGGGAAGGCGGCGATGTCGCCCAGGCCCGCCGCCGTCATCTGGAGGATCACCGAGGCCAGGTTGGTGCGCAGGATCTCGGCGTCGGTGAACTCGGGGCGGGAGAGGAAGTCCTCCTCCGAGTACAGCCGGATGCAGATGCCGTCCGAGGTGCGGCCGCAGCGGCCCTTGCGCTGGTTGGCGCTGGCCTGGCTGACCGCCTCGATCGGCAGGCGCTGCACCTTGGTGCGGTGGCTGTAGCGGGAGATCCGGGCGGTGCCCGGGTCGATCACGTACTTGATGCCGGGGACGGTCAGCGAGGTCTCGGCGACGTTGGTGGCCAGCACCACCCGGCGCTGCGAGGAGCGCTGGAACACCCGGTGCTGCTCGGCCGAGGAGAGCCGGGCGTACAGCGGCAGGACCTCGGTGGACCTCAGTTTCAGCTTGGTCAGCGCGTCGGCGGTGTCGCGGATCTCGCGCTCGCCGGAGAGGAACACCAGGATGTCGCCCGGCCCTTCGGCCTGGAGCTCCTCGACGGCGTCGCAGATGCCCTGGATCTGGTCCCGGTCGCGGTCCCGGTCGTTGTCGTCCTCCTCCGGGTCCCCGTCCTCGACGAGCGGGCGGTAGCGGACCTCGACGGGGTAGGTGCGGCCGGAGACCTCGATGATCGGGGCGTCGTCGAAGTGCGCGGCGAAGCGCTCCGGGTCGATGGTCGCGGAGGTGATGACGACCTTGAGGTCGGGGCGGCGGGGCAGCAGCTGCTTGAGGTAGCCGAGCAGGAAGTCGATGTTCAGGCTGCGCTCGTGCGCCTCGTCGATGATCAGGGTGTCGTACTGGCGCAGGTCCCGGTCGGTCTGGATCTCGGCCAGCAGGATGCCGTCCGTCATCAGCTTCACCAGGGTGTCCTGGCCCGCCTGGTCGGTGAACCGGACCTTCCAGCCGACCGCCTCGCCCAGCGGGGTGGCCAGCTCCTCGGCGACCCGCTCGGCGACCGTGCGGGCGGCGATCCGGCGCGGCTGGGTGTGGCCGATCAGGCCCTGGACGCCGCGGCCCAGCTCCAGGCAGATCTTCGGGATCTGGGTGGTCTTGCCGGAGCCGGTCTCGCCCGCCACGATCACCACCTGGTGGTCGCGGACGGCGGCCAGGATCTCGTCCTTCTTCTGCGCGACCGGCAGCTCCTGCGGGTACCTGATCACCGGCACGGCCGCCCGGCGGGAGGCCACCCGGGCCTCGGAGCGGTCGAAGTCGGACGCCAGCTCGGTCAGCACCTTCTGCCGGCCCTCGGCCGACCTGACCTTGCGGGTGCCCTCCAGGCGGCGGCCGAGCCGCTGCGCGTCGCGCAGCATCACGCCGGGCAGCCGGGCGGCCAGCTCCGCGAACGTGGGGGCGGGCTGCTGGGCTACGGGAGAACTCACTGCGGGCATCCCTCTAGGTTGCAAAAAGTGGGGGCCGGGGCGCACCTCGGTTTTCGAGCACGTCCAGTGTCACAGGCACGGCGGGCCGACCGCGAACAGCCGCCGCCGGGCCCGCCGCGCGGAATCGACCGGGTACCCGACCGTTTCGCCCGGGCCGGGTACTGACTAGCCTGGGGGGAACAGGCTTTCGGGGAAGAGTCGCACGGGGAAACAGGGGGACGGGTCGTGGACCTGATCGGAGACGTCAAGCACCTCGTCGGTGACGTGGCGAAGGTCGCCGAGGACATCGTCATGGCTCCGGCCGAGATCGCGCACTGGGCGCTCGGCAAGATGTTCGGCGACGCCGACGCCGAGCTGAACAAGATCGCCCAGGAGCTGGCCGAGCTCGGCAAGCAGGTCGACGGCCTCGGCCGCGAGGTCAACGGCCTGCTCGGCAGCCTGACCTGGCACGGCGCGGCCGCGGACGCGTTCATCGCGCACGCGCAGGGCCGGGTGCGCGAGCTGAACGGCGTCGCGGACGAGCTCGGGCAGCTCGGCGACTCCGTCAAGCAGCTCGCCAACGTCCTGTAGCACCTCCCGGTCGGGGTGACGAGAAAGAGGGGGAACACCGCGATGGCGGGGAACCAGTTCGGCTTCCAGCCGGGTGAACTGCTGAAGATCCAGCGGGACTTCGAGCAGGTCAACCAGCGGATGGAAGAGATGTCCGGCAAGCTCGGGCACATCAAGGCAACTGTCGCCAAGGCGGCGGCGACCGACGTGTTCTCGGGCTGGATCATGGGCGTCCTCGGCGCGGGGAAGATCCTCGCCGAGGTCACCCGGGACGTCCACGAGATCAACGCCCGGGCCGAGGCGCTGGCCAGGACCAAGGAGAAGCTCACCAAGGAGCTGGGCGAGGACGCGGCGAAGATCAAGAAGCTGATCGCCGACTACGAGGCGGTCGAGCGGAAGATCGCCGAGGACCTCAAGCGCAAGCACGACGAGCAGGCCAAGCCCGCCTCCCCCAAGTCGCCCGGCACCGGCATCGACGGCGTGGGCGGCGGCAGGGGCGGTGGCGGCGGCACCGGCGGCGGTGGCGGCGGTGGCGGGGGCCACGCCGGGCAGCCGTCCTCGCCGCACACCGGCGGCACCGACACCAGCGGCAACGACGGGACGGGCGTCATCAGCGGCCCGGGCGGCAAGCACGACGGCCCCAAGCTGAAGGACCGCTCGACCGGCGACTGGAAGACCAAGATCGTCAACGGCAACAGCTGGGACGCCTGGTCCGACCACCGGCACCCGCGCAACGGCGAGGGCCGCGGCGTGCTCGCCCGGCCCAAGCTGGACGGGGTGTCGGACGAGCGCCGGGCCATGGTGGAGCGGGCGATGGAGCGGGTCGAGCGCAAGCTCGGCTACAGCCAGGGCGCCGTCACCAACGGCTACCGGGTCGACTGCTCCGGCTTCGTCTCCGCCGCCTGGGGCCTGTCCGGCCCCGGCACCACCACCGGGCCGCTGATCAGCGAGGCGTCCGGCATCGCCCACCACATCGCCCGCAAGGACCTCCAGCCCGGCGATGCGCTGGTGGTCGACAACCGCAGCGAGCAGCACGTGGTGCTGTTCGGCGGCTGGGCGGACGCCGCGCACACCAAGGCGATCATCCTGGAGGACTCCGGAAGCCAGGGCTGCATCTCGCACGAGGTGCCGATGTCCAAGCTGGCCGAGTACACCCCGATCCGCAAGAACGGCATGTGACCCGGTAGGTGAACAAGCGTCAGGGCGCTCCCCCGGTGGTTGCGGGGGAGCGCCCCGGCCGTTGCGGCGGCCGGGCCGCGGTCAGGCGGTGAACCCGGCGACCAGCGCCACGAAGGCCCCGGGCTGCTCGTGGACCACCACGTGGCCGCTCTCCAGGGCCTCGAAGCGGGCGCCGGGGACGGCGTCGGCGAGCTCGCGGGTGAGGGCGAAGCGGACGGTGCCGTCCTTGGTGCAGCCGGTCACCGGGGTCTCGGCGGTGACCCGCGGCAGCAGCGGGCGCAGGTCGTCGGCGAGCCCGGCCCAGGTGGTCATGCGGGTGGTCATGCGGGTGGTCGGGTACGGGGGGTCGGGCCGGGCCCGGCCCGCGGTCGGGACCAGTCGGCGCACCAGGTCGGGGCGGTGCGCGGCTATGGTGGCGGCGACCACCGCGCCCGGCGAGGAGCCCACCAGGTCGACCGGCTCGCCCCCCCTCGGCCTCGATCACGGCGACGATCTGCTCCGCGAGCAGTTCGGGCGTCAGCTCGGGCGTCAGCCCGCCGCCGTCGTCGACGGACTCGCCGCAGCCCGCGAAGCCCGGCAGGACGCCCTTGCGGTCGGCGCTGAAGTGCTCGACCAGGTGGCCGGAGGCGCCCTCGGCGCCCGAGCCGGTGCCGTGCACCATGACCAGGACGTCGGCCGGGGCCGCGGCGGGGGCGGGGGCGGGGGCGGGGGCGCCGGTGGGAGCGGTGGGGCCGGGTACGCCGGGAACCGCGGGCCGTCCGGTTAGGGTGGGCTGATGAGCGAGCAGCAGCGTCCCGGGTACAAAGCGGACCCCACGTCGGTCCATCCGGTGGCCCGGGTGGCCTTCGGCGTGGCCGGGACGGCTCTCATCGCGCTGGGCGTGGTGCTGCTGATCCTGCCCGGCCCCGGCATGCTCCTCCTGCTGGCGGGCCTGGTCCTCGTCGCCCGCGCGGTGCCGGCCTTCGCCCGCTTCGTGGAACCGGTACGGGCCAAGGCCATGCAGGGCGTCGAGGCGAGCGTCGCCTCGGGCTGGCGGATCGCGGGCTCCGTCCTCGCCGGACTCGGCCTGATCGGTGCGGGCGTGGTCGCGGTGCTCTTCCCCGCCCTGCCGTTCGCGGGCTGGCCCACCGGGGCGAGCCTGGTGCTCTCCGGGCTGATCCTGCTCGGGCTGCTGCTCTGGAGCCACCGCCGGGTGCACGGCGCCCGGTAGGGCGCGCGTTCAGGGGCCCGGGGAACGGCGGGCCCGGGGAACGGCGGGCACGGGGAACGGCGGGCCCGGGTCTGCTGACGGTTCACTGCTGTTGCGCGCCGTTGCTCCGGGTTCTGTTCACACGGCCCGGAGCAGCACGGACACGCCGATGGGCTCCGGCCGCCAGCAGCTCGGACCCGCCGTTCCCCGACCCCTGACGGGCCTCTTCAGCGGGTGAGGTGGAAGGCGAGGCGGGCCGCGGCGCGCAGCGGCAGGGCGGGGCGGGGGAGGGCGAGGGCGGTGCGCAACGGGGGGTCGAGGAGGGCGGCGCCGAAGGCGGGGGCGTGGCGGGCGAGCGGGCCAGGGAGGCGGGCGGCGAAGAGCGGGGCGACGGCCCGCCAGAGTCGGTGCCCGGCCTCGCTGGGGGCGAACCTGGCGGTTTCGAACTCCCGCATCCAGACGGCGGTCTCGGCCAGGGTGGGCCCGGGGAGCGGCGGGAGCCGGAGGGCCGCGGCGAGTGCGGCGGCGAAGGCGGCGGCCGCTCCGCGTTCGGCGGGGGTGGCGGCGGCGTGCTCGGCCGGGCAGACGGTGAAGCAGGCCAGCACGTAGCGCATCAACTCCTCGTCCACGCCCGGGAGTCGGTGCATCGCGGCGAGTTCGGCGACGATCCCGCGTCCGGCGGGGCTGTCGACGCCGTGGCCGATCAGGGCGAACATCATGGCGCCGGTGGCTTTCGCCCGGGCCTTCGGCGCGGACGCCAACTTGCCGGTGCCGGAGAGGACTTCGGCGATCTCGGGGACGGCGAAGGTGCGGACGAAGCCGAGCGTCAGGCCGACCCGGGCGCGCTGCGGGCGCCGGTGCAGGACGAGGGCGGCGAAGGCGTCCCGCGGGGGCGGCGGCGGAGGGCTCACGTGCGGGGTTCCAGCGCGCGGTCCAGCAGCGGGGAGCGCAGGTAGGCGGCGACCAGGACGAGGTGGCCGCGCTCCTCGTCGGGCGCGGTGTCCAGGCCGGGCAGGGCGGGCTGCTCCTCGCGCGGCCGGGGGACGGCCCCGGTGGCGAGGGCGGCGACGGCGGAGCGCATCGCGGCGGCGACCACCAGGGCGTCGCGGTGGGTGGGGGCGAGCGAGGCGCGCCCGGCCAGGCGCTGCGCGGCGTGGACGGCGCCGGGGTCGACGAACGGACGGAGGGTCAGCTGGCCGTCGCGGATCTCCAGCCCGCGCCGGGTGGTGCGCCACTCGAGGTCGCGCAGGGCGAGGCGCTCGCGCCAGGCGGGGGAGGGCGGGCCCTCCAGGGCGAGGCGGCGGTCGGCCCGGTAGACGAGGTCCCAGAGCGGGCGCAGGGCGCGGAAGTCGCGGCGGCGGGCGGCCCAGGCGGCCGCGGCGGGCCCGGCGAAGCCGCAGGTGATGCCGATCGCGCCGAGGGCGGCGAAGGCCGGGCCGAGGGCGGTGCTGAGCCACTCGGCGCCGTCGACGCCCGCGTGGGCGAGCGTGATCGCGGCGATCTTGCACAGGACGTAGCCGCAGGCGGTGAGCGCGCCGAGGGCGATCAGCCGGATGCCGCGGCGCAGCGGGCCGAGCGGGAGGCGGGCGGCGTGGCCGAGGCAGACCCGGCCGATGTCGACCAGCGCGTAGGCGAACAGGCCCTGGTAGAGGGCGAGGAACAGGGCGGTGGCGGTGCGCGGGGCGAAGGTGGTGTCGAAGGTGAGCGGGGTCTCGGGCCGGTAGGGGCCGCCGACCAGGAACAGGGCGGCCAGCACGGGGACGAGGGCGGCGAAGACGGCGGTGCGGCGGCGCACCCGCTGCCGCAGCCGCTCGTCCAGCGGGGCCCAGACCCGGCTGCCGGTGCGCTCCTCGGGCGGGGTCCAGACCAGGGCCAGGACCACGGCGGCCGCGGAGAAGCCGACGATGCCGAGGTAGACGAACAGGGTGGCGAGGTTGCCGACGCCGGTGAGGTGCCCGATCGCCCGGTACAGCACGGGGGAGGCGAGCAGGAAGGCGGTGGCGGGGGAGGCGATCGCCAGGGCGACCACCAGCAGCCCGAAGGACGGGTCGCGCCGCCAGGCCCGCAGCTTCAGCGCGGCGACCAGCCAGGCGGCGCCGCCGATGCCCAGGTAGACCAGGTCGTACGGCAGTTCAGACATGCTGTCCCTTGCGGTGCTCCAGCGCGGGGGCGAGCTGCGAGGTGGTGCCGGCGCCGGGGGCGAGCACCAGGACGCGCATCAGTTCGGCGCCGAGCACCTCGGCCTCCTCCTCGGCGGCGTCGTCGTAGTGCGAGCGGCCGAGCACCAGCCGGACCATCTCCGGGTCGATGGTGGGCAGTTCGACCCGTGCGGCGTCCGGTTCGTGCGGTGCGGGCACGGGCAGGTGGCCGCAGAGCAGGTGGGCCAGCTCGTGGCAGACGATGTGCGCCCGGTGCAGGCCGGAGGTCTCCTCCTCGACGTGGACGACGTCCTCGGCGGGGAGCCGTTCGACGAAGCCGGAGGGTTCGCCGACCCGCATCCGGCGCGGGGCGATCCGGATGGTCCGGCCCAGGTGGGCGGAGACCGCGTCGCAGAGCTCCTCGACGGTGCTCAGGGGCGGCAGGCGCAGGTCGCGCGCGACTCCCCGCATCCGGCGCCGGGTCCGCCCCAGTCCGCTGCCCACACCGCGCACGTCGACCTCCTCCGGCAGCCGCCAGTTCCCCAGCGGCACCTGCTGACGCTCCGTCACGTCGCCGGGCCGGCCTCGTCCGGCTGCCCGTCGGTCAGGCCCACGGCCCGCCGCAACTGCTCCACAATAGTGAGTGCGGCGTCCTGCATCTCGGGGGGCAGCCCGGCCGCGCGCATCGCGATCCGCTCGACCCGGGCGTCCCGCAGCGCCTCGATCTTGCGCAGGTCCTGCTCCACCGCGCGGGCGGTCTCCGAATCGGAGAAGTAGTCGAGCGGGACGCCGAAGAACTTCGCGATCCGGACGGCGTTCTCCAGGCTCGGTTTCTGGGTGCCCTTGCGCAGGTTGCCGATGTAGGTGCCGCTCAGCCCGGTGCCTTCGGCGATCTCGCTGTCCCGCCAGGGACGGCCGAGGTCCTTGGGGTAGATCACCGCTATCAGGCGCCGGAAGCGGCTGGCGAAGTCCGGGGCTCCGGCACGGGGGGTGTCCTGGGGCATGTGCCGGATCATAGAGGCTCCGTACCCCCGGGCGTATCCCCCGTCCGTCCCCTTCTGCACGATCGTTGGTGAAACCGTGCGGAAAACGTGGGGATCGGTCATTCGCGGGGTGCGGGCGGCAGCGGGGAATCCACGATAGTTGACACGCCGTGGACCAGGTCGGCAGGATCGGCATCCGGATGCTCGGGCGCCGTTGCCCCACGGGGGTGGGCAGCGGCGCTCGGTTGTTCCCGCGCCCGCGCCCGCGCCCGCACTCCGCCCGCGCCCGCACTCCGCCCGCACTCCGCCCGCCGCGGGCCTCCTCGGGTTTCCTCGGATCTCCTCCGTCCGTCCGCCGTGGATCCGGAGTACGGAATTCCGCTACCTCTGCTTCATCCGGCGTTCCCCGCAAGGTGGTTCGGCCCGGATACGCTGCGCGCGTCCCCGCCCGGCGGCACTTCCGCCAGCCATTCCGGGCGCCCAGCCCGAAAGGCCGCGCAGCCGATGGCACCCCGTCTCTCCGTCGTCGTCCCGGTGTACAACGTCGAGCGCTACCTCGCCGCCTGCCTGGACTCGATCGCCGCCCAGGCGTTCGCCGACCTGGAGTGCGTCATGGTCGACGACGGCTCCACCGACGCCAGCGCCGCCGTCGCCGAGGAGTACGCCGCGCGCGACCCGCGGTTCCGGCTGGTCCGGCAGCGCAACCAGGGCCTCGGCGCGGCCCGCAACGCCGGAGTGCGCCACCTCGACCCGGGCACCGAGTACCTGGCCTTCGTCGACAGCGACGACGTCGTGCCGCCGCACGCCTACCGGCTGATGGTCGACACCCTGGACGGCACCGGCTCCGACTTCGCCACCGGCAACGTGCTGCGGCTGCGCTCGACCGGCCTGGGGCCCTCGTACGTGCACCAGCGCCCGTTCGCCGAGACCCGGCTGCGCACCCACGTCAGCGAACTGCCCTCGCTGGTCACCGACCGCACCGCCTGGAACAAGGTCTACCGGCGCTCCTTCTACGACGCCGCCGGACTGGACTACCCCGAGGGCATGCTCTACGAGGACGCCCCGGTCAGCGTCCCGCACCACTTCCTGGCGAAGAGCGTCGACGTGCTGTCCGAGCCGGTCTACCACTGGCGGGTCCGCGAGGACGGCGACCGCTCGATCACCCAGCGCCGCACCGACCCGCGCGGCCTGGCCGACCGGATCCGCTCCATCGAACTCGTCCGCGGCTGGCTGCTCGACCGCCCCGAGCCGGTCTTCCGCGAGCACCTGCGGGCCTACGACCACAACACCCTGGTCGAGGAGGTCCCGATGTTCTTCTGGACCGTCCCCGACGGCGACCGCGCCTACCGCTACGCCTACCACCGGCACGTCACCCGGCTGGTCAGCGCGATAGGGGACGACCGGATCGACGCGCTGCCGCCGTTCCTGCGCCTCAAGTACCGGCTGACCGTCGCCGGCCGGGTGCACACCCTGGCGAACGTCCAGCGGCTGCACCGGCGGGTGCGCAACACCCGCAAGGCGCTGCGCCGGAAGTGACCGGGCCGCCTGTCCGTCCGCCCGTCCGTCCGCCCGTCCGCCCGTCAGCAGACCGGCTTCGCCGAACCGCCCTGCACGTCGGTCGACTTGAGGTACGCCAGCCGGTGGTTGTAGCGGACCGGGTAGTACGCGTCGCAGCCGACCACCAGGGTGCGGTCCTCCGGCGCGTCGCCGCCGATGTTCCGCGCGTAGTAGAAGTCGCCCCGCACCGGCTCGGCGTCCGCGGCCGGGTACGCCTGCCCGGCCGGGACGGTCGCCGACAGTGGCACCACCTGCTGCACCGGGATCGACGGGTGGCCCCGGTACGCGGCGGCCTCCGGGTAGGCGCGGCCGTACACCGGGATCGCGGCCGCGCCGGGCCGCGGGGTGAGCACCGTCCGGCCGGGGCGGGTGTCGCGGACGGCGGCGGATCCGCCCGGGTTCGCGAACCAGGCCTTCTGCCCGTCGTACCAGATCGCCGTCCAGTCGCCCGCGACCTCCGCGACCACGTACCGGGCGCCGGTGACGGCCTTGTCCCGCCAGTCGGAGGCGTCCCGGGTGCCGCCGTTCAGCAGCGGGGCGTCCGGGGACGGGCCGGTGCGCAGGTAGACGAAGTTCTCCGGACGGTCCGAAGTTCCGTTCACCGGGGGGCGGTTGGTGTCGAACGCGGGGGAGACCACGACCGTCTCGCCGACCGCGGGCGGCCCGCTCGGGCCGGGCAGCGGGGCGCCCAGCAGCTCCAGGTAGTGCGCCCAGTCCCAGAAGGTGCCCGGGTCCCAGTGCATCCCGGCGACGTTCGCCTGCACCGGCCCCGGCACGTCGTCGTGCCCGAGGACGTGCTCCCGGTCCAGCGGGACGCCGTAGCGCGCCGCCAGGTGCCGCACCAGCGCGGCGGAGGACTGGTACAGCTGCTCCGAGTACCAGGTCGGCCGGTCCTTCGGGAAGGCGTAGCCCTCGTGCTCGATCCCGATGCCGTGCATGTTGAAGGTCTTGTTCCCGGCGTGCCAGGCCACGTCCCCGTTGTCCACCAGCTGCGTCACGTGCCCGTCCGAGGAGCGCACCAGGTAGTGCGCGCTGGCCTGGCTGCTCGGGTTGCGGAAGGTGGCGAGCGAGCCGTCGTAGCCGCCCTCGGTGTCGTGCAGCACGACGTACTGGATCCGCTGGCCGTCGGCCGGACGGTTCGCCTCGGTGTAATTGCCGTACGAGGTCGGGTCCTTCGGGTCGGTCAGCGCGTACGCGGCCGGGCGGAAGTCGCAGTCCAGCCCGGCCGGGCAGTCGGCGACGGCCGCGGCGCCCCGGGGCTCGGCGGTGTCGGTGGTGTCGGCGGGCGGTTCGGCCGGCCGGTCGACGCGCAGGGCGGGGGAGGCGGCGAGGCGGACGTGGCGGCCGTCGGCGGTGGTGCGTTCGGCGCCGGTGCGCAGGGTCGCGAACACCCGGTCGGCGAACGGGCTGCGCGCGTTCCCGCCGAACCGGGCCACCGCCGGGTACCAGGCGCCCGGGTCGCCGTCCGGCGCCCGGCCGGCCTCCCGCTGGTAGTGCGCCAGCAGCGCGGCGGCGCCGCGCAGGTTCTGCGCCGGGTCGGCCGCCAGCTCCCCGGCGGGGCGGCCGACCAGCGCGGCGGCGGCGTCCAGCGTGTGCAACTGCGGGCCGTCCGCACCGGCCGGGACGGCGGCCGGGTCGACCCGGGTCAGCCCGGCCACTCCGTAGTTGCCGGTGGTGCTGGGCGCGCCGCCGTGCGACTCCCACCGGGTCTGCTGGTAGGCCAGCGCCAGCAGGAGGTCCTCCGGTACGCCGAACTCGGCTGCGGCGGAGGCGAATTGGCGTTGCAGTCGATCGCCGTCCGGGGTGTCGGCGGTGGCGGCCGGGGCACCGGCGGTGGCGGCCGGAGCCGCCCCCAGCACGGTGGCGACCAGGGCCGTCGCGGCGGCCGCGGCAGCGGCTCGGGGCATCCGGAACACCGGGTCCTCCTGCTCGTGGGCGCGCCCGCGGACGTCCTCGGGCGGTCGCGACGCTACCGGCCGGGCCCGGCCGGGCGGGGCTGCGACCCGCGTCCGGAAGGGTGGCCGTCCACCCGCTCCGCCGACGGCCCCCGGCGGCGCGGACGCAGCAGTGCCGCCCGGGCCCGCAGCAGCCCCGGGACCAGCAGGTAGACCGCGGTCGGGACGACCAGCGCCGTGAGCACCAGCACCCGCAGCGGCACGGCCAGCCCCGCCAGCGGGGGGCCGAGCAGGACCTGGGCCAGCGTGATCGCCGGGTAGACGGCCAGCCAGGTGAGCAGGGCGCGGACGTGCACGGAGGGGGCGGCGGGCGGCGCGGCGGCGGACGCGGTGGCGGGGGTGGTGGCGGATGCGGTGGCTTCGGGGGCGGCGATCGACACGGGGCACGTCCTGTTCGGTCGGGGCGGTCGGGCGGGCGGGTGCGGTGTGGTGCAGGGCGGTGCGGTGCGGTCGCTCGAAGGTATCCAACTGGTTGGTTGGACGTCAACTATCCAGTTGGTTGGCAGCTGCCCCGTTCCGCCCTACGCTGGCCGCATGACCCAGGACCCGGCCGCCGCCACCGCCACCGCCACCGCCGCCACCACCAAGCAGCGGCTCCTCGCCGCCGCCCGGGAGGAGTTCGCCGCCCACGGCATCGCGGGCGCCCGCGTGGACCGCATCGCGGAACTGGCCGGCGTCAACAAGGAGCGCATCTACGGCTACTTCGGCAGCAAGCAGAAGCTCTTCGACCAGGTGGTCTCCCAGGCCCTGGACGAACTCGCCGAAGCCGTCCCGCTGCGCCCCGGCGACGACCCCGCCGAGTACGTCGGCCGGGTCTACGACTTCCACCGGGCCAACCCCGTCCTGGTCCGGCTCTCGCTCTGGGAGGGCCTGCACTACCGCGACGAGGCCCTGCCCGACGAGGAGCGCCGGGCCACCCACTACGAGCGCAAGGTCGCCGCGCTCGCCGAGACCTTCGGCACCGAGGTCTCCCCGGAGGTCGCCTCCTGCCTGCTCGGCCTGATCGCGCTGGCCGCCTGGCCCAGCGCGGTGCCCCAGATGTCCCGGCTGATCCTCGGCGCGGGCCCCCGGCCCGACCTGCGCGCGCACCTGGTGGAGTTCGCCCGGCGGGCGGTCGCCGACTCCCTCCCGGCGGGCGGGGGCGCGGGCACGGGCGCGGAGGCCTGACGCGCGGCGGATGCCACGGTGCCCCCGGAGCGGACCTCGCGGACCGCGCTCCGGGGGCACCGTGCGTCGTGCGTCAGGCCTCCGTGCCCGTCAGGCCTCCGTGCCCGTCAGGCCTCGGGGGTCAGCCACTGGACGAACTGCACCACCAGCCCGTTCGGGTCGGTGACCTGGAACAGCCGCTCGCCCCACGGCTCGTCCAGCAGCGGCATGGTGATCTCGACCCCGGCCTCCTTAAGCCGGGCCTCGGTGCCGGCCGCGTCGTCCACGGTGAAGGCCAGGATCAGCCCGGCCGCGTGCTGGTCGCGGAAGCCGACCGGCAGCACCTCCAGGCCGCGGCGCAGCAGCACCACGTTCATCCCGGCGTCCGGGTGGCCGAGCGAGACGAAGCCGTCGGCGGACATCTCCTCCCGGAAGCCGAGGTGCTCGGAGAAGAAGGCGGCGGAGGCCGCGACGTCCTCGACGGTCAGGGACACGGCGGAGCGGTTGATCTTCAAGGCGGGGTCCTCCCGGGTCGTGTCGCACCAGAATCTCTGTACGGCGTACAGTATACATGGTACGGAGATTTCTGCATGGGAGAATCCCGCGCATGGCCAGCAACCGGAGCAGCGCCGGAGACCCCGCGCACACCCTCGCCCTGCTCTGGGGCGTCCCCCTCGCCCCGACCGCGGGCCGCCGCGGACCGCGGAAGGCCCACTCGCCGGCCGAGATCGCCGCCGTCGCGATCCGGACCGCCGACGCCGAAGGGCTGGACGCCGTCACCATGCGCCGCGTCGCCCAGGAGCTCGGCCTCTCCCCGATGGCCCTCTACACCTACGTCCCCGGCAAGGCCGAACTCCTTGACCTGATGCTCGACACCCTCTACGCCGCGATGCCCCGCAGCACCCCCGCCGACCAGGGCTGGCGCGCCCGCGCCACCGCCGTCGCCGACGACAACCGCGCCCTCTACGCGGCCCACCCCTGGACCGCCGCCGTCCCCACCACCCGCCCCCCGCTCGGCCCCGGCCTGATGGCCAAGTACGAGTACGAGCTCCGCGCCCTCGAAGGCACCGGCCTCGACGACGTCCGCCTCGACGCCGCCCTCACCCACCTGCTCGGCTTCGTCCAGACCTGCGCCCGGACGGCCGCCGACGAACGCGCCGCCCAGCAGGACAGCGCCATGAACGACGAGCAGTGGTGGGAGGCCAACGCCGACCTCCTCGCCCGCGTCCTCGACCCCGCCCGCTATCCCGTCGCCACCCGCGTCGGCGCCGCCGCCGGCCAGGCCCAGGGCGGCGCGTACAACGCCGACCACGCCTACGAGTTCGGCCTCCCCCGGGTCCTCGACGGCCTCGCCGCCCTGATCGAGCAGACGTCCCGCTAGGTCTTGTCCGGTCGGTCCGGTGACCACCCGTCACCGCTGCGATTTAAACCGAGCGGCCGGTCGTTCGCGTCCACTAGCATTCCCCGCGCCCTCCGGGTGGTGCTCGCCCGAACACCACCGGCAGGGCCCCAGGGGAGGACACCACGTGAACAGAACCACGGCCGCCCGCGCCCGCGCGGCCTTCGCCCCGGTCGCAGCCGCCGGCCTCGCGCTGCTCGCCGTCGTCGCGCCCGCGCACGCGGCCACCGGCGCCCCGCTCGTGCCGACCGACCTGTACAACGACTACCGGGCCTGCTCGACCGACCCGGCCGCGCCCCTGTACGTCACCGGGCGGGCCGGCCTCACCGTCGAGGGCATCCCGGGCAACACCGACCCCGGCGCGATGTGGGCCACCGCGCAGTACCGGGCCTGGCCGCTGTCCGACCCCGCGGCGCTCGTCACCGCCGAGCGCCCCTACGCCTACGCGGGCAGCGAGGCGGTCGCCACCCTCGGCGGCTACGGGGCCCCGCTGCGCGACGGCGAGACCTACGCCTGGCAGGCCAGGACCGTGGACCCGGACAGCGGCGCCGCCTCGGACTGGACGGCGCCCTGCTACGTGGTCACCGACGACACCTTCCCGGACGCCGAACCGACCGTCAGCTCGTCCAACTACCCCTCCGGGCAGGTGAACCAGGGCGGCGCCCCGATCGAACTCACCCTCGGCGCCAACGGCGTGGACGACGTCGCCGGGTACGCGTTTACCTGGGAGGGCACGTTCCCGATCGCGGGCGGCGCGACGATCGGCGACCACGGCATCCCGACGTACCACGACCCGTACACCACCAGCCCGTCCTACTTCGCCCGGGCCGACTCCCTCGGCGGCCCGACCACGGTCGAGCTCGTCCCGCCGCAGGACACCGGCTACCTGGTCCTCCAGGTGAAGAGCCTGGACCGGTCGTTCAACGCCTCCCGGCCCACCACCTACTACATCGCCGTCAAGCGGAACGCGCCGACGGTCACCGAGGTCTCCAACTCGCCGCAGTACGGCAAGGAGGCGACCTTCAAGATCACCCCCGACCCGGGCCTCCAGGCGGCCAGCCCCGTGGTCAGCTACAGCGTCCGGCACCTCGGCCGGAACTGGACGGACACCGTCGTCCCGACCTCCGCGAGCGGCATCGCCGAGTTCAAGGTCGCACTGGACGACCCGGACGGCGACAGCCTGCTCGTCACCTCCACCAGCGCCGACGGCTGGGTCAGCCAGCAGAACTGGTGGCGCGCCGACGGCGCCGACTCCGCCCCGACCGTCACCTCGGCCACCTACCCCGAGAACGGCACCGGCGGCAGCGCGGGCGTGCCCGGCACCTTCGCCTTCACCCCGACGGTCAAGGGCCTGGTCAGCTACACCTACTCCGTCAACTGGGGCCAGCCCGTCACCGTGCCCGCCGGCCCCCGCGGCGAGGCGCAGATCGACTGGACCCCGCCCGCGAGCGGCTGGTACGCCCTGGACGTCCAGGGCGTCACCAAGGACGGCGCCCGGACGGGCATGACCTCCTACTACTTCACCGTCGGCTGACCCGTCCGCCCTGCCCGCCCCGCCGGCCTCGCCCGGGGCGGGCGGGGCTCAGCGGCCGCGGGCCTCGCGGGTGGCCTGGGCCAGCCAGTGCAGGTACCACTCGCCGACTGAGAGACACAGCGACCCAGGCGGCGAGTCGGCAACCGGAGTCAGCGACCCTCGGTCCAGAACTGCTGGAGTCGCGCGATCGCCTGGGCCTTGTCCAGCTCGGCGACCTGGCCCTCGGTGAGCCCGACGCGGTTGATCAGCATGAAGACCAGATCCACGGGAAGCGCCTCGCGTGGTGGCTCAGGCGCGCCTCGATCGGGGAGCTGGCCGTCCAGGACGCACGGCCAGAAGACATCCTCCGTCACGTCGAGCTGATCGCGGAGGACATGCGCCCACATGCTCGCGCCGTACGCGGTGCGGTCGACCGGATGCGATACCCGAGTACGCAGGATCCGCCCATCGGGGAGCCCGAACTCATAGGTGATGTGATGGGTGCCGGTGCGGCCGCGGGCGTCACGTACGCGGTCCCAGCCTTCAACCTTGCAGAACTGCTCGTGTCGTTCGCGGGTCGGCTGAGGCCAGGTCACTTCGCGACTCCGAGCAGCCAGTCGCGGAGCTGCGCGTCGTCACTGAGACCGATCAGCTGGACCAGGCCCCAGTTGTCACGGTGGTTCGGAGCGCTCAGGAGTCGGTCCTGCCAGTCCTCCGCGTACTCGCGGAGCGCGTCGATCATTTCGTCGATGGCCTCGTCGAACGTGCCGCCGTCCGCGGCGATCGGGAGGCCGGGGAAGAACACCGACCAGCCGCCGCCCTCGGCGACCACCTCGGCCTTGGACGGGCACAGCAGCGTGAGTGCGTGGCGTAGTCGCCCCGCGTCGACTACCGCCGCGTACCCGGTGTCCCGGCGCACGGTCGCGACCCGGCCCTGTCCGGCTGCGTCCAGCAGATCCTTCAAGTGTGCGCGGGCTTCGGTGTAGCTCTCGTAGTGGACCGCTGTCATTGGGAGCCTCCTCATCCGAGAACCAGGATCGCGTCCCGCTGTCAAGTACGTCAAGTACGTCAAGTACTCGCTCCGGCGGGAGGGCGGTGACCGTCCGCCGTGCCGCTGGCGTCAAACGACACGAAAATGCCCCCGAAGCGAGCTGCTTCGAGGGCATCGTGCCTGTTCAGGCTATGTGGCCAGGGCCGGGGTCGAACCGGCGACCTTCCGCTTTTCAGGCGGACGCTCGTACCAACTGAGCTACCTGGCCGTACTGCACCGCCTCTTGCGAGACGAGCGATCCCGACGGGACTTGAACCCGCGACCTCCACCTTGACAGGGTGGCGAGCTAACCAACTGCTCCACGGGACCTCATGCGGATCGCTCCGCACAGGACCTTACTACGGTACTGCGTACCCCCAACGGGATTCGAACCCGTGCTACCGCCTTGAAAGGGCGGCGTCCTGGGCCACTAGACGATGAGGGCTTGCGGCCCTTCCGGCCGGATCATCCGGCGTTCGGGGACGTCGAGAAGCATATGGGATGCCGGGCGGGAACGCCAAAACGGTTTCCGGGGGTCGGCGCGGCGGCGGTGAGCGCCGGGTCGGGCCGGGGGCGGGGAGGGACGGGGAGGGGC
>NZ_JNYE01000016.1 GCF_000717185.1 Kitasatospora phosalacinea | reverse complement strand
GCCGTGAGGCCGTGAGGCCGTGAGGCCGTGAGGCCGTGAGGCCGTGAGGCCGTGAGGCCGTGAGGCCGTGAGGCCGTGAGGCCGAGGGCGAGGGGCCGTGAGGCCGAGGGCGAGGGGCCGTGAGGCCGAGGGCGAGGGGCCGTGAGGCCGAGGGCGAGGGGCCGTGAGGCCGGGGGCGAGGGGCCGGGGGTGAGGGGCGGAATTGCCCTTTGGGTAGGGGGGAAGGCGTTCGTGGGATGTGGGAGGGGCCGCGCCGCGCTCCTGTGGGGGAGGGCGGGGCGGCCCCGGGGCTGCTGGGTCCGTCCGGGTCAGGGCAGGCGGATCCAGGCGGCCGTGTCGGGGGGCAGCTGACCGTCGGTCAGCGGCCCGCTGGTGAGGAGCAGGGCGTCGTGCGCGGGGAGGTCGACGGGCTCGGGGCCGAGGTTGACGGCGCAGGCGAAGCCGGTCGTGCCGCGGGTGAGGAGCAGGGTGTGCGGGGCGGCGGGCAGCCAGGTCAGGTCGGCGGGGGCGGCGGCCAGTTCGGTGCGGCGGATCCGCAGCGCCTCGCGGTAGAGCTCCAGCATGGAGTCCGGGTCGCCGCTCTGGGCGGCGACGGTGAGCTGCGCCCAGTCGGCGGGCTGCGGGAGCCAGGGTTCCTTCGCGCCGTCCGGGGAGAAGCCGAAGGGCTGCTCCAGGCCGGTCCAGGGCAGCGGGACGCGGCAGCCGTCGCGGCCGGGGTCGGTGCCGCCGGAGCGGAAGTGCATCGGGTCCTGGAGCCGGTCCAGCGGCAGGTCCTCGACCTCGGGCAGGCCGAGCTCCTCGCCCTGGTAGAGGTAGAGGGAGCCGGGCAGGGCCAGCGTGAGCAGGGCGGCGGCCCGGGCCCGGCGCAGGCCGAGGGCGAGGTCGGTGGGGGTGCCGAAGGCCTTGGCGTCGAAGGCGAAGCGGGTGTCGGTGCGGCCGTAGCGGGTGACGGTGCGGGTGACGTCGTGGTTGCAGAGCACCCAGGTGGCGGGGGCGCCGACGGGGGCGTGCGCGGCGAGGGTGGCGTCGATCGACTCGCGCAGCTGCCCGGCGTCCCAGGGGCGGGCCAGGAAGTCGAAGTTGAACGCGGTGTGCATCTCGTCCGGGCGCAGGTAGCGGGCGAAGCGTTCGGTGTCGGGCACCCAGATCTCGCCGATCAGGACGCGCGGGTGCTCGTAGGAGTCGGCGATGGCCCGCCAGGAGCGGTAGATGTCGTGCAGGTCGTCGCGGTCGAGGTAGGGGTGCGGGTGGGCACCGGGGACGAGGTCGGGCAGGGCCGCGTCCTTGGCGAGCAGGCCGGCCGAGTCGATCCGGACGCCGGCCGCGCCGCGGTCGAACCAGAACCGGAGGATCTCCTCGTGCTCGCGGCGGACCTGCGGGTGGTCCCAGTTCAGGTCGGGCTGGGCGGCGGCGAACAGGTGGAGGTACCACTGGCCGTCGTCGATCCGGGTCCAGGGGCAGCCGCCGAACTCCGACTTCCAGTTGTTGGGCGGCAGTTCGCCGTGCTCGCCGCGGCCCTCGCGGAAGTGGAACAGCTCCCGTTCGGGGCTGCCGGGGGCGGCCGCCAGGGCGGCCCGGAACCACGGGTGCCGGTCGGACACGTGGTTGGGGACGATGTCCACGATGGTGCGGATGCCGTGCTCGCCCGCTTCGGCGATCAGCTTCTCGGCGTCCTGGAGGGTGCCGAACACCGGGTCGACGTCCCGGTAGTCGGCGACGTCGTAGCCGCCGTCGGCCATCGGGGATGGGTACCAGGGGTTGAACCAGATGGCGTCCACGCCGAGTTCGGCGAGGTACGGCAGCTTCGCCCGCACTCCGGCGAGGTCCCCGATGCCGTCGCCGTTGCCGTCGGCGAAACTGCGCGGGTACACCTGGTAGATCGCCGCGTTCCGCCACCACTGCTCTGACACGGTCAGGGTTTCCTTTCAGAAGTTGTTGGACCTGGGGCTCGCCGGTGCGGGCCTCAGCCCTTGAGGCTGCCCGCGGTGAGGCCGGCCATGATGTTGCGCTGGAAGACCAGGAACAGGGCGATGGTCGGGATCGAGGCCAGGAACAGGCCCGCGATCAGGGTGTTCTGCGGCATCGAGGTGGCCGCGGTGTTGACGCCGACGTTGAGCGTCTCGTGCTCGGGCACGGTGATCAGCGGCCACAGGAAGTCCTTCCAGACCGCGACCAGGCCGAAGATCGACACCACGCCGAGGATCGGCCGCGACAGCGGCAGGACCACCGACCAGAGCGTGCGCAGCGGGCCCGCCCCGTCGATGGAGGCCGCGTCGAGCAGCTCGTTGGGGATCGAGTCGAAGAACCGCTTGAGCAGGAAGACGTTGAACGCGTTGGCCACGGTGGGCAGCCAGATCACCCAGGGGGTGTTCATCAGGTTCAGGTGGACCAGCGGCAGGTCGAGCACCGTCAGGTACTGCGGGATCACCAGGGCGGCAGCCGGGATCATCATCGAGGCCAGCATCATGCCGAGGATCACGTTGCCGAAGATCGGGCGCAGCTTGGAGAGCGAGTACGCGGCGGCGACGCAGAAGATCAGTTGCAGCAGCAGGGCGCCGCCCGCGTACACGACGGTGTTCAGCAGCAGCTGGCCCATGCCGAGCCGGTCCCAGGCCTCGGTGAAGGCGTGCGTGCTGGGGTGCTCGGGGACGAGCGTCGGCGGGGTCCGGACCAGTTCCTGGGAGGACTTGAAGCCGCCGGTGGCCATCCAGTAGAGCGGGCCGATGAAGACGACCGTGGAGACGACCAGGGTGGTGCCGAGCACGATCCGGTAGATCCGGCGGCCGCCGGGCTGGTTGAGCCGGACCGGGGAG
The DNA here is from genome assembly GCF_000717185.1 of Kitasatospora phosalacinea. Lineage (GTDB taxonomy): Bacteria > Actinomycetota > Actinomycetes > Streptomycetales > Streptomycetaceae > Kitasatospora > Kitasatospora phosalacinea_A. Next base: position 123,712 of record NZ_JNYE01000016.1, on the reverse strand, counting down.
ATCAGGGTGCGGGTTCCGCTGTGGACGGGCTTGCTCATCGTCACTCCTCCCCGCCCCGGCGCTCCAGCCACAGGTAGAGGGCCGAGAAGGCGCCGAGTACCAGCAGCAGGACGACGCCCAGTGCGGCCGCGGTGTTGAACTTGTCGAAGTTGAACGCGTAGTTGTAGAGCATGTAGACCACGGTGGTGGTCGATCCCTGCGGTCCGCCGCCGGTGAGGACGAAGGACTCGGTGAACATCTGCATGGTGGCGACCACCTGCAGCATCAGCATCAGGGAGAGGATCAGGCGGGTCTGCGGCACGGTGACGTGCCAGACGCGGCGCAGCAGGCCGGCGCCGTCGAGTTCGGCGGCCTCGTAGAGCTCGCCGGGGATGCTCTGCAGGGCGGCCAGGTAGACCAGGGTGGCGCTGCCCATGTTGGCCCAGGTGGAGACGATCACCAGGGAGAACATCGCGGTGTCCTGCGAGGCCAGCCAGGACGAGGTGGGCAGGTGCAGGAACTCCAGGATCTGGTTGAACAGGCCGTAGCCGGGGTCCATGAAGTACTTGAACAGCAGGATGCCCGCGACCGGGGGCAGCATCACGGGCAGGTAGACCAGGATCCGCAGGTAGCTCTGGGCGTGCCGGAACTCGTTGATCACGATGGCGGTGACGAACGGCGCCACGAAGCCGAAGAACAGGGCGATGCCGGTGAACTCGAGGGTGTTGCGCCAGGCGGGCCAGAACTCCGGGTCGGCGAAGATCTGCCGGAAGTTGTCGAGCCCGACCCAGTGGGTCTCGCCGTAGCGGACCTTCTGGAACGACATGACGATCTCACGGACCATCGGGTACCAGGTGAACAGCGCGAAGCAGAGCAGCGCGCCGATCAGGAAGGCGTGGGCGCGGAGGTTCCGGGCGAGGGCGCGGCGCAGGTGGCCGCCCGCCTGCGGGGCGCGGGTGCGGGCCTCTTCGGCTCCGGGCCGCCCGCGGGTCAGTGTGGTGGTCATGGGTGGTGACTCCTCGTCAGGGGTCCGGCCGCCGGCCGGACCGCGGGGAGGGCGCGGTCCGGCCGGCGGCACCGGTTACTGGTTGGCCAGGATCTGGTTGGCCTGGGACTCGGCGGTGGCGAGGAGGCTGTCGATGTTCGCGCCGGGGTCGGTCATCGCGGCGGACATCGCGGTGTCGAGGATCTTGTAGAGCTGCTGGGCGGCCGGCGGCTCGGTGATCGACTTGGTGGGGTTCTTGACGTACGGGTCGTAGTTGGACAGCGGCAGGTTGCCGTTGGTCTTCAGCGACTCGGTGATGGCCTTGATCTGCGGCGAGTCCGCGGACCAGAAGTACGGCTGCGGGACGGCGATCGCGACCGGGTCCTTGCTGCTGCCCGCGAGGGTCTTGGCGCGGGCGAAGTTGAACTGGCCGGCGTCCGGGGTCTGGTACTGGAAGTTGATCCAGGCGATCTCGGCCTTGATCTGGTTCGGGGTCTGGCCCTTCTTGATGTAGTACAGGTCGCCGCCGCCGAGGCTGTTGCCCGGGCCGGTGGCGCCCGGCATCGGGCCGAGGCCGTACGCCTTGGCGTCGGCGCCGAGGACCTCGATCAGGTGCTTGATGACGTCGGGGGCGCCGAGGAACATGCCGACCTTGCCGGTGGCCAGCGGCGGGAAGGCGTCGGCCCACTGGGTGATCGGGGTGGCGCCGATGCTCTGGTCGGTGAAGCGCATGTCGTGCAGGCGCTTGAGGACCTGCTTGCCCTCGGGCGAGTTGAAGGCGGCCTTCTTGCCGTCGTCGGTGACCATCTTGCCGCCGAGGCTGTAGAGCTCGGAGGTGAAGTGCCAGCCGCCGGTGTTGCCGCCGGAGTAGTCCTGGTAGCCGGTGATGCCGTTGCCGAGGGCGGAGATCTTCTTGGCGGCGGCCTGCACCTCGTCCCAGGTGGTCGGCGGCTTGTCGGGGTCGAGGCCGGCCTGCTTGAACAGGTCGCGGTTGTAGATCAGGCCGGTGGTGTAGTAGTTGATCGGCAGGGCGTAGACCTTGCCGTCCACCGTCATGTTGTCCTTGACGGACGGCAGCATCGAGGAGAAGCCGGGCAGCGTCTCGTCGTTGACGTACTTGGTGATGTCCTGCGCGTCGCCGGAGTTCAGGGTGGCGTCGCGGTCGGTGAAGTAGGCGTGGAACGCGCCGGTCTCGTCGTGCGCCTTGTACTGCGCGGTCTGCTGGGCCGGGACCTCGCACTGGCCGACGTACGGCTTCGCGTTGATGGTGACGTTCGGGTACTTGGTCTTGAAGAGCGCCAGGTCGTCGGCGTAGTTGGCCTTGCCCGCCGCCTGGTCCGCACCCGGGGCGCAGTCGATGGAGATGGTGACGGTCGCGTTCGGGTCGAGCGGCTTGCCGTCCGCGACGCCGGCCGCGGCGTCGTTGCTGTTGCCGGAGGAGTCGCTGCTGCACGCGGCGGTGCTCAGCAGCAGGCCCGCGGCGAGAGCGAGAGCGGCCATCCGGCTCGATCTGTTCAGCATCATGTACCCCATGGGTGGGAGAGGTTTCGGGTGGGGCCGGGCGAAAGCCGACGTGTGAGGAACGTAGGTCCTTGAACCTCGTCACGCAAGAGGTTGACGAGAAAGTGAAAAGTTACGACTGTGCATCGACGGCTGCGCGACTCCCCGCCCTCCCCGCCCTGGGGCGCAAAGTGCGACTTCAGCCCGCTTGCGGGCTTGCTTGCCGGTTCTTACTTGATTCTGTTCTACTTTTGCGCATGAAGAGCAAGCTTTCCGTGGTCGCGAAGCACGTCGGAGTCAGTGAGGCCACGGTCAGCCGGGTCCTGAACGGCAGACCGGGCGTCGGCGCCGCCACCCGGATCGCCGTCCTCACCGCCCTGGACGTGCTGGGCTACGAACGGCCGAGCCGGCTGCGCGGCGAGCGCGCCCGGCTCATCGGCCTGGTGCTGCCCGAGCTGCAGAACCCGATCTTCCCGGCGCTGGCGGAGGTGGTGGGCGGCGCGCTCGCCCAGGGCGGCTTCACCCCGCTGCTGTGCACCCGCACCGCGGGCCTCGGCGAGGCCAGCCACGTCGGCGTGCTGCTCGACCAGCAGGTCTCCGGGGTGGTCTTCGCGGGCGGCCACTGCGCCCAGGCGGACGCCTCGCACGAGCACTTCGCCCAGCTGCGCGAGCGCGGCGTCCCGGTGGTGCTGCTGAACGCCTCGGTGGAGGAGCTGGGCTTCCCGCAGGTCTCCACCGACGACGCGGCCGCGGTGGCCCAGGCGTACGCCCACCTGGCCGCGCTGGGGCACGAGCGGATCGGGCTGCTGGTCGGGCCCGAGGACCACGTCCCGTCCCGCCGCAAGCTGGCCGCCTTCGTCCAGCAGTACGCCCTGCGCGGGCGCGAGCCGCACCCCGGGTGGGTGGCGCACACCATGTTCGGCCTGGAGGGCGGCCAGGCGGCCGCCGGGCGGCTCCTGGAGTCCGGCGTGACCGGGGTGATCTGCGCCAGCGACCCGCTCGCCCTGGGGGTCGTCCGGGCGGCCCGGCGGGCCGGGCTGGACGTCCCCGGCGACCTGTCGGTGATCGGCTTCGACGACTCGCCCTTCATCAACTGCACCCGGCCGCCGTTGACCACCGTCCGCCAGCCGATCGAGGCGATCGGCCGGGCCGCGGTCTCGCTGCTGGTCGGCCGGATCGACGGCGCCCCGACCGCGCCCGGCGAGCTGCTGTTCGAGCCGGAGCTGGTCGTCCGGGCGTCCACCGGCCCGGCCCCGCAGCGGCCCTGAGGGCGCCGCCGGGCACGACGAAGAGGGCGGGCGCCCGGGGCGCCCGCCCTTCCCGCGTGCGGGGTGCTACGGGTTGACGGTGATGTGCATCGTCGAGGTGGTGTTCTGGATGTCCTTGTAGTTGTTGCTCGTGGTCAGGTGGTTGAAGGTGACGCTGCCGACCGCCGGGCCCTGGCCCGCCTCCGGCATCTCGTTGGCCCAGATGCCGTACCCGGACTTGGCGTCGAAGGCGTCACCGCTCTTCTGCGCCCCGGTGATCGACACGTTGGTGAAGACGGTGTCGGTGATCGGGTTCTGCGGCTGGCCGCCCGAGTAGTTGGTCTGGAACATGATGCCGCTGTAGGTCGGGTCGACGATGTCCACGTCGCTCACCCGGATGCCCTGGAACACCTTGGAGGCGGAGAACACCCAGATCGCCGGGAAGACCTGCTGGCCCCAGAAGTGGCCGCCCGCCCGGACCAGCGAGATGTTCTGCAGGTTGGTGGTGGGCGAGGCCCCGAAGCCGTTCATCGGGTAGCCGAAGTCCAGCGAGGAGATGGTGATGCCCGAGTAGCAGAGGGTGTCCGCGATGTAGATGTTGCGGAAGGTGTTGGCGTAGCCGCCGTACACCGCGACGCCCGCCGCGCGCCAGGTCAGGATCGACGTGAGGTTCTGGAACACGTTGTTCTTCTCGTCCGCGCCGCCCGCGTCGATCGCGGAGAACAGGGCGAAGGAGTCGTCGCCGGTGGCCCGGGCCTCGTTGTTGGAGACCAGGTTGTCGGTCGAGCCGTTGGTCATGTTGATGCCGTCGGCGAAGGTGTCCCGGATCCGCGAGTTGGTGATCGTCATGAAGTCCGTGTTGGCACCCCAGTACATGCAGACCATGTGCTCGGTCCAGATGTTGTCGATCGTGGTGTTCGCGACGTTGGAGAAGTCGAACACCTTGCCGGGGCCGTCGATCCGCGAGGTGTAGTTGCCGAAGTAGGCGAACCCGCTGAAGGTCGAGCCGTTGGCGGTGGCCTCGGCCCGGAAGCCGACGTCGGTGTTGGACTGGCTGGTGGGGGCGTAGAAGCGGGTGAACCACGGGCCCGCACCGACGACCTTCACCGGCTTGCCGTAGACCTGGAACTTGCTCGCGGTCTGGTAGTCGCCGACCGGGAGGTAGACGCCGACCAGGGTGCCGGTGGTGTCCATCCGGACCTTGTCCAGGGCGTTCTGCACGTCCTGGTGCGCGAAGCCGGTCGGGACGACGTACTTCGCCGGGTCCGGGTTGGCGACCTGGGTGGCCTGCTCCAGGCTGACGAAGTCGATCGCGTACTGCGAGGTGTTCGCCGCGTCCTTCTGCAGCTTGATCTTGTGCCCGGCCGGGACGGTGGTGCCCAGCAGGACGTTGGCCTCGTCGTAGATGTGCCGCGGGCTGCCCGCGCTCGGGGCGTTGCCGGGGCTGGTCTCCGAGCCGTACAGCCAGGCGTACTTGGAGGACAGGTCGATCGACTTGAGGAAGGTGCCGTCCACGTAGACGTTCAGGGTGGCGCTGGTGCCGTCGCCGCCCGCCGCGTCCGGGATGGAGAACCGGGTGACCAGGGTGTTGGTCGCCGCCTTGGTGGTGAACTCCACCGAGGAGCCGGTCGAGTTGAGGGTGACGGCCTTGCGGCCGGAGGCCTCGCCCGCCACGTCGCCGATGGTGCGGTTGGGGCCGACCAGCTGGGCGCCGCCGCCGAGCACGCCGTCCTCGGCCTCGTAGTTGTCGAACGGCATGTTGGCGCCGCGGCCGACGTACAGCGACTGGCTGGTGGTGTTGTTGGCCTGCTTGACGGGCAGCTCGTTGCCGTCGTTGGCGATGACCGTCCTGATCGTGTAGCGGCCGTTGGCGGCGGTCCAGCTGCCCAGCGAGACGGGGCTGCTGGTGGCGCCGGGGGCGAGCGTGCCGCTGTACGCGCCGGTCAGGGTCTTCAGCACGGCGCCGGTGGTGGCGTCCGCGACGGTCACGGTGATGCCGTGGCTGCCGGAGGCGCTGGCGACGGTGCCCTGGTTCTTGACCGCGACGGTGAAGTTCACCGCGCTGCCGTCGGCCGGGTTGGAGGGCGACCAGGTGGACGGGGCGGCGACCAGGTCGGAGGAGGCGACCTGGTTGACCGTCAGGGCGTTCGCGGCGGTGAACGAGTTGTTGGTCTCGTCCTGCTCGACGACCTTGTTGTCCTCGTCGACCTTCGCGGTCAGCTGGTAGCTGCCCGCGTTCTGCGCCGGGACCTGCGCGGAGACGGTGGTGGAGGCACCGGCCGCGAGGGCGCCGACACCGGCCGAGCCGACCTTGGTCGCCCCCAGGTAGAAGTTGACCGAGGTGGCACCGGAGGGGTTGGTGCCGGAGTTCTTCACCACGGCCGACAGGGTCGGGGTGTCGGTCTCCACCGGGGTGGCCGGGTTGCTGCTCACCGAGGTGACGGCCAGGTCCGGGTTGGGGGCCGGGACGCCGATCACCTGGAACTCGGCGGCCTGGGCGCCGCTGGAGCCGGAGTTGGCGGTGAACTTCAGCTGCACGTCGGCGACGGTCGCGGACACCGGGATGGTGACGGTGTTGCCGCTCGCCGGGTCGAAGCCGTAGCTCTGCGCCGGGACGATCGTGCTGAAGCCGCTCGCGCTCTGCTCGCGGCCCTGCACCTCGATGGTCTGGGTGCGGGCGCCCCACGCCGAGGCCGGGTTGAGCTTGACGACCACCGCGCTGGTGGTGGCGTTCGCGCCCAGCTTCACCGCGAGGGTGCTCGGGTAGCTGCCCGCCGCGCCCTCCCAGTAGGTGGCGGTGTCGTTGTCGTTGGCGTTGGTCGCCACGAAGGTGAACACCGAGGACGAGGCCGTGATCGGCTTGCCCGCCGCCAGGTTGGTGCCCGTCCCGCCGCCGCTGCCGGTGCGCACCACGGTGTTGGAGGCCGCGGAGGTGTTGCCCGCCGCGTCCTTCGCCTTCACGTAGTACGAGACGGTCGCGGTGTCCGGCTGGCTGTCGGTGTACGTCAGGGTGCTGCCGCCGACGCTGCCGCGCAGCGCGCCGTTGGCGTACACGTCGTAGCCGGTGACGCCGGTGTTGTCGCTGGACGCCCCCCAGGTCAGCTTGACCTGCCCGGCCGCGGGCGAGGTGTACGCCAGGTTCGCCGGGGCGCTGGGCGCCTGGGTGTCGCCGGACTGGCCGGTGCGGGTGACGGTGTTGGAGGCCGCGGACTGGTTGCCCGCCGCGTCCTTCGCCTTCACGTAGTACGACACCGTCTCGCTGTCGGAGCGGCTGTCGGTGTACGACAGGGTGCTGCCGGACACCGAGGTCAGCAGCGCGCCGTTGGCGTACACGTCGTAGCCGGTGACGCCGGTGTTGTCGCTCGCCGCGCCCCAGGTCAGCTTGACCTGCCCGGCCGCGGGCGAGGTGTACGCCAGGTTCGCCGGGGCGCTGGGCGCCTGGGTGTCGCCGGAGGTCGGGCCGTACGCCTCGAACTCGGAGAGCTGGCCGGCCGGCCAGGCGGTGTTGCCGGTGAAGGTCAGCCGCAGGTAGCGGGTGGTGGTGGTCGCCAGGTTGACGGTCACCGTGTTGCCCGCCGCCGGGTCGAACGCGTAGCCGGCGGAGGCCACCAGGTCGGTGAAGTTGCTGCCGTCGGCGGAGCCCTGGACCTTGAGCGTCTCGGTCCGCTTCTCCCAGCCGGCCGGCAGCTTCAGCACCAGCTTGTTGACCGGGACGGCCGAGCCCAGGTCGCCCTGGACCCACTGCGGGAAGGCGTTGTTGGCGCTCTCCCAGTAGGTGGCCTGGTTGCCGTCGCCGACGTTGCCCGCCGTGTAGTTCTGCGAGTAGCCGCTGGCGGTGAAGCTGCGCCCGGCCAGCAGGTTCGCCGAGGCGGAGGTGGTGCCGTAGACCTCCAGTTCGGAGACCTGGGCGGCCTGCCAGCCGGTGTTGGCGGTGATGCTGACCCGCACGTAGCGGGCGGTGGTGGCCCCGAAGGAGATCGTCGCCCTGTCGCCGGAGGCCGGGTCGAAGGTGTAGTTCGCCGAGGAGGTGATGGTGGAGAAGTTGGTGCCGTCGGTGGAGCCGAGCACGCTGAGCGTCTCGGTCCGGGCGCCCCAGGAGGAGGGGACCTTCAGCACCACCGTGTCGATGGAGGCCGCCGAGCCCAGGTCGACCTGGACCCACTGCGCGGAGGAGATGCCGTTGGACTCCCAGTAGCTGTCCTGGTTGCCGTCGTTGACGTTGGCCGCACCGAAGGTGCCGTTGGTGCTGGAGGCGGTGACGGTCTTGCCGAGCGCCAGGTTCGGCCCTCCGGCCGCCTGTGCCGCCGGGAGGAGGGGCCCGGCGAGCAGGAGCATTCCCAGCGTGGCCGACGACGCCGTCAGCCTCGCGGTTATGCGCTTCGATCTCATGACGTCCCTTCACAAGGTCGAGAAGATGACAATCTTCTGTCCATCTTTTGCGTGATGGCAGCCAAGAGTTACAGCGGGGCTACGAACATGTCAACGGATCGGTGCAAGCGTGCGCATACGAAAAGCGGGCGGGCACCGAAGTGCCCGCCCGCTCGGCGGTCTCGTCGTGGCGCCCCGCCAGGGGCCTGCTACCTGCTGCTGGTCAGCTCCGCTCCCGGGCCGGCGCGGTCGAACCGCGCACCACCAGCTCGGGCTCGAACAGCAGCTCGTCGTGGGTGACCCGGACACCGGCGATCTCGCCGACCAGCAGGTCGACCACCGCGCGGCCCATCGCCTCGATCGGCTGCCGGACCGTGGTCAGCGGCGGGTCGGTGCACATCATGAAGGAGGAGTCGTCGTACCCGACCACCGAGACGTCGTCCGGCACCGCGAGCCCGGCCCGGCGCACCGCGCGCACCGCGCCCAGCGCCAGCGGGTCGCTCGCGCAGACCACGCCGGTGACGCCCTGGCGCAGCAGCCGGGTGGTGGCCGCCTGGCCGCCCTCCAGGCTGAACAGCGCCCGCTCGACGTGCTCGTCCGGCAGCTCCAGGCCCAGCTTGGCCACCACGGCCCGGGCCGCGGCCAGCTTGCGCTGCGAGGGCATGTGGTCCAGCGGGCCCAGCACCAGGCCGATCTTCGTGTGCCCGAGCTGGCGCAGGTGGCCGAAGGCCTGCTCGATCGCCACCGCGTCGTCGCAGGACACCCGGGGGAAGTCCAGGTGCTCGATCGCCGCGTTCAGCAGCACCGTCGGCAGGCTGCGCTCGGCGAGGCGCTGGTAGTGGTCGTGCGGGGCGTCGCCCTGGGCGTAGAGGCCGCCGAAGAACACCACGCCGGAGACGTGCTGCTCCAGCAGCAGGTCGACGTAGTCGGCCTCGGAGACCCCGCCCGCGGTCTGGGTGCACAGCACGGGCGTGAAGCCCTGGCCGGCCAGCGCGCCGCCCACCGCCTCGGCGAACGCCGGGAAGATCGGGTTGCCCAGCTCCGGCAGGACCAGCCCGATCAGCCGGGCGCGCTCCCCCCGCAACTGGGTGGGCCGCTCGTAGCCGAGCACGTCGAGGGCGGTGAGCACGGCCGCCCTGGTCGCTTCGGAGACACCGGGCTTCTCGTTCAGCACCCGGCTGACGGTCGCCTCGCTGACCCCGACCTTCTTCGCCACCTCGGCGAGTCGTCGTGTCATGTGCCGAGTGTACGACAGAAAACGCAAGCCGCTTGCGTGGATTTGCAGAAGAGGACGGAACCGGTCGGTTCCGTCCTCCGCCCGCGCCGCCGCCTTGCGGGGTCAGCGCATGTCGAACACCAGTCGGGCCGAGACCCTGCCCGCGAGCACCTCCTCGAAGCAGGCGTTGACCTCCTCCAGCTTGCGGGTCTCCCGGATCACCTTCGTCCGGCCCAGCCGGTGCAGCCGGAACACCTCCGCCAGGTCCTGCCGGGTGCCGACGATCGAGCCGATCACCTTCGTCCCGTTCAGCACCGTGTCGAACACCGGCAGGGTCAGCTCGCCCTCCGCGGGCAGCGCGACCAGGACGAGCGTGCCGCCGCGGCGCAGCGAGTCGTAGGCGGCCCGGAAGGAGGCGTTGGAGACCGCCAGCGAGACCGCCGCGTCCGCGCCGCCGAGCTTGCCGACCTCGTGCGCGACGTCCTGGGTGCGGGCGTCGATCACGTGGTCGGCGCCGAGCTCCTTCGCCAGCTTCAGCTTGTCGTCGGTGATGTCGACGGCGACCGTCTCGGCGCCGAAGATCCGCGCGTACTGGAGCGCCAGGTGGCCGAGGCCGCCGATCCCGGAGATCAGCACCCGGGTGCCGGGCCGGGCGCCGGAGAGCTTCACCGCCTTGTACGTGGTGACGCCCGCGCAGGACAGCGGGGCGGCGTCCATCGGGTCCACCCCGTCCGGCACCGGGACGACGTAGTCGCCGTGCGCCAGCGCGTACTGCGCGTACGCGCCGTCCACCGAGTAGCCGGAGTTGTGCTGGCTCAGGCACAGCGTCTCCCAGCCGGTCACGCAGTGGTCGCACCGGCCGCAGGCGTCGGCCAGCCACGGGATCGCCACCCGCTCGCCGACCTGCACGTGCCGGACGTCCGCCCCGGCCGCCTCCACGATCCCGACGCCCTCGTGGCCGGGCACGAACGGCGGGGACGGCTTGACCGGCCAGTCCCCGTGCGCGGCGTGGATGTCGGTGTGGCACAGGCCCGAACACTCGATCCGCACCAGCACCTGGTGCGGCTCCGGGGTCGGCACCTCCCGCTCCTCGATCTCCAGCGGCTTGGTGAAGTCCCGGACGACGGCTGCCTTCATGTCCTGCTCTCCTCGCAGACCGAACGATGCTGACAAAGCTCGTAAAGGTGACGAATCCCCCGGAACAGCCTGCTGGTTCCGGGTTCGAATCGCGAACGGACGCGCCGCGGGAGCGGGTCGGGCGCACCGCGGGCGCGGGTCGGGCGCGGGTCGGGGCGGACCGGGCCGGGTCGTCGGCCGACGCCACTACGCTTGGGCACCTCACCCGGCCCACGGGGGCATTCAATGCCCGTAGGCTGGGCAGTAAGGGACCACGGGGGCGGCAGTTGCCCCCGCCACTGACGGAGGGAGATGCCGGGTGATCGAGCTGGAAGACCTTCCCGAGTTGATCGACCCGGTGATGATCTGCGCCTTCGAGGGCTGGAACGACGCCGGCGACGCGGCCTCCGCCGCACTCGGGCACCTCGACGAGACCTGGGGCGGCAAGGTGTTCGCCGCGCTCGACGCCGAGGACTACTACGACTTCCAGGTCAACCGGCCCACCATCTGGCTCGACGGCGGAGTCCGCCGGATCACCTGGCCCACCACCCGGCTGTCGGTGGTCCGGGTCACCGAGCCCAAGCCGCGCGACCTGGTGCTCGTCCGCGGCATCGAGCCCAGCATGCGCTGGCGCTCCTACTGCAACGAACTGCTGGGCTTCGCGCACGAGTTGGGCGTCGAACTGGTGGTGATCCTGGGCGCGCTGCTCGGCGACGCCCCGCACACCCGGCCCGTCCCGGTCTCCGGCGTCACCTCCGACCCGGCGCTGGCCCGCTCGCTCGACCTGGAGGAGAGCCGGTACGAGGGCCCGACGGGCATCGTGGGCGTCCTCCAGGAGGCCTGCGCGCACGCCGGCGTCCCCGCGGTGACCTTCTGGGCCGCCGTCCCGCACTACGTCTCCCAGCCGCCCAACCCCAAGGCCACCCTCGCCCTGATCAACAAGGTCGAGGACCTGCTCGACCTGCGCATCCCGCCGGGCGAGCTCGCCGACGACGCCAGGGCCTGGCAGCTCGGGGTCGACCAGCTCGCCGCGGAGGACTCCGAAGTCGCGGAGTACGTCCAGCAGTTGGAGGAGGCGCAGGACACCGCGGAACTGCCGGAGGCCTCGGGGGACGCGATCGCCCGGGAGTTCGAGCGGTACCTGCGGCGGCGCGAGAACCAGGGGCCGAAGGGCGAGAAGCCGATCACCGGGCACGCGACGGAGCGGCCGAAGGACGAGGACGAGGAGTAGGCGCAGCGGCGCGAGCCCGCAGTGTGGACCGGCCCCGGGAGGATGGTGCTCTCCCGGGGCCGGTCTTGCTGTGTGCTGTGGGTGCCTGGTTGCTCGCCCGGACCCCCGCGCCCCTGGCGGGGCGCGAGGGTCCGGGCGGGGGGTTAGAGGGCCACGCCCAGGAGGGCGTCGACGGTGCGGGAGACGAGGCCCGGGGCGCCGGTGTCCTGGCCGCCCTCGGTGCGGGCCGTGGCGGCCCAGCGGTCGACGGCGGCGAGGGCCGCCGGGGCGTCGAGGTCGTCGGCGAGGGCGGTGCGGACCTCGGCGAGGAGGGCCTCGGCGGGCGGGCCGTCGGGGCGGGAGACCGCGGAGCGCCAGGTGGCGAGGCGGGTGAGGGCGGTGTCGAGGTCGGCGGCCGTCCACTCCCAGTCGCTGCGGTAGTGGTGGGCGAGGAGGGCGAGCCGGATCGCGGCGGGGTCGATGCCGTCGCGGCGCAGGGCCGAGACGAAGACCAGGTTGCCGCGGGACTTGGACATCTTGTGCCCGTCCAGGCCGACCATGCCGGCGTGCACGTACGCGCGGGCGTAGGGGTGCTCGCCGAGGGCGACCTGGGCGTGGGAGGCGCCCATCTCGTGGTGCGGGAAGGACAGGTCGCTGCCGCCGCCCTGGATGTCGAAGTCCATGCCGAGGAACTGCAGGGCGATCGCCACGCACTCGATGTGCCAGCCGGGGCGGCCGTGGCCGAGTTCGGTCTCCCAGGCGGGTTCGCCGGGGCGGGCCGAGAGCCAGAGCAGGGCGTCGAGCGGGTTCTTCTTTCCGGGGCGCTCGGGGTCGCCGCCGCGTTCGGCGAAGACCGGGAGCATCTGTTCGCGGGTGAGGCGGGAGACCTCGCCGAAGCGCGGGTCGGACTCGACGGAGAAGTAGACGTCGCCGTCGAGCTCGTAGGCGGCGCCGGAGGCGAGCAGGCGCTGCACCAGCGGGACGATCCACGGGATGGACTCGACGGCGCCGATGTAGTGCGCGGGCGGGAGCATCCGCAGCGCGGTCATGTCCTCGCGGAACAGCGCGGTCTCGCGCTCGGCGAGGGCGGTCCAGTCCTGGCCGGTGGCGACGGCGCGCTCCAGCAGCGGGTCGTCGACGTCGGTGACGTTCTGGACGTAGACGACGTCGTACCCGCCGTCCTTCCAGACCCGCTGGACGAGGTCGAAGGCGTTGTAGGTGGCTGCGTGGCCCAGGTGGGTCGCGTCGTAGGGGGTGATGCCGCAGACGTAGAGCCGGGCGGTCGGGCCGGTGGGCACGACCTCTCGGACACTGCTCGTGGCGGTGTCGTGGATGCGCAGGGGAAGCCCCTGACCGGGCAGGGCGGGAACCTCGGAGGCGGGCCAGGCATGCATGGGACCGACTCTAACCTTGCGATCATTTGAAAGACCAACCTACGGACGCGATCGGCCGGAATCCGTTCGTCCTCGGTTTCGGATCGGTATCAGACCGGCGGCCAGGGAATAGAAGGCCACTCCCGTGACGGCAGCGGGTGCCGTCCGGAGGTGCGCAGCGCGGCCGTCCGGGCCTTCAGCGCGTCGAGCTCACCGGCCGTCAGGTGCGGGCGCAGCCGTTCGCCGAGCGGGCCGTCGAGGTCGGCGGCGAGCTTCGCCAGCACGTCGAGCGCCTCGGCGGTGAGCGGCTGTTCGGCCCAGCCCCAGAGCAGGGTGCGCAGTTTCGGGTCGGGGTGGAAGGTGACGCCGTGGTCGATGCCGTAGATCCGGCCGTCGGCGGCGGGCAGCCAGTGGCCGCCCTTGCGGTCGGCGTTGTTGAGGACGGCGTCCAGGACGGCGAGGCGGCGCAGCTGGGCGTCGTCGCGGTGCACCAGCCAGGCCTGGCGGCCGCCGTCGACCTCGGCCCGGACCACGGGCAGCCAGCCCTCCCGGACGCCGTCCAGGGGCTGCAGGTCGAGCAGGTCGGGGGCGTCCGGGTCGGGTTCGATCCAGAGCTGGACCATGCCGGGCCCGGCCGGGCCGTCGCGCAGCACGGTGGGCGGGACGAGGTGCCAGCCGGTGGCGGCGGAGAGCTCGTGGGCGGCGGTCTCCCGGCCGGCCAGGGTGCCGTCGGGGAAGTCCCACAGCGGGCGCTCCCCCGCGACGGGCTTGTAGACGCACGGGGCGGTGAGGCCGTCCAGCGTGGCGGTGCAGTACAGGACGGCGTTGGAGGCGTCGGTGACCCGGCCGTGCACGGCGAGGGCGCCCTCGCGCAGCAGGGCGAGCGCGGTGGCGGGGTCGGCGGCCAGCGCGGCGCTGGTGGCCGGGTCGGTGGCGGGGGCCTCGACCTCCGCGTGCTCCTCGTTCAGCGCCGGTAGCCGTTCGCGCGCGGGCACAGGTGGCCCTCCGGGTCGAGCGGGAGGTTGCAGAACGGGCAGGGCTTGCGGCCGGCGGCGACCAGGTCCAGGGCGCGCTTGGCGAACACCCGGGCCATCGCGCCGCTGAGCCGGACCCGGAGCAGGTCGGGGCCGTTCTCGTCGTCGAAGACCTCGGCCTCGTTCTCCTCCTCGGACTCCTCGACGTACGCCTGTGCCTCGACCACCAGGCACTCGTCCCGGGCGTCCCAGGCCAGGGCCATCGTGCCGACCCGGAACTCCTGCTCCAGCGGCAGGTCGAGCGGGGCGGTGTCGAGCAGCTCGGCGGGGGCGACGGCCGGGATCGGGGCCTCGCCGCCGCTGCGCCGCAGCGCCTCGTCGAGGACCTCCTCGATGCGCTCGGCGAGCGCGGCGACCTGGGTCTTCTCCAGCAGGACGCTGGTGATCCGGCCGCGCGAGGAGGCCTGGAGGTAGAAGGCGCGGGCGCCGGGCTGGCCGACGGTGCCGGCCACGAAGCGCTCGGGCTGGTCGAAGAAGTGGACCTGACGGGTCACGCTGCTCGCTCCGGAGGGGGGTTGCGGTCTTCTCGATCTCACCCTACGGCCAAACCGCCCCGGTGCGGCACACGGGCGGTCGGTTCCCGTGTGCGGCCGGGCAGTTGGCCCGGGGCGGGGCGGGTGCTCAGGCGGTGGCGGGTGTCCGGGCCGTGGCGGCTGCTCAGGCGGTGGCGGTGCCGGTCTCGCCGCCGACCACGGCGTCGTCGCCCGCCGAGTGCCCGTGCGGGCGGGGGGCCAGGGCGGCGAGCGAACCGGTCTCGCCGAGGCGCAGCAGGTAGGGGCGGTGCGGGGTGTAGCGGATCGCGGTGACCGAGCAGGGCTCGACCGAGATCCGCTGGAAGTGGTCGAGGTGCAGGCCGAGGGCGTCGGCGACGATCGCCTTGATCACGTCGCCGTGGGTGGCGGCGACCCAGAGCGCGTCCGGCCCGTGGTCGACGGCGACCTTGTCGTTCCACTCGCGCACCGCGTCGACGGTGCGGTGGCTGAGGGCGCGCAGCGACTCGCCGCCGGGGAAGGCCGCGGCCGAGGCGTGGTCCTGGACGGTGCGCCAGAGCGGTTCGCCCGCCAGCTCGGCCAGCGGGCGGCCGGTCCAGTCGCCGTAGTGGCACTCGCCGAGCCGCTCGTCGAGCTCGGGGGCGGCCAGTTCGGGGCGGGCGGCGGCGAGCGGCTCCAGGGTCTGCCGGCAGCGCTCCAGCGGGCTGCTGACCAGGCGGGCGACCGGGAGCCCGGCGAGCCGCCCGGGCAGGGCGGCGGCCTGGGCCCGCCCGGTGTCGTCCAGGTCGACACCGGGCGTCCACCCGGCGAGGATCCCGGCGGAGTTGGCGGTGGACCGGCCGTGGCGGACGAGCAGCAGGGTGGGCATACCTGAAGGGTAAGGGGTCGTCCCCTCCCCGCGGGCCGCCGCTTCGGGTCACAATGGCCGACATGATCGTGGATTGCGGCATCTACCGGGGCGGGAAGCGCGTCCAGAACCCCGCGGACTTCTCGGACGCCCTGGCGGAGGTCCGCGCGGCCGGTGACGGCTTCCTGTGGATCGGTCTGGCGGACCCGACCGCGGAGGAGTTCGACCACGTCGCCGACGAGTTCGGCCTGCACCCGCTGGCGGTGGAGGACGCGGTGACCGCGCACCAGCGCCCGAAGGTCGACATCTACCGGGACTCGGTGTTCACCGTCCTGAAGACCGCCGCGTACCACCAGGAGAACGAGACGGTCTCGATCGGCGAGCTGATGATCTTCCTGGGCGACTCGTACGTGATGACCGTCCGGCACGGCCCGGAGAGCCCGCTCAAGGACCTGCGCAGCCGGCTGGAGACCCAGCCCGAACTGCTCGCGCACGGGCCCGCCACCGTGCTGTACGCGGTCTGCGACCTGGTCGTCGACCAGTACCTCGACGTGGCGACCGAGTTGCAGACCGACCTGGACGAGCTGGAGGAGGAGATCTTCTCCCCCGGGCGCTCGCGCGGCGCGGCCGAGCGGATCTACGGCTTCAAGCGGCAGGTGGTGGGCTTCCGCAAGGCCACCTTCCCGCTGATGGAGCCCGCGCTGCGACTGACCCGGAGCGGCGAGGAGGTGAAGGTGCCGTTCGTCGCCGCCGAGCTGCGCCCGTACTTCCGGGACGTGGCCGACCACCTGGCCAAGGTCAACGAGGTCGTGGAGGGCCTGGACCGGCTGCTGTCCGACATCCTGTCCGCCAACCTGGCGCAGGTCAGCGTGCAGCAGAACGACGACATGCGGAAGATCTCCGCGTGGGCCGCGCTGGCCGCCGTACCGACCATGATCGCGGGCATCTACGGGATGAACTTCGAGCACATGCCGGAGCTGCGCCAGGCCTGGGGCTATCCCGCGGTGCTGGCGGTGATGGCGGGCGTCTGCGTCGGCCTGCACCGGCTGTTCAAGCGGGCGGGCTGGCTGTAGGCACGGCGGGGCGCGGCACGGCAGGACGCGGCACGACGCGTGCGCCGGGCGGCCGCCGGGGCGGGCTCGGCGGCGTCGGTCGAACGACGGCTGCTCGGAGTTCCCCCTGGGAAGGCAGTGCGCGTGGGAAGCGGCGCCGCGGCAGACGGTCACGCGGCGTCAGCGCTCGTCGGCGACGACCCCGTCGTGCTCCCCCGCCGTCGGGCAGACGGCCTGGCCGGTCCGGTCGGGCAGGTACTGCGCCCTCTCGGCGGGGGTGAGGTCGCGGGCGACGGCCTTGCAGAGGGCGGGGATCGCGGCGTCGGGGGTGGTGCGGAACCAGAGCCGGACGGTGCCGTCGCGGTCCCCGGCGGCGACGGTGTGGCCGTCGGGGCTGAACGCCACCGAGAACACCCGCTCGGCGGTGGTGCCGAACGTGCCGGCGGCCTTGCGGGTCGCGGTGTCCCACAGGCGCACCTTGCCGTCGCCGCCGCCGGACACCAGGGTCCGGCCGTCCGGGGCGAACGCCACCGAGAAGACGGCGTCGCCGTGGCCGGTGAGGACGGCCTCGCCCCGGCCCGTGGTGCTGTTCCAGAGGCGTACCGTGCCGTCCTGGCCGCCCGACGCGAGGGTCCGGCCGTCCGGGCTGAACGCCACCGAGGTCACGGCGTCGACGTGGCCGGTGAGGACGGCCGCGACCCGGCCGGTGGCGGTGTCCCACAGGCGCACCGTGCCGTCCTGGCCGCCCGACGCGAGGGTCCGGCCGTCCGGGCTGAACGCCACCGCGTACGGGGCGTCGACGTCGAGGACGGTCTCGACCCGGGCGGTGGCGGTGTCCCACAGGCGCACCGTGCCGTCGCCGCCGCCCGACGCCAGGGTCCGGCCGTCCGGGGCGAACGCCACCGCGTACACGCTGCCGGTGTGGCCGGTGAAGGTGGCGCCCGCCGCCCCGGTGGCGGCGTCCCACAGGCGGACGACGCCGTCGCCGCTGCCGGTGGCGACGGTCCGGCCGTCGGGGCTGAAGGCCACGGCGCGGACGGGGTTGCCGGTGAGGGTGACGGCGGTCGTGCCGACGAGGGTGGCGGTGCTCCGGCCGGTGGTGACGTCCCACAGCCGGGTGGTCTCGTCGTTGCTCGCGGTCGCGAGGGTGCGCCCGTCCGGGCTGAACGCCACCGAGGCCACGGTGCTGGTGTGGCCGGTGAGGACGGCGTCGGTCGTCCGGGTGCTGACGTCCCACAGGCCTCCGACGCCCCCGCTGCCACCGGTGGCGAGGGTGCGCCCGTCCGGGCTGAACGCCACCGAGGCCACGGTGGCGGGGCGGCTGGTGAGCACCGTGACGGCCTTGCCGGTGGCGGTGTCCCACAGCCGCACCGTCCCGTCCCGGCCGCCCGTGGCCAGGAGCCGCCCGTCGGGGCTGAACGCCGCCGAGGTCACGGCGTCGGTGTGGCCGGTGAGGACGGCCTCGGCCTTGCCGGTGGCGGCGTCCCACAGCCGCACCGTCCGGTCGTCGCCGCCCGTGGCGAGGGTGCGCCCGTCGGGGCTGAACGCCACCGCGGAGACGCCGCCGGTGTGGCCGGTGAGGGCGGGCCCGGCCGCGCCGGTGGCGACGTCCCGGGTGCGGGCGGTCCCGTCGTAGCCGCCCCTGACGAGCGTGCGCCCGTCCCGGCTGAAGGCCGCCGAGGCGGCCGAGGCGGCCGAGGCCGCGCCGCTGGTGTCGGCGCGGGCGGTGGCCCGGCCGGAGAGGGTGAGGGTGCTGTCGCCGGGGGCTCCCCCGACGTCCCACTGCCACGTGGTCCCGTCGCTGCTGCCGGTCACCAGGGTGCGCCCGTCCGGGGTGAACGCCGCCGCGTTCACG
Organism: Kitasatospora phosalacinea; assembly: GCF_000717185.1. Taxonomy (GTDB): domain Bacteria; phylum Actinomycetota; class Actinomycetes; order Streptomycetales; family Streptomycetaceae; genus Kitasatospora; species Kitasatospora phosalacinea_A. The sequence goes on along the minus strand of NZ_JNYE01000016.1, from coordinate 105,439 downwards.
ACGCCGCCGCTCTCGGCGGGGACGGTGGTGCTCCTGCCGGTGGCGGTGTCCCACAGCTGCAGGTCCGCCTCACCGCCCAGGGCGAGGGTGCGGCCGTCGGGCCTGAAGGCCATCGCGAACACGTAGCCGCCGTGGTCGAGGCGGGTGCCGGTGGCCCGGCCGGTGGCCGCGTCCCGCAGGCTCACGGTCCTGGTCTCCTCCTCGTAGGTGGCGAGGGTCCGGCCGTCCGGGCTGAACAGCACCGAGGACGCGGCACCGCCGGGCCCTCCGACGACGAAGCGGTGCAGCAGCGGGACGCCCGCCGCCGCGGTGAGTGCGGCCGCGGCCTCCTCGGTCGGGCCGGTGCGGTAGGCGGCGACGGCGAGCAGCGCGGCGAGGTCGGAGTCGGTGCCGGCCAGCAGGGCGGACTGGGCGGCCAACTGCCGTGACTGGGCGGTGCGTCGGGCGGCGGTGGCGGTCCGCCACTGCCAGGCGGCCAGGCCGGAGGCGAGCACGGCGAGGGCGAGCAGGGTGGCCAGGACGGTGTTCAGGCGGCGGCTGCGGCGGGCGGCGGCCTGCTCGTGGTGGCGGCCCTCGGCGAGGAAGGCCGCGACGTGGGCGGGCAGGCGGCGCCGGGCGGACCAGTCGGTGCCCTCGGCGAGGAAGCTCCCGGCGGGGAGGTCGCGGGCGTCGCGTCCGCCGGGCTGCCGGCGCTGCCAGTGCCGGTGGCGGGTCTCGGCGCGGTCGAGCCAGTCGTTGAAGCGGGCGTCCTGTTCGACCCAGTCGTGCAGGGTGCGCCAGTCGCGGATGAGCGCGTCGTGGATCAGTTCGGCGACCGGCGTGTCGCCCGCCCGGTGGGTGGTGAGGATCCGGTGGCGGGAGAGGACGGCCAGGACCTCGTCGACGGCGTCCGCGGCAGCGGGGGTGTCGTCGGCCGCGGCGAGGTCGCGCAGTTCGCCGAGCGGGCGCTGTCGGCGGGCCGCCGGGACGCGCAGGGCCTCGTCGGCGGGGCGGACCAGGGCGGTGAGGACCCGTTGGGCGACGGGGCGCCGCTGTTCGCCGAGTTCGCGGAGCGCGGCCTCGCACCAGTCGGTCATCGCGCCGGTGACGCCGCCGGTGCGGCGGTAGGCGTCGTGGGTGAGGCGGCCGTCGTGGTCGAGGCGGCGCTCCCACAGCCGGGTGAGGGCGACCTCCAGCAGGGGCAGTGCGGTGACCGGCGCTCCGGTGGCGGCGCGGGCCGTGGGGTTCACGGGGTCCGCCGGGCCCGCCGGGCCCACGGGGCTCACCGGGCTCACTGGGTTCACCGGGTTCAGGGCGAGGACGTCGGCGACGATCTGCCGGGCCAGGCCCGTCTCGAAGGGGGTCTGGAGGTCGCGGGCGGGGCCGGTGACGATGGCGTCGAGCTCGTCGGCGGTCAGCACGGCGGGCACGTTGAGCACGCCCCCGCTCTCCAGTGCGGTGCGCAGCAGTTCGGGGGCCAGCGCGGACAGCCGGGGGTAGAAGTCGTCGCGCACCACCAGGACGGTGCACAGCGGCGCGTCGGAGCGGACCGCCCCGGTGATCCCGGCGAGCCGGGCGGCGGCCGCGGGCCCGGCGGAGGGCGCGAGGAGCTCCTCGAACTGGTCGACGACCAGGACGGTCCGCCCGTCCGCCCGCCCGTCCGTCCGGTCGACCCGGTCGAGGGCCAGGTCCAGGTCCGGGCCGGGGCGGACGACCGTCTGCTGCCAGCGGTCGCTGCCCGGCAGCCGTCCGTCGGCCAGCGCGGGCAGCACTCCGGCCTGCACCAGCGAGGACTTGCCCGATCCGGACGGGCCCAGCAGCAGCACCACCCGCTGCCCGCCCGACAGGCCCGCCAGCACCTGGCGCACCGCCTCCTCCCGGCCCCGGAACCAGCGCGCGTGCTCGGCGGTGAACGGCTCCAGCGCCCGGTACGGTGACACGTCACCGATGTCGAGGGCGGGCCAGGCCCCGCGCAGCACCGAGGTCGGGGTGGCGTGGGCGATGCCCGCGCCCCGGTCGTAGCCGTCGGGGGCGGTGATCTCGGTGAGCATGCCGACCACCAGGCCGGTCACCTCGTCCAGCACCGGCCCGCCGCTGAACCCGGTGGTCAGGTCGTTGGCGCCGGTCAGCTGCAGCAGCTCCCCGACCCCGCCGGTGGGCGGCAGCAGCCCGACGGCGACCGCGGCACCGAAGTGCCCGTCCGGCCGGGCCTGGGTGGGGAACCCGAAGGCCCGCACCCGGTGCCCGCCGCAGGCCGCCGACGACCCCAGCGGCAGCACCGCCGTCCCCGGCGGCACGTGCTCCAGGCGCACCAGGGCGACGTCCTGCTCCTGCGCGTCGCGCCAGCCCTCGGCCAGCACCCGGCCGCGGACCGCCGGGGCGCCGGGCACCCGGGGGAAGACCAGCTCCACCTCGTCCCCGGGGCCGTGGCCGCCGTCCTCCAGCACGTGCGCGCAGCTGACCAGCAGGCCCTCGGCGACCAGGAAGCCCGCGCCCACCACGTTCCCCGCCCGGTCGCGGACCTGCGCGACCGCGGCCGTCAGCGCACCCGTGCCCGCAGCGGTCGGCGCGCCCGCGGCGGGAGCCCCGCCGTCCACCGGGTCAGTCCGCCGCGGGGGCGGGCCCGGCCTCGTCCTTGCGCCACACCAGCTTGACCGTCAGGTGGCAGCTGGCCTCGGTCTTGGTGATCACCACTCCGGCCTCGGTGGACAGGTCGACCCCGAACTCGACCTCCAACTCGGCCGGGCCCGCGTCCCGCAACCGCCGCAGCACGGTGCGCGCCAGCTCGGTGACCGGCCCCAGCGCCTCCCCCAGCCCCACCGGCAGGTCGCGGATCGCGTCCCCGACCCGCCCCGCCTTCACCGGCCCGGCCGCCCCGTCCGCGGCCTCGACCAGCACCGACCCCCCGCCGTCCAGCGGCACCCGCGCCAACTGCTGCCCCACGACAGCCCTCCCCTCCCGGCCACCACCCGGCGACCGCACCGCCACCGTACTCGTGCAACGGCCGCGGGCGACGGGGGAATTCAAGATGTGCCACCGCCCCGCGGCGCGCGAACGGGCCACGGCCCACGGCAGGTTGGCGGTGCAGGTCGGGAAGCCGGCGTGCTCGGTGGTGAAGGCGCCGTGCGCGGCGGGGGGTCTCGGTCAGGTCCGCGCATTCCTACGGGTAGGACGCACCGCCGCGCTCTGCTTGGATCGCTGGATGATCACCATCGAGAAGCTCACCCCCGCTGACCGCCCGGCCTGGGAGGAACTGTTCCGCGGCTACCTCGCCTTCTACCAGCGGGACGAGCCGCAACAGACCTACGACCTGGCCTGGGAGCGTTTCCTGGCCGACGACCGGATCCACGCGCTCGGCGCCCGGCTGGACGGCGAACTGGTCGGCATCACCCACTTCCTGATGCACGCCAACACCTCGGGCCCGGACGTCTGCTACCTGCAGGACCTGTTCACCGCGCCCGAGGCACGCGGCCGGGGCGTGGCCCGCGCGCTGATCGAGGCGGTGACCGACTTCGCCCGCGAGCGCGACTGCATGCGGGTCTACTGGATGACCCACGAGACCAACGCCACCGCCCGCCTGCTCTACGACAAGGTGGCCGACACCCGGGGCTTCCTGCGGTACCAGATCGACCTCTGAGGGCGTCCGCCAATCGGTGCCGGCAGCAGGGCGGGCACGGTTCACCCGATCATGGAGTTCTCCACGCTTCATGATCACCGGGGATACGTGCCTGCCCCCTCGGGCCGCTGCCGGAGGATCGACGCCGGCATCGCCCCGTGCGGCGCGAAGACCCCGATCCGGACCGGCGGCCGGTGGGTTGTCGAGCGCACGAACGCCTGGATGAACGACTTCGGCAAGCTCCGGCGCTGCACCGAACGCCGGAGAGCGGCCGTCGAGTTCTTCCTCGCCCTGGCCGCCACCGTCATCACGGTCCGCTGCCTGATCCGACGCGCCCGGCCCCTTTGCCGTTGGAACACCCGCTCTCGAAGCCCACGGATCCGATGGCCTACTGGCGGACGCCCTGAGCGAGCCCTGAGTGACGGGCACGCTTCGAAACTCGCCCGGGAACAGCAGGGCCGCTTCGCGGCGTGTGCTGGATCGCCCAGATCCACGAGCGCATCGAGAACCCGAAGCCGGGATACGTCGCCGACTGGAGCGAACTCCCGGCGCGGCAGCAGGAGACCGACGCAGTGGCGGCCAGCCCCGTCAGGCGAGTCCGGCGCGGTCCAGGGCGTCGACGCCGGTGCGCAGGGCGGTGATCCGTTCTTCCAGGGTCCAGCCGGCCGGGGCGAGGGTGAGGGTGGTGACGCCCGCGGCGGCGTAGGCCTGCATGCGGTCGGCGATGCGGGCGGTGTCGCCGAGGAGGGCGGTGGCGTCGATGAAGTCGTGCGGGACGGCGGCCGCGGCGGCGGCCTTGTCGCGGGCCAGGTAGTGGGTCTGGACCTCGTCGGCGGCCTGCTCGAAGCCCATCCGGCGGGCGAGTTGGCTGTAGAAGTTCTTCTCCTTGCTGCCCATGCCGCCGAGGTAGAGGGCGGTGTAGTCGCGCAGGGTGTCGGCGGCGGCGCGGACGTCCTCGCCGACGGCGATGTTGACGGTGGGGCAGAGGTCGAAGCCGTCGAGGGTGAGTCCGGCCTTGGCGCGGCCCGCGGCGAGGGCGTCGGTGGAGAGGGCGGCGTGCTCGGGGGCGAAGAAGAGGCCGAGCCAGCCGTCGGCGATCTCGCCGGTGAGTTCGAGGTTCTTGGGGCCCATGGAGGCGATGTACAGCGGGATGCGCTCGCGGACGGGGTGGACGGTGAGCTTGAGCGGCTTGCCGGGGCCGCCGGGCAGCGGGAGCGTCCAGTGGGCGCCGTCGTGGACCAGGCGCTCGCGGGACATCGCCTTGCGGACGATCTCCACGTACTCGCGGGTGCGGGCCAGCGGCTTGTCGAACTTGACGCCGTACCAGCCCTCGGAGACCTGCGGGCCGGAGACGCCGAGGCCGAGCCGGAAGCGGCCGCCGGAGAGGGTGTCCAGGGTGGCGGCGGTCATCGCGGTCATCGCGGGGGTGCGGGCCGGGATCTGGAAGATCGCCGAGCCGACGTCGATCCGCTCGGTCCTCGCGGCCACGTAGGACAGGACGGTCGCGGCGTCCGAGCCGTACGCCTCGGCGGCCCAGCAGACCGCGTAGCCGAGCCGGTCGGCCTCCTGGGCGACCGCGATGTTGTCGGCGTCCAGGCCGAGTCCCCAGTAGCCGAGGTTGATCCCGAGTCGCATGTGCCCAAGCCTTCCAGTCGGGTGGTGCGGATGAGCGTAGCCGCCCCGGCGGAAGCCGGGCTACTGACCGGTAGGGGTGGTGCGGGTCACAGCGGGGCGCGCGCGGCGGCGCGGCGCGCGGGTGGTCCCGGGCCCCGGGGGGTTTCGCCGCTACCCTCACAGCACGCGGGGGCACCGCCCCCGACCTGCGCCGACACGACTGGCGCGGCGGGCGTGACGGAGGGCGCGATGGAACAGCGACAGCTCGGCCGGACCGGCCTGCGGGTCTCCCGGCTCGGCCTGGGCACCCTCACCTGGGGCCGGGACACCGACGAGCACGAGGCCGCCGAGCAGTTGAAGGCCTTCGTGGACGCGGGCGGCACCCTGGTCGACACCGCCGACGTGTACGCGGACGGCGGCGCCGAGTACCTGCTGTCCCGGCTGACCGACGGCCTGGTCCCGCGCTCCGAGCTGGTGATCGCCACCAAGGCGGGCGTCCGGCCCGGCTCGCGCCGCCCCGACGCCTCCCGCGGCCACCTGCTGGACGCCCTGGACGCCTCGCTGCGCCGCCTGAACACCGACCACGTCGACCTGTGGCAGGTGCACGCGCACGACGCCGCCACCCCCACCGAGGAGACCCTGCACGCGCTCGACCTGGCGGTCTCCTCCGGCCGGGCCCGGTACGTCGGGGTCTGCCAGTACAGCGGCTGGCAGCTCGCCAAGTCCGCGGCCCGGCAGCACGCTTCGCCCGGCAGCACCCCGCTGGCCTCCGTCCAGCTGGAGTACTCGCTGCTCCAGCGCGGCATCGAGCGCGAGGCGCTGCCCGCCGCGCTGGACGCCGGGGTCGGCCTGCTGGCCTGCTCGCCGCTCGGCCGGGGCGTGCTGACCGGCAAGTACCGGCACGGCGTGCCGCCGGAGTCGCGCGGTGCCTCCCCGCACCCCACCGGCCCGGTGCAGCCGTACCTGGGCGAGGGCTCCCGGCGGATCGTGGACGCGCTGGCCACCGCCGCCGACGGGCTCGCCTCCACCCCGCTCAAGGTCGCCCTCGCCTGGGTCCGCGACCGCCCCGGCGTGTCGGCCACCCTGCTGGGCGCCCGCACCGCCGCCCAGCTGCAGTCCTCGCTGTCGGTCGAGGCCCTTACGCTTCCGGGTGAGATCCGCGCTGCGCTGGACGACGTGTCGGCCCCGGTGCACCGCTACCCGGACCAGGGCTGGACGGAGCTGTAGCCGCCCGCCCGTCGAAGGAGCCTTCCCGCGATGACCACCCCCGAGGAGAGCCAGGCCGAGAACCGGGCCGAGAGCCCGGCCGAGAGCCAGGCGGAGAGCCAGGCGGAGCCGACCGGCGTCCAGGAGGACGGGGCCGGGCGGTCGGGCGGCGCGCCGCTCAGCGCTGCGGAGCGCGCCGCCGCGGTGGCCGCGCTGGCCAAGGCGATCGGCGCGATCAACGCGAACGACATCGTCGCCCCGCCCCGTCCGCGTGACGCCGACCTCCCGGCCGCTGACGAGGACGCCGCCGACGCGGACGAGGGCGAGGACGAGGGCGAGGACGCCACCGGCGAGGCCGTCGGCGACGAGGGCGCGCCCGCCGCCGAGCCGTCCGAGGCCCCCGCCCGCGTCCCGTCCGCCGCCCGCCCCGTGCGCCGCCCGGCCGCCCCGGCCACCCCGTCCGCCCCGCTCGACGACGCGCAGCGCCGGGCCGCGCTGGCGGCCGTCGGCGAGGTGCTGGCGGCCGGCGGGGCGCCCGCCGGGCTGGCGCCCACCGCGCTGGCCGAACTCGGCGAGGGCGCGGCCGAGTTGCTGCGGGAGGACCCGTGGGCGGTGCTGTCGCTGCCCGGGGTGCGCCCCGAGCACGCGGACGGCTTCGCCAAGGGCCTGCTCGGCCCCGCCGCCCAGCCGGGCGACCCGCGCCGGGCCCAGGCGCTGGTCGCCTGGTTGCTGGAGCAGGCCGCGCTGCGCGGGCACTCGGCGCAGGAGATCGGCGAGGTCGCGGAGGCGCTGCGCACCCAGCGGGTGCCGGACGCGGAGGGCGCGCTGCAGGCGGTGCTGGAGGACGGGCGGGTGATGCCGTTCCAGGAGGAGCTGCCGATGCCGCCCGGCAGCCACGACGAGGACGAGGAGCCGCCCGTCCGCACCGTGCTGGCCCTGGAGCGCCTGGCGCTGGCCGAGGAGAGCCTCGGCGAGGGCCTGGTCCGGCTGCTGTCCACCTTCGAGCCCGGCACGGACGGGGAGGCCGGAGAGGCCGGAGAGGCCGGAGAGGCCGGGGAGGACGGGGAGGACGGCGGTGCCCCCGCGCTGCCCGGCCCGGCGGCCTGGGAGGAGGCCGCGGCGGCGGCGCCCTCGCGTTCGGCGCAGGCGCTGGTGCGGGCCGCGGCCGGCTCCGGCCTGGTGCTGCACACCGGCGGCGAGGCGGCCCGGGCCGAGCCGGCCGCGCTGCTGCACGCCGCCGCCGGGCTGGGCCTGCGGGCCCGGGCAGCCACCTGGACGGGCCGGGGGCGGGACGCGCTGGCCGCGCTGCTGCCGGAGGGCTCCCCCGCCGCCGGGCGGATCGGCACCCTGGGCGACCTGCTGTACGGCGCGGACGTGCCGCGCGCGGTGGACGGCACCCTCGAACTGGACGTGCTGGTGGTGCTGGACGCCCCGCTGCTGGACGTGGAGACCGCGGCGACGCTGCTGGAGGCGGTGCCGGACGGCGCCCGGCTGGTGCTGTCCGGAGACCCGGGCGGCCTGTGGTCGGCCGGTCCGGGCCGGTTCTTCGCGGACCTGCTGGCCGTCAAGCCGTGCCCGGTGGTGTCGTCCCTGACGCCGGACTTCGGGCCGATCGGCGAGCTGGTCTCCGGCGTGGGCGTCGGCGAGCTGCTGCCGGTGGACGCGCCGGACAAGGAGGTGGTGATCCTCACCGCGCAGGACGGCGGGGAGGCCGTGCACCGGGCCGTCCAGCTGCTCACCGACTCGATCCCGCGGGCGCTGTCCGTGCCCTCCGAGCAGACGGTGCTGCTGACCCCGGGCCACGGCGGCCCGGCCGGGACGCGGGCGCTGAACGAGGCGGCCAAGAAGCAGCTGAACCCGGGCCCGGGCCGGTTCGGCGGCTTCGACCCGGGCGACCGGGTGGTGCACTCCCCCGCGCTGGGCGTCAACCTGCCCGGCCGGGTGCTGGACGGCGACGCGAGCGGCCTGCACGTGGAGCTGGCCGACGGCGGCCGGATCACGCTGACCCCGGCGCAGGCCGGGAAGCTGCGCCACGGCTGGGCGCTGACGGCCCACCAGGCGGTCGGGCGGCGCTGGCCCGCGGTGGTCGTGGTGCTGCCGCCGGAGGCGGCCGGGCAGCTGACCAGGCAGTGGGTGTACTCGGCGTTCGGCCGCGCGGAGCGGCACCTGTCGGTGGTGCACGCGGCGGGCCCGGCACTGGCCCAGGCGGTCGCGGAGCGGCCCGCTCCGGACCGCACGACCCGGCTGCGCTCCGTCCTCACCGCGCAGTAGCCCGGCCCCCTCGGCCGCGGGGCGCCCGGAAACACCGCGGGTGCGGGGGCGGACGCCGTCCACCCCCGCACCCGCGGAACACGTACACGCTGCTGCCGGGCCAGCCGTTCGACGGGATCGGGCGGGGGAGAGCCGCCGCAATCCCCCGGGCGCCTCAGCGTCGAGGCGCTTCTCCTCCCCCCGCCGTGGACCGGCAGCAGTCCCCCGTGCGACGTACGACCGCACCGGCGGCCGCATTTCGGTACTCCGCTCCCCCGAGTCGGAGCTCCGGAATGCGACTCCGTTGCGGTCCGAACGTTAGCCGAAATCCGTTCCGCCCGGGACTGGATTGTGCGAAGTGACCCAGCTCACTCGCCTTTCGCGGGCCGGGTAGCGGGCGGAGCGGAAACGAGTGGTGGGCCCTCGTAGGGTCGGGGGGAAGTCGACCGGGGACGGACCGGGCGGGACGGGGCGGGACGGACCGGGCGGGAATTCGCGGGAATTCCGTCGGGCTCCAGGGGGGGGGCTTCCCGGGAACGGGCTGCGGTCGGGAGCAGTGCCCGTCGGGAGCAGCGTTCGTCAGGAGAAGTGTTCGGCCATCCGTCGGCGCATCGTTTCCGCTTCCACGCTGCCGATGCCGGTGAGGACCCGGATCGCCTCCTCCCAAATTCTCCCGGGCTCCGGCCGCGGGCGGGGCACGTCGAAGGACTGCCGTCCCGGGTGGCCTCCGGTGCGCCGAGGAGGCGGAAGCGCAGCCCGCCCGCCCGATCTCCGCGGCCGTCCCCCGGCCTCCCCCGGACGCACGGGCGCCGGGGCGCCGACCGCACGGGTGCGGCCGGTGCCCCGGCGCCGGAGCGCGTCACCGATCACCGGGCGGACGGGCTCCGTCCGACCGCCTGTCCCCCTGCCTCCTCCGGCCCCGCGGGTCCGCGGCCCTCCGGTTCAGAGCTCGTCGAGCTCGTCGTCGTAGACCTCGCTGACGTCGAAGCGGCAGATCAGCAGCTCCGGGTCGGCGCCGTCGAAGGGCTCGGGCAGCCACTCGCCGGGGTCGGCCGGTTCGGTGGCCGAGACCCACAGGGTGGAGTCGCCCTCCTCCAGGCCGAACTCCTCGGCGCGGGCGGCGATCTCGTCCGGCTCGTACTCGCCGAACAGGACGCCGATCGCGGCCGTCACCTCGCCCTCGGCGCCCTCGCCGGGCGCGAGCGACTCGTCGACCCGTTCGGCCTGGGCGCGCAGCCGCTTCGGGTCGGCGATCAGGTAGTCGCGGCGGATCAGCACGCTGATCGCCTCGGGGTGGTCGGGCCCCTGGTAGCCGGCCCCGGCGTCGTCGCCGGGGATCTCGAAGGGGGTGACCTCGTCGTAGACCTCGTACAGGATCTGGTCGTAGGCGATGGCCGCCGCCGCGAGCTCCTCGTACGCGTGGACGACGACCGGATCGCCGGGTTCGGTGGAACTGGAGACGGCCTGCAGGTGGCGGTCGATGGCGGTCTTGACCGCCTCTGCGGCGGCCCGTACCTCGGTGATGGTCAGCTGCGCGGCATCAGACATGGTGCAGACGCTATCCCCACCTGGCGACGACACGCACAGCGGTTGTCACCTACAGCCGCTAAAACCGGGCAAGTTCACCCCGGATGTCCGTTCCGGGTGCTTCTGCGCCCGCCGTTTCCCGCCCTGCTCCCCCGCCGCTCCCCCGCCGCGCCCGTCCCCGGCCGCGTTCCCGCCCTCGCTCCCGTCCGCCTCCGGCCACGCATCGGCGCGGTCCGGCGCGGGTATCCCTTCCGGTACCGGAAAACTGATTGACGATCAGCTCGGACCGGGGCGAGGCTCGGAGCGTCCGCCCGGACGGGCCGCACCCGAACCGGCCGTCCGTCGGCGACGCGCCGTAGGCTTGCAGGCAGCCCAGCAGCGGAGGAGACGTCTTGATCCCTACCAAAACGGTCCGGCTCCCGGAGTACGAGTACCAATCGCTCCGCCTGCCGCGCGGCACCACCCGGAACGCCGCGCGCCAGTTGCTCACCGAGCACGCCGAGTACGGGAACTGGGAGCTCGACCGGCTCCGGCTGTTCCCCGACGGCAGCCGCACGGTCCGGCTGAAGCGGAAGATCATCCGGCAGGTCCGTTCCACCTGGTAGCGGTCACCCGGCACGTCGCGCGCCCGCGCCCGGGCACCCCGCCGCCGCTGCGTGCGGTGGGGTACCCGGGCGTGGGCGCGTTCGCCGGTCGGCTGCTGCCGTCCGGGGCGGTCAGCGGCGGGCGAGGGCCCGCGAGCGGCGGTAGAGCACGCCGCCGCCGAGCAGCAGCGCGACACCGGCGGGGGCGATGACCTCCAGGCCGGACGCGCCGGTCGAGGCCAGCTGCGCCTGCTCCGCGGCGGGGGCGGCGGCCCGGGCCTGGGTCACGGTGCCGGGCGTCGACGGGGTGGTGACCGTGGTGGTGGGGGTCGTGGGGGTGCCGGGCGTCGACGGGGTGGTGGGCTCGTCGCCGTTGGGGCCGCCGGTGCGGTCGCTGCCCGGGGTGGTCGGGGTGGTCGGCGTGCCGTGGTCGCCGCCGGTCTGCTCCGGCGGGCAGTCGTCGCCGGGCGGCTGGGTGTGCGGCGGCGGGGTGGTCGGGTGGTGGTGCGGGGTGGTGCTGTTCGCGCAGCCGTTGCCGAACGCCGGGTTGCCGATGCCCACCACGTCGGCCGAGTTGCCGCAGGCGTTGACCGGCGCGGTGACCGGCAGCTGGACGGTGTTGCCCGAGGCGACGCCGGGCGAGTTGCTCGTCGTCCCGCTCGCGGCGGAGCCCGACCCGGCGGTGCTGCCGCCCTGGTGGCTCCCGGCACTGACGTTGGAGCAGTCGTTGCCGTACGCCGGGTTCAGCAGGCCGATCAGGTTGATCGTGTTGCCGCAGGCGTTCACGGGCAGTTCCACGGGCACCTGCACCGAGTTCCCGGAACCCACGCCCGGCGAGTTGGCCGCCACCCCGTGCGCATCGGCGGCCGCGTGGGCGTAGCCCGCGGTCGAGGCCAGCACGCTGCCGGTGGCCATGGCCGTGAGGAGGCCTTTCCTGGCGACCTGTCGCATTGACTCCCCTAGGTTTCTCGTTCGATGGTCCGGACCGGCCCGACCGGGTCGAATTCCCGCATTTCCCGGGCCCGGAACCGGCCAGAGATCAGATAGTCGGAATTGCCTGCCGAAACGGCGGCAGCACTACTCCAACGACCCTTAATGGTGAAGGTTGAGCCATCTGCAGTCAGTTCATCCGATCGGGTGAGACCGGCCCTTTCCCGGGAACCGCACCGTTCACCCGCCCGAGGCCTCCGGGGCCCCCCGGGGGCGCCGGGCCTCCCCCGGACACGCGTCCGCCCCCGCGCGACACGGGGTCGCGCGGGGGCGGTAACTCGGGGTCAGGCGGCCCGTCGCTCGGCGACGGGACCCGCTCAGACGTTCTGGCAGGCGTTGCCGAACGCCGGGTTGAGCAGACCGATCACGCTGATGGTGTTGCCGCAGACGTTCACCGGGACGTGCACCGGGATCTGGATCAGGTTGCCGGAGAGCACACCCGGGGAGGCGACCGCGGAGCCGTCCGCGTGCGCGCCGCCGTGCGCCGAGGCGACGCCGGCGCCCGCGAGCACCAGGCCACCGGTGGCGGCGACAACGGCAGCGATCTTCTTGGCCTTCATCTGAACTGTTCCTCCTGGTCGTTTCCAGCCCGTTCCCCCGGGCTGCACACGGAAGAACGAAGCCGCCGCGACCGGGACACGGGGCCGGAACCGCATTCACCCGTTGAAGTGATCAAGCGAACAGATGATCGCCATTTCGGATGCTCGACAGCTCTGATGCTGGGCGGACTAGTCCGACTTCCGGCCCCGCTCTCCGACCCCGTCCTCCGGCCCCGTCCCCTGCTTCCCGTTCCCTGCTTCCCGTTCCCTGCTCAGGCCAGGTCGATGAACCGGTCCAGCACCCGCACGCCGAACTTCAGGCCGTCCACCGGCACCCGCTCGTCCACGCCGTGGAACATCCCGGCGAAGTCCAGGTCCGGCGGGAGCTGCAGCGGCGCGAAGCCGAAGCAGCGGATGCCCAGGTCCTGGAAGGACTTGGCGTCGGTGCCGCCGGACAGGCAGTACGGGACGGCCCGGGCGATCGGGTCCTCGGCGCGCAGCGCGGTCTGCATGGCCTCGACCAGGGCGCCGTCGAAGCTGGTCTCGATCGCCTTGTCGTGGTGCAGGCTCTCGCGCTTCACGCGCGGCCCGAGGACGCTGTCCAGCTCGGCCAGGAACTCCTCCTCGTAGCCGGGCAGGAAGCGGCCGTCCACGTGCGCGGTGGCCTGGCCGGGGATCACGTTCACCTTGTAGCCCGCGCCGAGCATCGTCGGCTGGGCGGTGTTGCGCAGCGTGGTGCCGATCATCTTGGCGATGCCGCCGAGCACCCGCAGCGTCTCGTCCATGTCCTCCGGGTCGAGCCGCACGCCCAGCGCGTCCGAGAGCTCGTCCAGGAAGGCCCGGACGGTCTTGGTGATCCGCAGCGGGAACTGGTGCCGGCCGAGCCGGGCCACCGCCTCGCACAGCTCGGTGATCGCGTTGTCGTCGTTCTCCATCGAGCCGTGCCCGGCCCGGCCCTCGACGGTCAGGCGCATCCAGTGCATGCCCTTCTCCGCCGTCTCCACCAGGTACAGCCGGGCCTGGTCGTTGACGGTGAAGGAGAAGCCGCCGACCTCGCCGATCGCCTCGGTGACGCCCTCGAACAGCTCGGGGTGCCGGTCCACCAGGAACCGGGCGCCGTACGTGCCGCCCGCCTCCTCGTCGGCCAGGAACGCGAGCACCAGGTCGCGCGGGGGCTTGCGGCCGGTGCGCAGCCGGTCGCGGACCACCGCGAGGGTCATCGCGTCCATGTCCTTCATGTCGACGGCGCCGCGGCCCCACACGCAGCCCTCGGTGATCTCGCCCGAGAACGGGTGCACCGTCCAGTCGTCGGCGTTGGCCGGCACCACGTCGGTGTGCCCGTGGATCAGCAGCCCCGGCCGGGAGCGGTCCTCGCCCTCGATCCGCACCACCGTGGACGCCCGGCCCTTGGCCGACTCGAAGATCTGCGGCTCCAGCCCGAACTCGGCGAGCTGCTCGGCCACGTACTCGGCGGCCTTCCGCTCCCCCGGCCCGGAACCGTCGCCGTAGTTGCTGGTGTCGATCCGGATCAGGTCGCGGCAGATCTCCGCGACCTCCGACTCGGCCGTCACCGCACGCTCGCTGCCCACGCTCACCACTCCCACCTCGTGTCTGCCCGCCCCGGCGCGGCTGCGGCCCGCGCCGCCCCGACCCCAGCCGGGGGCCGCGGGCGCCGTCCCGCCATCCTCCCCCAGCACCCGTCCGGCCCCAAGGGCATATCCCTCCGACACCCCTTGCACCCCCGCCACCGCCCGCTTTCGAAGCCCCGGTCCCCTCCGCGCCCCGGTTTTTGGGTCTGGCAGTCGATCTTTGCTACTGTTGTCGATGTCAGCGCGGGGAACGCCCCGCGAGGACGACACCCGGTCCGGGTGGCGGAATGGCAGACGCGCTAGCTTGAGGTGCTAGTGCCCTTTATCGGGCGTGGGGGTTCAAGTCCCCCCTCGGACACCAGTGCAGGACCCTCGCTCCGGCGGGGGTCTCCTGCTTTTCCGGGGTCGACCGGGTGGGGGTGCGGTGAAACTGGCGGAGGCGCTCGCGCAGCGGGCGGCGGCGGTGCGGCAGGTGGAGCAGTTGCGGGCGCGGGTCGTCGGCAGTGCGCGGTACCAGGAGGGCGAGGAGCCGGCCGAGGACGCGGGCGAGGTGCTGGCGCAGGCCGGGGAGGTGCTGGACGAGTTGGAGCGGTTGATCCGGCAGATCAACCGGACGAACTCGGCCGCGGTGCTGGAGGACGGAGGCACGCTCACCGACGCCCTGGCCCGGCGGGACGTGCTGCGGCTGCGGCACTCGGTGATCACCTCGGCGGCGGACGCCGCGTCCGGACGCGACCAGCGCGGGGCGGTGCGGCAGTTGCGGTCGGAGCTGCGGATCCTGTCGGCGCTGCCGGTGGCCGAGTTGCGGGCCCGGGCGGACGTGCTGGCGAAGGAGATCCGGGAGGTGGACACACTGATCCAGCGCACCAACTGGGAGATCGACCTGATCGAGGACTGACCTCCCCCTCGGACCGGGTGTGGGGAGCAGGTAGTCGCGGCGGAGGCGTGCACAGACCGTGGTCGGCGGTTCATCCGACCCTGGCGCGTGAAGAGCAACGCAGGGGTTCAATTCCCCGTCAACGATGCAGCTCAGCACCGTGCACAAGTGACGGAGCAGACCGTACGGCTCACTACCGTGTGCAGATCCGACGACGACGAGGGCGGGAACGGGGTGCCCCACACCCCGGACGCGGGGCCGTGCGAGCCAGCACGGCCCCGCGTCCGTTTCTCCGACGGGACCTGCCGGAGGAGTGTCGGGGGGCGTGGCTAGGGTTCCGGGTGTCGATCATCGGACGGTCTGGACGCGGAGGAGTGGGCTGTGCGGCGCTGGGAGCTCGTCGGGGGCGGTTCTGCGAAGTTCTGGGAGGCGGCCGTCGAGGGCGCGGCGGTGCGGGCGCGCTACGGGCGGATCGGCACCGAGGGGCGGGAGCAGGTGAAGGAGCTGGCGTCGGCCGATGCCGCGCTGGCGCACTTCGCCAAGCAGGTCGCGGAGAAGGAGCGCAAGGGGTACGCGGAGGTCGGGGAGACCCGGGAGGTGCCGGGTGCGGAGGTGCCGGGCGCGGAGGTCGCGGAGGTTCCGGGCCCGGAGAGCCGGGAGGCGCCGGGGGCGGAGGTCGCCGGGGTGGACGGTCTGCCGGACGAGGAGGCGTTCGTGCTGCCCGCGGCCTGGCGGCGGGCAGCGCTGCCGCGGCGCGGGGGCCGGGTGCCGGCGGTGTCCTGGCCCGGGCCGGAGGCGCTGGAGCGGGAGGAGCGGCGGATCGCCGACCGCCGGGACTGGGTGGCGCAGGTGCTGGCCGCCCCGGGTTCCGACCCGGAGCTGGTGCGGGCCGCGCGCGACTACCTGGCCGGGGTGCCGAACGCGGTGGGCGCGGCCGCGGTGGCGGGCATGCTGCCCGCCGCGTGGCAGGCCGAGGCCGCGGAGCAGGAGCTGTTCGCCGACGCCTGGACGGCCCGGCACGGGCTGTCCTTCGCGGTGCGCGCGATGCTGGAGAAGCACGCGGTGGAGGTCCACTACCTGCAGTCCGGGCGCAACGTCTCGGACGTCGCACTGCGCCCGCGGACCGTCCACCGGCGCCACTACGGGAAGTTGGCGCTCCCCGCCGAGGAGCGGCTGCGCACCCTGCTCGCCGCCGCGCCGGAGCCGGAGTACCGGGCCGCCCTCGAAGCCGTCGCCGAGCGCCGGGTCACGCCCCGGCACCGGGCGCTGGCCTCCTACCTGGCCCCGGGCGTGCCCGGCTGGCTGGACGAGTGCCTCGCGGACCTGCCCCACTACGACGACGACCGGACGCACCTGCTGCTGCAGCTGCTGCACTCCCTGGACGACCCGGCCCAGGCGGAGCCGTTCCGCGACGAGTTCCTGGGGATCTGGCGCAGCGCGCCGGTGCAGCTGATCGCGACCGTCGCCGACGGCATCGGCACCGCGGCCGCCCCGCTGGTGGGCACGTGGCTCACGATGGCGCACGGGGCGGGCGGGAAGAAGGAGCTGGCCGCCGCGCTGGTGCACTTCCCGACCGACGACGCCTTCCGGCGGCTGGTGGCCGGGCTGGACGACAAGCACGTCCGCCCGGCGCTGCTGGAGGCCGCGCGGCGGTACCCGGTGCGGGCCATGCGGCTGCTGGCCGAGGCCGCGGCGGAGGGCGGCCGGGACGGGGCGGCGGCCCGGCAGCTGCTCGACACCCACGTGTCGACGCACCGGGAGCTGCTGACGCAGGCCCTGCCGCAGCTCGGCGCCGCGGCGGCCGCGCTGGTCGCGGAGCTGGGGGACGCCCGCCCGCAGGCGCCCGAGGCCGGGCCGGAGGCGCTGCCGCCGCTGCTGGTCTCGCCGCCGTGGACGCGGCCGCGCACCCGCCGCGAGCTGCGGGTGGTCGAGGGCCTGCGGCCGGACGAGGAGCCGCGGCTGGCCTGGCGGGCCGGCGAGCAGGAGCGCTGGGCCCGGAGCGACTTCGGCGGGTGGCCGTACGCGGGGGTCGCCGACTGGGCCGACGAGGCGAGGCGCGTGCTGGGCGGTTCCGGCGGTCTCTGGCACCCGGTCTGGATGCTGGTCAGCGGCCCGGAGGAGGCGCTGGCCCCGTTCCTCGCCGAGTGGCGTCCGGAGAACCTGCGGTTCGGGGCGGACTACCTGCCGCCGGTGGTCGCCAAGTACGGTCTCGCGGCGCTGCCGGTCGTCCTGCACGCCGCCCGGGCCAAGCCCGGCGTCCTGTCCTCGCTGCTGCTGCCCTTCCTCGACGTGCGGGCGGCCCGGCTGCTCGTCGCCGACATGGTGCGGCTCAAGTCGGTGCACGCGGTGGCCCGTTCGTGGTTCGCCTGGCACGGGGTGGCGGGCGCCCTGCTGCTCGTCCCGGACGCGGTCGGCCCGGCCGGGCGGGAGCGGGAGGCCGCCGAGCAGGCGCTGCGGCTGGTCGCGGCGGACACCGGTGCGGAGGCGCTGCTCGCCGCGGTGGACGCCCGCTACGGCGCCGCGGCCGCGGAGTCGGTCGCCGAGGTGCTGGCCGCGGACCCGCTGGAGATCGCGCTGCCGGCCCGGATGCCGGTGCTGCCGTCCTGGGCGCAGCCCGCCGTCCTGCCGCAGCTGCTGCTGCGCGGGCCCGCGGAGGAGTCTGCGGACGGGTCTGCGGACGGGGACGGGCCCGCGGCGGCGCTGCCCGCGGAGGCGGTGCGGCACGTGCTGACGATGCTGGCGCTGTCCAGGCCCGAGGCGCCGTACCCCGGGCTGGCGGTGGTGGCGGAGGCCTGCCGGGCCGACGGGCTGGCCGAGTTCGGGTGGGCGCTGTTCGAGCAGTGGCAGCAGGCCGGGATGCCGTCGAAGGAGAGCTGGGTGCTGCCCGCGCTGGGGGTGCTGGGCGACGACGCGACGGTGCGCCGGTTGACGGCGGTGGTGCGCGAGTGGCCGGGGCAGGGCGCGCACCGGCGGGCCGTCGAGGGCCTGGACGTGCTGGCCGCGATCGGCACCGACCTGGCGCTGCTGGATCGACTACGGCGCGCGGACGTTCACCGTCGGCTTCGACGAGCAGCTGCGCCCGTACGTGCTGGACGCCGACGGCAAGCGGCGCAAGGACCTGCCCGCGCCCGGCGCGCGGGACGACCAGGAGCTGGCGCCCGCCGAGCGCAAGCGCTTCACGGCGCTGAAGAAGGACGTGCGCACCGTCGCGGGCGACCAGCTCCGCCGCCTGGAGGCCGCGATGGTCGCCCAACGGTCGTGGAGCGCCGAGGAGTTCACCTCGCTGTTCGTCGAGCACCCGCTGGTGTGGCACCTGGCGCGCCGACTG
Source organism: Kitasatospora phosalacinea (assembly GCF_000717185.1). Classification (GTDB taxonomy): domain Bacteria; phylum Actinomycetota; class Actinomycetes; order Streptomycetales; family Streptomycetaceae; genus Kitasatospora; species Kitasatospora phosalacinea_A. Next base: position 87,340 of record NZ_JNYE01000016.1, on the reverse strand, counting down.
GTCTGGGTCGCCGACGACACCGCGTTCCGGGTCGCCGAGGACCGCACCTTCGCCGACGCGGACGACGAGTCCTTCGCCCTCCCCGGGGACGCGACGGTCCGGATCGCCCACCCGCTGCACCTGGGCGAGGAGCGGGTGGCCACGTGGTCGGAGCTGTTCGCCGACTACGAGGTCCTCCAGCCGTTCCCGCAACTCGGCCGCCCCGTACGGCGGTTCACCCCCGAGGAGGCGGCCGCCAACCGGCTGCACCGCTTCGAGGGCTGCACCGTGCCGGTCGGCCGGCTGCTGGGCCTGACCAAGCGCGGCTGGGAGCGCGGCGCACCGCAGGACGCCGGGGTGGAGCGCTGGTTCTCCAAGCGGCTCGGCGAGGGCTGCCACCTGGTCGTCCAGTTGGAGGAGGGCATCGCGGTCGGCATGGTGGACGAGTTCCCCGACCAGACCTTCGAGACGGTCTGGCTGGACTCCTCCCCCGGCGACCACCTGCCCCGCCACGACTACCCGCTGCGCTACGGCGACCTGGACGCCGTCACCGCCTCCGAGCTGCTCGCCGACCTGGAGGAGCTCACCGCCGCCGGGTGACAGCCCCTCCGCCGGGTCGCTGCGGCTGCGGGAGCGAGACGCCGCCGTGGCCGGGATGTGACGCGGCGTCGGGAGACTCGTGCCCATGCGCAACGACGGGGGGCGGGTGCTGCGCTGGGCGGGGCACCCGGGGACGCTGCTGGCCATCGCCGTCCTGGCGTTCAACGACCAGGTGGGCAAGCGGGCGTGGCCGGGGGCGGTGACCGGCAAGGTCAGTGACGTGGCGTGGATGCTGGTCGTCCCGCCGCTGCTGGCGCTGCCCGCGGCGGTGTGGGGGCGGCTGCGCGGGGAGCGGGCGGCGCAGTTCGGGCTGGCCGTCACGGCGGTGACCTTCGCGGTGGCCAAGTCCTCCGCGGCGGGGGCCGGTTGGGCGTCCCGCGGCTGGTCGGCGCTGACGGGCGTGCCGAGCCGCACCGTCGCCGACCGGACCGACCTGCTGGCCCTGCCCGTCCTGGCGGTGGCCTGGTGGCTGTGGCGGCGCAGCGCCCGGCCGCGGCCGCTGCGGCGGGCGCTGGCGCTGGTCGCGGTGCCGCTGGCGGTCCTGGCGACGGCCGCGACCTCGGCGGCGGTGCTGCCCGAGCCCGCCCTGTGGAGCGAGGACGGGAGACCGGTGCTCTACCACGCCCACCGGTGGACCACCGAGGACGGCGGCCTGACCTGGCGGCGCGACCCCGGCAGCGGGAGGGCCACTGCGCCGCCCGCCGGCGCCCCGTCCGCGGCGGCCGCGGCGGACGGGCTGTGCCTGCCCGAGGAACCGCAACTCTGCTTCCGGGCCCGGGGGTACGGGCTGCCGGTGGAGGTCAGCCGGGACGGGCGGGCCAGCTGGCAGCCGGAGTACCTCCCGCCCGGGGTCACGCCGCTGCGCGAGGGGAGCACGCCGGTGCCGCCCGCGGGCACCGCGCCGCCGCCGGTGCCGAGGCCGTGCCAGCTGGTCCTGGCGGCCCTCCCCGGCGGCGGGCACACGGTGATCGTCCGCTACCCGCACGAGGACCTGCAGGTGCGGACCCCGGACGGCCGCTGGACCGCCGTCCTCGCGCCGCCGCGGCCCGCGGAGTACCAGGCGGAGGGGGACGACGCCTTCCTGCGCCTGATGGCGGGCGCGCTGGTGTCCTTCGTCGCGGGCACGGCGGCGGTCCTCACCGGCCTGGGCGCGCGTCGGCTACGCGCCTTCGGCGGCTCCGGTCCTCACGGTGCTCCCGGTGCTTCCCGTCCTTCCCGCGCTTCCGGTGCTCCCGGTGCGTCCGGTGCGTCCGGTGCGTCCGGTGCTTCGCCCGTTCCGCCGCGCCTGCTGCGGTTGCTGGTGCTGCGCACCGTCCTGCCGTTCGCCTGGTTGGCCACGGTCGCGCTGTTCCTGCACGGGCGCGGGCTGGCGTGGATGCCCTGGCTGGTGGTGGCACTGGCGCTCCCGGCGACGGCCGTGCCGTGGCGGCGCCCGCCGTTCCCCCGCCCGGGCATCGGCAACACGGTGGCGCTGCTGGCAGTGGGGGCCCTGGTCTGCGTCGCGGCCTTCGTCAACGTGTTCGTCGCTCCCGGCCCGCCGATCGCCTGGTCGACGGCCTGCTGGTGGGCCCTCGGCCACGCCGTGCTCGGCAGCGTGGCCACCGCCCTGATCGGCGGCCTGCCGCGCGTCCCGCGCTCCGCGTACCCGCCGTGGCAGCCGCCGTCCGTGCCTGGGGGGTGAGGTCGGTTCAGCTCGGCCCCTGCCGGTGCCAGGGCGCGTCGGCGCGGGTCGGGACGGGCGTGGCGGTCAGGCGCAGGGCGTACGTCCCGGGGGCCGGTTCGCCGAGGTAGTGGTGGCCGGTGAGGTGGCACCAGGCGGGCAGGTCCAGCGGGGCTGCCGGGTCGGTCGCCAGGACGTGCACGAGGGCCCCGGGCGGGGCCCCGGCCGTGGCGGCGCGCAGGCGCAGCAGCAGGGTGACGCAGAGCAGCCCGCGGCCGTCCACGGTGAGGTCGGGGCTGGGGGTGGGGGCGGGGGCGGGGCCGGTCATCGGCGGGAGCGGGGGGCGGGGGGGGCGAGGGCCGGGAGGATGACGAGGGCGAGCAGGCCGCCGCCGAGCGCGAGCGCGGAGTAGCCCGCCAGGTCGACCACGGCGCCCGAGGCGAGGCCGCCGGTGGTGCCGGAGACGGCGATCGCGACGTCGACGGCCCCCTGGGTCCTGGCGCGGGTGGCGAGGGGGGCGGCCTCGGTGATGACGGCGGTGCCGGAGACCAGGCCGAAGTTCCAGCCGAGCCCGAGCAGCACCAGGGCGAGCGCGAGCAGCGCGACGGAGTCGGCGGGGGCGAGGGCGGCGACGAGTCCGGCGGCGAGCAGGGTGAGACCGGCGGCGGCCCCGACGGCGAGCGGGCCGTGCCGGTCGACCAGCCGTCCGGTGAGCGGCGAGGGCAGGTACATCGCGGCCACGTGCAGGGCGATCACCAGGCCGGACGCGGCGGTGCCGTGGCCGTGGTCGTGCATGTGGACGGGCGTCATCGTCATCACGGCGACCATCACCAGCTGGGTGACCACCATGACCTGGGCCCCGAGCAGGACGCGGTTGCGGATCCGGGCCGCGGCCGCGGGGTCGGCGGGGACGTCGAGAACGGGCGCGGGGGTGGCCGGCGCCGGGGCGGCCGCGGACGGGGTGGCCGGGGACGGGGCGGCCGGGGACGGGGCGGCCGGGGTAGCCGGGACGGCGGCTGCGGCGGCGCGGGCGAGGAGGAGGGGGTCGGGGTGGAGGCGGGTGGCGAGGACGAGGGCCGCGGCAGCGTAGGCGAGGCCGGCGAGGAGGAAGGGGCCGGCCAGGCGGGGCAGGCCGAGGAGGTGGGCGAGGTCGCCGGTGGGCGCCGCCAGGTTGGGGCCGAGGACGCCGCCGAGGGTGGTGGCGACCAGCACGGTGGAGACCGCGCGGGCCCGGTGGCCGGGGGCGGCGAGGTCGGCCCCGGCGTAGCGGGCCTGGAGGTTGGTGGCGGTGCCCGCGCCGTAGACGAAGAGGGCCGCGAAGAGCAGGGCGGGGCTGTCCAGGGCGGCGGCGGTGATGACGCCCGCGCTGCCGACCGCGCCGGTGGCGTACCCGGCGGCGAGGCCGGGTCGGCGGCCGCGGGCGGCGGATATCCGGCTGACGGCGATCGCCGCGCAGGCGCTGCCCGCGGTGAACAGGGCGCTGGGCAGTCCGGCCAGTCCGGTGCTGCCGAGCATGTCCTGGGCGAGCAGGGCGCCGACGGTGATGCCCGCGGCGAGGCCCGCTCCGCTGAGGATCTGCGAGATCACCAGGACCCGCAGCACGTGCCGCTGCACGGCGGGGTCGGCGGCCTGTTCGGCGGGCGGGACCGCGGGTGGGACAGCGGGTGGGACGGCGGGTGGGGCGGGCGTCCGGGCCACAGGCTCTCCTCGGTTCTCCATGGATCAATGGAATACGATACCGCTGCCCTGCGGGAACGGAGCCACCGGGGAGCACACGAACCGCGAACGGGGAGGCACGCAGGTGCAGCGGGTCGACGTGGCCGGTCGCCCCGCCGCCGCCCGCGGACGACGCCGCATGGACGACCCCGCGTGGACGCCGCTGCGTGGACGCCGCTGCGTGGACGAGGCCCCGCGGGGGAGTGACCGGGCGGAGCGTGTGCGCCGGGTGCTTCGAGCGCCCCCGTGCGGGTGACCGCGGGTCGTTCGTGGGCGGAGGCCGCGTGTCGGGGACGGGGGCGCTGCCAGGGTGTGGCGGGTGATCTCTCGACGCGGACTGTTCCTTGCCTCCGGCGGTGCGATGACCGCCGCTGCCCTGGCCGGCCCCGGGGCCGCTCCCTCCCGTGCCGCCGGTGCGGCCGCCCCGCCGCCCGACCCCGCGCGGCGGGAGGCGGCGCTGACCATGGCGCGCCGGATCCTGCTGACCGACGCGGACCACCGCGACCTGACGCTCGACTACCTGAAGCTGCTGACCGGCCGTCAGCGGCTGCGTCCGGCCGCGCCGCGCGAGGTGCTGGTGGTGGGTGCGGGCGTGGCGGGCATGGTGTGCGCGCGGCTGCTGCTGGCGGCCGGGCACAAGGTGCGGGTGCTGGAGGCGAACCGGAGCCGGGTCGGCGGCCGGGTGAAGACCTTCCGCGGCGACCTGTGGCAGGACCCGCGGCTGCACGCCGAGGCGGGCGCGATGCGGATCCCGTCCAGCCACGTGCTGACCCTCGCGCTGGCGGACCACCTGAAGGTGCCGCGCCGCCCCTTCCACCTGGTGGACGTCCCGCCGCAGCCGGACCTGGCCTCCGGCGACGCCCGGGTGGTCTACCGGTCGTGGACGGGCGAGGAGTTCGCCACCGGCACCGCCCCCGCGTACACCGCGCCGAAGGGCCTGGGCGGGCGGCTGGTGCACGTGAACGGGCAGACCGTCAGCAAGGCGGCGTACGCGGCCGACCCGGGCCCGGTGAACAAGAGCTTCGGCTGGGACAGCACCCTGACCGCGGGCGCCGCCTTCGACCGGGCCCTGGACACCGCCCGGGCGTACACCATGGTGAAGAACGGCGACGGCTCCTGGAGCGACAAGCCGATCGAGCAGCGGGTCACCGGCATGGCGCAGCTGCTGTACGACCTGGACGGCTACTCGCTGCTGCGCTACCTCCAGGAGAGCGAGGGCTGGAGCGACGCCCAGGTGCAGGCCGTGGGCACGCTGGAGAACCTGACCAGCCGCCTGTCGTACGGCTTCCTGCACTCGGTGTTCGACGCGTCCGACATCAACCCGGCGGTCACCTACTTCGAGTTCAGCGCGGGCACCGACGCGCTGACCGAGGCGCTCGCGAAGGACCTGCCGATCGAGCGCGGCCGGGTGGTCACGCAGGTGCGCCTCGGCGACGGCGGGGTGACGGTGGTCGCCGAGCCGGAGAGCGGCCCCGAGGACGAGGCGTGCGAGGGCGCGATCGGCGGCGAGCGGTCCGAGTACCGGGCGGACGCGGTGGTGCTGGCGGTGCCGTACGCGGCGCTGCGGCACGTCGACTTCGAGCCGATCCTGCCGTACGGCAAGCGGCGGGCGATCGCCGAGCTCAAGCACGACACCGCGCACAAGGTGCTGGTCGAGTTCACCGAGCGCTGGTGGGAGTGGGACGAGGACACCTGGCGGGCGAAGCTCGGCGCCGACTACCGGCCCGCCCCGCACGGGGACGCGGTCGCGGCGGTCGGCGGCGGCTGCGTCTCGGACGAGGCCAGCCGGTTCGTCTACTTCCCCTCCCACCCGAGCGACGACGGCGCGCCCGGCGGCATCGTGCTGGCCGCCTACAACTGGGCCGAGGACGCGCTGCGCTTCGACGCCCTCACCCCCGCCGACCGGCACACCGAGGCGCTCGACCACCTGGCGGACCTGTTCGGCGAGCGGATCCGCCGCTACGCCACCGACCGGCACGTCTCGCAGTCCTGGCTGCGCAACCGCTGGGCGCTCGGCGAGGCCGTGATCGAGACCCCCGGCCAACTGCTCAGCCTCGGCCCGCAGGTCGCCGCCCCGGTCGCGGACCGGCTGTTCTTCGCGGGCGACCACTGCCAGCCGCGCTACCACGCGTGGATCTCCGGGGCGATCGCCTCCGGCGTGGAGGCGGCCGTCCAGCTCACCTCCGGCTGACGTCCGGCCCACGGCGTCCGGCACTCCGGCACCCCGGCACCCCGGCACCCGGCACCTGGCACCCGACCGACGTCCGACTGGCCTCCGGCCCGGCACCGGCCGGTGGTGTTCGGCTGACGTCCGGCCCACAGGGTGGGGCCCGGCTCCGGCTGCTGACGCCCCGGCCTGGCTCCGGCCGGTGGTGTTCGGCTGGCGTCCGGCCCACAGGGTGGGGCCCGGCGTCGGCTCCGGCGTCGGCTCCGGCTCCGGCTGCTGGCGCCCGGCCCGGCACCGGCCGGTGGTGTTCGGCTGACGTGTGTTCAGGCCCGTCCGGGTGGCGTTCGCCGGGCGGGCCTGACGGCTGCTCAGCCCCGGCCCGGCGGGCGGGCGCGCGGTGGCGCCGATAGCATCGGCACATGTCTGACGCCGCCCGGAACCAGCGGCCCTCGGTGCTGCTGGCGTTCCGCTCCGCGGTGGCGCTGAACCGGCTGCTGGACGTGCTGCCGGTGTTCGAGGGCGACCCGCGGATCGACCGCTGGTTCACCCTGGTGCCCGGCTCCCGGTTCGGGACGGACGCGCTGGCCGTGCTGGACCGGGCGGGCGCCCGGGTGGTGGACTTCGACGAGGCCCGCAGCAGGCACTTCGACCTGATCCTCTCCACCAGCCCGAAGGGCGCGCTGACCAGCCTGTCCGGCCGGGCCCGGGCGCTGCTGCCGCACGGCGCGGGCTTCAACAAGGCGCTGGCGGACGAGGGTTCGCCCGCCCTGCCGTCCGGCCTCGACCCGGCGTTCCTGCTCTCCGCGGGCGAGCCGTGGGCCGACCTGCACGGTCTCGGGCACCACGAGCAGCTCGCCCGGCTCACCGAGTTCTGCCCGCCGGCCGCCGCCCGCGCGGTCGTGGTCGGCGACCCCACCCTGGACCGGATGCGGGAGTCGACCGGCCGCCGGGACACCTACCGCCGCGGGCTGGGCGTCGGCGGCCGGACGCTGCTGGCGGTGCTGACCACCTGGGGTCCGGAGGGCCTGCTGGCCCGCCGCCACGGCCTGCCGCTGGACCTGGTCCTGCACCTGCCGGTGGACGGCTACCTGGTCGCCCTGGTGGTGCACCCCAACGAGGTCAGCACCCGCACCCCCTTCGACCTCGCCGAACAGCTCGGCCCGGCGCTGCGGGCCGGGCTGCTGCTGCCCTCCCCGCACCAGGAGTGGGCGTCCGTCCTGGTCGCCGCGGACGCCGTCCTCACCGACCACGGCTCGACCGCGCTGTACGCGGCCGCGCTCGGCCGCACCGTCGTCCTGGACGGCTACGACGGCGGCAGCGAACTGCTGCCCGGCACGCCGATGGCCCGGCTGCTGGCCGCTTCGCCGCGCTTCACCGGCGCTGCCGACCTGCCGGGGCTGCTGCGCGCGGCCGCCGTCCCGGACCCGGCCCGGTTCGCCGCCGACGCCTTCGCCCGCCCCGGCGAGGCGCTGCCGCTGCTGCGCGCCGAGCTGTACCGGCTGCTCGGCCTGGCGCCCCCGCGGACCCCGCTGACGCCCGAGCTGCTCCCCGACCCGGTGGTGTCCCGTCCCCCGGCCGCGGCGCTGGCCGTGCGCGCCGAGGTGGACGGCCGCCGGGTGCGGGTCGAGCGCTTCCCGGTCGCCACCGGGCTGCCGGTGCACCACCGTTCGGCCCACCACGGCGCCGCGGGCCTCACCGAGCAGCGCAGCGCCGAACTGGTGTGGCGGCGTCCCGGCACCGGCCGCTGGTCGGCGGCCGGCTGGGCCGCCCACGTGCTGGACGAGCTGCCGGGCTGCCGGGTCGCCGCCGCGCTGCTCTCCGCCGAGCTCTGCCTGCTGGTCCACCGGCGGCACGGCCCGTTCGCCCTGCGGGTGCTGCCGCACCGCGCGGACGGCCTGGTCCGCCGGATCGACCCGGCCGCCGCGGCCTCCGCCGCGTACGCCTGGCTGGTCGCGCACCCGCGCGCGGCGGAGGAGCTGTCGGTGGGGCCGTCGGCGGGTGTTCCGGTGGAACTCGACTGCACGGTCGGCCCGGTGACGGTCCGCCTGGAGCTGGCGGCGGCCGGGGCGGCACAGCTGGAAGCCGAGTTCTGAGCGGACGGTCGCGAACTGGGCCACGCAGGGCTGGGGTTGCGAGCAGTGGGCCGCCGACTGCGCGGTGTGCCAGCCCTGTTACGGACCGGGTCGGTCGCCGTCCGGGGCCGCTCCGCCGTGGGCGGCTCGGAGTTCCGCGGCGCGGGCCCGGTGGCGGGCGGCGTCCTCGGGGCGGCCGGTGCGGTCGGCGAGTTCGGCGTACTCGGTGCTGATCCGGGCCTCGTCGTGGCTGGACCCGCGGGCCGCGGCGGCGGCCAGGGCTTCGGCGAGCAGCGGTTCGGCCTCCTGGTGGCGGCCGAGTTGCCGCAGCGCCCGGGCCAGGCCGAAGGCGGTGCGGGCCGCCATCCGGGCCCGGCCGGGCAGGGCCGTGAACTCGGCGCGGGCCGCGGCGAAGAGTTCGGCGGCGGCCGGGTGGTCGGCGGCGGCGGCCGCGGTCTTGGCGAGCTGGTAGGTCTGCAGGGCGGCACCGTACGCGTTGCCGATGCCGAGCTGGATGCCGCGGGCGGTGGTGAAGTCGGCGCGGGCGGCGGCGAAGTCGGCGAGCGCTGCCGTCCGGTCGCCGTGGGCGAGGGCCGATTCGCCGCGGGCCAGGGCGAGTTGGCCACGGAAGTCGATCGCGGAACCGGCCATCCGGCGGTGTTCGTACGAGTCGTCGAGCAACTCCGCCAGCGCGCAGGCCTGTTCGGTGGCGGCGGCGGCCTCCGCGAAGCAGCCCTGCCCCCACAGCGGGCGGGCCAGCATGCTGCGGGTGCGGACCCGGGCGAGGAGGTTCCCGCCCCGGTCGGCGGCGACGACGGCGGTGCGGAAGGCGCCGGTGGCGTCGGCGTACCGGGGGTGGTCGAGGAAGTGCGTCCAGAGGGATTCGGCGATCGCGACGGCGTCCTCGTCGCGGTCGTCGTCGTGGGCGAGGCCGACCGCGCCGTACAGGGCGTGCCGGTTGGCCTCCATCCAGTGCAGCGCACCGGCCTTGGTCGTGCCGAGGTCGGCGTCCGGGATGCCGGGCAGCGGCGGGAGTTCGCCGTGGACGGTGGCGCGGGTGCCGGCGGTCAGCAGGTCGGCGCGGGCGGTCTGGCGGCGCAGCCAGTGCAGCAGGCGGGCGTGGGCGGCGGCGCGTTCGGCGCCGTCGGGGTCGGCGGCGCGGGCGGTGCGGCGGGCGTGGCCGCGGACCAGGGCGTGCTGGCGGTAGCCGCCGGAGCGGTGGTCCAGCAGTCCGGCGGCGAGGAGTTCGGCGAGGGCGTCCTCGGTGTCGAGCAGGTCGCGTCCGAGCAGGGCGGCGGCGGTGGGCAGGACGGCGAACGGGCCCGGGCACTCGGGCAGGAGGCGGTACAGCCGGGCGGCTTCGGCGCCGAGTTCGGCGTAGGCGGTGTCCCAGACGGCTTCCACGGGTGCGCTGCCCCGTTCGTGCAGGTCGGCGGTGAGCCGTTCGACGAGCCCGGCCGGGCTGCGGTGCGGGTGCTTGCGCGCGAGCTGGCCCGCCACTTCGACGGCCTTCGGCAGCCCTCCGCAGAGGGCGGTGAGGGACCGGACGGCCTCGGGGTCGGCGGCTGCCCACCGCTGTTCGCCGAAGAACAGGCGCAGCAGTTCGGCGGTGTGCGCGGTGCCGAGCGGGGCGAGGGCGAGTTCGTCGGCGGTGGCGCCGAGGTCGTACAGCGGGCCGTGGCTGGTGACCAGGACCAGGCTGCGGGCGGAGGCGGGCAGCAGCGGTTCGACCTCGGCGGCGCTGCGGGCGTTCTCGACCACCAGGAGCAGCCGCTTGCCCCGGGTCCGGTCCCAGAACTGGCGGACCAGGCTGCGGAAGTCGCCGTGCAGCCACTCCTGTTCGACGCCCAGCGAGCGGAGCAGGTCGGTCAGCACGGCCGCGAGGTCGGGGACGCCGTCGCGGCGCTCGTCGTCGAGGTCGAGGTAGTGGGCGCCGTCCGGGTAGTGCCCGAGCAGCTGGTGTCCGACCTGGACGCACAGGGCGGTCTTGCCGATGCCGCCCATGCCGCTGACGGTGAGGATCCGGGGTCGGGTGCCGTCGCCGTCCGGGGCGGCGGTCGCGGTGGCGGTGATCCGGCGCCGTTCCTCCTCCCGGTCGACGAAGTGCGCCTTCTCCGGCGGCAGTCCGAAGGAGGGGTGGTGGACCAGGACTCTCGCCTGGTGGACGTTGACGGTGCCGATGTGACCGGCCTGCACCAGGTTGTCCACCCGGGCCCGGTCGCCGACCACGTTGTGCGTCTGCTCGCTCACCCGGCCAACCCTACGCGTTCGGGCGGCCGTTGACCGGCCGTCGGGGCGGTCCGGCTCAGCCGGTGGCGCGACCCTCGACCGGGGCGTAGTGCGTCCACAGCGGGCTCTCGGCGACGGAGCGCCAGAGCATCGGGTCGAGCGGGGGCTTCGCCCGGACGTACGAGGGCGGTTCGCCGTTGTTGTTGACGAAGCCGGCGTACTCGGTGAAGTCGACGACGGTGCCGTCCGGGTACCAGACCGCGACGCGGTAGCTGTAGAGGCCGGTGGACCGGGCGTCGTCCATTTCGAGCAGTTCCCAGCTGCCGTTGGGGAGGTAGCCCGAGAGGCAGGCCGGAGCGTGGTCGCCCGCGGTGCCGCTGTCCTCGCCGCAGCGGAACGGGGCCCCTCCGGGGCCGGGGTCGCCGCCGTCGGCGGGGAAGGGCAGTTCGGTGCGGCCGAGCCGCAGTTCCACGGTGACCGGACCGCCGCCGTCCTTGTCGCTGTACGCCAGGTACACCTCGGAAGCTCCGTCCCCGCGTTCGGCCTTGACGGGGTAGGCCTGGCTGATCTTCCCCTGCTGCATCGACAGCACCGCCTCCAGATCGGTCCTCGCCGACGGCTCGGTGAACTCCACGGCGGGGGCGCCCTGGGCGGTGATGTCCGGGCGCGGGGTGCCGAGCACCGGGGCGGGGGCGAGCGGGAACTGCTTGCCCTGGCGGCGGCCGTCCGCCCCGGTGGCGGTGGCGCTGCGGCTCGGGCCCGGGTCCGGGTCCGGGTCCGGGTCCGGGTCAACGGAGGGGGTGGGCGTCGGGAGCGGGGCGAGCTGCCCGGTAGCGGTGGCCGGGGCGGCCGGGCCGACCCCGGTGCCGGGGCGCGGGTGGGCGGCGAGCAGCGGCAGTCCGGCGTTCGCGCCCACGAAGGCGATCGCGGCGACGGCCAGGGTCGTCCCGGCGATCCGCAGTTGCCGGGCCAGTCGGCGGCGGCGGCCGCGGCGGCCGCTCTCCGCGACGATCACCGCGACGGGCACGCACAGGTCCTTGACGCTCGTCTCCATCATGGCGGAGAGGTCCAGGTCCGGGTCCGGGTCCAAGGTTCCGATGCCTTCCGTACTGGCAGGTGGGTGTCGCGGGGACGGGGCGGGGCGGGGTGTCGCGGGCGGGGTGTCACGGGGCGGGTGTCGCGGGGACGGGCGGGGTGCGGTCAGTCCTGGAGCAGCAGGGCCCGGTCGGGGCCGAGGATGGTGCGCAGGCGGGCCATCGAGCGGGTGTTGAGGCTCTTGACCGCGCTGACGGTGATGCCCATCGCCTCCGCGGTCTCCTCCAGGCTGTAGTCCTCCAGGTAGCGGAGCACCACGGCGGCCCGGTTGCGGGGCGGGAGTTGGCGCAGCGCGGCGATCAGGGTGAGCCGCAGGGCGGCGGAGCTGCCCTCGTGCGCGCCGATCGCCGGCTCCTCCGGGAACTCGTCGACCGCGAGTTCGCTGGAGCGGCGCAGTCGCCGGTGCGAGAGGTAGCAGCGCAGCAGCACCTTGCGGGCGTACGCGTCGATGCCCGCCTCGCCGTCGCCGCGCCGCAGCCGCCCCCAGACCGGGTAGAGCTTGGACAGCGCCGTCTGCACCAGGTCCTGGGCCTGGTGCCAGTCCCCGCACATCAGGTACGCCAGGTGGAACAGGCGGCGTGCCCTGCTGGCCGCGAACTCGTCGAAGTCGAGTTCCTCGGTCATGTGGTCCCCCGGGTGGAAAGGTGTTTCGTCGACGTCCTGGAGACACGCCGCGGGCGGACCGGTCCGTCGCGCCCCGGAGGTAAAGGATCGATAACGATGATCGGCCGTCAGGTCGACTGGTGGCCAGGTCCGTTGCCGCCGGGGGACGGGGGCGGGTCACTCGACGGTGGTCTTCAACCGGCTGCCGTCGGGTAGGTCGCGGGTGGCGTGGGCGAACGGGCCGCGCACCCGCATCGCGGCGGCGGCGTCCTCGGGGACGAGGTTGTCGTGGGCGTACGCGCCGCCGAGGACGAAGAACTGGCGCGGGAGCAGCCGCTGGTCGACCGGGAGCGGGCCGTTGGCCTGCATGTAGGCGTGGGCGAAGGAGTGCGCGCCGTTGACGTCGGGGTCGGCGAGCAGCCAGGCGGCCCAGTCCTCCAGGCTGTCACCGAGGTCGGTGACGGCGGCGGTCTCGGGGTCGAAGCGGACCACCCGGGTGCCGTCGACGATGCCGAACTGGACGCCGAAGAGGTCCTGGCCGAAGCAGAACACCTGGTCGGCGAGGCCCTGGTAGCTGGACTTCCAGGCGTCCTCGCCGTTCCACTCCAGCAGTTCGGGGCCCAGGCCCTCGTCGCCGACCCGGTAGACCTGGACGCCGCCGTTGAAGGCGAAGAAGCCGTTCGTCCGGGCGAGCAGCGCGGCGAGTTCGGCGAACGGGCCCTGCTCGACGCCGAAGTCGAGGTCGACGGCCGGGCCCATCGGGCCGCGGGCGAGGTCGAGCAGGCGGTCGAGCGCGCCGGTGGTGGCGCCGGTGGTGTTCGTGGCGTCGGTGGTGCTCATGGTGCGGTCTCCGTGTCCGTTCCCCGTGGGTGCCGCCGCCCGGGCCCGGACGGCGGCGGCGGTGCTGGTGGTGCCGGTGTGCGGCCGGTCCGACGATACCGGGGGCCGACCAAGTCGGCTGTCAGGCGCCCTCGTTCGGCTCGGACGGGGTGGCGGGGCGGGTGATGACGGACAGCCCGATCGGCCCGATCAGCACGGCCAGTGCGCTGAACGCGGCGGCGGCCGTCACGGCGGCGGCCGGGCCGTGGGCGAGTTCGGCCCGGACGGGTGCGCGCTGCCGTGCACGGCGCGGCCGTAGACGGTGACCAGGACGGCGACGCCCGGCGAGAGCCCGACCTGCTGGACGGCCCGCAGCGGGCCGGAGGCGGCGCCGGTCTCGGCGGGCCGCGAGACCGGACAGGACGGTGGCGTTGAGCGGGACGAAGCCGAGGCCGAGGCCCGCGCCGAGCAGCAGCAGCGGCCCGCGCACAGGCCGCCCCGGTAGCCGCTGCCGGGGCCGGGGCCGGTCGTGGCCAGCCACCGGCTGCTGGCGAGCAGCCGTGCGGCGCCGGTGACGACCAGCGGCCTCGCCCCGTACCGGGGGATCGGCTTCGGCGCGCTGCGGGCGGCGGTGCACCGGGCGGCCGCCAGCGGCCGGAAGGCCGGTCCGGCGGCCAGCGGCGACAGGCCCAGCCCGTAATGGACGTACGGCGACAGCAGGAAGTACGTGCTGCCCCTCGCGGCGCACAGCAGCCGGAGGGCCGCGTACGCGCCGGAGCGGTCGCGCCTCCTTCGCCGAGGCGGGCCGACTCCTGGGCATCACCCGCCAGGCCGCCCGCAAGCGCTGGCCCCGCGAGGGGACCGACCCCGCCCAGGCGACGACCTGGGTTGTCGCGGAACGCCCGAGTGGGCGGCACCGGAGGAGTTCTCCGGCACCGCCCACTCGAACGGTCGGCTGGCGGCTGTCGGCCGTCGGCCGTCAGGAGGCCTGGGGCCGCCACACCCGCAGGTAGTCCGCGGCCGTGGTGATCGCGTTGTCGCTGGTCGGCGAGGGGTGCCAGTAGCCCGCGCAGATCGACAGGTTGAGGATCAGGTAGGCGCTCCAGTTCGGGCCGGTGCCGGTGTGGTCGGAGAACACCAGCTTGTGGTTGATGTACCAGTCGTTGTTGTAGGCGCCGTAGTGGACGCCGATGCTGACCCAGGCGCCGGGGTAGATCTCGTCGGCATCGGTGTAGTAGGTGCCGGCGCTGTTGATCCGGTTGGAGAGCTCCAGCAGGTTCGGGTTGTCCGGGTGGTACTCGAAGGAGTCGATCTCGTTGCCGCCGTCCTTCCAGGTCCACAGCGCGGGCCAGGCGCCCGTCCCGCTGGGCAGTTGCAGCCGGACCTCCGCGTAGTCACCGGGCCGGACCTGGAAGCCCTGCTGGGTGTTCTCGGTGGTGAGCAGGCCGGTGTCCCAGGACTGCTTGCCGTTCTCCAGCCGGTTGGCGCCGGGGGTGGCGGTGAAGGTGTTGGCGCCGCTGCCGGTGCTCAGCGCGCCGGTCTGCAGCCAGTCGAGCTTGTCGTCGTCCGGGTTGTGGTTGCCGTACCGGTACGCGCTGGTGGTGGTGGCGTTCCAGGTGGTGCCGAGCAGCGGCGGGTTGGTGAAGCTCTCGTTGAAGACCAGCCGCCCGGCGGGGACCGGCGGGACCGGCGGGGTGACGGACTTGCTGACGGTCAGGGTCTTGCTCGGCAGGTTGTGGTACTCGGTGCCGATCCGGTACCAGCCGAACTCGGTGTAGGTGCCCTCGGAGAAGCTGCGGGCGCCGGTGGTCAGGACGTAACCCTGCGGGCAGATCTGCACGTTGGAGGCGGTGCCGGGGAAGTCCAGCACCTGCTGGTTCGCGTCCCGGACGCCGATGCCGACCTCGTCGACGTTCAGGCAGGCGGTGGAGTTGACCGCGAGCGTGCCGGTGACCTGGGTGTCGGCGACGGCCTTGGTCGGCACCAGGGCGAGCTGGCTGACGGTGGGCGCGGCGACGGTCAGGGTCTGGCTGGGCAGGTTGTAGTACGTCGAGCCGATCCGGTAGAAGCCGAACTCGGTGTACGTCCCGGCGGGGAAGCTGCGGGTCGCGGTGGTCAGGGTGTAGCCGCCGGGGCAGATCCTGGTCCGCCCGGCCGAGCCGGGGAAGTCCAGGTTCTGCTGGTTGGCGTCCCGGACGGCGACGCCGAGTTCGTCGACGGTGATGCAGGTGGTGAGCGAGCCGACCGAGAGCTTCGCCGCGACCGGGGTGTCCGGCAGGGCGCTGGTCGGGGTGAGGCTGCGCTGCTGGATCCGCGGCGCGGCGGAGGCCGGGGCGGCGGGCAGCAGCGGGACGACGAGCAGCAGCGACAGCAGCGCTACGCGGCGGGGCAGGGACACGGAGCTCCGATCGGCCGTCGAAACGGGGAGGACGGGGAGGACGGGGGCGGGAAGGAGGGGGACGCCTGCGGGGTCGGAAGCGTCGGGGGCGACGGGGGTGACGGGGGCGTCAGCGGCGTCGGCCTGCTGGTGCAACTGCCGTTCCGTGGGCGGGCGTTGCCGTTCACCGGCGGGCTACTGGACGTCGATGGTGAACGCCCGGCTGGGAACGACCCGGGTGGGGCGGTCCGGGTCCTGCACCGAGACCGCGCCGCCGGAGAGCCGCTCCCCGGCCCGGACGTCGTCCGCGATCCGCAGCGGGAGCAGCACCGTCGCGGTCCGGCGCAGCGACAGGCCCTTGCGGAAGTCGCAGGTCAACTCCCGCCGTGCGTCGTCGTACCGGCAGCTCTCCGGGAAGACCTTGCCCTCCACCGTGACCCGCTTGGGCAGCTTGATCGTGGTCTGGAAGTGCTGGCTGACCTCGTTCGGGCCGAGGTTGGCCACCAGGGCCCGCACCACCGTGAGGCCGCGCACCTTGGTGCGGTCCACGGACACGTTCACCACCTGCAGGCCGTCCTCGCTGTTCGGGGCCCGCTGCTCGTCCGCGCTCACCGCCGCGCGTCCACCGAGCGGCACCGCCCCGGACGCCACCGCCGCCGTTCCGGTCCCGGCCACGCACAACGCTGCCGCGATGCCGATGCGCCACCAACCGCGCCGACCGATGCTCACCGTCAAGCCACCTCCCGTCGTCGTCAACTCCCGGAAGGATCAGCCGTTCTCACGGGTGACGGCGCGGCGACGCACCGCCGCGCGGGAGCAAGAACCCGTGCGGCGGACATAGGTCGGACTATCCGAAAGGACGATTCCCGGATGGCTCTCGGGCGGTGCCCGGCCCGGACGGCCTGATCGGCCCGGTCGGCCGGGCCGCGCGGCACACTGGAGGGCATGGAACCCACCGAACCCGAGGGCGGCGAGCCCGCCTGCTTCCTGAACCTGGTCTGCGAGGAGTGCGGCAAGGTCCGCGAGAACGGCCGCTGCCCGCTGTGCGAGCCCGGCCCGGAGGGCGTGCAGGAGGAGAACTGACCGCTGCCGCGGTTCAGCGCAGCAGGCCGTGCAGGAGCAGTTCCGCCAGGTGCCCGTACGCCTCGGCGTCGGCCAGGCCGGTGGCCTCGGCGACCTGGCGCTGCTGGATGCGCACCATCACGGAGCTGATCACGTCCGCGGCGAAGGCCACGTGGGTCTCGCGGAAGGCGCCCGCCGCGACGCCGTCGTCGATCAGCTGCTGGATCTGGCGGGCGGCGGCCCGGGTGTTGCGGCCGTAGACCTCGGCGGCGGGTTCGAAGGCGGCCAGGTCGTCGAAGAACCGGGCCGAGCCGGGGGCGAGCTCGGCGGAGACGGCGCGCAGGTAGGCGGCCAGCCGGGCGGCCGGGTCGGTCTCGGCCGCGAGGGCGGCGCCGACCCGGGCGGTGGCCTCGCGGAAGAAGTGCACCACGGCCGCGCGCACCAGCTGCTCCTTGGAGCCGGCCAGGCCGTACAGCGTCCGTTTGGAGCAGTGCAGCCGGGCCGCCAGGTCGTCCAGGGTGAACCGGGCGAACCCCTCGGCCACGAACAGCGCCACCAGCTCCTCGAAGAGTGCGCTGCGACGGGCGGCGCCCCGTCCGGTGGGTTGGGGGGCGGCTGCGTGGTCGATCACCCGGCCAGTATGACAGTCGGCCCCGTCCGGCCCGCTGCCCGTCGCCTCCTGTCGCCTCCTGTCGCCGCCCGCCGCCGCCCGCCGCCTTCTGTCGCCGCCCGCCGCCGCCCGCCACGCGGGGGCGGCCGCCTCGCCCCCCCGCCGCTCCCCGCCGTTTCCCGTCGCTGCCCGGTGGTTCCGGGGACTGCCCGCGCCAGGAACCCTGCGCTACGCTGACCGGTACTGACGTACCGCTTTGCGTACCGCTTGGAGCCGGAACATGGCCGTGGATCGCCTGCTGCCCACCGAGGAAGCCGCGGACCTGATCGCGTTGACCCGCGATCTCGCCGACCGGGAACTCGCGACGAAGGTCGCCTCCCACGAGAAGGAGGAGCGCTACCCGGAAGGGCTGTTCGCGCTGCTCGGGCAGGCCGGGCTGCTGGGGCTGCCCTACCCGGAGGAGTTCGGCGGCGGCGGCCAGCCGTACGAGGTGTACCTGCAGGTGCTGGAGGAGCTGGCGGCCCGCTGGGCGGCCGTCGCGGTGGCCACCAGCGTGCACACGCTGGCCTGCCACCCGCTGACCGCGTACGGCACGCCCGAGCAGCAGGAGCGCTGGCTGCCCCGGATGCTGGCGGGCGAGCTGGTGGGCGGCTACAGCCTCTCCGAGCCGAACGCGGGCTCGGACGCGGCGGCGCTGACCTGCCGGGCCGAGCCGGTGGACGAGGGGTACCGGATCACCGGCACCAAGGCGTGGATCACCCACGGCGGGAAGGCCGACTTCTACGCGCTGTTCGCCCGCACCGCGCCCGGCCCGCACGGCGTGTCCTGCTTCCTCGCGCCCGGGCGGTCGGACGGCCTGACCTTCGGGCCGCCGGAGGAGAAGATGGGCCTGAACGCGGTGCCCACCACCGCCGCCTACTGGGACGGGGCGCTGTTGGAGCGCGACCGCCTGATCGGCGCCGAGGGCCAGGGCCTGCCGATCGCGTTCTCCGCCCTCGACTCGGGCCGGCTCGGCATCGCGGCCTGCGCCACCGGCCTGGCCCAGGCCGCGCTGGACCAGGCCGTCGCGTACGCCAACGAGCGCACCACCTTCGGCCGCCGGATCGTCGACCACCAGGGCCTGGGGTTCCTGCTCGCCGACATGGCCGCCGCCGTCGACTCGGCCCGCGCCACCTACCTGGACGCGGCCCGCCGCCGCGACCTGGGCCGCCCGTTCAGTCGGCAGGCCAGCGTGGCGAAGCTGGTCGCCACCGACGCCGCGATGAAGGTCACCACCGACGCGGTGCAGGTGCTCGGCGGCTACGGCTACACCCGGGACTTCCCGGTCGAGCGGTACATGCGCGAGGCCAAGATCATGCAGATCTTCGAGGGCACCAACCAGATCCAGCGCCTGGTGATCAGCCGCCAGTTCGCCGCCCGCTGACGCCAACCAGCCTTCCCTGAAAGGACGTTCCACCATGCAGCTCTCCGGCACCGCCGCCCTGGTCACCGGCGCCGCCTCGGGCCTGGGCGCGGCCACCGCCGCCCACCTGGCCTCGCTCGGCGCCGCCGTGTACGGCCTCGACCTGCCCAAGGCCGTGGAGTCCGCGCCCGCGCAGCCCGACGGCGTCACCCTGCTCGGCGCGGACGTCACCGAGGAGCAGCCGGTCCGCGCGGCGCTGGAGCGGATCGCCGCCGACGGCCGCCCGCTGCGGCTGGCGGTCAGCTGCGCGGGCATCGCCCCGTCCGCGCGGGTGGTCGGGCGGCGCGGCCCGCACGACCTGGACCTGTTCCGCAGCGTGCTGAACGTCAACCTGGTCGGCACCTTCAACGTGATGCGGCTGGCCGCGGAGGCGATGTCCGCGCAGGAGCCGGACGCGGCCGGGCAGCGCGGGCTGGTGGTCAACACCGCGTCCATCGCGGCCTTCGAGGGCCAGGTCGGGCAGATCGCGTACGCGGCGTCCAAGGCGGGCGTGGCGGGCATGACCATCACGGCGGCCCGCGACCTGGCCCAGTACGGCGTCCGGGTGGTCACCATCGCCCCCGGCATCGTCGACACCCCGATGATGGCGGGCTTCTCCGAGGAGGTCCGCTCCGGCCTGGCCGCGACCGTCACCTTCCCGCAGCGCCTGGCCCGGCCCGAGGAGTACGCCCGGCTGGTCGCGATGGTCGCCGAGCACGACTACCTCAACGGCGAGACCATCCGGATGGACGGCGCGCTGCGGATGGCCGCCCGCTGACTCACCGCTCCGCGGCGGCGGTGTCGACAGCGGCGCCGGACGTGGCGGCGGTGCGGTGCACGCTGAGCACCGCCGCCACGTCCGGCGCCGGGACGGGCGGCGGGACGGCGGCGCTGAGGGCGTTCAGGCGGTGCCGGACGGTGGCGGCGACGCCCTTGCCGAACAGGTAGCGGGTGGGGGTGGCGGCGGACGCGGCGTGGTCGAGCAGGCGGTGCGCCTCGCGGCTGCGGACGCCGGTGTGACTGAGTACCAGGTGCTGGAGGCGGTGCGGGGCGGCGGCCAGCGCGGCGCCGATCCGGTCGGCGGCGGCCAGGTCGATCCGGTTGTCGGCGGCGCCCAGCACGTGGGCGGCCGGGACGCGGCCGAGGTCGAGCAGCTCCACCCCGGCGGCGGCCGCCGCGGCCGTCAACTCGGCCGCGGCGTCCGGCCCGAGGCCGGAGCTGGCCGGCGAGAGGCGGCGCAGCGCGCCGTACGGGGCGCTGCGCAGCGCGGCGGCGAGGGTGCGGGCGCCCGCGTCGCCGAGTCCGGCGGCGGAGGCGTACAGCTCGTCGGTGGCCCCGGCGGCGATCAGGCGGGCGAGCGGTTCGGCTCCGGCCGGGCCGAGCGGGTTGCCGCCGAGGTAGAGGCGCTCGAAGTGGCGGCCGCCGGTGAGCAGGGCGTCGACGAGTTCGGTCAGGCCGACCGGGTCGAGGCCGGTCTGCACCAGGTCGAGGGTGCGCAACTGCTCGGCGGCGGCTACGAGTTCGGCGGCGGCCTGTCCGGCCCGGATGCCGAGCGGGTTGCGCTTGAGCCAGAGCGCGCGGACGGTCTGCGGCGAGGCGCGCAGCCGGTCGGCGATCCGGCAGGCACCGGCCGCGGTGATGCCGTTGCAGCCCAGGTAGAGGGTACGGACGGGGGTGTCGGCGGTGCGGGCGGCGACCGCGTCCGCGCCGTCGTCGCCGAGGCCGTCGGTGCCGAGCAGCAGGTGGCGCACCGGGGCCTCGCCGCCCTCCGCGGCCTGGGCGGATTCGGCGAGCGCGTCGGCAACCAACTGGGCCCCCTGCGGGCCGAGTTGCTGCTTGCACAGGTCGAGCCGGCCGTCCGGGAGGGCGGTGCCGGCCGGGAAGTCGATCCGCCGGTCGGTACCGGTGCCGGTGCGCAACCAGGCGAGCAACGGGGCGAGTTCGGCGACCGGGCGGGGCACGACCGACGGGACTCCGGCGAACTCCTGGACCATTTCCGCTCCTTGCGGCTCCTCGCGGTTCCTTGCCGCTCTGCGCGGTTTCCTGCCGCTCTACGTGGTTTCCTGCCGCTCTACGTGGTTTCCTGCCGCTCTACGTGGTTTCCTGCGGCTCTACGTGGTTTCCTGCGGCTCTTCGTCGGGCTGCCCCCGGGGCGGGACCGGCCGGATTCGAACCGGCGTCCTCCGGCTGGGCAGGCCGACGCATCTGCCCCTGTGCTACGGCCCCACCCAGGGGTGACGGGCCCGATCGGATTCGAACCGATGTCCTCCGATTTTGGAGACCGGTGCGCCTGCCTCTGCGCTACGGGCCCGTCGCGGTGATGCTAGACGCCGCGCTCACCACTCCGCCACCCGGTAGTCCTTGAGGAAGACGCCCGCGAACGGCTCCCCGGCCTCGCCGCGGACCACCGGGTCGTAGACCCGGGCGGCACCGTCCACGACGTCCAGCGGGGTGCGGAAGCCGTGGTCGGCCAGCCGGGACTTCTTGGGGGCCGGGTTCTCGTCGGTGATCCAGCCGGTGTCGACGGCGCACATGTAGACGCCGCGGGTGGCGAGTTCGGCGGCGCTGGTGCGGGTGAGCATGTTGAGCGCGGCCTTGGCCATGTTGGTGTGCGGGTGGCCGGGCATCTTGTTGCGGACGGCGAAACGGCCTTCCACCGCCGTGACGTTGACGATGTAGCGGCGCGGGTGCGGGGAGGCCTCCAGCAGCGGCAGCAGCCGGTCGCAGAGCAGCGCGGGGGCGAGCGCGTTGACCAGCTGGGTCTCCAGCACCTCGGCCGGGTCGAGGCCGCCGAGCGTCGCCGACCAGGAGTTGCGGGGTGCGGTGTCGGGCAGCAGCCCGGCCTCGTCCACCGCCGCGGCGTCGACCCCGGCGGGTGCCAACGCGCCCGGTTCGGCGGCGAGTTCGGCGGCGGGCCAGGCGGCGGTGAGCGCGGGCATCGGGCGGAACCCGGGCGCGTGCCCGACCTGCGCGGGGACGCTGCCGTGCTCCCCGGCGGCCAGCAGGGCGTACGACTCGGGCGGGCGACGCAGGGTCTGTGCGGCGTTGTTCACCAGGATGTCCAACGGCCGTCCCTCGGCGCGCAGTTGCTCGCACAGGCCGAGGACCTGGCGCGGGTCGCGCAGGTCGATGCCGACGATCCGCAGCCGGTGCAGCCAGCCCTCGCTGCCCTCGGCGGCGCGGAAGCGGCGCAGGGTGTCGTGCGGGAAGCGGCTGGTGACGACCAGTTCGGCGCCGTCGCGGAGCATCATCAGGGCCAGCTGGAAGCCGATCTTGACGCGTCCGCCGGTGAGCAGCACCCGGCGCCCGGCCAGGTCGGTGCTGAGCGCGCGGCGGGCGGTGTGGTCCTCCGCGCAGTCCGGGCACAGCCGGTGGTAGAAGCCGTCGACCTGCCGGTAGTGCTGCTTGCAGACGTAGCAGCGCTGCGGGCGGCTGAGCTCGCCGATCGGGGCGGGCCCGGCGGCGGTGGGCAGCGGGGCGTCCTCGCGGCGGCCGGTGCCGCCGGTGGCGGTGGCGCCGACCAGGGCGGCGTCGGCCCGGGCGGTCTCGGTGCGGCGGCCGCGGCGGCGGGTGTGCCGCCCGTCGCGGACGAAGGACTCCGCGCCGCGCTCGGCGCGCAGCCGCAGCGGGTGGTCGGCGGGCAGCAGCCACAGGCGGCCCAACGTCCGCTCGAAGGCGGCGAGTTCGGCCTCGTTCGGCCCGCCCTGCCCGTCCGGCCCGCCCGGCTGCTTCGGCTCGGTCGACTCCTCCGGGAGGCTCGACGGGGGCGTGCTCATCGAACGGTCCTCCGGGGCGGGGCGGGGCGGGGCTGGCGGTGCGGGGGCGACGGGGGTGGGCCCGGCCGGATTCGAACCGGCATGCTCCGCATGAGCAGTGCGGCGCGTCTGCCTCTGCGCTACGGGGCCCGTCGTCAGGGCCTCCCGGGGGCCGGATTCGAACCGGCGTGATCCGCCATGCCATAGCGGCGCGTCTGCCTCTGCGCCCACGCCCGGGAGGTGCAGTGATCGTAACGGCAGCGCCCGGGCGGACGGAAACCCTTTTCCCTCCCGGGATCCGCCCGCCCGGGACCGTCCCGGCCCGCCCGGCCTCAGCCCTGGCGCAGTTCGGGGAAGTCGGTGTCCCAGTACTCGTCCGGGTTGCGGTCCTCGCCGCGCTGCGCCTCGTGGGTGCGCAGTTCGACCCGGCGGATCTTGCCGGAGATGGTCTTCGGGAGGTCGCCGAACTCCAGGCGGCGGATCCGCTTGTAGGCGCTGAGCTTCTCGCGGGTGAACTTGAGGATGTCGCAGGCGAGTTCGGGACTCGGCTCGCGCCCGTCGACCAGCAGCACGTACGCCTTGGGGACGGCCAGGCGCAGCGGGTCGGGCGAGGGGACGACGGCGGCCTCGGCGACGGCGGGGTGCTCGATCAGGACGCTCTCCAGCTCGAACGGGGAGATCCGGTAGTCGCTGGCCTTGAAGACGTCGTCGCTGCGCCCGACGTAGGTGATGTAGCCGTCGGCGTCCCGGGCGGCGACGTCGCCGGTGCGGTAGTGGCCGTCGCGCATGGCGTCGGCGGTGCGTTCGGCGTCGCCGCGGTAGCCGCGCATCAGGCCGAGCGGGCGGCGGTCCAGGTCGAGGGTCAGTTCGCCCTCCTCGGCGGGCTTGCCGTCCGGGTCGAGCAGGGTGACGTGGTAGCCGGGCAGCGGGCGGCCCATCGAGCCGGGCTTGACGGGCTGGCCGGGGCTGTTGCCGATCTGGCAGGTGGTCTCGGTCTGGCCGAAGCCGTCCCGGATGGTCAACCCCCAGGCGGCGCGGACCTGTTCGATCACCTCGGGGTTCAACGGCTCGCCCGCGCCGACGAGTTCGCGCAGCTCGGTGCGGTGCGCGGCCAGGTCGGCCTGGATCAGCATCCGCCACACGGTGGGCGGCGCGCACAGCGTGGTGACCTTGCAGCGGGTGATCACGTCGAGCAACTGCTGGGCGTCGAACCGGCCGTAGTTGAACACCAGGACGGTCGCCCCGGCGTTCCACGGTGCGAACAGGTTGCTCCAGGCGTGCTTGGCCCAGCCCGGCGAGGAGATGTTGAGGTGCACGTCGCCGGGGCGCAGGCCGATCCAGTACATGGTGGACAGGTGGCCGACCGGGTACGAGGCGTGGGTGTGCTCGACCAGCTTGGGCTTGGAGGTGGTGCCGGAGGTGAAGTACAGCAGCAGCGGGTCCGCGGCGAGCGTCACGCCGTCGGGGGTGAACTCCTCGGCGGCGGCGTCCACCTGCGCGTAGTCGTGCCAGCCCTCGGGGGCGCCCGGGCCCACCGCGATCCGCAGCGGCGCGCCGGGCAGCCCGGCGAAGCGGTCGGCGACCTCGGCGGCGGCGACCACGGCCCGCACCTCGCCGCGCTCCAGCCGGTCGGCGAGGTCCTCGGCGGACAGCAGCAGGGTCGCGGGGATCAGCACCACGCCCAGCTTGATCGCCCCGAGCATCACCTCCCACAGCTCGCTGACGTTGCCCAGCATCACCAGCACCCGGTCGCCGCGGCCCAGGCCGAGCCCGCGCAGGTGGTTGGCGACCCGGTCGGAGCGGCGGGCCAGCTCGTCGAAGCTGTGCACCCGCTCGGCGCCGTCCGGCTCGACCACCCACAGCGCGGGCCGGTCGTTGCCGCGCGCCATCGGGTCGAAGTGGTCCAGCGCCCAGTTGAACTCCCCGAGTTCCGGCCACGCGAACTCCCGGTACGCCGCCTCGTAGTCCTCGGCGTGCCGCCACAGCACCTCGCGGGCGGCACGGAAGTTCGCCGCCGACTCGGCCGCGCCGGGCAGCGCGCGGGATCGGACGTTCTCGGCAGGGCCCATGGCTCTGGCTCCTCATGTGTCTCGGTACCGTCAGCCCCCATGTTTCCCCAGGCCACGGGCCTGCGGTACCCCCGCGGGGGGAGAAGTTTCCACCCGGGTAACGAAGGGCTCCCGCCCGTACCGTACGGCCCGGCACCCCCGGCGACCGCCCGCCGCGCCCGGGGCCGGGGGCGCCGGAGCAGGAGGGCCGGGGCGGCGGGGCCGGAGGGCCGGGGCGGCGGGAACTCCGCGGCCCCGTCGGAGTGTTCGAGCGGCCGCCGGACGGCAGCCCGCCCCCGGTCCGGACCGCTGGGCGAACGCGTGAGGACCGCCCCGTGGGAGCCGGGGCAACTGACCGGCGGGGCGGTCGACAAGGTGACGAGGTGTTCGCGGGCGTCCGGACGGCGGTGCCCGAGGTGCGGATCGTCCGCCTGCGCCGTTCTTCGTCGACACCGGCACCGCCCGGCACGTCCCCGAGGTCGGACCGGCCGTCCGGGCCCTGGCCGACCGGCTGCTCGGGGAACGCCACCCGTAGACCGCCCCGGCCACCCTGACTGCCCGGCCGCCCCGGCCGCCCCTCGCGCGTACACCGAACGGTGCAGTCGGGGCGGGCGACGACACCGGCCGGTGTACGGCGGGGTGTCCGCATCGGGACGACGCGGCCGTCCCCGCCGCCTCCGTAGGTTCTGGAGCACGAGAACGACACCGAGGAGGACGGCATGACGAGGACGAACCCGGCTCCGGCCGCGGGGGTACGGGCCCCGCTCACCCTGATCGGCACCGGGGCCCTGGCGATGGCCGCGGTGGAGGCGCTCAACCCGGAGTACGACCTGGTGAGCGAGACCCTCAGCCGGTACGTGCACGGCACCGCGGGCTGGCTGCTCCCGGCGGCGCTGCTGGCCGTCGGCGCCGCCTCCGCCGTGCTGGTGGTGCGGCTGGGGGCAGGGGCCGGGTCCCGGGCCCGGCGGGCGGGGCGGGCCGCGCTCGCGGTGTGGACGGCGGGCATCCTGGTCGCGGCGCTCTTCCCGGCGGACCCGCCCGGCCGCTGGAGCCGCCCCTCGCTGTCCGAACTCGTCCACGGCAACGCCGCCTTCCTCGCCTTCGCGGCCCTGCCGACCGCCGCCGTGCTGCTCCGCGGGACGCTCGCGGCCCGGCGGCCCGGCCTGCGGACCGCCCTGACCGCCCTGACCGTCGTCTCGGCCGCGGCCACGGCGGCGCTCGCGGTCTTCCTGGTCGACGTGATGGACGGCGGCCCGTCGCTCGGGCTGGGCGGCGCCCCCACGCTCGTCGGCCTGGTCGAACGCCTGGTGCTGGCCGCGGACTTCGGGTGGGTCGCGCTCGCCCTGGCGGTGGCGGGCACCCGCCCCGGGCGGGAGCGGGGCCGTCGTGCATGATCGGCGCATGGAACAGCCCGCCGTCCGCGCTGCTGCCGCCCCCCGGGCGGCCCGGCGCGCCGACGACTCCCGTACGGCCAGGCGCGCCGAGGCCCCCCGCACCGCCCGGATCGTCGACGGCCTCCTCGCGGTCGGCACCGTCGCCGCCGTCCTGACCGTCACCGTCCGGCTCGACGGCCGGCTGGACGCCGCGGGGACCCTGCCGCTCGCCGTGTGGCTGGGCGCGCTGCTGCTGGCCCGCCGCCGGTGGCCGCTGACCGTGCTGCTGCTCGGGGTGCAGGCCGTCGTCGTGTTCCGCACCGCCGGACTCACCGACGTGGGCTGGGTGTGGCCGGTCTCCGCCGCGTACGCCACCCTGGCCGCGGACGACCGGCCCGGCCGTCCCGGGCTGCCGTGGGCGGCCGGGGTGGGCCTGGCCGAACTGGCCTTCGCCGGGGCCTGGGAGACGGGCCCCGGCGGCGCCGCACCGCGCGAGGTGCTCGGCTCCCTGGGCGCCGAGGCCCTCTGGCTCGCGGTGCTCCTCGCCGCCGCCACCGCCTACCGCAACCGGCTCCGCTGGCGCGCCGAACTCGACGAGCGCCTCCTGCACGCCGCCCGGGAACGGGACTTGGAGGCCGGTCGGCGGATCGCGGAGGCCCGTCTGGACATCGCCCGGGAACTGCACGACGTCGTCGGGCACACCCTCACCGTCGTCGGGCTCCAACTCCGGGTCGCGGCCGAGGCCCTGGACGACTCCCCCGAAGAGGCGCGCAGCGCCCTCGCCACCGCGCAGCAGGTCCGCACCGAGGCCCTCCGGGACCTCCGTTCGCTCGTCCACGTGCTGCGCGCCCCGGACAGCGCCCCGGACAGGGCCCCAGGCGGGGCCCCGCAGGACCCCGCGGCCGGGGTCCCCGAGATCGCGGCGCTCGTCGACCGCATGCGCTCGGCGGAGCTGGACGTCCGGCTGGAGACGGCGGGCGACCTCGCCGCCGTCCCCGCGCCGGTCTCCCTGGCCGTCCACCGGATCGTCCAGGAGGCCCTCACCAACACGGTCCGCCACGCACGGGCGTCCCGGGCCGGGGTCGACGTCCGGTGCGGCGGCGGGCGGGTGGAGGTGCGCGTCACCGACGACGGCCGGGCACCGGCGCAGCCCCCGGGAGCGGCCGGGCACGGGGTGCGCGGGATGGACGAACGGGTCCGGGCGCTCGGTGGGGACTTCTCCGCCGGGCCGCACGGGGAGGGCGACGGGTGGCTCGTGCGGGCCGTCATCCCTGTGCCAGGCTTCCACCCATGACGATCAAGGTGCTCCTCGCCGACGACCAGGCCCTGGTACGGGCCGGATTCAGCAGCCTCCTCGCCCGCGCCGAGGACATCCGGGTGGTCGGCGAGGCGGGCACGGGCGACGAGGCGGTCCGCACGGCCCGCGCCGTCCGCCCCGACGTCGTCCTCATGGACATCCGGATGCCCGGCACGGACGGCCTCACCGCCACCCGGACGATCGTCGCGGACCCCGGGCTGGCGGAGTGCCGCGTCATCGTCCTCACGACCTTCGAGACCGACGAGTACGTCTTCGCGGCCCTGCGCGCGGGCGCGAGCGGCTTCCTCACCAAGGAGACCGAGCCGGACGACCTCCGCCAGGCCGTCCGGGCGGTGGCGGCCGGCGACGCGCTGCTCTCGCCGGGCGCGACCCGGAGGGTGATCGAGCAGTTCGCGCACCGCCCGGCCGCCCCCACCGACACCGCCGAACGGCTCGCCGTCCTCACCGCGCGGGAACTCGAGGTGACCCGCCTGATCGCGACCGGCCTGTCCAACGACCAGATCGCCGCGCGGCTCTGCATCAGCCCGCTCACCGCCAAGACCCACGTCACCCGCGCGATCGCCAAGCTCGGCGTCCGCGACCGCGCCCAACTGGTCATCCTCGCCTACGAGACGGGCCTGGTCCTCGCCGGTGGCGGACCGCCCCCGGAGCGGTGAGCGCCTGCTGACTGCCCCGCGGTTCCACGGCGTGGCGGTTTGAGGCGCTCACGTCCGGGGGCGATGCTGGGGAGTGACGGCCTGGCGGGTGCTGCCTCCGAGAGGGGATGGACGGACATGGCGACTCGGGTTCCGGGCCGGGCGGCGACCGCGACGGTCGACGGCGGCGGGACGGTCACCGGCTGGTCGGTGGCGGCGGAGCGGTTGACGGGGTTCGGGGCGGGGCTGGTGCTCGGGCGTCCGGCGGTCGAGTTGCTGGCCGGGCAGGTGCCGATCGCCTTGCTGCGCGCGGCGGTTCGGCACGAGCCGTTCAGCGGGATGGTCCGGCTGCGCCGTTCCGAGGAGGAGCCGGCGTCGGTCGAGTTGGGTGCCGTCCCGGTACGGACGGCGCGCGGCGAACCGACCTGGGTGCTGTCCGCGCTGCCGTTGCAGCCGCTGTCGCAGCCACTGGCCGTCGCGACCGCCGGGGCGGCCGAGGCCGCCGCGCGGTCGGCGGCACCGGGCGGGGCGGTGGCGGGTTCCTCGGAGGTGCGGGCCCGGAAGCGGCTGGCGCTGCTCGGCGAGGCCGGGCTGCGGATCGGTTCGACCCTCGAAGTGGAGCGCACCGCACAGGAGTTGGCGGACGTCGCGATCGAGGGCTTCGCGGACTTCGTGGGTGTCGACCTGCTCGACTCGGTGTTCGGCGGCGGTCCGCCGTCGAGCGCGGGCCTGGTGTTCTACCGGGTCGCGCAGCGCTCGGTGCTGCCGGGCAGCCCGGAGTCCGCGGTCGCGGCCGGCATCGGGGACGTGATCGTGCCGGACTCGCCGATGGCCCGGGTGCTGGCCTCGGGACGCCCGCTGCGCACCGACTACCGGGACCCGGAGATCCGTTCCTGGCTCGCCCAGGAGCCCGAACGGGAGCGCCTGGCCGAGGAGTTCGGCATCCACTCCGCCCTCCTGGCGCCGCTGACCGCCCGCGGGGTGACGCTCGGCGTGGCGATCTTCCTGCGGCACCGTTCGCCGGAGCCCTTCGACGAGGACGACCTGCTGCTGGCGACGGAACTGACGGCGCGCGCCGCGCTCTCCGTCGACAACGCCCGCCAGTACACCCAACAGCGCGACACCGCACTGGCGTTGCAGCGTTCCCTGCTGCCCAGCCGGACGCCCCGGCAGGCCGCGGTCGAGGTCGCCTTCCGCTACCTCCCGGCGGGCGGCCGGGAGGGCGTCGGCGGTGACTGGTTCGACGTGATCCCGCTGTCCGGCGCCCGGGTGGCCCTGGTGGTGGGCGACGTGGTCGGCCACGGCGTGCCCGCCTCCGCCGCGATGGGGCGACTGCGGACGGCGGTCCGCACCCTCGCCGACATCGACATGCCGCCGGACGAACTCCTCACCCACCTGGACGACTTGGTACTCCGGGTCGACCTGGACGAACTCCCCGAGGGCGGCACCGCCTGGGCCGGCAGCAGCGTCGGCGCGACCTGCCTGTACGCGGTGTACGACCCGGTCACCCGCTCCTGCGCGCTGGCCCGGGCCGGGCACCCGGGGCCGGCCCTGGTCGGCCCGGACAACGCCGTGACCTTCCCCGAGCTGCCCGCCGGTCCGCCACTCGGGCTCGGCGGACTCCCTTTCGAGGCAGCCGAGTTGAACGTCCCCGAGGGCAGCGTGCTGGCCCTGTACACCGACGGCCTGCTACGCGCCTCGGAACTGCGCGGCGACCCCGAACTCGGCCTCGACCGGCTCGGATCCGCGCTCGCCGCCACCGCCGGTTCGCTGGAGGACCTCTGCGACCAGGTCCTGTCCGCGACCCTCGGGCCGGACGCCCCGACCGACGACGTCGCCCTGCTGCTGGCCCGTACCCGGGCCCTGCCCGCCCGGGACGTCGCCGACTGGTCGCTGCGCCACGACCCGTCCGAGGTGGCCCGGGCCCGCAAGCTGGCGACCGCGAAGCTCGCCGACTGGGGCATCGAAGAGGCGTCCTTCGTCACCGAGTTGGTGGTCAGCGAACTGATCACCAACGCCGTCCGCTACGGCCGCACGCCGATCGGCTTCCGGCTGATCCGGGACGGCGGCGTGCTGATCTGCGAGGTCTCCGACGGCAGCAGCACCGCCCCGCACCTGCGCCGTGCCCGCACCGAGGACGAGGGCGGCCGCGGCCTGCTGCTGGTGGCCCAGCTGTGCCGCAACTGGGGCACCCGGCACACCCCGCGCGGCAAGACCATCTGGGCCGAGCAGGAACTCTGACGAGCCGTCAGTTCATGGTCGCGGTCTCGCGCAGGGCTTCGTCCGGGGCCTCGTGCACGGCCTCGTGCAGGTCCTCCTACAGGGCATCGCGCAGGGCGTCGTGCAGGGCGTCGCGCAGTCGGCCGCCGTTGCGGGCCAGCAGAGCCGCTGCGGCGGGTGCGTCCACGCCCGTGAGCAGCAGCAGGACCGCGTCCTTGACCCGACCGCCGGTGGCCGTCAACGCGGCGTCCGCGTCGGCGGGTTCGGCCTCGGCGGCGAGGGCGACGATCCGGCGGGCCCGGACGCGCAGCTTCTCGTTGGTCGCCCGGAGGTCGACCATCAGGTCCCCGTAGGTCCGGCCGAGCCGGACCATCACCAGCGTCGAGACCATGTTGAGCACCAGCTTCTGCGCCGTCCCCGCCTTCAACCGGGTGGAACCGGCCAGCAGTTCGGGACCGGTCACCACCTCGATCCGGTGCTCGGCGGCGTCCCCGAGCGCGGACCCGCGGTTGCCCGCCAACGCGACGGTGAGCGCCCCGAGCCGCCGGGCGTGCTCGACCGCGGCCAGCGCGTACGGGGTCCGGCCGGAGGCGGAGACGCCGACCACCGTGTCCGCGGCGGTCAGCCCCAGTGCGTCCAGGTCCGCGACGGCGGCCGCCCGGTCGTCCTCGGCGTCCTCGACGGCGGCCGTCAACGCGGCCGGACCGCCCGCGAGCAGCCCGACCACCAGCCCCGGCTCCGTCCCGAACGTCGGCGGGCACTCGCTGGCGTCCAGCACCCCGAGCCGCCCCGCCGTCCCCGCCCCCGCGTACACCAACCGCCCGCCCCGGCGCATCCGTTCGACGATCGCCTCCACCGCCACCGCCACCTCCGGCACCACCGCCCCCACTGCCTCCGGCACCGTCCGGTCCTCGGCGTTCATCGCCCGGGCCAGCTCCACCGTCGACAGCAGGTCGATCCCCGCACCGCCGCTGCGCCGCCCCTCGGTCGCCAGCCCGGGGAGCGAGCGCAGGTCGTCCGGGCCGCCCTGATCGTCCTGGTGGTGGGAGGCGTGCGGGGCGTGCGGGGCGTGCGGGATGTGCGGGGTGTCTGCCACGGGGCCACCCTAGGCCGTCCGCGGCAGGGCGGCGGCGAGCGCGGCCGCGGCGGCGACCTGCCGGCGCCCCTCCTCGTCCCGGTACCAGATCTGCGCCCGGCGTTCGCGGGGGCCTCCCCGGCTCAGGAAAGCGGACTCCTCGACGGCGACGGTCGCGGACATCCGCCAGCTCCGTGCGGGCCCCGACGCCTCGGCCACCTCGTCCAGGCCGTCCAGGCCGTCCAGGCCACCCAGGAACCGGGCGACGCCGAGGCCCCCGCTCGGCCACGGGTTCCAGGCCGAGACCTCATCCATGAGGGCGTGGGCCTCGATCCGGTGGAGCATGGACGCCTCCAGCTCCTGGAAGACGCCGTCCCCGGCGGTGTTCTCGGCGCCCACCCGTCCGTCGGTGTGGACGAGGTAGCGGATCGGGTGGGCGGCGTGCGGCCCCCTCCAGTCGAAGAACCAGCCCCGTACGGGGTCGGCCCACACGTACGACCCCAGCTCGTGACGCCACTCCGAGCTGTGCACCCGGCGCTCGTCCCCGGCGCTCGTGACGCTCTCCCGCACCGTGTACCGCAACCCGCCGTACCTCTGGGCGAAGCCCTCCCGCCGGATCACCAGCTCCAGCGGGGCGGGGACGAGTCGGCCCTTCCGGTCACGGACCCGCAGCAGTTCGGTGGGGACGCGCGGCTCCGTCCGCTCCTGCCTGCGTCCGGCGCGGCCGAGGAAGGCGAGGGCCCGCGGGGACAGTCCCGAGGGATCTTCCAGGATGTGCACGTTCTTCTTTTTTCGACGCGACGTGCGGACTGTGCCAGCGGACGCACCGTACCCGGCGGGCGCCGGGGGCGGAAGGCCGCAGGCCGTTCCGGACGACGGCTTCTCCGCGGAGCGGCCAGCCAGCTCGCCCGCCCGCCCGCCCGCCGCGTACGGGTGACCGGCGGGATCAGGGGTAGGCGCGTGCGAGCAGGGGCCCGCGCCCGCGCAGAACGTCGACGGCGTGAGGGCCCAGCCGACCGAGACCGAGGAGAGGGCACACCGATGAGCCAGCCGTTCCAGGACGACGAATCCGCACGGACCGACCGGCTCCCCGAGCAGGTCGAACCCACCCACGATGACCTCGGCCGCCCGGCCGGGGAACAGACGGCCGGGACCGACGCCGAGGAGCAGGCCGGAGAGAAGGTCGGGGAGCAGGCCGGGGAGCAGAGCGAGGAGAAGGTCGGGGAGAAGGTCGGGGAGAAGGCGGCCGCGTGGAAGGAGCAGGCCGTCGGGACGGCCGCGCACTTGGCCGACCGGCTCCGGGAGAAGGCCGGACGGGCCGCCGAGCTGGCCCGGGACCGGACCCCGGACCCGGTGCTCGACAAGGCGGGCCGGGCCGCCGCCCAGGTCCGCGACACCGCGGCCCAGGCGGGGCAGCTGGCGGCAGAGAAGACCCCGGAGCGGCTCCGCGAGCAGGCCGCGGCCGCCGCCACGACCGCCGCCTCGGCGGCCCGGGCCAACCGTGCCCCGCTGCTGGCGGGGGCCGCAGTGCTGGTGGTCACCCTGTTCCTGCTGCGCGGCCGGGGGCACAAGTGAAGGCGGTCGCGGTCGTCTACAAGCCCGTCGGACTGGCGCTCGGCCTGGTCGGCGGCATGCTCGCGGGCGTCGTTTTCCGGCAGGCGTGGAAGGCGATCGGGCACGAGGACGACGCCCCGGACGCCACGGACGAGGACCGCACCTGGCGGGAAGTGCTGCTCGCCGCCACCCTCCAGGGCGCGATCTTCGGCCTCGTCAGGGCCGCCATCGGCCGCGGCGGGGCCACCGCCACGCGGCGCCTCACGGGCACCTGGCCCGACTGATCCGGGCCGCCGCGCAGGCCTGCGCGCAGGCCCGTGTGCAGGTCCGCGCACAGGCCCGCGCGCAGGCCGAACCGTTCGGTTTGGTCGGGGCGGGCATCCGACGTAGGCTTCAAACCGAACCGTTTGGTTCTGAACTCTGCGCACAGGAGGCTCCCCCATGCAGCAACGGACACTCGGCTCCCAGGGTCTGACCGTCTCCGCGATCGGCTACGGCGCGATGGGCCTGACCATGGCGTACGGGCCGGGTGACGAGCGGGCGGGCGTCGCGGCGGTGCGGCGGGCGTACGAGCTGGGTGTGACCTTCTTCGACACCGCGGAGCTGTACAACTGGGGCACCGGCTCGAACGAGGAGTTGCTCGGCCGAGCAGTGAGCAGCTTCCGCGACCAGGTGGTGCTGGCCACCAAGTTCGGCTTCGCCCGCACCGAGCAGGGGTTCGGCTTCGACAGCCGTCCGGAGAACATCCGCAAGGTCGCCGAGAACAGCCTGCGCGCGCTGGGCACCGACCGGCTGGACGTGCTCTACCAGCACCGGGTGGACCCGGCCGTCCCGATCGAGGAGGTGGCGGGGGCGGTCAAGGAGCTGATCGACGCGGGCAAGGTCGCGTACTTCGGCCTGAGCGAGGCGGGCCCGGAGACGGTCCGGCGCGCGCACGCCGTGCAGCCGGTGTCGGTGCTGCAGACCGAGTACTCGCTGTTCGAGCGGGACGCCGAGCAGCTCTTCCCGACCCTGGACGAGCTGGGCATCGGCTTCGTCGCGTACTCACCGCTCGGCCGCGGCTTCCTGACCGGCGCCACCAGGCCCGCCGGGCAGTACGACCCGAGCGACATGCGCAACGGCGACCCGCGTTGGCAGCCCGGCAACTACGAGCGCAACCTCGCCGCCGTGGCCCGCCTGGGCGAGCTCGCCGCCGAACGGGGCGCCACCGTCCCGCAGCTCGCCCTGGCCTGGCTGCTCGCCCGCGGCCCGCACGTCGTCCCGATCCCCGGCACCCGCAGCGCCGCCCGGATGGCGGAGAACGCCCGGGCCGCCTGGGTCACCCTGGACGCCGACGACCTGGCCGCCGTCGAGGCGATCCTCCCCGCCGGCGGCTTCGGCGCCCGCTACCAGGAGGGCAGCCTGCCGGTCTGGTCCTGAACCCTGGCCCGCCCGCCCGCCCGACAACTCGACGACCCGACGGCCCGACCGCCCCTGGCGCTCGGGGTCGCGGCCGCGGTCACGGCGCTGCCGGTGGGGCTGGTGGGGCGGTACGGGTTCCACCGGGGCGAGTTGTACTTCATGGCTGCGGGCGGCACTTGGCGTGGGGTACGTCGGCCAGCCACCACTGGCACCGCTGTTGGCGCGGCTGTCAACGGCGGTGTTCGGTGACGGCCCGGCAGGGCTGCGGGCAGGCGCGGGGCTGCTGTGCGCGGGGACGGTCGCGCCGTGGTCCCAACGGTGGCCCCGACTGCGGCACTTCTACTGAGGCGCGCGTCGGGCACCGGGCGCGTCCGCATCCCCGTCTGCGTCGGCGTCGGCGTCGGCGTCGGCGGCCAGGAACGGGCGCAGCAGCGCGAGCAGGGCGTCCGGGCGGTGCAGGGGGATGATGTGGCCGCAGTCCTCGATGACGTGTCCGGTGAGGTCGTCGGTGATCGGGCGGAGTTGGCGTTCCAGTGCGGGGCCGACGGGGCGGGCGCCCAGGGCCATGGTCGGCACGGTCAGGCGGGCGGTGGCGACCGCCCGCTCGATCTGCGCGGCGCTCTCGGGCAGTGCCCGGTAGTACGAGAACGCGCAACTGAGCGCCCGGCGGCCGGTGTAGGCGCGGACGAACGCGTCCCGGAGGGCGGGGCGGGCGCCGTCGCCGAGCGTGCCGGCGTCCAGGAACCAGTCGACGTAGGCGGCTTCGCGGCCCTCCAGCACGGTCTCGGCGAGGCCGGGCGCGGCGGTGTGGAAGCCGAACCACCACGGCGGCCCGTCGGCGAGGAAGTCCTCGGCGCCGGGCAGTCGGCCCAGCAGGGACTCCATGACGACCAGGCGCCGGACGAGGTCGGGGCGGCGCAGGGCGAGGAGGAAGGCCGGTGAGGTGCCCGCGTCGATGCCCACCACGGCGGCCGAGGGGACGTCGAGCGCGGCGAGGAGCGCCGCGGCGTCCTCGGCCAGGGTGCCCGCGTCGTACCCGTCGGCGGCCGGGCTGCTCGCGCCGAACCCACGCAGGTCCGGTGCGATGACGCGGTGGTGGGCGGACAGGTCGGCGATGACGTCCGTCCACAGTTCCCAGGTGTGCGGGAAGCCGTGCAGCAGCAGGACGGCCGGGCCCGATCCGGCGAGGGCGACGTTCAGTTCGACGCCGTTGGCGGGGACGCGGCGCAGTTCGGGCACGGGAGGCTCCAGGTACGGTGAGGAAAGGTGACCACATCACGCTAGGGAACCGGCCTGGTTCCCCCAAGACGGCACTTTCCCCTCAGGTGGTGAGCTGCGAGTGACCACATCGAGCGCAGGCGGGCCCGGTCGACGGCCCGGTGAGCGCGGTGACCTGCTGGACCCGCTCTGCCCGACCCGCCGGTTGCTCGACCGGATCGGCACCAAGTGGACGTCGATGGCGGTCAAGGTGCTGGCCGAGGAGGCTCCGGGCGAGGTCCGGTTCGCGGAGCTGCGGCGCCGCGTCCCGGGCATCTCGCAGAAGATGCTGTCCGTCACCCTGCAGGGCCTGGTCCGCGACGGCCTGGTCGCGCGCCGGGTGGAGCCCACCGTGCCGCCCGCCGTCCACTACCGGCTCACCGGGCTCGGCCTGTCCCTCGAAGGGCCGCTCTCCGTCCTGCGGGACTGGGCGGAGACGCACATGCCGGAGATCGACCGCAACAACCGGCTCGCCGACGGGTCGGCCCCCGGTGAGCGCGCGCCCCGGTGAGAGCGCGCCCCGGCGGCGTCACCGGGCGGGAGCACCGGTCGGGAGCACCGGTCGGCGCCACCGGGCGGGGGCACCGGTCGGCGTCACCGGTCGGCGGTTCCCGGGAGGGTGCGCAGTTCGCTGTCGGTGATGCCGCCGGGGCACTCGCGTTCGCGGCCCCAGCCGGCCAGGTCGGCTCCGGCGCGGTAGGCGGATTCCAGGAACTCCAGGGCGGTGTGCCAGGGGTCGGCGGTGGCGCGGACCTCGTCGTAGGTGAGCAGGGCGAGGTGGCTGCCGCGGTTGGGCGTCCAGCGGGCGGTGTCGGGGCGCAGCGGGCGGGTGTCGAGTCCGGTGGGTTCGGGGGCGGTGTAGGAGTAGAACGCGGGGGCGGGGACGTTGTCGTCGCCGAACCAGAAGCCCGCGCTGATGACTTCGCGGGAGTAGGCCTCGCGGGTGACGCTGTCGGCGGCGGGCTGGTCGGTCTCGCGGTCGGAGAAGCGGGTGACGGCGAGGTCGAAGGTGTGCCAGAAGTGGTGGACGGGGCTGGTCTTGCCGGAGTACCCGGCGGCGTACTCCTCCAGCAGCAGGGCGACTTGGCTCAGGACGTGCCAGTAGGTGGTGACGGCGGCGGGGTCGTAGCTGCGGTGCTCGTGGTCGTCGGCGAAGGGGCGGTGGGCGTCGGGCAGGTCGTAGGGGTGGGGGCGGTCGGGGCGGACGTCGATGTCGAGGTGGGCGAGGGCGCGCAGGGTGTCGCGGTGGAAGTCGGCGACGGAGCGCCCGGCGAGCGGGAAGGAGTCCTCAGCGCCGCCGAGGGTGCGGACGTACAGGCGGTGGTCGGTGAAGTCGAAGTCGATGGTGAAGGCGTCGCCGCCGCGGACGGGGCCGGTGGGGCGGGTGGTGATGCCGCGGCCGGTGAGGTGGAAGGGGACGTTCCACCAGTGGTTGCGGCGGGCGCTGCCCGCGAGCCGGATCTTGCCGATGACCTGGGCGAAGCGGTGCAGTGTCTCCTTGGTGTCCCGCCAGGACTCCAGGGGCAGGGGCGGGAACAGCTCCATGGTGCAACTCCGGCGTGAGGGAGGGGTCGGGGGCCGCTGCCCATCCTCACCGCCCCCGGTCCGGGCCCGGGGGTGCGACGCGCCCGGACGGGGGGCGGCTGCTCCGTCCGGGCGGTGCGGGGTCGTGCGTCAGTGCAGTTCGGGGGGCAGGACGGCGGCGGCGAGGGCGGCGGCGAGGGCGGCGGCTTCGGCTGCGGTGGCGACGGTGACCGGTTCGGGGAGGGCTTCGGCGACGGCCCGGTGCCTCCGGTGGCCGCGGACCTGGTAGGTCCCGTCGGTGCGCGGTTCGACGGCGACGCCCGCGCTCTCGTACGGGAAGTGGAGCGTGCGGGAGAACCACAGCGTGTAGTGGCTGCTGACCGGTCGCAGCGGGCGCAGCCGGGGTTCGGCGAACGCGGCCCGCCACAACTGCCGGACGCGGGCGGGCTCGGGGTGCCACGCGTGGTCGAAGTTCTGCAGGCGGATCCGCCACTCGAGTTCCACCGGGTCCAGCGGGGTGCGCTCGTGGGCGAGCGCCCAGTCCTGGACGTCCAGGAACGGTGCGGTGTGCCGGACCCCGGCCAGGTCCGCCCCCGCGAGCCAGGCCGAGGCCGCCCGGACGGCTTCGGCGAGGTCCGGCGTGCTGCCCAGGGCCAGCGGCACCGCGCCGCGGCTCAGGGCCAGGAACGGTGCGGAGTCGTCCTGCTTCCACCGGATGCGGGCCTGGTCGGGCGTCGGCCCGCCCGAGCCGCCGCGCGCGGCCGGTCGGACCGACTGTCCTTCGAAGTCGGTGCCGAACCAGTACTGCCGGCCGGGTGCGGGCAGCGGGACGTCCGCCGCGGCGGCGATCCGCGCCAGCTCGGCGGCGAACTCGACTGCGGCGGCGTCCCGTTCGGCCTGGGTCTCGTACGTGGGGGAAGGCATGGCGCGGAGTGTAGTTCGGGCGCGCCCGGGTGTGGCGGGGCTTGCGGTCAGTCGCGTCCGGTGCCGGTGCCGTTCGGCAGGACGTAGCGCTGCGGGGCCATCAGGGTGTCGCGCCAGGAGAGCGAGTCGACCACGGCGGTGTGCGCCTCGGTCGGTGTCAGTGTGCATCCTTCGCGTACCCGGGCGGTCAACTCGTCTTCCTCCCAGGTTACTTCGACGTCCTTGACGGCCAGGACGGTGCGCAGCCGGTCGGCGAGGGCGTCCAGGTCGACCCAGTTGCTGCCGACCTGCTGCCAGCGGCCCTTCTCGCGGCGGCCGACGGGCAGTCGGCTGAGGGCGGCGAGTTCCCCGGCTGGGCCGAGGGGGACGTTGCGCTGTCCGGCGAGGTCGATCAGGCGCAGCAGGGCGCGGGCGAAGTGCTCGGTCTCCTCGCGGTCGAGGACATCGGGGTGGGCGTGCAGGCTGATCTCCAGGCAGCCGCCGGTGCGCCAGACGTTCATCATCAGCCGGGTGGGGAGCGGCTCGGTCGGGTACCAGGTGAGGTCGGGGTCGACGGCGGGGTCGGGGCGCAGGGCGGCGAGCTCCTCGGGGACGGTGCCGCTGACGTCGTTGAGCACGACGTCGCGGACGAACCGGGCGCCGCGCCGCAGGGAGGAGTCGTCGAGGATCTTCCAGAGCTGCTCGGTGTCGAAGGTGGCGTGCCAGTAGCCGGAGAGGGCCTGGGCCTGGGTGCGGCCGATCAGGGTGTCGAGGTCGGGGCAGTCGGTGTCCAGGACGAGCAGGGCGTCCTGGGCGAGGGTGCCGATGTGCTCGGCGAGGACGGCGCGGTGGCGGTTGGCGGAGAGGGCGGCCATCACCACGGTGGAGCGGGCCGCGCGGTGGGCCGCCAGGGCGGCGTAACAGGCGGTCAGGACGGCGGACTTGGAGCTGCTGGTGCGCTTGACGGCCCGCTCCAGGGCGGCGGCACCGGCCGGGGTGCGGATGCTGAGGGTGTGCAGCAGGGTGTCGGTGGAGCGGACCCGGTCGTCGGTGAAGACGGCGGAGGGCTCCTCCGCCAGGATGCGTTCCCAGTGGCGGAGGGCGGCGGTGCCGCGGCGGCGGCCACTGGCGGATCGCTCCTGTTCGGCGACCGCGATCGGGGTGGGCCCGGTGGCCGTCGGCAGTTCGCCGCCGGAGACCAGGACCGTCCACTCCTGGGCCAGCAGTCCCGTTGCCATGCCGTCGAGTTGGGCGTGGCTGACGACCACGGCGAGCAGCACGGGGCGGTCGTCGCGGGTGAGCAGGGCGAGGCGGAGCGGGAAGTCGGCGGTGAGGTCGAAGGGGTGGCAGCGCTGGTCCCAGCAGAACGCGTCGGCCCGGGCGGCGGCGTCCTCGTCCGGGCCGAGGGCGATCAGCTCGACGGTGAACTCGCCTTCCTGGAGCTGTCGTTGGAAGGTGGGGAGCTGGTCGCCGCCGCCGTCGGGGAAGACGGTGCGCAGGGCGGCGTGCCGTTCGGCGAGGGTGCGCAGGGCGTCGAGGCAGCGGGCCGGGTCGGCGTCCCCGAGGGGGGTCCAGATCGCCTGCTTGTTCAGCGAGGAGGGTTCGTTACGTTCGCGGGAGGGCTGCTCGTTGCGCAGGCAGCGCAGCACGTTGTCCTGGCCGAGGGTGAGCGGCCCTTCGGCTCCGGGTGCCTGGGACCGGTACCGCAGCACGGTGGATCGCGTGTCTGACACTTCGTCAGTTTCCCTTCAGGGAGGCGCTGATGTGCTCGGGCCAGTCGGCGGGGCGGGTGCCGTGGGCGTGCAGCAGGGCGAGGGCGATCCGGTCGAGGCCGAAGGCGGTGCAGGCGGTGTGGCCGGTGGCGCCGTCGGCGGTGAAGTCGAAGGCCTCGCCGAAGTGGTCCTTGTGGATGTTGGCGGAGGCGATGGCCTGCGGCAGTCCGTCGGCCACCGGTACGCGCAGCTCGAACTTCAACTCCTGGGCGCGCTGGGCGGCTTGGTAGAGCTTGCGGCCGCCGCCGAAGAACGGGTCGTCGGCGAGTTCGACCGACGGCTTCAGGCCGAGGCCGTCCAGCCAGTCGGCGACCCGCTGCAGCCAGTGCTCGCGCCAGTCCTGGCAGTGCCCGGCGGTGCCCGCGGTGACGAGTTCGGCCATCTTGAAGCTGCGCAGCCGCCCGGGTTCGGCGGTGGCCTCCTGCCGGAAGCACTGCGCCTCCACGCTGTAGCGGACGGGCTGTTGGAGGTCCCGGCCGACCAGGGTGGCGTACACGGGGTAGCAGGCGGCGGGCAGCAGCACCAGGTCGGAGATCTCCTGCCGGGCGTGCCAGGGGCCGGACTCCGCGATCAGCGGGGAGAGCTTGCGCCAGTCGGCGGCGCTGCCGGTGTAGCTGTGCACGGTGCCGAGCAACTGCGGGAAGGAGGCGGCGAATCCGGCGCGCTCGATGGTGGCGCGGGAGATCACGGGCGGGACGGTGAGCCGCTCGAAGGGCTCGTCGGCGGCCAGCCGGGCGATCGAGTCGCGCAGCGCGCCGAGCAGCTTCTCGTAGGCGGCGGGCTGGAGTTGGACGCCGGGTGCGGCGGTGGGCAGCGGGGTGGCGTCGTCGGGGTGGCGGGTCATGGTCGGTCTGCCTCAGGGTCGGGGGCGGCGGGGTGTGGCGGTGGAGGTGGCGGTGGCGGTGGCGGTGGGGGCGGCGGAGGTGGCGGTCACGGTGTCGGCTCCGCCGCCGCCCAGTGGGCGAGGTCGATCCGGCCGGTCTCCGGTTCGCGGTCGGCGAGGGCGAGCGGCCGGTCGGCGCACCCCGGGTCGGCGAGGGCGGCGGCGAGCGCGGCCCAGCTGCCGGTGTACGGGTTGCCGGGGCGGGCTGTCCGGGTCTCCCGTCCGCCGGGCGGCCGGGCGCCGGTCAGGCCGGGGCCGAGCAGCAGCAGCGCGTCCTCGGGCAGCTCGGTGCACAACTCCCTTAGCACGTAGTCGACTTGGCTGTCGGAGACATCGCTACGACTGGCGGTTCCGCGCAGCGCCCGGCCGCCGCCGTCGGCCTCCCAGAGCAGGGCGGCCGCGGAGTGCCGGTCGGGGAGGCGGGCGGGGCGGTGCGGGCGGTGGTGCAGGTCGGCCTGTTCGACGGCGATCAGCAGGGCGCGCCGGGCTCCCGCGGTCCGGGCGTACGCGTCGGCGATCAGCAGGGCGCTGAACGCGGCGCCCGCGCCCTCGTCGCAGATCGCGAAGGACAGCGGTTCGCCCGGGCAGGACTCGGCGAGGCGCAGCGCGACGGCCTGTCCGGGGCGGACGTCGGGCGTGGCGTACACCAGGACCAGCAGGTCGACGGGGCGGGCCGGGTCGGTCAGGGCGCGGATGGCGCGTTCGGCCAGCGTGTCGTAGGAGTGCCCGCGGGCCCCGGCGAGCGCCTCCTCGTCGAGTTCGACCCCGTACGGGCGGGCCAGGTCGGCGGTGAAGGCGCGCAGGTCGGGGTCGGCGGCGAGCGGGGAGTGGCCGGGCAGGTCGTGGGCGTGGGCGGCGGTCAGGCGCAGCGGGGAGGCGGTGCGCGGCAGGGTGGTGGCGGGGAGCGGCCCGCGGACGAGCACGGACGTCAGTCCTCGGCGACGACGTGTCCGGCGACGAAGCCCGCGAGGGTGCCGACCGAGCGCAGGTCCTCCGGGTCGATGCCCTCGACGTCGATCTGCACGTCGAGGTGGTCCTCGAGTTCGAGGATGAGTTCCAGGGTGGCGGCGGAGGTCAGGCCGACCTCGTCGAACAGGCAGGCGTTCTCGCCGATCTCGGGGAGGTCGCGCTTGAGCACCTGGGGCAGCAGCAGCAGGATCCCGTCGAGGGCGCGGCCGCGCAGCTCGGGGTCGACCACGGCGGTGGCGGCGGTGGTGGCGGTGGCGGTGGTGGTGGCGGTCGTGACGATGGTGTCGGTGCCGACAGCGGAGTCGGCAGCGCTTTCGGGCAGGGCGGAGTCGGTCATGGCGATCCCCTGATCTGGCCCGCGGCCCGGCGGCGGGCCGGGTGCGGGCGGGTGGACTGGACGGCGCGGGCGCGCCTTGCGGGCATGCGGGCATGCGGGCATGCGGGCGCGTACGGACGCGTGCGTGCGTGCGCATGCATGCATGGGCATGCGT
Organism: Kitasatospora phosalacinea; assembly: GCF_000717185.1. Taxonomy (GTDB): domain Bacteria; phylum Actinomycetota; class Actinomycetes; order Streptomycetales; family Streptomycetaceae; genus Kitasatospora; species Kitasatospora phosalacinea_A. The sequence goes on along the minus strand of NZ_JNYE01000016.1, from coordinate 45,732 downwards.
GCGTACGCGTGTGTGCGTGCGTGCGGGAACGCGGCGCGGTGTCCCGGCGTCCGGCCGGCCGCCCCTGGGTGCGGGGCGGGCGGGTCAGTGCTGGAGCACCATCGCGGCGAAGGTCGCGCCGATCCCGGACGCGGCGGCCAGGTAGCGGTCGCCGCGGCGGAGCAGGCCGCGGGTGGTGGCGGTGTGGTGGTTGAGCAGGATGTCGGCGGCGAAGCTGTGCCCCACCGCCGGGACGTTGTCCAGCACCACGCGGTCGGGCGGGTACCCGATCTGGCGGCAGATCCGTTGCCAGGAGATCTGGTTGACGTTGTGCGGGAGCAGCAGCCGGATCGAGTCCCAGCTCTCGCCGGCCTCCTCCAGTGCGGCTTCCATCACGGCCACCATCAGCTCCGGGTAGCTGCGCTGGTAGCGCTGCATCAGCTCCGGATCGTCGGCGAGTCGCCCGTCGAACTCGCCGCGCTGGTCGACCGCGTAGGACAGCACGCGGTCGTGTTCGCCTCCGGCCCGCACCAGGCAGGCGGCCGCCCCCTCGCCGAACAGGGCGGTCTCCGGGACGATGCGGGCGTCCCGGGTGAAGGTCTTCTCGCCCGCCAGGATCAGCGCCGTCGCCTCGGGGTCGGGGTCTGCCGCCAGCAGCCGACCGGCCACGTCCAGGGCCAGCAGGGAGCCGGCGCAGGCGTGGTGGGTGACGGTGAAGGCACGGGCGCGCGTCAGCCCCAGACGGCCGAGCGCGTCGTGCAGCGGGTTGTGCGGGTAGGGCGCCGCGATCGGCAGGCTGCGCGCGTGCAGCACGTACTTCACGCGGTGTTCGTTGCCGCGCAGCGGGGCCAGGGCCTGCGCTGCGGCGGTGAGCAGATCGGTCAGGTCTCCGTCGGGGTCCGTCCTGATCCGGTCCAGACCGTGGAAGCGGCGGAACAGTTTGATCTGACGGTCCGTCAACCCCAGGCGTTCCCCGACCGGTTCGATCGGTTCGGCGAGGGGTGGCAGGTGGACGGCGACTGCCTCCAGAGCGGTCACGCGGGCTAGTATTCCGTCGCCTCACCGGCCCGCACAAGAGATCGCCGACGCTTCCTTCGCGATATCCCCTTGTCGTCTGTACCACTCCTCCCTCGTTTGCCCACGACCCGTACGCCGTACGCACGGGTCCGCGGCCGGTGCCGCCCGAACGCCGCGCGTTCCGACTTCCCCACCGTCCCGACTCCCCTGCCGCCTCCCGAGGAGGACACCCGTGCCCGCGACCCCGCCCGCGACCCTGCTCGCGACCGCCCCCGCCGCCGCCACTCCCCCACCGTCCCCGCTGCGCCTGCTGATCGTGGTCCCGCCGCTGGCCGGACACCTGTTGCCGGCCCGGGCGCTGGCCCGGGCCTGGTCCGCGCGCGGGCACCGGGTGGCCTGGGTGGGGCCGGAGGCGGCGCTGCGGCCGCTGCTCGGGCCGGAGGCGGTGGTGCACCCGACCGGCGCCCGGCTGTTCCGCGAGCAGGCGGCGGGCGGGGCGGCGGCGGTGCGTTCGCTGTGGGAGGGCTTCGTCGTGCCGCACACCCGGTTCACCCTGGGCGCGGTGCGGCGGGCCGTCGAGCAGTGGCGGCCTGACGTGGTGCTGGCCGACCAGCACAGCCCGGCGGGCGCGCTGGCCGCGCACGGCGCGGGCGTGCCGTGGGCGAGCTTCGCGCCGTCCTCGCTGGAGATCGGCGATCCGCTGGGCGGCGACGGCGAGTTGACGGCCTGGCGGGAGGGCGTGCTGCGCGGCCTGTGGGAGCGGGCCGGGCTGCCCGCCGCCGAGTACGCCGACCCGCGGTTCTCCCCCGACCTGGTGCTGGCCCCGAGCTGCGCCGCACTGCTGGGCCTGGACCCGCGGCGCGTCCCGGACTCGTACGCGCTGGTGGGCCCGCTGCTGGACGCACGGCCCGAACCGTTCCCCTGGGAGCGGTTGGCGGGGCGGCCGCACCGGGTGCTGGTCACCATGGGCACGCTGTCCGCCGAGGTGGCGGGCGGTTTCCTCGGCCGGACGGCCGCCGCGCTGGCCGAACTCCCGGACGTGCAGGCCGTGGTGGCGGCCCCGGGAGAGGTGGCGCTGCCACCGGGTGCGATCGGCTGCGGGCGCGTTCCGGTACTGGAACTGCTTGAGCGCGGGGCCGTGGACGCCGTACTGTGCCACGGCGGGATGAACACCGTCGGTGAATCCCTCGTCCACGGGCGGCCCCTGGTGGTCGCCCCGATCCGCCACGACCAACCGGTGACCGCCGGCCGGCTGGCCGCGCTGGGCGCGGCCGTCCGGGTCGACTTCGCCACCGCGACGCCGGAGCAACTGCGCTCGGCGCTGCGGACCGTCCTCGACGATCCCGGGTACCGCCGCTCCGCCGAACTGGTGGGGCGTCAACTGCGGGACGGTGGGGGTGCGGTGGCGGCCGCCGAGCGGCTGGAACGGTTCGCGCGCGCACCGCGCCGCACCCGCCCCGCCGCCTGGTCCAGACCATTGTCGAGGGGCCGGGTCGGGCCCTAGGGTCTGCTCCGGCGTCCGTCCCCACCCGCCCCCGCCCGCCCCCGCTGCCCGTCCGAGCATCCGGTTGCCCACCCGAGCACTTTGCTGCTCGTCCCGGCACTCCGCTGCTCGTCCCAGCACCCTGCTGCTCATCCGAACCCCCAGTTGCCCGTCCGAGCACCCAGTTGCCCATCCGAGCACCCTGCTGCTCATCCCAGCACCCGGCTGCTCGTCCGAGCAGCCATCCGCACCGATCCGCATTCATTCGCACCCATTCGCACCCACCGACCACAGGAGTCCGGGTTGATCGTGACCAAGGGGCTGCGCAAGTCCTTCCAGCCCCGCCGCGGCGCCGCCGCCGTCGACGCGGTGCGCGGCATCGACCTGAACGTCGCGGAGGGCGAGATCTACGGCCTCCTCGGCCCGAACGGCGCAGGCAAGACCACCACGCTGCGCATGCTCGCCACCCTGCTCGCCCCCGACGGCGGCGCCGCGACCGTGGCGGGCGCCGACCTGCGCGCCGCGCCCGGCGAGGTCCGCCGCCGGATCGGCTACGTCGCCCAGGGCGGCGGCACCACCGACCAGGCCACCGCCCGCGAGGAGCTCGTCCTACAGGCCCGGATGTACGGCGTCCGCAAGGCCGAGGCCGTCCAGCGCGCCGAGCAGGGCCTGGCGGCCTTCGACCTGACCGAGTTCGGCGACCGGGTCTGCAAGACGTACTCGGGCGGCCAGCGCCGCCGCCTCGACCTGGCGCTCGGCGTCGTGCACCGGCCCAGCGTGCTGTTCCTGGACGAGCCGACCGTCGGCCTCGACCCGCGCAGCCGCTCCCAGGTGTGGGGCGAGGTGCGCCGCCTGCGCGAGCAGGGCATGACGGTGCTGCTGACCACCCACTACCTGGACGAGGCCGACGCCCTGTGCGACCGGATCGGCATCGTCGACAACGGCGGCATCGTCACCGAGGGCACCCCCGAGGAGCTCAAGCAGAAGATCTCCGGCGACTCCGTCACCATCGGCCTGTCCGACGCCGGGGCCACCACGGGCGCCGAGCGCGCCCTCGCCGAACTGCCGTGCGTCCAACGCCTGGAGGCGCTGCCCGGCGAGGACGGGCTGCGCCTGCACGTGGACTCCGCGGCCACCGCGATCCCGCAGCTGCTGCGCACCCTGGCCGCGTCCGGCATCGAGCCGGAGCACGTCCAGTTGCAGCGCCCCAGCCTGGACGACGTGTTCCTGGCACTGACCGGCCGCGCGCTGGTCCACAGCAGCTGACCCCCCTTCCTCTTTTCCGGTACCGACGCCCCCGAGGTCCCCGTGAAGCTCGCCCGCGACACCTGGCTGGTCTACCAGCGCCAACTGCTCCTGATGGCCCGCTCCCCCGTGTGGATCGCCGTCGGGCTGCTCCAACCCCTGTGCTACCTGCTGCTGTTCGCCCCGCTGCTGACCTCCGCGCTGGCTGCGTCCGGCGCGCACAGCACCGCCGACGCCTACCGGATCTACGTGCCCGGGCTGCTGTCCGCGCTGGCCCTGATGGGCGGCCTGTTCACCGGTTTCACCCTGCTCGGCGAGCTGCACGCGGGCGTGATCGAGCGTTCCCGGGTGACTCCGGTCAGCCGGGTGGCCCTGCTGTTGGGCCGGGCGCTGCGGGAGACCACGGCGCTGCTGATCCAGTCGGTGCTGATCGCCGTGCTGGCGATCCCGTTCGGCCTGACCGTGGGCCTGGCCGACCTGCTGCTGGCGATGGCGCTGCTGGCGCTGATGGCCCTGATGGCGTCCTCGGTCTCCTACGGCCTGGCCCTGCTGGTGCCGACCGACGCGGCGCTGGGCCCGGTGGTCAACACCATCGCGCAGCCGCTGGCGCTGCTCTCCGGCACCCTGCTGCCGATCGCGCTGGCCCCGGTCTGGCTGCGTACCGCCGCGTCCTGGAACCCGTGCTACTGGGCGGTGGAGGGCATGCGCGCCCTGTTCTCCGGGCACGTGGACGCGCCCGAGGTGTGGCGGGGCCTGCTGCTGACCGCCCTGCTGGCGGCCGTCGCGGTGGCCTGGTCGGCCCGGCTGTTCGCCCAGCGGATCCGCTGACCCGCTGACGGCGGGCGCGGCGGAGCGGGGCCCGGCGGCTGGAGTGCCGGGCCCCGCTCGGTGCTGTCCGGGTCAGCCCGCCGGGAGCTGCTCGGTGACGAACGCGGCCAGCCTGCTCACGCCTTCGGTGATTTGCTCGGGTGTCAGGTAGGAGCAGGAGAGCCGGAGTTGGTGTTCGCCGCCGCCTCCGGGGTGGAAGCCGTCCATCGGCGTCCACAGCACGCCGTGCTTGCGGGCGCAGGTGTCGAGGGCGTGCGCGTCGGCCCGGAACGGCACGGTGACGACGGCGAAGAAGCCGCCGTCGGGGTGGTTCCAGGAGACGCCGGGGACGCCCTGGAAGGCGGTCCGGAGCTGTGCCAGCAGGGTGTCCATGTTGCGGGCGTAGAAGCGCCGGGCGGGCTCGTTGGCGTCCCGCAGGCGCAGGCCGCCGTCGAGCAGCATGCCGCCGATGACGGCCTGGCTGAGCGCCGAGGTGTTGACGGTGGTCATGCTCTTGAGCTTGGCGAGTTCGTCGGCGAGCAGGCCTTCCCGGCCGTCGGGTGCGGCCACCCGCTGGTCGGCGAGGACGTAGCCGACCCGGGCGCCGGGGAAGCAGGTCTTGGCGAAGGAGCCGAGGTAGACCACGTTGCCGCGGTCCCCGTCCAGGGCCCTGAGGGTGGGGCGGGCGTCGGGGGTGCGGCCGAAGAAGCCGTACGGGTTGTCCTCGATCAGCAGGACGCCGCTCTCCTCGGCGACCTCCAGCAGGCGGCGGCGGGCCGGTTCGTCCATGCTGGCGCCGCTGGGGTTGGCGAAGTCGGGGACGACGTAGCAGGCGCGGGGGCGCTTCCCGGCGGCGCGCAGGGCGCGGACGGCGGCGGCGAGCGCCTCGGGGTCGAGGCCGCCGTCGCGCCCGGCCTCCGGTACGGGGTGGACGGTCAGGTCGAGCAGCCGGGCGGCGCCGGTGACGCCGACGTAGCAGGGCGCGGAGACCAGCAGCACGTCGTCCGGCCCGGCGCACAGGGCGCGCAGTACCAGCAGCATGCCCTCCTGGGCGCCGACGGTGACCACCAGCGCCTCGGGGTCGGCGTCGATGCCTTCGTCGGCGGCCAGCGCGCGGGCGATCAGCGGGGCGATCAGGCCCTTGGTGCGTCCGTACTGGAACACCTCCTGGCGGACTTGACTGTCCGTCAGGTTCCGTTCCTCGCGCAGGTGGCGCAGGTAGGTCTCCAGGTGGCCGGGGATGTCGGCGGGGTCGAAGAACTCCTCGTACGGGCGGCCGGGGGCGAAGGAGATCGCGTCGGGGTAGCGGCCGGTGACCTCGTTGAGGAAGGTCATCGCGTCCAGCAGCGGGTCGGACAGCGAGCCGTGCAGGTCGGCGAGGTGCAGGACGCGGCTCACCGGGCTGCCTCCGCGGCCTGGCAGGCGGCCTGGCAGGCGGTCTGGTAGGCGGCCACCAGGCGTTGGGCGGCGAAGAGTTGGGCGGCTCGGCCGTCGTCCAGGACGCCGGGCATCGCGAAGAAGCCGTGCGGCATGCCGTCGTAGCGGCGCAGTTCGACGGGGACGCCCGCGGCGCGCAGGGCCTCGGCGTACTCCTCGCCCTCGTCGCGCAGCGGGTCGTACTCGGCGGTGATGACGGTGGCGGGCGGCAGTCCGGCCAGCGTGGGGGCGCGCAGCGGGGAGGCGAGCGGGTTCGCGGCGTCGGCGGGGTCGGCGAGGTAGTGGTCCCAGTACCAGGCCACCGAGTGCCGGTTGAACAGCGCCGGGTCGTCGTCCGTCCCGGGCGGGGGGAGGCGGTGGTCGGTGTTGGGGTAGACCAGCAGCTGGTGCAGGATCGCGGGGCCGCCGCGTTCGCGGGCGAGGAGGGTGAGGGCGGCGGCCAGGTTGCCGCCGGCGCTGTCGCCGCCGACCGCGATCCGGTCGGGGTCGATGCCCAACTCGGCGGCGTGGCGGGCGATCCGGTCGAGGGCGGCCCAGCAGTCGTGGACGGCGGCGGGGAAGCGGTGCTCGGGGGCGTGCCGGTAGCCGACGGCGAGGACGTCGGCGCCGGTGGCGTTGGCCAGGGCGCGGCAGACCGGGTCGCCGGTCTCCAGCGAGCCGAGTGCCCAGCCGCCGCCGTACAGGTAGAGCAGGGCGGGGCCGGGCGGGGCGTCCGCGGGGCGGGGTTTCGGCCGGTAGTGGCGCAGGGTGAGCGGGCCACCGGGGCCGTCGAAGGTGAACTCCCCGACGTGGTGGACTTCTTCGCCGCTGCCGGTGGCGGCCCGCAGGTCGGCGAGGTCGGCGGCGCGGGCCTCGGCGAGGGTGCGGGTGTACAGCGGCGGGGTGCCGGCGGCGGCGCGGCGGGCGCGCATCGCCTCGGCTTGGGGGTGCAGTGGCATCAGTGCGGTCCTCCGGGGGCGGTGGGCCCCGCGTCGGGGGCGACGGCCTCCAGGTAGATCGACTCGTCCTTGCGGAAGGCGGTGTCGAGGGCGGCGACGTCCGGTCGGGCGCCGGTCTGGAACTCCCGTCGGGTGACGGCGAATCCACCGTACCCGGCGCGGTCCAGGACGTGCCGCAGCTCGGCCTCGTCGTAGATCCACCGGTGGCCGAAGTGGTAGAAGATCTGGTTCAGCATGAAGGCCCGGCGCTCGGGCATCGGCGGGCCGACCCGCATGGTGCGCAGGCGGCGGCGGTGGCGGCGGAAGAACTGCTCGCGGTCGTCGAGGTAGCCCGTGACGTACACGGCCAGGTCGGGGGTGGTGAGGCGGAGCAGCCCGCCGGGGCGCAGCACCCGGCGCACTTCGGCGAGCCAGTGCACGGCGGTGGCGAGCGGGACGTGCTCGATCAGGTGCTCGGCGTACACCCAGTCGACGCTGTGGTCGGCGAACGGGAGCGGTTCGGTGATGTCCAGGCTGGTGTAGAGGCTGCTGCCGTCGATCCGGTAGACCGGCCCGGGGCGGGTGGCCTCGGTGGCGGTGTGCAGGCCGACCAGGTCGGTGCCGAGGCCCTGCGGGTGGCGGGTGCGGAACGCGGCGAACTCGATGCCGGTGACGCCGAGTTCCTGGAACTCCTGGTGCGTACGCGGTACTTCGGGGCGGACGAGTTCGATCGTGGTGCACCGGGCGAGGTCGTCGGTGAACGCGTCGGTGCGGGCTTCCAGGCCCTCGGGGTCCTCCCAGTCCCAGTCCGCGAACGGCTCCGCGGGCGGCTCCGCGGGCGGCTCCGCGGGCGGCTCCGCGAACGGCTGGGCAAGGGCGGGGAGCGGCTCGGGAACCGGCTCGAGAACCGGCGAAAGTTTCACGTCCGGGGCGGCGTCGGGTGCGGTGTGCGTCACGGGGTTTCTTCCGTTCTCTTCCACTGTCTTTGTCGGTACTCCGTCACGTCCCCTATATATAAGGAGAGCGGGACGCGAGCGCGCCGCGGTCGAGGTCCGCGAGGGCGGGTCGGCCGGCCAGCACCAGGGTGTCGAGCAGTTCCTCGCGCAGCAGGTCGAGCACGGCCCGGGCGCCGTCCGCGCCGCCGTGCGCCAGCCCCCACAGCACGGGCCGACCGACCAGCGCGGCGCGGGCGCCGAGGGCGACGGCCCTGGCGAGGTCGGCGCCGTGTCGCAGGCCGCCGTCGACCAGCACGGGGTGGTCGGCCGGGACGGCGTCCACCACCTCGGCGAGCGCGTCCGGTGCGGGCGGGGTGCCGTCGAGCTGGCGGCCGCCGTGGTTGGAGACCACCAGGCCGTCCGCGCCGTGGTCGACGGCGAGTTTCGCGTCCTCGGCGGTGAGCACGCCCTTGAGCAGCAGCGGCAGCGTGGTGCGGCGGCGCAGCCAGGCCAGGTCGGCCCAGGTGACCGTGGGGTCGAACTGCTGCCGGGAGTGCTCCTCGATGCCGGAGCGGCCCGGTTCGGCGCGCGCGGCGCCGCTGGTGAGCCGGGCGGCCAGGTTGGCGGCGGTCGTGCCGGGCGGCAGCGCGAAGGCGTTGCGCAGGTCGCGCAGGCGGCGGCCGACCTTGGGCGCGTCGACGGTGAGCACCAGCGCCCGGTAGTCGGCCGCCTCGGCGCGGGCGACCAGGGCGGCCAGCGCCTCCCGGTCGCGCAGCCAGTAGAGCTGGAGCCAGCGCGTCCCGCCGGGCGCGGCCGCGGCGATCTCCTCCAGGGTGCGGCCCGCGAAGATGCTGACCACCAGCAGCGCCCCGGCCGCGGCGGCGGCCCGGGCGGTGGCGCACTCGGCGTCGGGGTGGGCCAGCCCGTGGTAGGCCATCGGGGCGACGCCGTACGGGGCGGCCAGCCGGGCGCCGAACAGCTCGGTGCTGCAGTCGGGGGCCGAGACGTCGACCAGGACGCGCGGGCGCAGCAGGTGGCGGCGCCAGGCGTCGGCATTGGCGCGGGCGGTCCACTCGCTTCCGGCCGCGCCCTCGAAGAAGTCCCAGATCACGGCGGGCAGTCGGGCCTGGGCCAGCGCGCCGTGCTCCGCCAGGGTGAGCGGAACCATCGCGTCCGAACCTCCTGATGATCCGTCAACTCGTGCGAAAACGAGGGACAGCGTAGGGGGCGACCGCCCACTGGTATAGACCTTGACCCTTGATGCGCTCCCGTGCAAAGGTCGGCACCGACGGGGGATCCACACTGAAGCATCACAACTTCCGACCTTTGCTTCCCACACGAGCGCGTGGAGTTGCGTTGACGCTTACCCCAACCCCGGTGCGCGGCGGCACGGTTGCCGCGGACTGGGTGGACGAGCAGTTACTCGCCGGACCGGACGGCGAACCGTGCCTGCGCTTCGGCGCTCCGGTGGCCAGGGGCACCTTGCGGGCCCTGGTGGCCGAACGGCAGCGGCAGTTGGCCGCCGCCGGGCTCGGCGAGCACGGGACGGTGGCGCTGCGGATGCCGCCGTCGCCGGAGTTCGTCGCGGTCCTGCTGGCCGCGTGGCGCTCCGGCGCGCAGGCGGTCCTGCTGGACCACCGGCTGACCAGCGTCGAGGTGGACCGCGCGGTGGAACGGCTGCACCCCCGGGTGCTGGTCGAACTCGCCGACGGGCGGCCGCGGTTCCGGTCGCTGCCGGGAGGCACCGCGGCCGCCACCGGGCACGCCCTGGTGCAGCTCAGTTCGGGGTCGACCGGCCCGTCCAAGGTGATCGCCCGGACGGCCGCCGACCTGTTGCGCGAACTCGACTGCTACGCACGGCTGCCGGAGTTCCCGGCCCGCGGCGAGCGCACCGTCCTGCTGTCCTCGACGGTGCACGTGCTCGGCCTGGTCGGCGGACTGCTGCACGCCCTGCACGCGGGCGTGGAGCTGGTGGTGCCGCAGCGGATGACCCCCGCGGGCATCCTGGCCACCGTCGCCGAGGGCGCCGCCCCGACCACCGTGATCGGGGTGCCCTTCCACGCCGAGTTGCTGGCCGCGGCCGCGGCGCCGCCCCGGCTGCCGCAGCTGCGGCGGATGATCGTGGCCGGTGAACTCGTCCGCCCGCAGCTGCCCGCGGCGTTCCGCGAACGCTTCGGGGTGCCGCTGGGCACCATGTACGGGATGACCGAGACCGGCGTGATCGCCACCGACCTGTCCGGGCGCAACCACCCGGCGGTCGAACCCGTCCACGGCATGGAACTGTCGTTGGACGGCGGCGAGTTGCACATCGCCCGGCCGGAGTCCCCGTACCTGGGCCGAACCGACCCGACCCGCTGGTCGGACGGCCTGCTGCACACCCGCGACGCCGCCCTGGTCGAGGCCGCCACCGGCCTGGTCACCGTCCTCGGGCGGCGCGACTCCCAGATCTCCATCGGCGGCCTCAAGGTCGACCTCAACGAGGTCGAACAGGCCCTCACCGGGCTCCCCGGTGTGGTCGAGGCCGTGGTGCTGTTCGCCGACGGCGCGATCGAGGCGTACGCCGCGACCGCCGAGGGCGTCACCTCCTCGCCGTCCGAACGGGGCGGCCCCGCCGAGCAGTTGCGCGAACTGCTCGGCAAGGAACTGGCGGGCTACAAGCTCCCCCGCCGACTGCACCTGATGCCGCAGCTGCCCCGGACCGCCACCGGGAAGCTGCTGCGGGACGCCGCCGCCCTGCGCCGACAGGCCGACGCCGCCCGCTGACCACCTCCCACCCCTCCGGCGCGGTGCGCCCGGCCCGGTGGACGGCTCCAGACACCGTCCGCCCGTCCGTGGGTGCCCCCTGCCCGGAAACACCCCCCCTTTCCCCTCCCGATTGCGCTGGAGATCCGTCCATGCAGGAACAGATCCGCTCGTTCGTCCTCACCACCCTGTCCGGGATGAACTACGACGTCTCGCAGGTCACTTCGGAGACCGACCTCGGCCCGGCCGGCCTCGACCTGGAGTCGCTGGCGCTGGCCGACCTCGCGGTGCAGGTCGAGGAGGAGTTCGGCATCCGCTTCGAGCTGGACGACATGGAGTCCACCGCACTGATGACCATCGACGAGTTCAGCGCCGAGGTCGCCGCCCGGATCGCCAAGACCTCGGTGGGCACCGCCTGATGAGCACCGATGCCGGAACCCGTTTCGGCCGGGCCGAGGCACTGGCCATGCTCGCCCGCTACGGCGACCGCTCGCCCGAGCAGGTCGACGAGCACCTGGGCTCGCTGGAGCTGACCTGGCTGATCGCCGCGGCCGAGCAGGCCTACGGCGTGCAGCTCGACCTGGACGACGAACGGCTGGACGCCATCCGCACGGTGGACGACGCGGTCGACGCACTCGGCGCCCAGATCGCCGCGGCCGGTGGCCCGGCCGGTGCGCCGGTCGCTGCGGCCGGTGCCCCGGTCGGTGCCCCGGTTGTTGCGGCCGGTGCCTCGGTCGGTGCCCCGGCCGGTGCCCCGGTCGTCGCGGGGGCCGCGGACGCGGGGGCCGCCGCGCCATGACACCGACCGCGCTCCGGAACGGTCCGCCGCGGCGCGCCGTCCTGGTCGGCGGCATCGGCGTGCGCTCGGCGTTCGGCGCGGGGCTCGCGGCGCTCACCGACGGCGTGCTCGCCGGGCGGCCCGCGTTCACCCCCGTGGAGCGCTTCGGCACCGCCGGGTACCGCGCCGACCGGGCCGCCACCGGGCCGGGCTCGCCCCGGCTGGCCGACCAGCTGGTCGCGGTGCTCGCCGAGGCGGGCGCACTCTCCGACCCGACCGAACAGCAACTCCCTGACAGAAGAGAAGAGTTGATGCTCGCCCTGCACGGCGACCGGCGGGCCGGACCGGTCGCCGCGGAGGTCGCGGACCGCACCGGCCTGCACCCCCGGGTGTACACCGGTGCGTGCGTCGCGGCGTCCACCGCGGTCGCCGACGCGGCCGCGCTGATCGCCACCGGCCGCCGCGAACGCGTGCTGGTCGCGGCCGGGTACCTGGTCGAGCCGGACACCTTCGCGGTGTTCGACGCCGGACGGGCGCTGGCCCAGGACGGCGCCGTGCGCCCGTTCAGCCTGGGACGGCAGGGCATGCTGCTCGGCGACGCGGCGGTCGCCGTGGTCCTGGAGTCCGCCGCCGCCCTGCACCGGCGCGGCGGCCGGGCGCTGGCCCGGATCGCCGGGTGGGCCAGGACCGGGGACGCCTTCCACGTCTGCCGCCCGCACCCCGCCGGGACCGGCCTGGCCCGGGCGGTGCACGGCGCGCTGGCCCGGGCGGGCGCCGCGCCGGAGGCGATCGGCTACGTCAACGCCAACGGCGCGGGCTCCAAGCTCGGCGACCTCGCCGAGGCTGCCGCCCTGCACACCGTCTTCCCCGCCGGCACCCCGCCGGTCAGCTCCACCAAGTCCGTGCACGGCCACGCCCTGGAAGCCTCCGCGCTGCTCGAACTCGCCGCCACGGTGGGCGCGTTGCGCGCCGGATCGCTGCCCGTCAACGCGGGCTGGCAGACCCCGGACCCGAACTGCCCGCTCGACCTGGTCCTCGACCGCCCCCGCCCGGCCGCCCCCGGCCTGGCCCTCAGCATCAACGCCGCTTTCGGCGGCGCCAACACCGCGCTGCTGGTCGCCCCCGCCTGAGCCTCATCGCCAACCCGCCTTCACCACAAGCGCGTTGGACCTTCCTCGCACCTGCACCTGCACCTGCCCGCCCCTGCCCGTCCCTGCCCCCCCTGCCCATGCCCGCCCGTGCATGCCAGTCCTTGCCCGCCCTTGCCCGCTCCCGTCCGGCCGTCCCCGGCCCGTCCTCCTGGTGGCTCCCGCATGACCGCCCCGACCTCCGTCCCCGCTCCCGTCCCCGCTCCCGTCCCCGCTCCCGTCGCCGCTCCCGCCTCCGCTCCCGTCGCCGACCCGGCGCCCTCCGCGCCCCCGGTCCCCGACGTGGGGCCCGTCGCGGTGCCCCGGCTGTCGGCCGGGCCGCTGCGGGTGCTGGCCCGTGCCCGGTGGCCGGAGCGGCCCGCGGACGAACTGCCCGCCATCGCGGGCTTCGTGGAGTCCGCGTTCAGCCCGCTGGTGGCCGAGACCGCCGAGCGCTGCCTGCGCGCCCACCACGGCCCGCCCCCGGCGACCGGGGCGCCGCGCACCGCACTGCTGCTGGCCAGCCCGAGCGGCGACACCGGCACCGCGGACGCGCTCGCCCGGGCCACCGCGAACGGGCAGCGGGTCGCCCCGCTGCTGTTCTTCCAGTCCAACCCGAACGCCGTCCTCGGCCACCTCGCCGCCCGCTGGCAGCTGGACGGCCCGGTCGTCGCACTCGGCCCCGGCTTCGACGACGAACGCGAACTCCACGAGCGGGCAGCCCTGTTGATCGAGGACGGCGACGCCGAGCAGGTCCTCGTGGTAACCGCCGTCCAGGGACCGCCCGACCACGCCACCGCCGTCCTGCTCGCCCCCTGAACTGCCTGGACCCCCCGAGCTCCCAGCCCTCAACCGCCCAGCCCCCTGAGCCCCCTCGCGCCCCGCGGCCCGCCGAGGGACCCCCTCTCCCGCACCACGAGAAGAACGGGAACGATGAGCCTCCCCAGCCTGCGCGCCACGCTGTCCGCCGACAGCTCCGTCGGCGCCGGAAACGTCCTGACCACCCGCGTCGAGCAGGGCCTCGGCCTGGACTCGCCGACCCTGACCTTCGACACCCCGGTCGACGGGCACCCGGCGCACAGCACCCTGACGCTCCGTCAACTCGACTTGGCGGTACGGGCCCGGGCCGCCGCCCTGCACGCCCGCGGGGTGCGCCGCCGCGACCCGGTCGCCGTGCAGGCGTCCGCCGCGGCCGACCAGGTGCTGTCCTTCCTCGCCCTGAGCCGGCTCGGCGCGATCCCGGCCCTGCTCAACCCGGCGCTGGACGCGGACACTTCGGCCCGCTACCTGCGCCGGTTGAACGCGACCGGGCTGCTCGCCGACACCGCGCACGCCAAGGTCCTCGCCGACCTCGACCACGGCGTGCCGCTGCTCGCCGACACCGCCGAACTCGCCGACGGCGAACCGGAGTCGGCGCCCGACCCGTACCGGCACTGGTCCACCGACCCGGTCGCGATCACCCACTCCTCGGGCACCACCGGCCTGCCGAAGGCGGTGCTGCACTCGCACGCCAGCCTGTACGCGGCGATCCGCCACCGCCTGCTGCTGCCGCGCCCGCAGGGCATCGACCGGGTGCTCAGCGCGCTGCCCGCCGCGCACGCCGCGACGCTGATCGCCGTCAACCTGGCGCTCAGCTTCGACGCCGAGCTGCACCTGATCTCGCAGCAGACCGGCCCGGCCGTGCTGGAGGCAATCGAGCGCTGGCAGCCGCAGGGCGTCTACGGCTTCGCCACCACCTGGGCCGACCTGGCCCGGCAGGACCTCACGGCCCGCGACCTGTCCTCGGTCGGCCTGTGGTGGAACACCGGCGACTGCGCCCACGAGGCGCACATCCGCCGCCTGGTCGCCCAGGGTTCGCGGGTGACCGCGACCCGGCAGGGGCGGGTCCGCACCGCCGGGTCGGTGTTCATCGACGGCCTGGGCTCCTCCGAGATGGGCCACTCGCACTTCCACATCACCCACACCGTCGACTCCGACCGGTACGGCCGCTGCGTGGGCCGTCCGCACGCCTTCGTCGACTGCGCGGTCCTCGACCCGGACGGCAACGAGCTCGGCCCGGGCGAGGTCGGCGAGCTGGGCACCCGCTCCCCCACCCTGTCGCCCGGCTACTGGAACGACTCGGTCACCACCCACCGCGCCCGGGTGCGCGACTACTTCCTCACCGGCGACCTGATGTACCGCGACGAGGACGGCTACTACTACCACGTCGACCGGGCCGTGGACACCGTCGACCTCGGTGACGGCCGCCGCCTGCACACCGCCGCCAGCGAGGAGCGCGTCCTGGCGGCCTGCCCGGACGTGCACGACTGCACCGTGGTCGCCTTCCGCGACGGTGACCGGACCGTCGCCGACGTGCTGCTGCAGCTCGACCCGGCCGCCGACCGGGACGCAGGCCGGGACGCCGACCGCACCGCGGAGGTGCTCGCCGCCCTGGAGCCGCACGTCGCCGCCGTGGTGCGCACCGTGCTGGCCGTCCCGGACGGGCAGATCCCGCTCGGCCCGACCGGCAAGGTCCGCAAGGTCCTGCTGCGCCGGCGCCACCTCGCCGAGAACGCCGCGGCCGGGGCGGGGGCACCGTGAGCCCGGCGAGCCCCGTCGCCGCGCAGGTCACCGGCATCGGCTGGGTGACGCCGCTGGGCCGCGCCGTCCCGGAGGCGTTCCGCGCGCTGGCGGCGGGCCGCTCCGGCCTGTCCGCGCCGCCGGAGGGCCACCCGGCGGCGGGCTGGCTGCGGGTCGCGGGCGTCTCCCCGCACGTCCCGGCGACCGAGGTGCTGCCGCCGACCGAGACCCGGGTCGCCGACCGCTTCCTGCTGCTGGCGCTGGCCGCCGCCGAGGACGCCCTCGCCGACGCGAAACTGACGATCCGTCAGGACACCGACCCGGAGCGGGTCGCGGTGGTGCTGGGTACGGGCGGCGGCGGGCTGGAGAGCTACGAGCAGCAGGCCGCCGGGCGGCGCGAGCGCGGCCGGGCCGCGGTCAGCCCGTACCTGCTGCCGGGCATGCTGTCGAACATGGCGGCCGCCCGGATCGCCATCAAGTACGGCATCCGCGGCTACAGTTCGGCCGTGATCACCGCCTGCGCGGCGGGTGCGCAGGCGATCGCCGAGGGGCTGCGGCTGATCAGGGGCGGCGAGACGGACGTGGTGGTGTGCGGCGGCGCGGAGGCCCCGCTGCATCCGACGATCGCCGCGGCCTTCGACAACTCCCGGGCGCTCGCTGCTGGTTGGGAAGACCCGGCGCAGGCCTCGCGTCCGTTCGACGCCCGCCGCAACGGCTTCGTGCTGGGCGAGGGCAGCGCCGTCCTGGTGCTGGAGAGCGCCGGGCACGCGGCCGCCCGCGGCGCCTCCGGGTACGCCGCCCTGGTCGGCTGGGGCGCGGCCACCGACGCCCACCACCCGACCATGCCGCGCCCGGACGGTGCGGGCGCGGTCTCCGCGATGCGGGCCGCGCTGCGCTCGGCGGGCCTGCCGCCGTCGGCCGTGGACTACGTCAACGCCCACGGCACGGGAACCAAGTTGGGCGACCGGGCGGAGGCCTCGGCGCTGCGCGAGGTGTTCGGCGCGCACGAGCCGTGGGTCAGCTCCACCAAGGGCGCGACCGGCCACCTGCTGGGCGCCTCGGGAGCGGTGGAGGCCGCGGTGTCGGCACTGGCCGTCGCCGAGGGCCTGCTCCCGCCCACCCTGAACCTCGAACAGCCGGACGAGGCCTGCGCGTTGCGGCACGTCCGCGGCGCGGCCGAGCACAGCGTCGTGCGCCACGCCCTGTCCAACTCGATCGCGTTCGGCGGCCACAACCTGAGCCTGCTGTTCGGGCCGCCGAGCATCACGGCCAAGCACCTCGGAGGGGACTCATGACCGTGCCGGGCATCGCGTACACCGAACTGTACGTGGAGGACGCCCACAAGTACGCCGCGCAGTTGCGCGACGACTGGGGCTTCACGTTGAGCGAGCCGGCCGCGGCCGCGCCGGGTACCGCGCAGGTGGTGGCGCACCAGGGCTCGATCCGGGTGCTGGTGACCTCGGTGGTGGAGGCCGAGCACCAGGTCGCGGCCTGGGTGCGGCGGCACGGCGACGGGGTGGCGGTGGTCGCGCTGCGGCACACCGACCGGGTCGCGGCGGCCGCGGCGGCCGAGCGGGCGCTGAACGCGGGCGGCGGCTGCCTGGACGGGGCGGGCACGGTCTCCGGTTTCGGTGACCTGGCGGTGCGCTTCGCCGGGCCGGAGGACCTGCTGCCGGAGGGCGAACTGCCGGGCGAGGGCGCGCTGTTGTCGCTGGACCACGTGGCGGTGGTGGTGCCGGGCGGGCAGTTGGCCGCCTCGGTGGACTGGGCGGTGCGCGGGCTGGGCTTCCGGGAGGTGTTCCGGGAGTACGTGGAGGTCGGCGACCAGGCGATGGACTCCCGGGTGGTGCAGAGCCCGTGCGGGACGGTCACCTTCACCCTGCTGGAGCCGGACACCTCGCGGGCCGCCGGCCAGATCGACGGCTTCCTGGAGGCGCACGGCGGCGCGGGCGTCCAGCACCTGGCGTACGCGACGGGCTCGATCACCGCCGCGGTGCGGGAGTTGGCGGGTCGCGGGGTGGCGTTCCTGAGCACGCCGGGCGCGTACTACGAGGCGCTGGAGTCGCGGTTGGGCCCGACGGCCATCCCGGTGGCGGAACTGCGCGACACCCACGTGCTGGTGGACCGGGACCACGGCGGCGAGCTGTTCCAGATCTTCGCCCGCTCCACCCATCCGCGCCGGACCTTCTTCCTGGAGCTGGTGGAGCGGCGCGGCGCGGGCAGCTTCGGCACCGCGAACATCAAGGCCCTGTACGAGGCGGTGGAGCGCGAGCGCGCCACCGCGGACAGCTGAGCAGAGGAGAACGGACGTGTCGACCGCCATCGAGCAGTTCGAGTTGACCGAGGAGGAGTCGGCGCTGCTGCCGACCGTCGAGGAGGTGCTGCAGTACGCGGAGCGCGGCTGGTACCTGTCCCGGCGGCTGTTCTCGGACGCCGAGCTGGACGCGCTGCAGGCCGCCACCGAGCGCTACTACGCGGGCGAGCGGGACCGCGAACTCCCGGCCGTACCGCCGCACCTGGCATCGTGGAAGCCCTCGGACGGGCCGGTGCAGCGGCACAACGACTACGTGCACTACGAGCACGCGGAGATCGGCCGGATCCTGCGCAAGCCGCTGCTGGGCGCGGTCGCGGCCCGGCTGGCACAGGCGGAGGAGATCCGGCTGTTCCAGGCGACGCTGATCTACAAGCCGCCGGTGCCGGGCGAGCCGAGCAACGTGGTGCCGTGGCACTTCGACAAGCACTACTGGCAGACCTCCACCTCGCAGCGGATGCTGACGGCGTTCCTGCCGTTCCACGACTGCACGGAGGAGATGGGCACCATCACCATGGTGGACGGCAGCCACCGCTGGGAGGAGCGGCCGGGCGGCGACGACTCGACCCGGCACTTCGCGGCCCGGGACCGTTCGGAGCTGGATCAACTGCTGCACGAGAACGCCGAGTTCAACGGCACCGAGGTCCGTACCGTGCCGGTGGAGATCCCGCGCGGGCACGTGTCCTTCCACCACTGCCGCACCTACCACGGCTCGGGCCCGAACCGGTCCGCGCAGCCGCGCCGGGCGGTGTCGCTGCACCTGCAGGACGGGTCGAACCGGTACCGCTCGTTCCTGCGGCCGGACGGTTCGCCGGTGGTGTACAACCACGACGCGGTGGTGCGGCGCGACGCGGACGGGCGACCGGACTACGCGGACCCGGAGTTCTGCCCGGTGCTGTGGCGGTCGGAGCTGGGGCTGCCGGGGTCGGGGCCATCGGAGCTGGGGCTGCCGGAGCTGAGGCTGCCGGGGTCGGGGCTGTCGGGGCGGTCGGGCCGGTGAGCCTGCCGCACCTGGCGGATCCGGCGGGTCGGTACCGGACGATGCGGCTGATCCGCTCCTTCGAGGAACTGGCCCTGGAGTGGGTGCGTTCGGGCCTGGTCGTCGGCGGCACCCACCCGTACAGCGGGCAGGAGGCGGTGGCGGTCGGGGTGTGCGCCGCGCTGGATCCGGCCGACCAGCTGACCTCCACCCACCGCGGGCACGGGCACGTGCTGGCCAAGGGCGCCGACCCCGGCCGGCTGCTGGCCGAACTGCTGGGCCGCGTCGGCGGATTGAACGGCGGCCGCGGCGGTTCGATGCACGCCGCGGACTTCTCGCTGGGCATCCTGGGCGCGAACGGCATCGTCGGCGCGGGCGCGCCGATCGCGGTCGGCGCGGCCTGGGCGGCGCAGCGGCGCGGTGAACCGACCGTGGTGGCCTCGTTCTTCGGCGACGGCGCGCTCAACCAGGGCGTGCTGCTGGAGTCGTTGAACCTGGCGTCCATCTGGCGGGCGCCGGTGGTGTTCGTCTGCGAGAACAACGGCTACGCGACGACGCTGCCGGCCGCCTCGGCGGTGGGCGGTTCGGCGTGCGGCCGGGCGGCGGCGTTCGGCATCCCGGCCGAGACGGTGGACGGGATGGACGTGGAGGCGGTCCGGGCGGCGGCCGGGCGGGCGGTGGAGCGCGCGCGCTCGGGCGGCGGGCCGTCGTTCCTGGAGTGCCTGACGTACCGCTTCGAGGCGCACCACACGATGGAGCGGCGCTTCCGGCTGTCGTACCGCGCCGCCGAGGAGGTGGCGTCCTGGCGGGAGCGCGACCCGCTGGCGACCGATCTGCCGGAGGCAGCGGCGATCGACCTGGAGGTGGCCGAACTCCTCGCCGCCGCGGCCGGGTTCGCGCTCGCCTCGGCGGAGCCGGATCCGGCGACGGCCACTGACCACCTGTACGCGAGCGGGCTGCGGCCCCGGTCGGGAGCGGCCCTGTGACGCTGTTGTCGTACGCCAAGGCGATGAACCGGGCGCTGGCGGACGCGCTGGAGGCCGATCCGGCGGTGTGCGTGTTCGGCGAGGACGTCGGCGCGGGCCTGGCCGGGCTGACGCCGGGCCTGCAGCAGCGCTTCGGCGCCGGGCGGGTGGTGGACGTGCCGCTGTCGGAGCAGGCGTTCACCTCGGCGGGCATCGGGGCGGCGCTGAACGGGATGCGTCCGGTGATCGAGTTGCAGATCCCGTCGCTGCTGTTCCTGGTGTTCGAGCAACTCGCCAACCAGGCGCACAAGTTCTCGCTGATGACGGGCGGGCAGGCGCGGGTGCCGCTGACCGTGGTGGTGCCGGGTTCGGGTTCCCGCAGCGGCTGGGCGGGCCAGCACTCGGACCACCCGTACGGCCTGTTCGCGCACGTCGGCATCAAGACGCTGGCGCCCGCGACGCCCACCGACGCGTACGGGCTGCTGAGTTCGGCGATCCGGGACGACGACCCGGTGGTGCTGTTCGCCCCGGCGGGCGCGCTGGGGGTGCGCGAGGACGTGACGGCGCCGCTGGTGCCGGTGCCGATCGGTGCGGCCCGGGTCCACCGTGCGGGCAGCGACGTGACGGTGGTCGCGGTCGGCCACCTGGTGCACCAGGCGCTGGCGGTGGCCGAGGAGTTGGCGGGCGAGGCCTCGGTGGAGGTGCTCGATCCGCGCACCCTGTACCCGCTGGACCGGGCGGCCCTGGTGGAGTCGCTGGGGCGCACCGGCCGCCTGGTGGTGGTCGACGACTCCAACCGCTTCGCCGGTTTCGCCGCCGAGGTGCTGGCCGTCGCCGCCGAGGAGTGCCGCCTGCTGGCCCCGCCCCGCCGGGTCACCCGCCCGGACGGGGCGGTCCTGCCCTTCGCCCTGGCGCTGGACCGGGCCCTGCAGCCGGACGCCGAGCAGCTGCGGGACGCGATCCGGGCCGTCCTGAAGTGACTGCCCCTTCGGGCAGTCGTTTTCCAAGCCGTACTACCGCTGCGTCCACCCACGTAGTGTCCATGTGCCTCATCCCCCGCCACGTCACACAAGGAGAGCAGTCATGAGCGACCGCTACCACTGGGACCGCAGCCACCCCGGCCTGACCGCCCTGCGCGAGTCGATCGAGGAGGTCCGCCGCGAGGTGGTCTCCCACCCGATGTACCTGTCGCTGGACAACCTGGAGAAGGTGCGGACCTTCCAGCAGACCCACGTGTTCGCCGTCTGGGACTTCATGTCTCTGCTCAAGTGCCTGCAGCGGCAGTTGACGTGCGTGAACCTGCCGTGGCTGCCGGACGGCCCGACCGCGAGCCGTCGGCTGATCAACGAGATCGTGCTGGTGGAGGAGAGCGACGAGCTCGGCGACGGCTACATCAGCCACTTCGAGCTGTACCTGGACGGCATGGCCAGGGCGGGTGCGGACACCGCTCCGGTCGAGGCGTTCCTGGCGGCGGTGCGGTCCGGTCTGCCGGTCGCAGAGGCTGCGAAGGTGGCGGAGATCCCGGAGGCGGCGGCCGCGTTCACGGCCGTCACGTTCTCGATCATCGAGGACGCGCCGGTGCACTGCCAGGCTGCGGCGTTCGCGTTCGGCCGGGAGGACCTGATCCCGGAGATGTTCGAGCAGGTGGTCCGGATCGACGACGCCGACGGCAAGTTGACCGTCTTCAAGGACTACCTGGCCCGGCACATCGAGGTGGACGGCGAGCAGCACACCCCGATGGCGATGCAGATGCTGATCGACCTGTGCGGCGACGACACCGAGCGCTGGGAGGAGTGCGCGGCGACGGTCCGCACCGCACTGCGGGCCCGGGTCGCGCTGTGGGACGCGATCACGGCCGCGCTGTGACACCGTGAGGCGGCCGGGTCGGCCCCGGAGCGGTTCCCACCCCTCCGGGGCCGACCCGCTGCCAGTCAACCACTGCTTTGGGCAAGTCGGTTGGCGGCAGGTCGGGCCCTGCGGTCAGCTCTGGCCGAGCCACATGTCGGGGCCGAAGACCTCGTAGTGGATGTCGGCGGCGGGCACGCCCGCGGCGAGCAGCTGGGTGCGGACGGCGCGCATGAACGGGAGCGGGCCGCACAGGTAGGCGACGGCGTCGGCGGGCACGTCCAGGCCGGTCAGGTCGACCAGGCCGGTGCGCTCGGCGGGCCACTCGCCCTCGGGGCGCTCGTACCAGACGTGGGCCTCGCCGCCGGGGAGCTTGTCGACCAGCTGGGCGAACTCGTCCCGGAAGGCGTGCGCGGACTCCTGCCGGTCACCGTGCACGGCGACCACCCTGCGGGTGGCGCCGGTCTCGGCGAGGTGGGCGAGCATGCCGACGATCGGGGTGCAGCCGATGCCCGCCGAGGCGAGCACCAACGGCCGCTCGCCGTCGGCCAGTTGCACGTCACCGAACGGGGCGCTGACCTGCAGCACGGCACCCTCGTCGACGTGCTGGTGCAGGTGGTTGGAGACCTCGCCCGCCGGGTCGCCGTCGACCTTCTTGACGGTGATCTGCAGACCGCCGTCGGGCCGGCCGGACAGGCTGTACTGGCGGATCTGCCGGGCGCCGTCGGCGAGTTCGACCTGCACCGAGACGTACTGGCCGGGCCTGTGCGCCGGAACGGGCCCGCCGTCGGCGGGGCGCAGCAGGAAGGTGGCGACGTCGGCGGTCTCGGCGGTGCGGGCGACCACCGTGTACGGGCGGCGCTCGCCGCGGGTGCCGCTCTCCTCGTACAGGCGGGCCTCGATGGCGATCAGCGCGTTCGCCATCAGCCAGTACACCTCGTCCCAGGCCGCGGCGACCTCGGGGGTGACGGCGTCGCCGAGCACCTGGACGATCGCGGCGAACAGGTGGGTGTGGACCACCTGGTACTGCTCGGGGGCGATGCCGAGCGAGGCGTGCTTGTGGGCGATGCGGGCGAGCATGGCGTCCGGCCGCTGGTCCGGGTGCTCGACCAGGGCGGTCGCGAAGGCGGCTATCGAGCCGGCCAGGGCCTGGCGCTGGCTGCCGTCCGCCTGGTTGCCCCGGTTGAACAGGTCGCGCAGCAGTTCGGGGTGGGCCGCGAAGAGCCGGTCGTAGAACGAGCCGGTGATCTCCCCGATGGCCGCGCCCACCGCGGGCAGGGTGGCGCGTACGGTCTCCGCGGACTTCTCGGACAGCATCCGAAACTCCAAACTCGCATCTGAGATGCGCATTTAACGGTGTGGAAAACCTGCTACTGGTACTGGACTTGCTGCTGTCGGCCGGCGCCGAACTGGTCTGCCGCTCGCCTCGACTCGATGCTCGTCCGACGGGCGGCTACGCGGAAGGGCCGAACGGCCCCGGCCCCGGCGGGCCGGACGGCACAGCGCCGGTGTCCGGCAGGGCCGACGCGGGTGAAGCAGCCGAAGCGGGTGAAGTGTCCGACACGGCCGACGCGACCGGCACGACCGGCAGGCCGAGCAGGACCGGGCCGGCGTCGCCGCCCCCGTCCCCCTCCCCGCTGACCAGGTCGTCCACCGTCAGCGGGTCGAGCGAGGCGTAGAACGCCTCCTGCGCCCGCCGCAGCGCGCCGCGCAGCCGGCAGGAGTGGCGCAGCGGGCAGGGCGGCTCGTCCTCGCAGCCGACCACGTCCCCGACGCCCTCCAGCTCGCGGACGATCCGGCCGAGCGACCCGGTGCGCCCGGCGGCGGTCAGGGCGAGCCCTCCGCCGCGGCCGCGCCGGGCCTCGACGATGCCCAGGTGCTGGAGGCGACTGACCACCTTCGCCGCGTGGTTGTAGGGGACGCCGACCGCCTCGGCCACCTCGCGGGTGGTCGGGGTCTGGTCCTCGTCCAGCACCGCCAGGCGCATCGCGATGCGCAGTGCGATGTCGGTGCTCTTGGTCAGCCTCACGGCGCTGACTCTAGCCAATTACGCATCTTGGATACCAATTACACCGGTGTCTGCTGCGTCACGTTCCGCATCGCGTTCCGCCGCACCGCTGCCACGCCTCCTCCCGCGCCCACTGCCGCAACCCCACTGCCGCATCCCGCCGCCGCACCCTGCTGCGCCGCGCGCCGGTGATCCTGCTCACCCCCGTGCGGCGCACCGGCCGACGGCCGCGCCGCCCCGCTAGCCTCGGGTGACGCCCGGCCGCCCTCTCCTCCCCGGCCAGGGCGTGCCCCTGCTCGACTCTCCCGCTCCCCGACGGAGGCCACGGTGACGGCGCGTCAACTCCTCGACCTGCTGGTCGACCCCGGCACCTTCCACAGCTGGGACGAGCCGGTCGCCGCCGACCACCCCGACCCCGACTACCGGGACGCCCTCGCCCGGGCCCGCGAACGCACCGGCCTGGACGAGGCGGTGCTGACCGGACGCGCCCTGCTGGACGGTCGGCCGGTGGCCCTGGTCGCCTGCGAGTTCGGCTTCCTGGGCGGCTCGATCGGCGTGGCCACCGCGGAACGGATCACCCGGGCCGTGGAGCGCGCCACCGCCGAACGGCTGCCGCTGCTCGCCCTGCCGGTCTCCGGCGGCACCCGGATGCAGGAGGGGTCGGCCGCGTTCCTGTGCATGGTCCGGGTCACCGCCGCCGTCCACGCGCACCGCGGCGCGGGCCTGCCTTACCTGACCTACCTGCGCAACCCCACCATGGGCGGGGTGTTCGCCTCCTGGGGCACCCTCGGCCACCTGGTCCTGGCCGAACCCGGCGCCCGGCTCGGCTTCCTCGGCCCCCGGGTGTACGAGGAGCTGCGCGGCGAACCACTGCCGCCGACCGTCCAGCGGGCCGAGACGCTGGCCGCCCACGGGCGGCTGGACGCGATCGTCCCGCCGGAGCGGCTGCGCACCTTCCTGGCCCGCGCCCTTGCGATCCTCACCGCCCGCCCCGCCCCCGGCACTCCCCCGTCGTCCCTCCGCGTCTCGGACACCCCGGTCACGGACGTCCCGGTCTCGGACACCCCGGTCACGGACGTCCCGGTCACGGATGCCTGGGAATCGGTGCTGCTCAGCCGCCGACCCGACCGGCTCTCCGCGCTCGAACTCCTGCACCACACCGCCGAGTCGTTCCTCCCGCTGGACGGCGACAGCGCACTCGTCCGGGGCCTGGCCCTGATCGGCGGGCGGCCGGTCATGGTCGTCGCCCAGCAGCGCCAGGGGCCCGGCCTGCCCCAACTCCCGTTCACCGCAGCCGATCTGCGGGCCGTCCGACGGCAGGCGCAGATCGCCGAGGAGCTGGGGCTGCCCCTGCTCACCGTGGTCGACACCACCGGCGCGGAACTCTCCGTCGCGGCCGAACTCGACGGTGTGGCACTGGAGATCGCGCACTGCCTGACCACCCTGGTCGGGCTGCGCACCCCGGTGCTGGCCGTCCTGCTCGGCCAGGGCAGCGGCGGCGGCGCGCTCGCCCTGCTGCCCGCCGACCGGGTGATCGCCGCCCAGCACGCCTGGCTGGCCCCGCTGCCGCCGGAGGGGGCGTCCGCGATCGTCCACCGCGACGGCGAGCACGCGCCCCAACTCGCCCGCGCCCAGGGCATCACCGCCACCGACCTGACCACCGCGGGGCTGGTCGACCTGGTCGTCCCCGAGAGCGCCGACCCGGCCGACCTCCGCGACCGCCTGGCCGCCGCCGTCACCACCGCCCTCGCCGAACTCGCCGAACTCCCGTACGCCGAACGCCTCGCCGCCCGGGCCGCCCGCAACCGCCGCCTCGGCGGCCCCACTTCAGGAGCCAACCCGTCATGAGCACCACCGACCCGCTGGTCCCCGCCCTGGCGGGCGTCCTCGCCGACCTGCTGCGCTTCCTCGACGAGTGCGGGGACGACGAGGTCGCCGACGACACCGCCGTCAAGCTCACGGAGAACGCGGCCTGGGAGTTGAACCGCCTGCCCGAGGCCCAACGCGAGCGCCTGACCGCCGTGTTCGCCGACCTGGCCGCCGCCGAACCGGACCCGGGGCGCCGCACCGCGCTCGCCGAGTTCCCGTACCACTGCGGCCTGGTCGAGGAACCGCTCGCCTGAGGCCCCGTCCGCCCGAGCCCTCCCCTCCCGAGTCCTCCCACTCACGAGCCCTGCCCGCCCGCGGCGTCAGCTGCCCGCGGCGTCGGCTGCCCGCGGCGTCGGCTGGTGCACCCGCCCGGAGTCCGGGCTCACCGCGGCCGGGAGACCCCGTCCAGCCTGGCAACCGCCTCGGGCGGCAGCTCCAGGGCGAACCCGGCCAGGTTCTCGGCGAGTTGGCCGACCGTACGGGGGCCGATCAGCACCGAGGCGACGCCCGGCCGGTCCCGGACCCAGGCGAGCGCGACCGCCGCCGGGGTGGTGCCGAGTTCGGCCGCGAGTTCCACCACCTGCCCGGCGATCTCCAGGTTGCGGTCCGTGAGCATCCTGCCGCCGAACGAACGGGCCAGTGCGGACGGCGAGTTGAGCAGGCGTCCGGCCCGGGACTCCGACTCGGGCGCGGCACCCGGCCGGTAGCGGCCGGTGAGCACGCCTCCGCCGAGCGGCGACCAGGCCAGCACGCCGAGCCCGTGCCGGGCCGCGACCTCGCCCAACTCGCCCTCCGGTTCCCGGGCCAGCAGCGAGTACTGCACCTGGAGACCGACGAACCGGGTGCCCCCGACCCGCTCCGCGGCCCACTGCGCTTCGACCACCTGGGCGGCACTGAAGTTGGAGCAGCCCAGGTAGCGGACCTTGCCCGCGCGGACGAAGCCGTCCAGCACGGCCATCGTCTCCTCGACCGGGGTGTCAGGGTCCCACTGGTGGCACTGGTACAGGTCGACGTGGTCGGTGCCGAGCCGTCGCAGGCTGCTCTCCAGCGCCCGGGTCAGGTGCATCCGCGACAGGCCCCGGTCATTGGGGCCCGGGCCCTGCGGGAGTGCGGCCTTGGTGGCGAGCACCACCTCGTCGCGGCGGCCGCGCAGCACCCGGCCGAGGATGCGTTCGGACTCACCGCCGGTGTAGGCGTCGGCGGTGTCGATCAGGCCGTGCCCGGCGTCCAGGAAGGCGTGCACGATCCGCCCCGCCTCGGCCTCCTCGCAACTGCCGACGCCCGCTCCGCCCGCCGGGCCGAAGTTCATGGTGCCCAGGCAGGCCCGGGAGACCTTCAACCCCGATGCTCCCAGCCGTACTTGTTCCATCTCCGCACGTCCCCCTCCAGCTCCGTACCCGACTCCGGTGATCGCCGGTGATCGCCGGTGATCACCGACGGTGCACTCGGACGGAGGCGGCGGGCCCGGTATGATCCCGATCCGGATCGGGCGTTCCGGTTCGGAGCCTACGGAACAGTTGTTCCGCTTGACAAGCCGTCAGATCACCCCGGGGGAAGGCATGTCCGAGAAGACCCGTCCGCTGCGCACCGACGCCCGCCGCAACCGCGAACGCGTCCTCGCCGCCGCCGAAGCCGTCCTGGCCCGCGAGGGGTCCGGCGCCTCGATGCGCGCCGTCGCCGAGGCCGCCGGGGTCGGGCTGGGCACCATCTACCGCCACTTCCCCACCAGGGAAGCCCTGTTCACCGACATCATGGCCGCCCGGATGCGCCAACTCGCCGAACGTTCAAGGGAACTGACCGAGGCCGCGGACGCGGGGAACGCCTTCTTCGAGTTCTTCACCGCCGTCGTGGACAACGCGGGCCGGATGCGCGCCGTCGCCGAAGCCCTCGCCGATGCGGGCATCGACGTCAAGGCCGGCACCTCCGAGGTCTCCGAGGTCTCCGAAGCCGCCACCGCCCTGCGCACCGCGCTCGGCACCCTGCTGGAACGGGCCCAGCACCACGGCCGCCTCCGCCCCGACCTCCACCTCCCCGAAGCGCTCGCCCTGCTCGCCGCCATGTGCCTGGCCGCCGAACGCCACCAGTGGGACCCCGCCCCGCGCGACCGGGCCCTCGCCGTACTCTTCGACGGCTTCCGCCCCCGCTGACCAGCGCACCGCCCCCGCCACCGGACCCCGCAGGATGGACCCGTGCCGAAGAACCCGCCCGAATCGGTGCAGCACCATCTGCGCCGCCGCCTGAACCACCACGCCCGGGAACGCTGGCCGCACGTGGACACCGTCAAGGTCCGCTTCCGCGCGGGATTCGCCTACGTGTCCGTCGAGTTGACCGACGGGACGACCCTGCCGCTGTGCCGCCTGCGCTTCACCGGCGCGCAGCACACCTGGGGCTTCGCCCTCCCCGACCGCAGCGACAACGACGCCGACCGCTACCGGAACGCCCTCCTGCCCGACGGACTCCCGGTCGGTACCCCGGAGGAAGCCCTCGACTGCGCAGGCGCCCTCGCCGCCCTCGACACCCTGCCGCCGGTCATCCGGGTGCCGGCCGGCCTCGTCGTCCTCGTCGGCCCACCGGCCTCGGGCAAGACCAGCTTCGTCCGGGCGCTGATCGGGAGCGGGCGGATCGACGCGGAGGCCGTGGTGTCGAGCGACGAGATCCGCGCGGAACTCTTCGGCGCCCCACCCGACGCGGCGGAATCCGGCACTGCGGAATCCGATGCGGCGGAATCCGATGCGGCAGACGGACTGGTCTTCGCGGAACGCGACCGCAGGATCGCCGCCCGGCTCGCCACCGGCCATAGCACGCTCGCCGAGTCGACGAACGTCACCTCGGAGGCACGCGCTCGACTCATCGCCCTCGCCGGGCGCTTCCACGCCCCGGTGACCGTGCTGCGGTTCGACCCCGGCCTCACCGACCTGCTCCAGCAGCACGCCGAACGGAACCGTACCGACCTCACCGCCGCGGACGTCCGCGCCTACGCCGCCGTCATGGCCCGGGACGCCGGTGCCGACCGGCTCCGCGCCGAGGGCGCGACCGCCGTCCACGACGTTCCCGGACGTCGCCGAGCGGTCACGCCCGCCGGGGCCGCCGCGCGCTTCTCCTTCACCCGACGCTTCCACGCCGCCCCGCCCCCGCCACCGCCCACCTGAACGCCTTCCGCCGCCCGTCCGACCTGACCACAGCCGCGGCCAGGACCGGGACCGGGACCGGGACCGGGCAGCTACGGCCCTGCCCGGTACGGGAGTTGGACCTCGGTGTCCTGTCCCTCTCCGCCGACCGGCGCCGACTCGCCGTCCTCGCCGCGACCGGCACCGGCACCGACTGAGGCGTTCCCCCGTTCACCCCGGTCCGCGCAACCACTCCTCCAGCACCGCGAAGTCCTGCTCCTTCAGGCCCGCTTGGGGGTCGACACGGAGCAGCAGCGCGGGCCCTGGGTGGTGGTCCGCCACCCACTGCCGGTCGGCCGTCCCGATCTCGTCGTCCACCCAGGCGAACGCCGTCCCGTCCGCGTGCCCCACCAGCAGCGGCGTCTTCCAGTGCACCCCGTACGGGGTGTCCGCGTCCGCGCCGTCGCCCTCCTCCAGCACCGGCAGCGGCGGCAGCCCGAGCAGCGGCGCGACGCAGATGTTGGCCTCGTGCTCCCAGGTGGTGGCCCACACCGGGCGGCAGGGCAGTGCCGCGATCCGGGCCCCGTGCCGGGGGTCGATCCTGGCCAGCAGCGGATGTCCGGCGGCCTCCGCGCCCAGCACCTCGCGGATCCGGCGCTCCGTCAGGTGCTCCGGCTGCCGCCCGGCCGGCCCGCCGAACGGGATCAGCGGGCCGTCGACGTCCAGGTACAGCAGCGGCAACGGCGGTGGCGGCAGCGGTGGCTCCAGCGGTTCCATCCCCGCATTCTCCCCGCCCGCCGCCTCCACCCTCACCGCCTGAATCGGTAACCCTCCGCGATCACGTAGAGGTCGGCGGCGGGCGCCACGCACTTCGCGGCCACCGGCGGCGCGGCAGGATCGTTGAAGTCCGGGACGCCCGACCAGCCGACCCGTTCCCGGACGATTCCGGAACCGGACGCGCCGGGGCGGTCGAGCGAGAAGCCGAACGCGGTCTCCGGGTGCCAACTGCCGGACGGCCGTTGCGGTTCGGGCGTGCCCGGCGGTACCTCGTAGGTCAGTGTGCGCACGGTCCCGGTGACCGTCCCGGGCGCGGTCGCGGCCTCGGCCGTGGTCAGGTCGGACGGGCGGCGTGGACGTGACGGGCGCGGCCGAGGCGGCCGGCACCGCGAGCATCGACACGGCCATCGCGACCGCGACACCCGACATCAGCTTGTGCGTGCTCAACTTAACCCTCCCCCAGTCTAGTTGTTCGTCCCCTCCGTGCTTTCGAGCCGCACGCGGGAACACCCCAAAGATCGCAACCGGCACCGGCCCCGCGCGTCCGCCGGAGGAAGGACGCCGGGTCACCCGCGCGGAGGGACCCGTTCACCCCCGGCCTCATCCGGGCAGCGGCGGCGTTCAGGCCCCGGGAGCTGCCAGGACGTCCGCGAGCCAGTCGGCGGTGTCGGGGAGCCAGTCCGGCAGGGCGTTGCCGAGCAGGTGGTTCCCGTGCGGGACGTGGAGCAGTTCGGCGTGCGGGAGGTCGGCGGTGAGGGCCTCGGCGTTGGTGACGCCCGGGATCCGGTCCCGGCCGCCCTCGACCAGCAGCAGCGGGAGGCGGCGCAGCCGGGGCGCCAGCGCGGCCAGGTCGATCCGCGCGACGAATTCGCGGGCCGCCGCGTCCCCGCCGCAGCGCTGGGCGAGGGTCGCGGTGACGAACGGGACCAGCGCGTCCTGGTCCAGCCGGTACGGCCCGCTGACCAGCGCCGCCGCCCGGACGCGCGGGTCGTGCGCGGCGAAGTCCGCGGCGAGGTAGCCGCCGAGGCTGAGCCCGATGACCCCGACCCGCCCCGGATCGATCCCCGCCCCGCTCCCACCTCGGTCCGATCCCTGCTCCTGCCCCGGCTCTTGCCCCTGCCCCTGCCCCCGTCCCTGCCCCGGCTCCTTCCCCAGGACGTGGTCCAAGGCCCGGCGGAGCGCGTGCCGGTGGTCCGGGCCGAGCGCGGGACCGGCGGCCAGGACCCCCTGCCCGGGGCCGTCGACGGCCAGGACGGCCACCCCGCGCGCGAGCAGCGCGTCGACCGGCCGGTGGAACTCCTCCTTCGCGGAGTCCATGCCGGGAACCAGCACCACCAACGGGGAGCCCTCCGCCCCTGCGCCTTCCCCCGTTCGCGGCAGGCGCAGCCAGCCCGCGTAGCCCTCGCCGGAGATCCGCCGGGCCGAGGGTTCGAGCAGGGCGAGGGCGTCCCCCATCGACCGGTCCGCCTCCGCGGCGACGGCGGCGGCGCGCTCCCAGTCCGGGTCCGGCAGCAGCGCGGCGAGGTGGAACCAGCGGGCCGCCGACCGGTGGTGGTGCCCGGCGGTCCGGGCCCGGCCCCGCCCGGCGGCCTGCTCGGCCCGGGCCCGGTGGGCGAGCAGGCCGCCCGGCAGGCGTCGGGCCAGTCGAGCAGCGAACCGATCGGCGCGGTGACGCGGTCGTACTCGTACGGGTCGATGCCGGCGCCGTGGGCGCGCGGGCGGGTCTCGGCGACGAAACCGGCCGCCGTGCCGGTGGCGGTGAGGAAGGAGAGTTCGGTCATGGGGGTGCGGTCCTCCGGAGCGTGGCGTTTCTGACGGGACGACAGGTCGACAAAACGACCATCGGATGTCGACGCGCAGTGGTCGATTCCTCACGCTCGGCAGCCGAGGGCCGACGGCTGCCGACATCAACAACGCCCATCATCATCAATGCATTGATGACTGTCAACGAAACTGATTGATGCCCCTCGCCCTGTACCATCGCCGCATGGGAATGCCCCCCGCTGACCGCCTCGGCATCGATCTGCACCGCGCCGACCTGGAGTTGATGGCCGCGAAACGCCTCGCGGTGGATCCCGCGGGGCTGACCGTTCCGCAGTACGCGGCGCTGTACGTGCTCGCCGACAGCCCGGGCATCAGCGGGGCCGCGCTGGCCCGTTCCTGCCAGGTCACCCCGCAGGCGATGGGCGTCCTGCTGAAGCACCTGACCGAGCGCGGGCTGGTGGAACGGGCGCCGCACCGCTGGCACCGCAACGTGTTGGAGACCCGGCTGACCGATCGCGGCCGGGCGGCCCTGGAGTTGGCCGACGAGCGGGCCACCGAGGTCGAGCAGTGTCTCGCCGACGAGTTCACCGAGGCCGAGCAGGAGCAGTTCCGCGCCTTCCTGAACCGTGCCGAACGGGCCCTGCGGCACGCCGCCGACGACCTCGGCTGACGACCTCGGCCGACGCGCACCGCCCGCCACCCGCCGTACCCCGGCGGGCTACCCGCGCCGGTGTGGCCAATGTCGCACGGTGGATCTCCGCAGCTCGTGGGGGGTACGGCGGTCGGCTGCGGGTAGGCTGCGGCTGCCCCGTCCCCGATCCGTGAGGAGTTGCGCGTGTCTGCGATCACCGTCGTCGGGGTGGGTGCGGACGGCTGGCCGGGGCTCTCGGCCGCGGCGCGGGAGGCGCTGGGCGCGGCGGACGCGGTGCTCGGCGGGGCGCGGCAGTTGGCGTTGCTGCCGGAGGAGGTGACGGCGGATCGGGTGCCGTGGCCGTCCCCGTTGCGGCCGTCGGTGCCGGGGCTGCTGGAGCGGTTCGCGGGGCGGCGACTGGCGGTGCTCGCCAGTGGCGACCCGATGTTCCACGGGATCGGCCGGACGCTGCTGGAGTGCGGCGTCCCGGTGGAGTCGCTGCGGGTGCTGCCGCATCCGTCCTCGGTGTCGCTGGCGTGCGCCCGGCTGGGCTGGCCGGTGGAGGAGACCGAGGTGGTGACGCTGGTCGGCCGTCCGGTCGAGTCGCTGCACGCCGCGCTGTACCCGGGCCGTCGGCTGCTGGTGCTCAGCGCGGACGCGGCGACGCCCGTACGGGTGGCGGAACTGCTGGCGAACCGCGGCTACGGGCCGAGCCGGGTACGGGTGTTGGAGCAGTTGGGCGGCCCGGCGGAGGCGGTGCGCGAGGGTGTGGCGGAGGGTTGGTCGTTGCCGCCGGGGGATCCGTTGAACCTGCTGGCGGTCGACTGCGTCCTCGATCCGGCCGTTGCGCCGGATGCCCCGCGGCAGCAACTGGTTCCCGGACTGCGGGACGAACTCTTCGATTCGGACGGTCAGTTGACGAAGCGTCACATTCGGGCGGCGACGCTGGCGGCGCTCGGTCCGGCGCCGGGCGAGCTGCTGTGGGACGTGGGCGGCGGTTCGGGGTCGATCGGCATCGAGTGGCTGCGGTCGCACCGCAGTTGCCGGGCGGTCAGTGTGGAGCGCGACCCGGGGCGGGCGGAGCGGATCGTCCGCAACGCGGCCGCGCTCGGCGTGCCCCGGCTGCGGGTGGTCCGGGGTGCGGCACCGGTGGCGCTGGACGAACTGACGGCCGAACTGGGCCGTCCGGACGCGGTGTTCGTCGGCGGCGGGCTGACGGTGCCGGGGGTGCTGGAGGCGTGCTGGGCGGCGCTCGGGCCGGGCGGGCGACTGGTGGCGAACACGGTGACGCTGGAGTCGGAGGCGCTGCTGACGCAGTGGTACCGGCGCCACGGCGGCGAGTTGGTGAAGCTCGCGGTCGCGCACGCGGTACCGGTGGGCGGGTTCACCGGGTGGCGGCAGGCGATGCCGGTGACCCAGTGGAGCGTCGTCAAGGACACGCGCGAGAACCAGAACGAGAACCAGAACGAGAACGGTGACCCCGGGGAATCCGGTGCAGCCGAGGTTGTCGGAACCGCCCGAGTTATCGGAACTATCGGAACTGCCGGAACTGTCGGAGCTGTTGGAGGAGCGAAGTGACGGTCTATTTCATCGGTGCCGGTCCGGGCGCAGCCGATCTGATCACGGTGCGCGGCCAACGCACCCTGGCCCGCTGCGGGGTGTGCCTGTACGCGGGCAGCCTGGTGCCGCCGGAGCTGCTGGCGGACTGCCCGCCGGACGCCCGGCTGGTCGACACCGCGAACCTGGACCTGAACCAGATCCTGGCCGAGATCGTCCGCGCGCACGGCGAGGGCCTGGACGTGGCCCGGTTGCACTCCGGCGACCCGTCGGTGTTCTCGGCGATGGCCGAGCAGATGCGTCGACTGGACGCGGCGGACATCCCGTA
Source organism: Kitasatospora phosalacinea (assembly GCF_000717185.1). Taxonomy (GTDB): domain Bacteria; phylum Actinomycetota; class Actinomycetes; order Streptomycetales; family Streptomycetaceae; genus Kitasatospora; species Kitasatospora phosalacinea_A. The sequence continues at coordinate 12,565 of NZ_JNYE01000016.1, read as the reverse complement.
CGAGGTGGTGCCGGGCGTGCCCGCGTTCGCGGCGGCCGCGGCGGCGCTGAAGCGGGAGTTGACGGTGCCGACGGTCGGGCAGACGGTGATCCTGACCCGGGTGGCCCGGCAGGCGACGCCGATGCCGCCCGGCGAGGAGCTGTCCGTGCTCGGCAAGAGCGGTGCGCTGCTGGTGCTGCACCTGGCGGCCCGCTACGTGGACAGCGTGGTCGAGGAACTGCTCCCGCACTACGGGCCGGACTGCCCGGCCGCGGTGGTCGCGATGGCCAGCCGCCCGGACGAGCTGGTCCTGCGCGGCACCCTCGGCGACATCGCCGTCCAGGTGAAGGCCGCGGGCGTGCTGCGCACCGCCGTCATCATCGTCGGCCGCACCCTCGCCGCGACGGAGTTCCGCGACAGCCACCTGTACTCGACCACCCGGGCCCGCTGAACGCGTCGCCGCAACGGGCCACGCCCGGGCGGGGGGCCGGGGCCGGGGCCCGCAGTCCCGGCCCCCCGCCGCCCACCTTTGGCAGCATGCGAACGACGGACGGCACGGGGAGCGGACATGGACCTGATCAGCCTCCGGGACGAGGACAGCAGCTTCCGGGTACGGGTACTGGGGCGCCGGATGCCGGGCGTGCTCCACCTCCACGACCTGCTCGATGCCGAGGTCGTCGTCACGAGCAGCTTCGTCACCGGAAGCCTCTCCGTCCGGCTGCTCCCCTCCGACCTGGACGGGTGGGGCCGGTCCTTGGACGTGCTCGCGTCCGGCCGGGAGATCGTCTGGCTGGAGGACGGCAGCCCGGAGGTCAGGATCCGACCGCTCGACGAGGAGCACGGCACGCCGACCGTCCTCGTCGAGGACCTGGGGAGGTCGTGCGTCTCCGTTCTCCTCCCGCTCTCCCTGGAGCCGGGGTGGATCGACGAGCAGCGCAGATTGCTCGAACAGGTCCGGCGGACCTGGCCGAGCGAAGTCCGCCAGACCTCGCCGGGCGTCTACGAGTGGCGGCACTGACCGACTGCCGGGCCCACTACCGGACCCACTGCCGGACCCACTGCCGGGCCCACCGTCCGCTCCGCACGCCACGCCTGTCGCGCAACGAGCCGGCAGGAGCGTCCCGTTGCTGCCGGGCCGGTACGACCGGTCCGGGGAGATCCACTGCCTCCCGTGGACGCTGCACCCGGTGCGGGACGCCGAGGCGTACGGCGTGGCGGTACGGGCGGCGGACGCGGCATTCGAGGCGGCGGGTGAGAGGGGCCGAGGGGGCGGACCCGGTCGCGTGCCTGGACGTGCTCTGAGCCAGGCCCGAGTGCCTTTCTTCGAGCGGTAGTTCGCTCACCGGGCGCCGGACGGGGCGTGCTCCTGGTGGGGCTCGGCGGACAGCAGGCCTTCGGCGGCACCGTCCAGGAGGCGCTGCATGTCGGTGGAGCGGGGCAGCATGACCGCCTCGTAGGCGCGGACGGCGGCGGCGACGGTGTCGTGGCGGGCGAGGGCGAGGGCGAGTTCGCTGGCGTCGAGCATGGCGAGGTTGACGCCGACGCCGAGCGGGGGCATCAGGTGGGCGGCGTCGCCGAGGAGGGTGACGGCGGGGTCGTGCTGCCAGGTGTGCGGGACGGGCAGGGCGTGGATGGGGCGGTCGACGTAGGGGCCGTCGTTGTCGCTGAGGAGTCGGCGCAGGGACGGCGACCAGTCGCGGTAGCGGTCCAGCAGGAGGGCGCGGACGGCGTCGGTGTCCTGGACGGTGTGGCCGGCCGCGGCGATCCAGTCGGCGGGGACGCGCTGGATGACGTAGGCGCGGAGGTGGCCGCCGCTGCTGCGCTGGGCGAAGACGGCGCGCTCGCCGTCGGCCGCGGTGGCGCTGCCGGGGCCGACGAGTGCGGCGAGGTCGGGGTGGCGGCGGTCGGCGTCGTGGAACCAGGCTTCGAGGAAGCTGACGCCGGTGTAGCGGGGGGTGGCCGGGGAGAGGGCGCGGCGGACCGTGGAGCGGGCGCCGTCGGCGCCGATGACGAGGTCGGCCTCGGTGACGGTGCCGTCGGCGAAGTGCAGGTGGCGGGGGCCGCCGACGGGTCCTTCGACGGAGCGCAGGGTGCGGCCCCAGTGCACGGTGCCCGGTTCGAGCGAGCCGAGGAGGAGGTCGCGCAGGTGGCCGCGGTCGATCTCGGGCTTGAACCGTTCGCCGTCCTCGGGGACGTGGTGGAAGCCGATCTCCCCGGTGGTGGCGTCGAGTTGGCGCATCTCCTGTCCTTCGGGGCGGGCGAGGCGGAAGAAGTCGTCGAGCAGTCCGGCCTCGCGCAGGGCGATCTGGCCGTTGTCCTCGTGCAGGTCGAGGGTGCCGCCCTGGTCGCGGGCATTAGGGCCGCGGTCGCGGTCGTGGACGGTGACGGCGATGCCGTGGCGCTGCAGGATGCGGGCGCAGGTCAGGCCGCCGGGCCCGGCGCCGATGACGGCGATGCGGAGGGCGGGGGCGGTCGTGGTCGTGGTCGTGGACGTCGTCGTGGTCATGGTGGTGCTCCGTTCGGACGGGCGCGCGGGGGTGCCGGGCGGCCGGGAAGGTGGGGTGGGGCGGCGCGGGAGTGCGTCGGCGCCGTGCTCCCAGAAGACCACAACGACTACAAAAGTGCAACGACTCAACTTTTGAACCCGATCAACCGGGACGGTAGACTGCCCCCATGCCCAACACCCCTCCGCCCCCGGCACCGCCCCCGCCCCCGACACCCCCGGCCCCGCCGACACCTCCGCCGCCGCCCGGGCGCCGCGAACGCAAGAAGGCCGCCACCCGCCAGGCCATCGCCGACGCCGCGCTGCGCCTGTTCCTGGAACGCGGCTACGACGACGTCGGCATCCGCGAGATCGCGGACGCCGCGGACGTCTCGACCACCACGCTGTTCAAGCACTTCCCGTCCAAGGAGGCCCTGGTCTTCGACCAGGAGACGGACCAGGAGGCCCAACTGCTGGCCGCCGTCCGCGAACGGCCCCGCGGCCGGTCCGTCCCGGCCGCCCTGTGCGACCACGCCCTGCTCCACCGCCGGGCCGCCACCGACCGCGACCCCCGCTTCGCGGCCTTCCTCGACCTGGTGAACTCCACCCCCGCCCTGCGCGACTACCACCAGGCCATGTGGCTGCGCCACACCGCCGCCCTCGCCGCAGTGATCGCCGAACAGAGCGGCCGCCCCGCCGACGACCCCCTCTGCACCGCACTGGCCCACTTCGCCCTGGAGGCGCCCCGGGCCGCCCAGGCCCACGACGACGTCCGCGCAGCCATGGTCCGCGCCTTCGACCTCCTCGAACACGGCTGGAACTCCCTCACCGCACCTGCCCCCTAGCCCCCTTCCCGGACGGTGCGGCCACGGACACGGCCGCGGTCAGCCGAGGCCTGGGCCGGGGCCGGGGCCCAGACCCAGGCCGTCCAGGACGGTCCGCGCGCCGTCGGCGAAGGCCTGCGCCGGGTCGGCGGTGGCGCGGGCGGCCAGGGCGGCGGCGAGCAGGGGAAAGGTTTCGGGGACGGACGCCCCGCCGGGGGCCGCAGCAACGGCGGCCTGATGTTCGAGTTCGAGCGCCCCGATCACGTACGACACCAGTGCGTGCAGCGCGGCCGCCCGGCGCGGCGCGTCGAGTCCGGCATCGGCCAGGGCCTCCAGCAACCGTTCCCGCCAGCGCAGTGCGGGCGGACAGCCACCGTGGTGCCGGACGGCCAGTGGCAGCACCCCGGGGTGCGCTCCGACGGCCTCGCGCATGAGCTCCAGCAGGGCGAGCAGCCGGACGCGCGGCCCGGCGGACGGGACAGCGGACCTCACCGGATCCACAGCCGAATCCACGGCCGGATCCACGGCCGGATCCGCGGCCGAATCCACAGCCCGGTCGAGGACGCCACCGAGGGCGAGGTCGACGACCAGGCACTCGAGTTCCTCGCGGTCCTCGACGTAGCGGTACAACGCCATGGTGCGGCGGTCGAGTTCGGCGGCGACGGTGCGCATGGACAGCGCGGGCAGGCCGTCGCGGTCGATCACGGCGAGCGCGGCGGCGGCGATCTGAGCTGGCGTCAGTGAGCGTGGGCGGGGCACGGGTTGACAGCGTACGCCATACGCCTACAGTTTTGGCGTACGGCATACACCTACGAGGAGCTTCCGAGGAGCCCACGTGTCCCGACTCCGGACCGGCACCACCGCCCCGCCCCTCTCCACCACCACCACGACCGAGGCGGTCACCGTCACCGGCGCGCCCCTGCCTCCGGTGCCCGCGGACGGCCTGACGCACCTGCAGTTCCGCCGCTTCGCGGGCTGCCCGATCTGCAACCTGCACCTGCGCAGCTTCGCCGTCCGCCACCCGGAACTGCGGGAGGCGGGGGTGCGCGAGGTCGCCGTCTTCCACTCGCCCGCCGAGGAACTGCGGTCGTACGCCGACGGGTTGCCCTTCTCGCTGGTCGCCGACCCCGAGCAGCGGCTGTACCGCGCGTACGGGGTCGAGCACGGGGCCCGCGCGCTGCTCGACCCCCGGGTCTGGCCGTCGATCGTCCGCGGGGTGGCCCGCAGCATCCCGCTGGTCCTGCGCGGCCGCGAACGTCTGCCCGCGTCCCGCCCCCTCGGGGGACGCCTGGGTCTGCCCGCCGACTTCCTGCTCACCGCCGACGGCCGGGTCGCCGCCGCCCACTACGGCACCCACGCGGCCGACCACTGGTCCGTCGACCAGGTCCTCTCCCTCGCCGCCGCACACCGCACCGCACCGGTGCCCCAGCACGACTGAACGCCGCCCCCGGGGGCCCAGCCCCCGGCAAGGTTCAGTTCAGCCGAGCGGGAAACCGCCGGACCGAGCAAGATCCCGCCCGGGGAAACCGGAAGTCGCCGCACTGGGCAAGATCCAGCCCGGAGAACCCGGAAACCGCCGGAATGGGCAAACCCCTGCCCACCCGAACAGGAAACGGCCAAGCCGGGCAAATCCCCGCCCACCCGAACCGGAAACCGTCGGGCCGGGCAGGTCCTTGCCCGCCCGGCGGGGTGGGGCGGGGTGGTGTTCAGGCGAGCGAGGCGATGAACTCCTTCGCGCGGCGGGTGATGTCGGCCCAGTCGCCGTCCGCGACGGCTTGCGGGGGGACGACGTCGGTGCCGGCGCAGACGGCGAGGGCGCCGTGGTCGAGGAAGGCCTTGGCGTTTCCGGCGTTGACGCCGCCGGAGGCGACCAGGGGGATGTCGGGGTAGGGGCCGTGGAGGTCCTTGAAGTAGCCGGGGCCGAACGCCTTGGCGGGGAAGATCTTGACCGCGGCGGCGCCGAGGTCGACGGCGTCGGCGACCTCGCTGGGCGTCAACGCGCCCATCACGACCGGGGTTCCGGCCTCGCGGGCGACGTCGGCGACGGCGGGGCGCAGGCCGGGGGTGACCAGGAAGCCGGCTCCGGCGGCGATGCCCTCGCGGGCCTGGTCGGCGGTGAGGACGGTGCCGACGCCGATCCGGCAGCCCGCTTCGGCGGCGCGGGCGACGTGGCGGGTCACGTCGGGGGTGGTGAAGGTGAGTTCGGTCCAGGTGATGCCGCCTTCGGCGAGCGCTTCGCAGAGCGCGACGGCGTCGGGGATCACGGGGGCCCGCACCACGGCGATCACCGGCTGCCGGGCCAGTGCCGCGCGCAGGTCGGTCGTTTCGGTTCCCATCCTGGGCAACTCCTCTTCACGCATGAACGGTTCGAATCGATGGCTGCGGAACCAGCGGGCCCCGCAGCGGAATTGACGTCTGCTCAGTCGAGTGGCCGGACCTTGCGGTCGGCGCCCCGGCGCAGCGCGCGGCCCGCCAGGTCGCCGGTGGGTTTGCCGTCGGTGAGGGCGGCGACGCCGTTGACCAGGACGTGCTGGATGCCTTCGGCGGCCTGTCGGGGCTGGTCGAAGGTCGCGGTGTCGCGGACGGTCCCCGGGTCGAACAGGACCAGGTCGGCGTGGTGGCCGGGGCGGACGAGTCCGCGCCGGTCGAGGCCGAGGCGGCGGGCGGGGCGGCCGGTCATCCGGGCGACGGTCTGTTCGAGCGTGAGGACGCCCAACTCGCGGCTGTAGTGGGCGAGGTAGCGGGGGAAGGTGCCCCAGGCGCGGGGGTGCGGGCGGGCGCCGACCAGGAGGCCGTCGCTGCCGACGGTGTGCACGGGGTGCCGCATGATGGCGCGGACGTTCTCCTCGTGGCCGACGTGCTGGAGGATGGTGGTTCCCAGTTGGTCGGCGCGCAGCAGGGCGAAGAACACGTCGGTGCCGGTGCGGCCCTGTTCGGCGGCGAGTTCGGAGATCTTCCTGCCGACGACGGCGGAGAGGGAGCCGTGCCGGACGCCGGAGACCTGGATGGTGTCCCAGTCGGTGACGACGCCGTGGCAGCCGTCGCTGCCGTGTTCCTCGACGTCGGCGCGGATGCGCTCGCGGGCGGCGGGGTCGGCGAGCCGGGCGAGGGTGGCTTCGGGGCCGCCTTCGGTGGACCAACTGGGCAGCAGGGCGGCCAGGGTGGTGGATCCGGGCAGGTAGGGGTAGCTGTCGAGGGTGATGTCGATGCCGTCGGCGAGGGCGGCGTCGACCAGGGCGAGGAACTGTCCGGCGCGGCCTTCGTTGACGCCGAAGTTCATGGTGGCGTGGGTGAGGTGGAGCGGGCAGCCGGAGCGCCGGGAGATCTCGACCATCTCGGCGTAGCCCTCCAACGCGCCTGCGCCGTAGGAGCGTTGGTGCGGGGCGTGGAAGCCGCCGCGGGCGGCGACGACGGTGCACAGTTCGACGAGTTCGGCGGTGTCGGCGTACATGCCGGGGGTGTAGGTGAGGCCGGTGGACATGCCGACCGCGCCGTCGGTCAGCGACTGGTCCAACAGGTGCTTCATCCGGTCGAGTTCGGGCGCGGTGGGGGGCCGGTTGGCCCAGCCCATGGCGAGCATCCGGACGGAGCCGTGCGGAACGAGGTAGCAGGTGTTGACGGCGGTGCCGGTGTCGAGGCGGTCGAGGTACTGGGCGACGGTGCGCCAGTTCCAGTCGAACTCCTCGTCGGCGGGGTCGCCGTTCCAGCCCGCGAGTTGGCGGCGCAGCGCGGCGAGGGTGGTGTCGTCGGCGGGGGCGTAGGAGAGGCCGTCCTGGCCGAGGACTTCGAGGGTGACGCCCTGGGTGATCCGGGAGGGGTGGTCGGGTTCGAGGAGCAGCCGCAGGTCGGAGTGGGCGTGCATGTCGATGAAGCCGGGGGCGAGGACGAGTCCGTCGGCGTCGATGGTCCGGCGCCCGCTCAGGCGTCCGCCGTTACCACCCGCGGCGCCGTCACCATCCGCGGCGCCGTTACCGCCCGAGCCGCCGGTGCCGCCCGAGCCGCCGGTGCCACCGGCACTGCCGGTCCGGTCGAGGCGGCTGATCTCGTCGATGCGTCCGTCGGTGACGGTGACGTCGGCGCGGTAGCGGTCGGTGCCGGTGCCGTCGATGACGGTGGCGTCGCGCAGGAGGAGGTCGGCCATCAGAAGTACGTCCGGACCAGGTCGACGATGCGGGGGTGTGCGGTGTCGGCGTGGTCGAGGACGGGGATGAGGCTCCACTTGTCGAAGGCGGTGCAGGGGTGGGAGAGGCCGAGGCGCAGGACGGCGCCGACGGGCGCGGCGGGCCCGGCGTCGCGCAGGAAGGTGTGCTGGTCGTTGAGGGCGGTGACGGTCGCCCCCTCCAACGGGCCGTGGCCGCGGACGAGTTGGGGTCCGGGAAGGCCTTCGTCGAACGGGAGGTCGCGCTTTCCGGCGTCGAGGAGGGCGAGTTGGGGTTCGGGGTGGGAGACGACGCGGGCCCAGCCGTGCATGGCGGAGCGCAGCGGGGTGGTGTCGGGGCGGCGGGAGAGCGGGGAGATGCCGCGGTAGAAGCCGTCGTCGTGGGCGAGGTAGGCGCCGGCCCGGACGATGACGGTGGTGCCGGGGACCTGCCGGGTGAGGGGGGTCAACTCCTGGGCGACGGTGTCGAAGTAGGCGCTGCCGCCCGCGGTGACGACGGGGGTGGGGGTGGGGTAGTCGGTGGCGAGGCGGCGGTGCAGGTCGGCGAGGTCGGCGAGGTAGCCGCGGACGGCGGCGAGGGCGGGGGCGGAGGCGTCGTGGGCGAGGGCGCCTTCGTAGCCGCCGACACCGGCGAGTCGCAGGGTGGGGGCGGCGAGGACGGCGGCGGCGACGTCGAGGGCGGCGGGGACTCCGCGGGCGCCGGTGCGGCCGCCGGGGCCGCCGAGTTCGACCATGACTTCGACGGGGCGCCGGGCACCGGCGGCGCGCAGGGCGGCGTCCATCCGGTGGACGCTGTCGGTGGAGTCGACCCAGGAGGCGAAGGCGAAGCCGGGGTCGCGGTCGAGTTCGGCGGCGACCCAGGCGAGTCCGGCGGGGTCGAGCAGGGTGTTGGCGAGGAGCAGGCGTTGGACGCCGAAGGCGCGGGCGACGCGGAGCTGGGGGAGGTTGGCGAGGGTGATGGCGTGGGCCCCGGCGGCGAGTTGGGCCTGCCAGAGGGCGGGGGCCATGGTGGTCTTGCCGTGCGGGGCGAGGCGGACTCCGGCGGCGCGACACCAGGCGGCCATGGTGTGCAGGTTGTGGCGGAGGGCGGCGGCGTCGAGGGTGAGCAGGGGGGTGCCGAGGCCGTCGAGGGTGGGGCGGGTGGCGAGCCAGTCGCGGACGGTGCGGCCCCAGGCGTCGGCGGGGACGGCCTTGAAGCGGAAGTCGAGCGTCTCGTCGGCGAGCGCGGCGACGGCGGCGGTGTCGATGCCGGGGCCGTGGACGGGGTCGGCGAAGTACCGCGGGCCCGTCCCCGCCTCTCCCGCGCTCCCCGTCTCTCCCGCGCCCCCCGCCGGTCCCGCAGCCCCCGAAGCCCCTGCCTGCCCCGCAGTCCCTGCCCGCTCTTCCGCTTCCGCCGTCCCGCTGGCCCCGCCGGTCTCGTTGCTCCCGCTGTTCTCGCTGTTCTCGCTGTTCTCGCCCATCGCCCTGCCTCCGTATCAAACCCCGGCCCACTCGCGAGCTGGGAAGTTGCAACATGCGCAACCTGTATTGCGCATGTTGGTGATACGGTTCTAGCATTCACGCCGGACGGCGGTCAACGGACCGCGACGCGGCCCGTCCACCCCTCCCACCAGGCACGCAGCACCGGGGCTCACCGCCGAGCGCCGGGCCGCGCGGGCCGTCGGCGGTGGGGGCGGGGTGCGGGCCCGAGGGTGAGGGAGCGGGTTTGATGGCGGATCAAGGCGGTGCGGGCCGGGACGGTGCGGCGGCCGGCCGGGCGGTGTGCCTGGGCGAGTCGATGGCGGTGCTGCTGCCCGACCGGCCGGGGCCGTTCGAGGCCGTCGGCGCGTTCCGGCCCTCGGTGGGGGGCGCCGAGTCGAACGTGGCGGCGGCGCTGGCCGCGCTGGGCGTGCCGACGGCGTGGATCAGCCGGGTCGGCGCGGACGGCTTCGGCCGCCGCCTGACGGGCGACCTGGCCGCGGCGGGGGTGGACGTGTCGGCCGTCGCGGTCGACCCGCACCGCCCGACCGGCGTGTACCTGAAGGAGACCGGCGGTTCCGGCCTGCCGCACGACCTGGGTCCGGGCCGCTCCCGCCTGCACTACTACCGCACCGGTTCGGCCGCCTCCGCGCTCTCCCCCGCACTGCTGGACGACCCGGCGGCCGCGGCCCTGCTGGACGCCGCGCCACTGCTGCACCTGACGGGCATCACGCCCGCGCTGTCGGACGACTGCCTGGCCCTGGTGCGCGCCCTGCTGGCCCGCCGCCGCCCGGGCCGGCTGGTCTCCTTCGACCTGAACTGGCGCCCGGCGCTGTGGCGGCTGCGCGACCCGGCGGTGCTGCCGGAGCTGCTGGACGCCGCGGACGTGCTGCTGCTGGGCGCGGACGAGGCCGAGGAGGCGTTCGGCACCGGCGACCCGCGGGCGCTGCGCGCGCGCTTCCCGTCCCCGGCCACGCTGGTGGTCAAGGACTCCGGGCACCTGGTCACCGCGCTCGGCCGGGACGGCGGCTCGGTCACCGAACGGGCGCTGCACGTCGAGGTGGTGGAGCCGACCGGCGCGGGCGACGCGTTCGCGGCGGGCTACCTGGCGGGCACCCTGCGCGGTCTCGACCAGCGCTCCCGGCTGCGCCTGGGCCACCTGGCGGCGGCGGGCGCGCTGACCGCCCCGACCGACCACGGCGCGCTGCCGGACGCGGCGACGGTGGCCGCACTGCTGGCCGCCGACGAGCGGGGCTGGGCGGCGACCCGGGTCACCGCGTCCGGCATCGACTCCCCCGCGCTGCCCGCCCCCGTCCACTGAGCCCCGCCCACCGGCTCCCCACCCACCGACCACCACCGCACCGAAGAACCCACCACAGCACCCACCACGGCACCCGCCGAAGAACCCCAGCGAAGCACCCACCGCAGCACCCACCGAAGAACCCCACCGAAGAACTCCCGGCACCCTCGAAGACCCTCGGGACACCCATGAGCCAGACCGTCACCCGCGCCCTGCGCCTGCTCGCCGAACTCGGCGAGGGCGAGCGCTCCCTCGACCAGTTGGCCGAGCTGATCGGCGTGCACAAGACCACCGTGCTGCGGCTGCTGCAGAGCCTGGAGGAGGAGCGCTTCGTCCACCGCGACGCCCAGTACCGCTACCACCTCGGTGCGGGCCTGTTCGCGCTGTCCAGCCTCGCGCTGGAGCAGCGCGGCATCCGCCGCACCGCCGCCCCGCACCTCGCCGAGCTGAACGCGGCGACCGGCCAGACCGTGCACCTGGCCGCGTACGAGGGCGGCGAGGTGGTCTACATCGACAAGTACGACTCGCGGCACCCGGTGCGGATGTACTCGCGGATCGGGTTGCGGGCGGCGCTGCACAACACGGCGGTGGCCAAGGTGCTGCTGGCCGACCTGTCGCCGGTGGAGCGACGCCGGGTGGTGGACGGCGTCGAGTTCACCGTGCACACCCCGAACACGATCACCAGTCCGCAGGCGCTGCTGGCCGAGCTCGACCAGGTCGCGGTGCAGGGCTGGGCGCAGGACCACGCCGAGCACGAGGCGTTCATCAACTGCGTCGCCGCGCCGATCCGGGACGTCTCGGGCCGGGTGGTGGCCGCGGCGTCGATATCGGTGCCGGACGTGGTCCTCCCGTACGAGCAGGTGCTCGAACTTCTCCCCCAACTGCTCGCCTGCACCAGGGCGATCTCCGCCGACGCGGGCCTTCCGGCGCGCGGCACCGTTCACTGACGTACCGTCAACCACCTTATGGAGCAAGACAGATGAGCGACAAGATCGAGGTCCGTACCGACGGCGCGCCCGCCCCGGCGTGGATGTTCTCGCAGGGGGTGCGCAAGGGCCCGATCCTGCAGGTGTCCGGCCAGGGGCCGCAGGACCCGGCGACCGGCGAGTACCTGTACCACGGTGACGTGAAGGCGCAGACCCGGCGGACGCTGGAGAACGTCAAGGCGATCGTGGAGGCGGGCGGTGCGAGCATCGAGGACGTGGTGATGTTCCGCGTCTACCTGACCAAGCGGGCCGACTTCCCGCTGATGAACGAGGTGTACGCCCAGTTCATCGAGGAGAACATCGCCCCGGGCAGCGTGAAGCCCTGCCGCACCACGATCTTCGTCGAACTGCCGCAGGAGCCGATGCTGGTGGAGATCGACGCGCAGGCCGTCGTCACCGGCTGACCGGCCCGGACCGCGTCCGGCGGTCGCCCCCGTGCCCACCGGCCCGGGGGCGGCTGCCGGACGTGCTTGGTGGCGGGCTCCCGTCCGGCGTCCCACACTCGGACTGGGGGACGAACGGCGGGAGCGGTGCCATGTGCGAACAGCGACAGATGGTCATGCAGAAGGCCGAGGAGTCGAACGGCCGGCTGCTGCAGCGGCGGTTCGCCTGGCACGACAGTTGCCGGGCCCTCACCGGGGGAACGGTCCGGGTCAAATCGGGCTACCACTACGAACCTCGCCTCGGTGCGGCCATCCCCGACGGGTACGCCTACGACCCCCGGGCCGGGGTCGTGATCGGGCCGTCGGACACCATGACGGTGGTGCGGACGTCCTCCGGCCCGGAACGGGTGGTGCCCGGCGGCCCGGGACGGGTGGTGCCCGGCGGCCCGAGCACGGGCCCGATCACGCAGCGGCGGACCGTGCGGGTGGTCGATCCGGCTCCGGGCGGCGCCCCCGCCGAGGCGGGCGCGGCGCCCGCCGCGCCGGTCAGGGCCGTCACGCCCCCCGTGACCGGGTGGATGCGCCTCAACACCGTCAGCGTGCGCCACGCGACCAACACCGGCAACGTCTCGGTCCTGCTGGCGGGCATCGACGCGCAGGGGAACACGAGCAACGTCGTCGTGCTCCACCCCGGCGACTCGGTCGACTGGTACAACATCACGTCGGCGGCGATCGACGTCGCCACGGGCACGATCTACCCGCCCGACGGCGGCCCCCGGCCCGGCGACCGGCCCAGGCTGGAGTACCAGGAAGGCCCGGGGGCCTAGACGAGTAGTTCCGAAGTCTGCTGGCTTTGCTGGTTCTGCTCCGGGCATGCAGGGAGGGTGTCCAGCATTCGGCTCTGTCCCGTAATCGGTGGTAGCGCTCTGTGGTGGTCACTGGAGGAGGATGCGGTGGCGGAGCAGAGGGAACCTGGCTCGGCCGTGCATTTGCC
>NZ_JNYE01000015.1 GCF_000717185.1 Kitasatospora phosalacinea | reverse complement strand
CCAGCTCTTCGGTCGTCACAACCCGAATGCTGGACACCCTCCCTGCATGCCCGGAGCAGAACCAGCAAAGCCAGCAGACTTCGGAACTACTCGTCTAGCGCATTCCCACCCCGTGGGTCCAACCGGGCCCGGGCGTCTGCGAGAATCGGCGGCGGAGCCACGGACGAGGAGGAGCGCGGTGCGCGAGGAGGAACCGCGGTCGCGGATCCCGCAGCTGAGGCTGGACGAGCTGCTGGCCGAGCTGCAGGCCCGGATCGACGTGGCCCGGGGCACCCGCGACCGGGTGCACAGCCTGCTGGAGGCCGTCCTGTCGGTCGGCCGGGAGCTGGAGCTGACCCACGTGCTGCGCCGGATCGTGGAGGCCGCGGCCGTCCTCGCCGACGCCAAGTACGCGGCGCTCGGCATCATCGGCCCCGACGGCGACACCCTCTCCCAGTTCATCACCGTCGGCCTGGCCGAGGAGGAGATCGCCCGGATCGGCCCCTACCCCACCGGCAAGGGCCTGCTCGGCGAACTCATCCGGCACCCGCACCCGCTGCGCCTGGAGGACCTCAGGCAGCACCCGGCGTCCACCGGCTGCCCCGCCCACCACCCCGAGATGCGGACCTTCCTGGGCCTGCCGGTGCGGGTGCGCGACGAGGTGTTCGGCAACATCTACCTGACCGACAAGCGCGGCGCCGCCGGGTTCGACGACGACGACGAATCGGTGATCGCCACCCTCGCGGTCGCCGCGGGCGTCGCCATCGACAACGCCCGCCTGTACGAGGAGGCGCAGCGCCGCCAGCGCTGGCTGACCGCCACCGCCGAGATCAACCGCCGCCTGCTGTCCGGCAGTTCGCGCACCCAGGTGGTGGAGCTGATCGCCCAGCGGGCCTGCGACATCTCCGGTGCGAAACTGGCCGACGTGCTGACCACGCTGCCCGGCGGCGCCGGACTGCGGGTCGAACTGGCCCTCGGCGGGGACGTCAACGGGCGGGTCGGGGTGGACGTGCCGCTGGACGGCACGATCTCCGGCGCGGCCTGCGAGACCGGCTTCCCGGTGACCTCGCCCGACCTGACCGGCGACCCGCGCTACCCCGCCTGCGTGCCCCGCTTCGCGGGCACCGGACCGGCCGTCGCGGTGCCGCTGGGGCGGGCCGAGGGCCACACCGAGGGCGTGCTGCTGCTGGTGCGCGGCAGCGGCGAGGCCGAGTTCACCGAACGCGAGATCGACCCGCTGCTGGGCTTCGCCGACCAGGCCGCACTCGCCCTGGAACTGGCCGAACGGCGGCGCGACGCCGAGCAGTTGGCCGTCCTGGAGGACCGCGACCGGATCGCCCGCGACCTGCACGACCTGGCCATCCAGCGGCTGTTCGCGACCGGCATGACACTGCAGAGCGCCTCCCGGTTCATCGACCACCCCGGAGCCTCCGACCGGGTGCTGCGGGCCGTCGGCGACCTGGACGAGACCATCAAGATCATCCGCTCGACCATCTTCGGCCTGCGGGTCCGCGAGGCCGGGGCCGGGCAGGGCCTGCGGGCCCGCGCCGTGCACGTCGTCGAGGAGGCCCAGGCCGTCCTCGGCTTCGCCCCGCGCCTGAGCATGGAGGGCCTGCTCGACACCGACGTGCCGCCCGCCGTCGCCGACCACCTGGTCGCCGTCCTCGGCGAGGCCCTCAGCAACGCCGCCCGGCACGCCCGGGCCGGCCGGATCGAAGTCACCCTCCAGGCCGCGGGCGGCCACGTCGCCCTCACCGTCCAGGACGACGGCGTCGGCATCCCCGCCCAGGGCCGCCGCAGCGGCCTGCGCAACCTCGAGGAACGCGCCCGCGCCCTCGGCGGCACCCTCGCCGTCACCGCCCCGCCCGCCGGAGGCACCGTGCTCAACTGGACGGCACCGCTGGGCCACTGACGCGGCGGAGTGAAGCTGCGGCGGAGTGAAGCTGCGGGGGAGTGAAGGCGCGGGGGCGGCACGACGGCGGGCGGGGCGATGCGCGAGGCGGTGCGGCGGGCCGTCCGGTGGGCGGCCCGTTCAGCCCAGGGCGGCCGCCTTGCGGAGCAGGACGGCGCGTTCGCGGGCGTTGCGGCACAGGCGGGCGGCGAGTTCGAGCTCGGTGCGGGCCTCGGCGGTGCGGCCCAGGCGGGTGAGGAGTTCGCCGCGGACGCCCGGCAGGAGGTGGGAGCCGGGCAGGCGGTCGGCGGCGAGCAGGTCGTCGACGATGGCCAGCGCCTCGGCCGGGCCGCTCGCCATCGCGACCGCGACCGCCCGGTTGAGCTCGACCACCGGGGACGGGGCGATCCGGCCCAGCGCCTCGTACAGCAGCACGATGCGCTCCCAGTCGGTCTCCGCTGCCGAGGGCGCCACCGCGTGGCAGGCCGCGATCGCCGCCTGCAGGCCGTACGGGCCCAGGCCGCGCCCCGCGGACGTGGCCCGGCCCAGGGCGGCCAGGCCGCGCCGGACCGCCGAGCGGTCCCAGCGGGTGCGGTCCTGGTCCTCCAGCAGGACGGCCTCCCCGTCCGGCCCGGTGCGGGCCGGGAAGCGGGCCGCGGTGAGCTCGAACAGGGCCAGCAGGCCGTGCGGTTCGGGCTCGCCGGGCAGCAGGGCGGTCAGCGTCCGGGCCAGCCGCAGGGCCTCGTGGGCGAGGTCGGGGCGCAGCAGGTCCTCGCCCGCCGTCGCCGTCGAGCCCTCCGTGAACACCACGTACAGCACGCTCAGCACCGCGCCCAGCCGGGCCCGGCGCTCCTCGGCGGGCGGCAGGGCGAACGGGACGCGGGCCGCGGCCACGGTCTTCTTCGCCCGGGTGATCCGGGCCTGCACGGTCGGCACCGGCACCAGGAACGCGCGGGCGATCTCCTCGCTGGACAGGCCGCTCACCACGCGCAGCGTCAGCGCGACCCGGGCCTCGGGCGACAGCACCGGGTGGCAGGCGGTGAACACCAGCGCCAGCACGTCGTCGTCGATCCGGTCCGGGTCCCACGGCAGCTCGTCCGGCCGGTCCGCGCCCGGGGCGGCCTCCCCCTCGGTGAGCTGCGCGGCCAGCAGCGCGTAGCGCTCGTCCAGCGCCGCGCGGCGGCGGAAGGCGTCGATCGCCCGCCGCCGCGCGGCGGTCAGCAGCCAGCCGACCGGGTTCGCGGGCGCGCCGTCGCGCGACCAGGCGACCAGCGCCTCCGCCAGGGCCTCCTGGGCGACGTCCTCGGCCAGCGCGAAGTCGCCCGTGTACCGGGCCAGCGCCCCGACGATCCGGGCGGACTCGATCCGCCAGACCGCCGCGACGGCCCGCCGGGCCGGTCCGGTGACCACCCCGGGGCCGGTGCCGGGGTCGGTGCCGGTGCCGGGGTCGGGCTCGGGGTCGGCACCGGGGTCCGGCGGGCCGTCGTCGTCGGTCGCGGGCATCAGAGCTGGCCGGTCCGCTCGCGCCAGGCCCGCTCGATCGCGACCCACTTGTTGTCCTGCGGGAACTCGTCGATCGACGGGACCCGGCGCACCTCGCACTTCGAACCCGGCATCGCCGGGAGGCGCTTGGCCCACTCCACGGCCTCCTCCTTCGAGGCCACGTCGATCAGGTAGAACCCGCCGAACAGCTCCTTGGTCTCCCCGTACGGGCCGTCGGTGACCACCGGCACCTCGCCGTCGTAGGCCACCACCGCGCCCTGGGAGGGGTCGTCCAGGCCCTCGGCGGCGATCAGCACGCCCGCCCGGATCAGCTCCTCGTTGAAGCGGCCGACGGTTTCGAGCATCTCCTCGAAGGGCGTCTCGAACATCTTCGCCAGGGTCTCGTCCGTCGCCCGCATGATCAGCATGTACTTCGCCATCGTCCTGCTCCTCGTTCCGGGGGCCTTCCTCCGGCCCTCTCTACCCCAAGGTCGAACGGCCCGGCCCCGGATCGACACGGGAACCGGAAAGTTTTTCCGCCCTTCTCGCACGGGGGGAGCAGGGGCGGCCCGGCCGGGGCGGTCAGCGCTTCGTGACCTGCGGGGCGCCGGGGCGGCCGGTGGCGGGGTCGAGGACGAAGACGGCGGTCTCCTCGTCGGAGGTCACCGTGATCCGGTCCGGGCCGGTCCAGGACGCGCCCTCGTAGTAGCCGTGCCCGCTGTCCTCCCCCCACACGCCGAGTTCCCAGTGGCGGGCGGACCAGCCGGTGCCGGTCACCACCTCCACCTGGTAGAGCGGGTCGACGGAGAAGGCGACGTCGGTCACGGTCAGCGCCAGGTCCGGGCGGTCGGGGTGGGTCTTCCGGTCCAACGGGCGGTCGTCGTCGTCGAGGGCCAGGCCCAGGAGGGCGACCGGCACCGAGACGGCGATGAGCGCCACCAGGGCGACGGCGCAGCCGATCTGCGAGAACTTGGTGCGGAACTCGAACTCGACCACCAGCGAGACCACGACCAGCACCAACGCGGTGCCGAGCAGCTGCACCGGGTGGTTGAACAGCCGCTCCGCCTCCACCAGCCCGCCCGAGCGGGCGCCGAGCGCACCCGGCAGGAAGGCCAGGCCGGCGAGCAGCGCCAGCCCTCTGAGCGTCCAGGCGATCTGACGGCGGCGTCGTCGTGCCATCGGTTCCCTCCCCATGATCGTTCCGGGGACTGTACTACGGGCCCGTCCGACGGGAGGACCCGGGCTCAGGGCCGCCCGGCCTCCTCCCGGTGCAGGTCGAGGGCGGTCAGCAGGTGGAGCGCGGCGTCCGCCCAGCGGGCCGGGGCCGGGTCGGCGGCCAGCGCGTCCAGCAGGGCGGCCGCGGTGCGCAGCCCGGTGCGGCGCAAGTGCGCGGCAGCCGGGGCGAGTCGGTGGGGCAGGGCGGTGTCCAGGCCGGTGCGGGCGAGTTCGGCGAGCGCCGTGCGGGCCGCGGTCAGCGCCTCCGTCAGCGGATCGCCGACGACCGGCGGCAGCACGTCGAACGGGTGCGGCTCGCCCTCCGCGGCCAGGTCCGGGTGCACCAGCCCCGCGCCGGTGCGCACCGCCAGCGGGTCGAGCACCGGACGGCCCGCGGCCTGCCGCAGCAGACCGCTGACGTGCGAGACCGTGCCGGACTCCAGGGCCGCCGCCAGCGCGTCGATCCGGCCCGGACAGAGCGCGTCGTGCTCGGCGGAGACCAGCACCGCCGTCCCCGCGGCGTCCCGCACCGTCGCCTCCAGCCGCTGCCGGGCCGGGTCGTAGCCCAGCGGGCCGATCTCCGCCACGGCCAGCACGTGCGCGTTCTCCGCCTCGATCCGCGGCCGCACCAGCCGCGGCGGACGCCCGCCCAGCGCCCGCAGCCGGGCCGCCGCGTCCCGCAGCAGCAGCGGCGCGGGCAGCGACGTCCAGGCGTCACCGAGCGGCGTGACGCTGGTGGACGCGATCCGGCCGCGCTCCACCGTGACGGTCCGCCCCGCACTGCGCGAGACCGACTCGCTGACCAGGTTCGACCCGGCCAGCGCCCGCACCGAGTGCCCCAGCAGCCGTCGGCCCGCCAGCTCGGCGCCCGTCCCCGCCTGGCCCGCCGCCAGCGTCCAGCGCTTGCGCAGCACCAGGGCGATCCCGGCGTCCGGCTGCGCCAGGTACACCTCCGCGCACCGCTCCGGGCCGCTCCCGCCGGACACCCGGCAGCCCAGCGCGACCAGCCGGGTGCGGCGCAGCTGCGTGACGGCGCTCTCCCCGCTGCCCAGCGCCAGCACCCGGTCCGCGGCCCGGTGCCGGGCCAGCAGCTCCGCCAGCAACTCGGCCACCCGGTCCGGGTCGTAGCGGGTGTCCCGGTCCGCGTACGCCGCCAGCTGCGCCCGCAGCTCGGCCGCCGCGGCCGCCGGCCAGTGCGCCGAGGCGGACGTCAACGCCGCTTCGGCGCGCGCCAGTCGGGCCTGCAGGACCGGGCCGGTGCGGGCCGTCCCGGTGCGCAGCAGCTCCTCCGCGAGGGCCGCCACCGCCGCCAGCGGGTCCTCCGCCGCGGCCTTCGCCCGCCGGGACGGCTCGCCCCCGCCCACCGTGCGGGCCGCCCCCGACGGGGCGCCCTCCTCGTCCGCCGCCCGGAACGCCCAGGCCGCGAGCGTCACCAGCTCGCCGTGCCGGGCCGAAGTCGCCCCGCTGAGCGCGAAGTTCAGGCTGTGCGGGACGGGGAACCGGACGGTGCAGCTCGGCAGCTCCACCGAGGGCGCCGGGTGCTCGGCGTCCATCCGCTGCACCGTCGCCCGCACCCCGCGCTCCCAGGCCCGCCGGGCCGCCGCCAGGGCCGGACGGCCGAACGCCGCCAGCAGCGCGGCGTCGTCGAACTCGGCCGGGGACCAGGGGAGTTGCGCTGCCCCGGGGGCTGGATCCTGCGGGGCCGCGGGCCGGGCTTCGGTGGGCCGGGTGTCGGTGGGTGGGGTGTCGGTGGGCCGGGTGCCGGTGGGCTCGGCGTCAGTGGGTTCGACGGCCGGGGAGCCGGCGGCGGGGGAGTCGGTTCGGGTCTGGGCCTGGGGCTGGGCCTGGGCCTGGTAGGCGAGGACCAGGCCCACCAGGTGGCGGCACACGCCCGGCGCGGGGCAGCTGCAGGTGCCCCCCTCCAGCGGGACCCCGACCGGCAGGGCCGTCCGGCTGCCGTCCGGGAACGCGGCCGACACCTCGCCGTCCACGCCCAGTGCCACCGACGGGCCCGCGCCCGCCTCCAGTTCGCGCGCCGCCCGCTTCACCAGGCCGCGGTTGGCCAGCGCGGCCAGCGTGTCGGCGTCCAGCGCCAGCAGGTCCGCCCGGGGCGCGCTCACCGGCCCACCTTCTCCGCCACGAACGCGGCCAGCGCGCCCGGCGTCATCGCACCCACGTGCGCACCCAACCCGACCAGCCGGGCCGCCAGTTCGCGGTCGTACACCGGATCGGCCTCCTCGTCCAACGCCGCCAGCCCGAGCACCGTGGTGCCCTGCTCCACCAACTTCCTTACCCCGCGCAGCAGTCGGCCGACGTCGCCGCCCTCGTAGAAGTCCGACACCAGCACCACGATGCTGCGCCGCGGGTTGTCCAGCAGGCCGGTCCCGTAGTCCACCGCCCGGGCGATGTCGGTGCCGCCGCCCAACTGCACCCGCATCAGCAGCTCCACCGGGTCCGTCACGTCCTCCGTCAGGTCCACCACCGAGGTGTCGAACGCCACCAGGTGGGTGCGCAGCCCCGGCAGGTTCCACAGGCAGGCCGCCGTCACCGCCGAATGGATCACCGACCCGACCATCGAGCCCGACTGGTCGACCAGCAGCACCAGTTGCCACTGCTCCAGGGTGCGCCGCGTCCGGGTGTGGAAGTACGGCCGCTCGATCAGCAGCCGCCGCTGCTCCGGCTGGTAGTGCGCCAGGTTCGCCCGCACGGTGGAGCGGAAGTCGAAGTTCCGGGCGAGCGGGAACCGGCTGCGGCCCGGCGCCCGGGCACCCGTGAACGCCCGGCGCACCTCGGGGCGCATCCGCTCCAGCAGCTCGCGCACCACGGACTCGACCAACTTGCGGGCCAGCGAGAGGAGTTCCGGGTTCATCAGGTGCTTGGTGCGCAGCACGGCGCGCAGCAGCGCCGGGCTCGGCTCCACCCGGGAGAGCACCTCCGGGTCGGTGACGATCTCGTCGATCCCGTACCGCTCCACCGCGTCCCGCTCCAGCCGCTCCACGGTCTCCTTCGGGAACAGCCGGTGTACGTCCTCCAGCCAGTCCACGGGCGTCACCCGGGACGCCTCGCTGCCGCCGGTGCGCGAACCGTCGCCGCCGGAGCCGGGACCGCCCCGGCGGACCCCGCGGCGGCCCGCCTCCGGGTCGCGCCCGTACAGCCACTCCAGCGCGGCGTCCTGGGCGGCCGCGAGCTTGCCGAGGCCGCCGGTGCAGCGTTCGGCGGCCGCGCCGAGGATCAGCCGCCAGCGCTCCAGGCCCTCGTCCGGGAGGCCCTCGTCCGGGGAGCCCTCGCCCGGGAGGGGGGCGGAGGCGGGGAGGGCGGGTTCGGGGTGGGGGGCCTCAGGGAGTTCAGGTGATGGTGCGGCCGAGGTCGGTGTCGGTGTCGGGGTCGGGGAGAGGCCGTGGCGGGCCAGCAGGTCGGTGACGGCGAGTTCGAGGCCGGCGGCGCGGGCGAGCAGGGCCGGGTCGGCGCTGGTGCGCAGCAGGCCGCGGGCCGAGCCGGTGCGACCGCGGAGGGCCAGCAGGCGCTGGGCGATCCGCTCGCGTTCGCGCGGCGGGAAGTAGCCGAAGGCCTGGCGCAGCGCGGGCAGGCCGGACAGGAACTCGGCAGTCGGCAGCCCGGTGACGATCGCGTCCAGGGCATCGAACAGTGACGCGTCACCGACCGTGTCCAGGGCGGGCCCCGTCAACTGCTCGCGCGCCAGCACGAACAGCCCCGACAGCCAGTCGCCCAGGCGCTCCGGCTCACCGGCCAGCGCCCGCGCCTGCCCGGCCACCGCCGCGGGCGAGAACGCGGCGGTGGCCGGTGCGGTGGCCGGTGCGCTGGCGGCTTCGGTGGCGGGTGCGGTGGCTGCCGCCGCGACGTCCGCGGACAGCGACCAGTGCAGCCCGAGGGCCGCGCCGCGCAGGTCCGGGGGAGCGGCGGCGTCCGCGGCGATCCGGGCCGCGGTGGCCAGGGCCGCGGAGCGCGGGAGGGAGAGGACGGGGTCGGCGTGCCGGAGGGCGTCGCGGGCCGCGGTGACGGCCCGCAGGCGGCCGCGGTCGACACCGGCGCCGCCGGAACCGCTGGCACCGCCGTGCAGGCCCTCGGAGAGCCACAGCACCCGTTGCAGGGCCGCGTCGACCAGCCCGGCCAGCCGCGGGTCGGCGCCGACGCCGTAGACCCGGTCGTGCCGCCACAGGTCCAGGGTGGTGGCCAACACCTCGCCCACCGCGCCGAGTTCGGGAACCCGCCCGATGCGCGCGGCCAGCGTCTCCAGCAGCTCCCCGGTCAGCGCACCGACCCCGCACAGGACGGCGTCGAACAGCAGCCCGGCCAGCGCCGCCGGGTCCGTGCCCGCGTCCCGGGCCCGCTCGGCCAGCACCACGGCCGCCGCGTCGGACACCTGCGCCCCGTACGCCCCGGCCTCGATCAGCGCGGCGTCGCGCCGGTGCGCCCAGCCGCGCGGGGACGGCACCCAGTGCTCGGTGAACACCGGGTCGCCGCCGCCGGTCGGCCCGCTCTCCCGGTCGTGGCCCGGCACGCCCAGCACCCGCAGCCGGTGCAGGAAGCGGCTGCGCCGCAGCCCCTCGGGGCCGGTCAGGTCGGCCGTCGCCGACAGGCCCAACTCGACGCCGCAGACGGCCTGTTCGGCCGCCACGTCGTGGACCAGCGGCGGCGCGGGCGTGTCCGGGTGCAGGCGGCCGCGGCGCTCGCCGGTGCCCGCCGCGACCAGGGCCCGCACCAGCGGATCCGTCCCGGAGGTCGGCCGCCCGCGGACCTGCCAGGGCAGCGGTTCCTCCAGCGCCTCGCCGACCAGCCCCGAGACCAGGCCGTCCAGCACGTCGGCCCGCGAACGCGTCCGGTGCCCGCGCACCGCCGCCAGGCCCTCGGCGAGGGTGCGGGCCGCGATCAGGTCGGCCGTCGACACCCGCACCTTCGCCGCCCGCAGCCGCCGCACCACCTCCGCGACCAGGCCGTCCGCCGCGCCCTGCGCGCCGCGCTCCCACAGCAGTTGGTAGTAGCCGGGGGAGGGCATGCCGGACTGGTAGCCGCCGAACGCGTCCAACTGCCGGAAGGAGTACGGCACCAGGTGGCTCCCGCCGACCGCGCCCTCCGGCGGCCGCGGCACCCGGGGCCACTCCGCCTCGACCGGACCGGACGCGGCCAGGGCCCGCAGCGCGGGCGTGTGGAAACCGCCGGTGACCACCAGCACCGGCCCCTCGGCGCGGGCCAGCGCGGCCCGCACCCAGCGCGCCATGTACGCCTCGCGGGCCGCGTCGCCCTCGTCCGCGGCCGCGTCGCCGCGCACCAACTCGAAGTAGGCGTACAGCCGTTCGGCCAGCCCCTCCTGCTCCGGCAGCTCGAACAGGCCGTCCCACAGGGTGTCCGGGGACTCCGTCCCGAAGGCCCGGCACAGCCGCTCGGTCGCCTCCGCGTACCGGGCCTCCGCGTCCGCGAACCGGTTCGCCAGCGGCCGCGGACGGTCGGTGAACGCCGAGTGCCAGGCCGGGAGGTCGACGAAACGCACCTGCGCGCCCGCCGCCCGCCCCTCGGTCAGCGCCACCCACTCCGGCGAGTACGCGCACAGCGGCGCCCAGGACGTCGCCGTCCGCTCCTCGTCCCGGTAGTGGCTGAACACCGCGACCGGCAGCTCGTGGCCCAGCAGCAGCTCGTCCAGCCGCGGGTTCAGGTCCGCCGGGCCCTCGACCAGCACGTGCGCCGGGCGCAACTCCCGTACGGTGCGCGCCACCAGGGCCGCGCAGGCGGGCGAGTGGTGCCGCACGCCCAGGAAGACCGCCTCCGGGCGTGCCGTGGTCGGCGCCATCAGTCGGCCAGCAGGTGCCGGGCGTCGTACAGTTCGCGCCAGCGGTCGCCCTTGCGGCGGTCCGCCTGCTGCTCCAGGAAGCGCCGCAGCCGGGCCAGGTCGTCCGGATTGTCCTTGGCCGCCGTACCGGCCAGGCAGGTCACCAAGTCGGCCGCGCTGCCCGGCTCCTGGCGCAGGAACCAGCCGCGCACCCCCACCGCGTGCGCCACCGACACCGCCTCGGCGGTGCTCAGTACCGCCGACCCGCTCCGCCCGCCGCCCGCGTCCGGCGAACGCAGCTCGCGGAACGTCGCCACCAGCACCTCCAGCAGGTCCCGGTTCGGGGCCGGCTCGACGCCGGACCGGCGCAGCAGCGCCGCCGACTCGGCCTCCACCAGGGCGACTTCGGTGTCGAAGTCGGCGATCGGGAACACCGTTTCGAAGTTGAAGCGGCGCTTCAGCGCGGCACTCATCTCGTTGACGCCCCGGTCCCGGGTGTTCGCGGTGGCGATCACGTTGAACCCGGCGCTCGCGAACACCATGCCGTCCGGGCCGTCCAACTCCGGTACCGCCAGCACCCGTTCGGACAGCAGCGAGAGCAGGCAGTCCTGCACCTCCAGCGGGCAGCGGGTGATCTCCTCGAACCGGACGACCTTCCCCGACGCCATGCCCTTCAGCATCGGCGCGGGCACCAGCGAACGCGTCGACGGGCCCTCCGACACCAACAGCGCGTAGTTCCACCCGTACTTGATCTGGTCCTCGGTGGTCGCCGCCCCGCCCTGCACCGTCAGCGTGGACGTCCCGCTCACCGCCGCCGCGATCAGCTCCGACAGCAGCGACTTCGCCGTTCCCGGCTCACCCACCAGCATCAGCCCGCGATCGGTCGCCAACGTCACCAGCGCCCGCTCCACCAGCGCCGCGTTCCCCACGAACTTCCGGCTCACCCCGGCCCGTTCGTCCCCCACCACGAAACTGCGCGCCGCCCGCAGGCTCAACTCCCACCCCGGCGGCCGCGGCCCCCCGTCCCGCTCGCGCAGCACCGCCAACTCCTCCGCGAAGCGCACCTCGGCGGGCGGACGCTGCATGTCGGGACGGTCGGCGGTCGGAACGGGCATCGCGCAATCCTCGAGGCAGATGGGGAAACCGGTGGTGCAGCGGCGAGTACGGGGACGATCCTCTCAAGCCCCCGCGGGCCACCCGCCCCCGGGCTCCCGCCCGCGAACCGGCTACCCCCGGGCTCCCGCCCGCGGACCGGCCGCCCACTGCGCACAGACCGTAGCCGCCGCCACCGACAGCGCTGCCGACCGGCAGGATGGACACCGTGAACCCGCACCCCGTCCCCCCGGTCACCGCCTCCTGGCACCGGATCGACACCTGGCTGGCCCGACCTGGCCGCCTACCTGCACGCGGTTGCCGACGCGCTCCAGCGCGGCGGCGGCGTCCGCGGCACGTACCCCTACCTGATGGCGGACGGCTGCCTGTGGTGGGACCTCGGCGCGCACTGCCGCGAGCTGAACGGCGAACCGCTCACCCCCGCGCCGGGCGGGGCGGGCTGACCTTCCGCGGCGTTCGGGGACGTCGTGGTTCTGCAACGGTGTGCGAACCGTGCCCGCCGGGGCCCCTAGGTTGGGCGGATGAGCGAACTGTCGATCGACGCGGTCGCCGCTGCCGGAGCGGCCTGGGTGTGGATGCCGGACGACGCGGAGGTGTTCCGGGACGGGACGTGCACCGTGCTGCGACTGCCCGAGCACTACTCCTTCGACCTCTCGGTGGTCTCCTTCACGCCCGCCGCCGCCCCGCTGCCCGAGGCCGTGGACGCCGTGCTGGCGCTGGCCCGGACGCTCGGGCCGCGGGTGCTGGACTGGCAGGTGCTGATCGGGGACCCGGCCGGGCTGGCGGAGGAGCTGGCGGCCCGCGGCGGGCGGGTCAAGCTCGACCTGGAGATCCTGGCCGCCGACCTGTCCCGGGGCGCGCCGGAGCTGCAACCGCCCACCGTGGAGGTGGAGTTGCGCTGGGCGACGGACACCGCGACCGCGCTCGACGCCGTGGCCGCGGAGGCCGCCGGGTTCGGCGGCGCGCTGCCGCCCGCGGAGCGGGCCGGGCGGGTGGCGGAGCGGGGTGCGCGGAGCGTCCCGGCGGGCGGGGGCGGGACGCTGGTCGCCTACGTGGACGGCGAACCGGCCGGGACGGGCGGCGTCGCGCTGGTGGACGGCGTCGCCCGGCTCACCGGCGGCGCGGTCGTCCCGGCCCGGCGCGGCCGCGGGGTGTACCGGGCGCTGCTGGCGGCCCGGCTCTCCTACGCGGCGGCGCACGGCGCGCGGATGGCCCTGGTGAAGGGCAACCCGGCGACGTCCGGCCCGATCCTGCAGAAGGCCGGGTTCGCGGTCCACGGCCGGGAGCCGGTCTACGCCGTCCCGCTGGACTGAGCGGAGTCGGTCCAACCCGGGATGTTCCGGGCGACGCTGACGCACAGCGGCGAGAGCTGTCCCGCCAAGGTGTCGAAGTCCCTGGTGCGGCCGTCGGACCACTGGGCCGTGCCGATCAGGATGTTGTGGACGGCGATGATGAAGTGCTGCGCCTTGCCGCTGCCGTCCGGGAGGTGGCGCAGGCCCGAGCCGGCGGGCGGGACCAGGCCGACGACCTGGGGGTCGTCGGCGTTGCGGGCCAGCGCCAGCACCCGGCGGCCCCGACACGGCCGGAGTCGGTCGTGCCGGGGCCGCCGGGGGCTACCGGGGCTACCGGGGCTACCGGGGTCGCCGGGGCCCCCGGGGTCAGAACGCCGAGGTGTACGCCAGCAGGAACGGCGCCAGGACGGGCGCGCCGCCGGGGTTGAAGCACAGCGGGGAGAGCTTCACCGTGCCCGAGCTGCGCGTCCAGGGCAGCGCCAGGTGGCACCAGCCGGGGCCGCTGCCGTACGCGGTGACCTGCGCGTGGTCGGACGGCACGGCCACGCCCGGCATCAGCACCGCGGACGGGACGCCCGCGCTGAACGTGTTGCCGGCGCCCACCGAGTTGAAGTTCGTCCCGGCCGGG
Organism: Kitasatospora phosalacinea; assembly: GCF_000717185.1. Taxonomy (GTDB): domain Bacteria; phylum Actinomycetota; class Actinomycetes; order Streptomycetales; family Streptomycetaceae; genus Kitasatospora; species Kitasatospora phosalacinea_A. Next base: position 96,751 of record NZ_JNYE01000015.1, on the reverse strand, counting down.
ACCGCGCCGTTGTACCAGAGGTACCCGAAGGACTTCGGCGGGTACGCCGGGCCGTGCACCGCCCGCTTGACCGAGTAGCTGAGCGTCCAGGCCGTGTCGTACGGCGCGTTGGCCGCGTTGAAGCAGGCCACCAGGAAGGTCTGCCCGGTGCTCGACGGGTACCAGCCCGCGACCTTGCAGCGCGCGCCCTGCGCCGAGTCGACCGCGGTGACCTGCACGTCACCGACCTCGGTGGTGGAGCCCAGGCCGGGCAGCCAGGCCTTCCAGATGCCGGTCGAGCCGTGGCTGGACAGGTTCGCCCCGCCCGCCGAGTTGTACTGGGTGACCAGCGAGCCGGAGGGCAGCGAGTACAGGTAGCCGTGGTCGCCGCCGGGCGGCGCGGGCGTGCCGGAGCTGCTGGTGAACAGCACCGTGAACGGCGAGTTCGCCGGGGCCCCGGCCGGGTTGAAGCAGGCCACCTTGACGTCCAGGCCGGTGCCCGCGGTGCCCCAGCCCAGGATCTGGCACCACGTCCCGGTGCGGTTGACGGCGGTGGCGTGCGCGATCCCGCCCGCGCCGCCGATCAGCGGGAAGTGCACCACGTACACGCCGGTGGCGGCCTGGTCGACCTTCACCGGGTTCGCCGCCGGGGACGTCCAACTGCCCCACTGGCGCGAGGGGTCCGGGACGTAGCCGGGCGGCGGCGCCGGGTTGTCCAGGTAGGCGAAGCCCCACCGGTCGGGCACCGCGGCGTGCGCCGGGGCGGCCGCCGGGACGGCCACCGCCAGCAGGGCGGCGAGCAGGGCGAGGACGAGCGGGACGAGACGGGCCCGGGAGCGCGGGGAAGCGCCGGGCGGTGGCAGGGTGGCATGGACGGACATGGGCGTGACCCCCAGGTGTGGTGAGGACAGGTGCCGACTGCGTGCGGGGCGTGCGCTGGGAACTCCCGCCCGGTGCAAGGGCCTTGGCCGGTACGCGGGCCTTGGCCGGTGCACGGACCGTGGCCGGTGCACGGACCGTGGCCGGTGCGCCCCGGGTGTCGCGGGCACCGGAGAGCGCCGAGGGCGCTGTGGGCGCTGCGGGTGTGCCGGAACAGGCGGGACGGGCTGGACGGGCCGGGCGTGCCGGAGCGGGCCGGAGCCTGCTCGGGCCGGGCGGGTCGAACGCTTCGGAGCGGGGAGCCCGACGTCACCGCGGGCGGGCCGCGGTGCGCGGTGGAACCCGGGCGCGGGTGTCGGAACCCGGGGCGCCCGGTGCTGTCCGGTTCGACGCCGGCTGCAACGGCGTCCGGCCGCTGACGGCCGCTGCCGCGGGGCCGGGGCCCGGCGGCGACTCACATCGTAGGAGCGGCGGGCCCGGCGGCCCAGACCCCCGGCGCCCCCGGACGCGGCGGTTCCCGGCCGATCCGCCCCCGCCCCGGGCGCCCGCCCCGCCCCCGCAGTGCGACTGCGCCCCGCGGGCCACCCCACCCGTCGCGCTGCGCCCCAGCGGCCACCGGGGTCGCGCGGGCGGGGTGGCCGGAACCGCCCCGTCCGGTCAAGGCGAGGTCAACTCCTCCAGATCGGCCAGGAGTTCGGAGGCGAGGACGGGGGGAAGGCTGCCGAACCGCTCGCTGCTCTCCCGGTGGTGCTCCGGCCAGTAGTGGCCCGGGGAGGTGCCGAGCCACACCGCCTCCAGGGTCTGCTGCACCGCCTCGGCGGGGGAGTGCACCCGGGCGCCCGGGTCGAGCTGGACCACCAGGTGCCGCCCGTCCGGCAGCGGCCGGTGGAACCAGCTCGCCACGCCGTCGCTGCGGTAGTCGGTCTCGTCGTGCCGCCAGCCGTGCTTGGCCAGGGCGAGCAGCCGCCAGACCGGGACGGTGCGCCCCTCGAACCGGTGCAGCCGGTGGCCGTCGGCCTCGTCCTGACTCAACTCCAGCACTGGGCGCTCCAGTTGCGGGAACGGCTGGATCACCTCGTAGTCCGCCAGCAGCTCCCGCCAGGCGGCCAGGTCCGCGGCCGTCAGGTGCAGCGGGTGGACGAGCCGGACGGTGGCGTCCCCGGGCAGCGCGAAGGCCTCGTCGCGGGCGTCGGCGCAGCTGCCGTCCTCGGCAATCCGGAAGGCGGCGCCGTCGGCCGTCCAGAGCAGCCGCCGCACCAGTCGGCCGAGCACCGGGTGCGCGAGCAGCAGGTCGGTGAACTCGCCCGCGCTCCAGGAGCGTTCGGCGACCATCGCGTCCCGCAGCCGGGCCGTCCACTGGGTGGTGAAGGCCCGGACCTCCTTCTTCAGGGCGGTGAACCGCCGACGCCCGGCCGCCGCCAGGTCCGGGTCGTCCTTGCTCGCCGCCGCGGGCAGTGCCCTACGCGGCTTGCCGCCGGAGTCCCGGACGTACGGGCGCAGTTGCTCGTCGAAGCCGACGGTGAACGTCCGCGGGCCGTAGTCGATCACCGTGGTGCCGTCCGGGGACAGGCCCAGGTCCGGCACCAGGCGGTCGCCGAGCTGCTCGGCCGACAGGCCCAGCGATTCGGCGACCTCGGCGACGCGTTCCTGCGCGCGGGCCCGGAACGCCTCGCTCCGGGCCGTCCGGGCGATGCCGTGCAACTGCACCAGGGCGTCGAGGTTGCCGATGGACACCAGCACGTCCAGGCCGTCCACCGCGCGCTGGTGGGAGAGCATCGGCAGCACCGGCACCAGGCGGCGGGCGGTGTCGCCGTCGCCGAACACGCCGAGCGCGTGCAGCGCCCAGGCGTCCTTGGCGGGCATCCCGGCGTGCCGCCACTCCTCGAACAGCGCCCAGCAGAACGCCGCCGTCGTGTCGGCCCGCAGCGCCGGGGCGACCACCGCCAGGCCCGGGTACGGCCTGCGCGGCAGGCCGAGCTGCAGCATCGCCAGCAGGTGCCGCACCGCCGCCCCCGGCAGCGCTCCGCCCCCGTCCCGCAGCGCCCCGCCCCCGTCCGCCAGCAGCACCTGCGGCAGCAGCTCCGGCCGCAGCCAGCGCGGCGGCTTCGGCATCCGGCCCGGCAGGGTCCGCAGCAGGGCGCCCTCGCCCAGCACCTCCGCGACCGCCGCCGCGGCCCGCTCGCCGTACCGCTCGGCCGCCGCCGCCGACAGCGCCTCCGCGCCCGCCCGTGCCGCGACCAGCCGCAGCGCGTGCTCCGCGGCCCGCCGCTCCGGCCCGGCCGCGCCGACCGCCGCCGGGACGAGCAGCAGCGCGCCCGCCACCCCGTGCCGGGAGAACCACGAACGGGCCACCGGCTGAACGGACTTGAGTTCCAGCAGGGCGTGCGCCATGACGCCCGCGGTCTCCGCGTCCAGCACCGGCAGCAGGACGTGGACGACGTCCTCCGGACGGTCCCGGGCGGCGAGGTGCAGCAGCCGCAGCGCGGCCGTCCCGTACCGGCCGAGCACCCGCGGCAGGTGGCCGCCGCTGCTCAGGTACTGCGCCGGCCGCCAGTGCGCCAGCCGCGGCAGCACCAGCTCGTCCGGGCCCCAGGCCAGCAGCCTGCCCGCCTGCCAGTCGAAGACCTCCTCCGACAGCTCCCCGACCACCTTCGCCCAGTCGGTGTCCGCCCCGTACCGCCAGTACGGGTCGTCGTCGCCCGCGAACGCCGCCTCCTCGCCCTCCCGCCACACCAACCGGGCCTCCCGGTCGGCCTCCAGCCCGGTCAGCGCGACCGGCTCGCGCGCGGCCCGCCGCCGCGTCCACGGCGGGTCGACCAGCACCGCGGGCAGCCGCTCCGGTGCCGCCTCCGGCAGCGGCTCCCGCGCCCCCGGCAGGCCCCGCACGAACGCGGCCGTCGCCTCGTCCAGCCGCGCCAGGACCTCCGGCAGTCGCGGACGCCACTGCGCGACGTGCCGGTCCAGCAGCTCGCGGGCCGCCGCCGCGTCCGCCCCGCCGCCCCGGGCCGCCGACGACAGGACCCGCACCGCCCGCACCGGGAACCGCTCCACCATCTCCAGCAGCAGCGCCCGGACCGGCGACCGGCCGATCCGCCCGACCAGTGCGCGCATCGCCCCGTCGGTCGGGAACTCGGCCAGCAGCCCGAGCAGTTCGATCTGCGTCCCGCTGTACGAGTACTGGTCCGCCGCGCTCGCCAGCAGCGCCGCCGCGGCCGCCGGGCCGACCCGGTCGGCGAGGGTGGCCGCCAGCGCGGGCGTCCAGGTGCGGTACCACCCGCCGTGCTCCGGCCCGAACCGCTCCACCTGCGCCGCGCTGCCGAGCGCGGGCAGCAGCAGCGTGCGCAGCACCTGGGCGGTCCGGCTCCAGCCCTCGGGCAGCTCGGCCAGGCACTCGTCCACCCACTCCGCCCGCTCCGGCACCAGGCGCGCGATCGCCGCCCGCAGCACCGGAGTGCTCCGCAGCTGCTCCAACTCCTCCACCACGGCGGCGTGTTCGTCCTCCGGGGCCTCGGCCAGCGCCCGCCCGGCGGCGGCCAGCAGGCCGTACTGCGCCGTCAGGTCGAGGTACTCCTCGCCCTCCAGGTCGAGGACGGCCGCCCGGTAGCGCCACTCGGAGCCCGACCACTCCCGGACGAAGTCCGCCTCCAGGGAGGCCAGCACCGTCCGGACCGCGAACGACAGGCCCGCCCAGGCCGCCCGGTCGGCGAACTCCCGTTCCAGGGAGTCGGGTTCCACCGAGGTCCGGATGATCCGGGCGGCCAGCGCCGCCCCGACCGGGCCGCCCTCCCCGTACAGGTACGCCCAGGTGGCGGCGGTCAGTTCGGGATCGGAACGCCCCTCGGCCAGCAGCTCCTCGATCAGCTCGGCCCGCTCCTCCAGCGCCAGGGTCTCCCGCCGGTAGGCGTCGTCCGGGTCCACCGGCGGCCGGTCCGCCGCCACCGGGGCCGGTGCCCCGCCCCTGCGGCGCGGCGCCACCAGGGCGCGCCAGGCCTCCGGCAGCACGAAGGCGTCCTCGTCCGGCAGCCCGCCGCCCGCCGCTTCGCCGTCCGCCGTGCCGCCCCCTACCGTGCCGCCCTCCGTCGTGCTGGTGCCGACCGATCCCCCGTGCCGCATGCGCTTCTCCAACTCCCGATGATCAAAAGGCCATTGGGCCGAGACCCTAACCGCAGCAGCCGACAGCCCGCCGGTCGGCCGGGCCGGGTGCGGAAATCGCAGCGGTTTTCCGACGGCCGGAGAGGTATGTTGGCGCCGTGGACTACACGGACTACTTGGTGGAACTCCGGCGCGAACTCGACGAGTTCGGCGCCCTGCTGGGCGGAGACCTGTCGGCTCCCGTCCAGCACTGCGGCAGCTGGAAGCTGGCCGACCTGGTCGCGCACATGGGCGCGGGCAACCTCTGGGTCGTCACGGCCGTCCGGGAGGGGCACGGCGACAACTACCGGGAGTCCGACGCGCCCGGCGACCCGGACGGCCTCAGGTCCTGGTACGCCGACAGCGCGGACGACCTGGTGGCGGCCCTGTCCGTCGACCCCGCGACCGCGGCGTGGACGATCGCCCCGCCGCACACGGTCGGCTTCTGGCGCCGCCGCCGCACCCAGGAGACCCTGGTGCACCGCTGGGACGCCGCGAACGCGCTCGGCCTGCAGCAGGCGCTCAACGCGGAACTCGCCGCCGACGGGGTCGCCGAGGTCTTCGACACCATGGCCGACCGGATGGTCGCCCGGGGCGCCGCCACCCCGCCCGCCCGGGCCCTGCGGCTCACCGCCACCGACAGCGCCCGCTCCTGGACGTACGGCCCCGGCGAGCCGGTCGCGGAGGTCGCCGGCACCGCCGAGGACCTGCTGCTGATGCTGTGGGGCCGCAAGCCGCGCGAGAGCGACGCGCTGGCCTGGACGGGCGACCGCGCGGCGGGGCTGGCCGTGCTGGCCGGGCCGCTGGTCCCCTGAGCGCGCACCGCCGAGACCGCACCGCCGAGACCGCACCGCCGAGACCGCACCGCCGAGACCGCACCGCCGAAACCGCACCTCCCGTCCCCGGCCGGGGACGGGAGGTGCGGCCGGTCGGCCGTCAGTCGGCGGTCAACTCCTCCAGATCGGCGAGGAGTTCGGAGACGGTGACCGGGTCCAGGTCGCCGAGCCGGTCGCGGTACTCGCGGCCGTTCGGCCAGTAGCCGTCCGGCATGGCGCCCAGCCACACCGCCTCGAAGCTCTGGTCGCCGAACTCGTTGACGTAGCCCACCGCGATGCCCGGCTGGATCTCGATCACCAGGTGGCTCCCGTTCGGCAGCGGCTTGTGGATCCAGCCCTCCACCCCGCCGTCCTGCGGTTCGCCGCGCCGCCAGCCGCGCTTGGTCAACCCGAGTAGCCGGCCCACCGGAACGGTGTGCTTCTCGAACCGGTGCAGCCGGTGCCCGGCGGCCTCCTCGGCGGTCAACGCGGCCACCGGACGGCCGAGTTGGCGGAGCGGCTGGACGATCTCGTAGTCCGCGAACAGCTCCGCCCAGGCGGCCAGCTCGGCGGGGGCCAGGTGCACGGGGTGGGCGAGCCGGACGGCGGCGTCCCGGGGCAGCGCGAAGGGCTCGTCTTGGACGTCGGCGCAGGTGCGGTCCTCGGCGACCCGGAAGGCGGTGTGGTCGGCCGTCCAGACCAGTCGGCGCGCCAGGTGCCACACCAGCGGGTGCTCGATGAACAGCGAGGTGAACTCCTCGGCGCTCCACGACCGGGGCAGGTCCTTGCGCCGCTTGCCGTCGGCGTCCAGCACGTACGGGCGCAGCTGCTCGTCGAAGCCGACGGTGAACGTCCGCGCGCCGTAGTCGATCACGGTGGTGCCGTCCGGGCCCAGGCCCAGGTCCGGCACCAGCCGGTCGCCGAGCTGCTCGCCCGTCAGACCCAGAGGGCGGCGTCGGTGCCGATCGCGGCCAGCACGTCCAGGCCCTCCACCGCCCGCTGGTGGGCGTTCTGGCCGGGCCACTCGCGCAGCAGCGGCGCCAACCGCCGGGCGGTGTCGTCGTCGCCGAACTCGCCCAGCGCGTACAGCACCCAGCGGTCCGGCCCCGGCATCCCGGCCTGCTGCCACTCCTCGAACAGCGCCCAGCAGAACGCCGCCGCGCTGTCGGCCCGCAGCGCCGGGGCGACCAGCGCCAGGCCCGGGTACGGCTCGCGCAGCTTCCCCAACTGCAGTACCGTCAGCAGGTGGTGCACCGCTTGCAACGGCAACGCACCGCTCCCGTCGGCCAGTTGGATCTGCGGCAGCACTTCCGGCCTTAGCCAGGAGGGGAGTTCGGGCAGCTTCGCGGGCAGCGCGGTCTCCAGCGGATCGGCCCTCAGCGCCTCCGCGACCACCTCCGCGACCATCTCCGCGGCCTGTTCCCCGTAGCGCTCGGCCACCGCCGCCGTCAGCACCTCCGCCCCCTGCTGCACGGCCACCAGCCGCAACGCGCTCTCCGCCGCGGTCCGGGCCCGGCCGGTCTTGCCGACCGCCGCCGGAACCAGCAGCAGCGCCCCCGCGACCCCGTGCCGCTCGAACCACGAACGCGCCACCTCCTGAGCGGACTTGAGCCGCACCAGGGCGTCCGCCATCACCCCCGCCGCGACCGCGCCCCGCACCGGCAGCAGCACCTGCACCGTCTGGGCGGGCCGGGCCAGCACCGCGCCGTGCACCAGCCGCAGCGCGGCCGTACCGTACTTCGCCAGCACCGGCAGGAGCTGTACGCCGTCCTCCGCCAGCGCCTTCGCGTCCCAGGAGTCCAGGTAGGGGGCCATCGTCTCCGCCGGGGCCTGCGCCAGCAGGCGGCAGCACTGCCAGGGCGAGTCGAGCGCACCGGTCCGCTGCGCCTCCGCCGCCCAGTCGGTGTCGGCCGGATACTGCCAGTACTGCTCGGCCGTGGCCGCGAACGCCGCCGACTCGCCCTCCTCCCAGTACAGTTCCGCGCCCTCGTCGGCGGTGAGACCGGTCAGCACCTTCGGCGGGCGGGCGGCCCGCCGCCGCGCCCACGGCGGGTCGACCAGCAGCGCGGGCAGTCGCTCCGGCGCCGCCTCCGGCAGCGGCTCCCGCGCCCCCGCCAGACCCAGGACGAACGCGGCGTCCTCCCCGTCCAGCCGCGCCAGCACCTCCGGCAGCCGCGGACGCAGCACCGCCACGTGCCGGTTGAGCAGCCGCCGGGCGGCGTCCCCGGTCGCGCCGCCGCGCCGCGCCGCCGCCGACAGGACCCGCACCGCCCGCACCGGGAAGCGCTCCGCCAGATCCAACAGCACCAGCCGGACGGGCTTCGCGGTGATCCGGTCGACCAGTTCGCCCATCGCCTCGTCGGTCGGGAACTCCGCCACGTACCGGGCGTACTCGCGGATCGTGTCGTCGTAGTCGTACGCGTACTGCTCCAGCGCCGCCGCCACCAGCGGCGCCGCAGCCGTCCCCACCCCGTCGGCGAGGGTGGCCACCACCTGGGGCGTCCAGTGCACCCGCGCCCCGTCGTCCTTCAGCGCCAGGGCGAGCCGCCGCGCCTGCTCGGGGCTGCCGATCGCGGAGAGCAGCAACGTGCGCAGCACGGACGTCGTCCCGGGCCCGTGCCCGGACAGCTCGGCCAGGCACTCGTCCACCCACTCCGCCCGCTCCGGCACCAGGAACGCGGTGGCCGCCCGGCGCACGGGGGTGTCCCGCAGTGTCGCCAACTCCTTTACCGCGGACGCGTATTCGTTGTCCGGCGCGGCGGCCAGCACCCGGCGGGCGAGCGCCAGCAGGAGGAACTCGAACAGCAGCGCATGGAGGTCCGGGCCGTCCAGGTGGCGGGCGGTCAGCCGGGTCCGCCACCGGTTCGGCTGCACCCAGGTGTCGTCCACCTCGAAGGACGCCACGGCAGCCCGCGCCGCGAAACCCAGGCCGAAGCGTGCCACCCAGCCCGCGAACTCCCGTTCCATCCAGTTTAGTTCGTCCCGCTCGCGGACCATCGCGGCCACCGCCACCAGCCCCGCCGGGTCCAACTCCCCGTCCAGGTACGCCCGGGCGGCGGCCACCGGCCCCGGATCGGACCCCGGGGCGGTCAGCACCTGCTCGATCGCCCCGTGCCGCTCGGCCACCTGCCGGGCCTCCGCCGCGGCCGCCTCCGCCGCGTCCACCACCGGCCACGCCACGGGCAGCGGCACCGGCACCCCGCCCCGGCGGCGCGGCAGCACCCGCGCGCGCCACGCCTCGGGCAGCACGAACCCGTCCTCGTCCGGCAGACCGGCGGGCTCGACAGGCACGGCAGGCACGGCAGGCACGACGACGGCCGCCCCGGCAGGGTCCGCGCCCCCGTCCTCGCCGCCCCCGTCCACCGCCAGGTAGCCCTTGCGCTCCTTCTCCGCGACCAGCTTCGCCAGGTGCGCCGCGGCTGCCGCCGCGTCCGCCAACTCCTTGACCTGCGACCGCCCTTCGGTACCGATCCGCCCGTACCGCACCCGCACCGCGGCCCCCTCGGCCCCGCCCTCCCAGAACTTCGCCGAACCGCCGCCGACCAGCTCCCAGCGCTGCACTCGCCCCTCCGGACCCACCCATCGACCGACCACGAACCGGCCGACCACCTGGCGGAACCCTAGTGCCGTGACCGGGAAGGTCAGCCGGGTGGGCGGGTGCAGAACGACATGGCGCCGAGCGGCCAGGTGTTGTCGTACCCCCGGTGTAGCGTCCAGGCCGGAGTCGGATCATGTTCGATGGTTGACGGAGGCGCTTGGATGACAAGCACGACAGGCGAGGCCGCGGTGGACGGCGTCCCGGCTCAGCAAGATCCCGGCACAGAGCGCCGTTCGGTGAATGCCGAACTCGACGCGCTCAAGGGCGCCTTGGATCACCAGCGCGCACACGTCCTCGGGATCCTCGATGGGCTCTCGGAGGAGGATCTGCGGCGGCCGGTGTTGCCCAGCGGCTGGAACTGCCTGGCGTTGCTGCGCCACCTCACCGTGGATGTCGAACGCTTCTGGTTCCCGGGGGTGATCGCGGGCGAACCGGATGTGGCCGGACAGCTTGCGGCAGGCGCGGAGGCGCACTGGTACGTCCCCGAGGAGATGAGCACCGAGGAGGTCTTCGCCGACTACCGGGCGGCCATCGCTCGCGCAGACGTCGTGCTCGCCGCCGTCGGCCTGGAGCAGGAGCCCGCCGCGTGGCCCGTGGATATCTGGCCGACCTGGCGGTTGCCCGACGTACGCCGCATCCTCATCCATGTGCTCACCGAGGTCGCTTGCCACAGCGGTCACTTGGACGCGGCACGCGAACTGATCGACGGCACCACCTGGCTCGGCGGCAACCCCTACGCCGGATAGTCCTCTGCCCGAGTGAGGAGCGTCGGAATCTTCAGGCCGCGGCGGTGGAGCGGGCAGCGCAGAGCCTCACGGCCGATCCGCATCGGACGGGCGGCGTTGCGCCGCCATCCCGCCTCCCCGCACCGATCGGACGTGTCGTCACATCCGACCGGCGCCAGGTCGGACAGTGCCAGCCCGGTGATCGTTTCCGGTCACAGCACTAGCGACCGGCCAGGACTAGCGACCGGCCAGGACGCTCCCGGACCCGGCGGGCGTCCGGACCGCTGGCCTCCCCGGGCTCAGAACCCCCGCTCGCCGCCGTGGCCGTGGCCGCCGCCGAAGCCGCTGCCGGTACCGCCGTGGCCGTGGCCGGGCTGGGCGGCCAGGGTCTGGGTGGCGATCACCGCGGCCTGGACGCGGCGCTCCACGCCGAGCTTGGCCAGCAGCCGGGAGATGTGGTTCTTGACGGTCTTCTCGGCCAGGAACACCCGCTCGCCGATCTGCCGGTTGGTCAGCCCCTCGCCGATCAGCGCGAGGACCTCCCGCTCCCGGTCGGTCAGCTGCGGGAACTCCGGCGCGGGCGCCGGGGTCTCGCCGCGCAGCCGGGCCATCAGCCGGGTCGCCGCGCCCGGGTCGAGCATCGACTGCCCGGAGGCGACCGTGCGGATCGCGGTGACCAGGTCGGTGCCGCTGATCTGCTTGAGCACGTAGCCCGCCGCGCCCGCCATGATCGAGTCGAGCAGCGCCTCCTCGTCGTCGAAGGAGGTGAGCATCAGGCAGGCCAGCTGCGGCATCCGCGAGCGCAGCTCCCGGCAGACGGTCACGCCGTCGCCGTCGGGCAGCCGCATGTCCAGCACCGCGACGTCCGGGCGCAGCGCGGGCACCCGGGCCAGCGCCTGCTCGACCGTCCCGGCCTCGCCGACCACCTGTAGGTCCGGTTCCGAGTCCAGCAGGTCGTGCACCCCGCGGCGGACCACCTCGTGATCGTCCAGTAGGAACACCCTGATCGGCGCCGAACCCTCGGACATGGCAGCAACTCCTCCTCGCAGACCCCATACACCCGGCAGTCTGCCAAACCCCGCCCGCCCGCCGACAGGGCCACCCGCCCCCGACCCGGCCCCGGAGCCGGACCCGACCGGCCCTTGACGTGGTCCCGACCGGCCCTTGACACCTTCTGTCCGGACGTGATCGAACCGCCCCCGCTCCCGACCGCTCCGGCCTCAGCCCTTCTCGAAGCCGCCCCCGCCGCCGTCCTCGAAGCCCTTCCCGCTGCCGTCCCCGCCACCGTCCGACCAGGGCAGCGCCCGCCCCGACCAGAGCGGCTCCACCCGCCGCCAGGCGCGCGCCCAGGAGTCCGCCGCCCGCTGCTCCAGCACCCGCAGCCGCCAGCGCAGCCCGGCCGCCCCGCCGCCCGCCACCGCCCCGAAGGCCAGCAGCCCGAGCAGCCCCCGGTCGGCCGCCCCGTACGGCACGGCCGCCAGCTCGGCCGGGAGCATCCACCCGGGCAGCAGCCGCGCCGGGACGAGCCAGGCCGTCGCCGCACCGGCCGCCACGGCCGCGGCGAGCGTGCAGCACGCCAGGGCGACCGCCCGCCGCCGGGCCCGGTCCACCCCGCGGCGGAGCGGGTTGCACCGCGCACCCCGGCCCCGCCTGTGGTGCGCCTCCTGACGGCGGTCGAACCGGCGGCGGGTCAGCGGGCGCACGGACGGGCGGCGCGGGTGGGGCACGCGCGGATTCCTCTCCTCGGCGGCGCGACCGGCCCCCCGTGGGCGGTCGCGACGCTGGCAGCGTTTCGGAGCGGCGCGGCGCGCGGATAGGGCCGGGCGGGCCAGCCCGGTGAGGCCGATGGTCCTGAACCGGACGAACCGGCATGAAACCTGCCGCAGGGGCAAACCGTGCACCAACCCCGCCCCAAGGGCCCGTCAACGCCCCGGGCCTGGTGCGCCGCTGGGCCAAAGGGCGGGGCTACGCTCCGGCCTGCCCCGGACGGCGGCGGACGTGACCTACATTGACGTGGGAGTTCGCCCGGCGGGCCGGAGCGTCCGGCGGCCCGGGGCACCCACACCCCCCGACAGGAGCCGGCACCGTGGTCGACCCCGCCCCCGCGAACGCAGAAGCAGACGCGTACGCAGACACAGACGCAGACGCAGACACAGACGCAGGAACGGCCCGGCAGCGGCTGCGCGCCTGGCTGCTCGAAGGTCTCGCCGACATGGCCAAGCAGCACCCCGGCCCGCACGCCCAGGCCACCGACCAGCAGCACGGCCAGCGCTGGTGGAAGGTGATGTGCCTGACCGGCCTCGACTACTTCTCCACCCTCGGCTACCAGCCCGGCATCGCCGCCCTCGCGGCGGGCCTGCTCTCCCCGGTCGCCACCGTCGTGCTGGTGCTGGTCACCCTGTTCGGCGCGCTGCCGGTCTACCGCCGGGTCGCCCGGGAGAGCCCGCACGGCGAGGGCTCGATCGCCATGCTGGAACGCCTGCTGTCGTTCTGGAAGGGCAAGCTGTTCGTCCTGGCCCTGCTCGGCTTCGCCGCCACCGACTTCCTGATCACCATCACCCTCTCCTCCGCCGACGCCACCGCCCACCTGGTCGAGAACCCGCACCTGCGCAGCGCGCTCAGCGGCCACCAGGTGCTGATCACCCTGCTGCTGATCGCGGGCCTCGGCGCGGTCTTCCTCAAGGGCTTCGGCGAGGCCATCGGCGTGGCGGTCGTCCTGGTCGCCGTCTACCTGGTGCTGAACGTGGTGGTCGTCGCCGTCGGGCTGTGGCACGTGGCCACCGCGCCCTCCCTGATCACCGACTGGACGCACGCCCTCAGCCTGGAGCACGGCAACCCGGTCGCGATGATCGGCGTCGCCCTGGTGGTCTTCCCCAAGCTCGCCCTCGGCCTGTCCGGCTTCGAGACCGGCGTCGCCGTCATGCCGCACATCGCGGGCGACCCCGACGACACCGAGCAGCGCCCCACCGGACGCATCCGCGGCGCCCGCAAACTGCTCACCACCGCCGCCGTGATCATGAGCTGCTTCCTGATCACCACCAGCTTCATCACCACCCTGCTCATCCCCGCCGACGACTTCCAGCCCGGCGGCCCCGCCAACGGCCGCGCCCTGGCCTACCTCGCCCACCACTACCTCGGAGGCGCCTTCGGCTCCGTCTACGACCTCTCCACCATCGCCATCCTCTGGTTCGCCGGGGCCTCCGCGATGGCCGGACTGCTCAACCTGATGCCCCGCTACCTGCCCCGCTACGGCATGGCCCCGCACTGGGCCCGCGCGGTGCGCCCGATGGTGCTGGTGCTCACCGCGATCGCCTTCCTGGTCACCTGGCTGTTCGACGCGAACGTCGACAAGCAGGGCGGCGCGTACGCCACCGGCGTGCTCGTCCTGATCACCTCCGCCGCGATCGCCGTCACCATCGCCGCCCGCGCCGCCCGGCAGCGCAACTGGACGATCGGCTTCGCGGTGATCGCCGCGGTCTTCCTCTACACCACCGCGGTCAACATCGCCGAACGCCCCGACGGCGTGAAGATCGGCGCCTGCTTCATCGCGGGCATCGTGCTGGTCTCACTCGCCTCCCGGCTCGCCCGCGCCTTCGAACTCCGGGTCACCGACGTGCAGTTGGACGAGGTCGTGGAACGCTTCGTGCGCGACACCGCGCACCGCACCATCCGCCTCATCGCCAACGAGCCGGCCGGCCGCGACCTCGCCGAGTACCGCGACAAGGTGCACCAGATCCGCGCCGACAACGACATCCCCGCCGAGGACGACCTGGTCTTCGTCGAGGTCACCGTCCTGGACCCGTCCGACTTTGAGGCCGAACTGCACGTCCGCGGCGAGGTCCTGCACGACCGCTACCGCGTCCTGACCCTGGAGCACTCCAGCATCCCCAACGCGCTCGCCGCCATACTGCTGCACGTGCGCGACACCACCGGCCAGCTCCCGCACATCTACTTCGAGTGGACCGAGGGCAGCCCCTTCGCCCAGTTCCTGCGCTTCTTCCTGTTCGGGCAGGGCGAGGTCGCCCCCGTCACCCGCGAAGTGCTCCGCGAGGCCGAACCCGAACGGAGCCGCCGCCCCCGCGTCCACGTCGGCTGACGCCCCGGCCGGGGCCGGGCGGTCAGGAACCCTCCGGCACCCAGGCCCCGACGCCGAGCCGCCCCGTCGTCCCCAGGTCCAGCTCAGGCGTCACCATCACGGGCGCCGCACCCGGCGTCGCCCGCACCCGCGCGTACGGCGCGTTCACCGGGTCGGACGAGGCGTCGTTCGTGTTGCGCCACACCAGGGTCGAACGGGCCTTCCCGCCCGGCGGGACGGTGAAGCGGCGCGCCGGTGCGTCCGCGCCCGTGCCCGTCGCGATCGCCGCCCCGCCCTCCAGCACCCGCACCGACGCCACCGGGGCGTGCGCCTCGTCCAGCACCTGCACCTGCGGGTAGCCGTCCAGCAGCAGCTCCGCCGCCCCGCAGTTCTCCAGGTGCAGCCCCACCACCCGCAGCCCCATCGCCGCGTCCCCCCGGTCCGCGTACACCCGCACCCCCGACGCCGGACACGCCCCGCCCTCCGACGGCGCCTCCGCCGTCGGCACGCTGCGCACCTGCACCACCTTCACCCCCGGCGCCGGACGGGCGGAGCCGGACGGGCCCGCGGAACGCGGCACCACGCCGTCCGGCACGTCCGTGAAGGTCGGTTGCGCGCCGACCGGCAGGTCCGGCTGCGCCGGGGCGCCCGCCAGCGGGAGCCGCCCCCGCACCGACGCCCCCGGGGCCAGCCCCCGCTGCACCGCCGACAGGTTGTCCGACAGCCGCTCCCCGCTGCCCGACCACCCGAACAGCACCGACACGTCGACGGCCTCCGCCCCCCGGTTGGTCACCTCGTACTCCAGGCAGTCCCCGTCCACCGCCACGATCCGCACCCCGTCCCGCACCCACCCCTGCGGCGCCGCGCCCGGCGCCGCCCCGCAGGGCCCCGCGCTCCCCGACGCCGACGGCGCCGCGGTGCCCCCCGGCCCCGCCGACGACCCGCAGCCCACGACCGCCCCCGCTGCCAGCACGACGCCCGCACCCACCCGAACCACCCGCATCAGAACCATTCGGAGAGTCGACCACGAACCGCCCCCGCCGACCGTGAGCCGGATCACATCGTGCGCAACAGCCCTGCAACGGTTGTCCGCTGGCCCCCCGTCAGGCCCGGGGCGGCGGGACGCTCCCCGCCCGCAGCGCGCCGGGTCCGGACGCACCGACGTCGGGCACCGACGTCGGTGGACGCCACCCGCCCCCTCAGAACGGCAGCGAGTGCAGCCGGACCGCCCCGCCCTCCGGCCAGACCGCCCCCGGCACCAGCCCGGTCCACATCGCCCCGAGCCGAGCCGGCTCCGGCCCCTCCGGCTGCTCGACCGTCACCGGGCCCGGCAGCGCCGCCCACCCCAGGCGCGCGTACAGCGGCGCCCGGTCCGGCAGGCAGAACAGCATCGCGAACTCCAGCCCGTCGGCCCGCGCCGCGTCCAGCGCCGCCGCGACGACGGCCCGCGCCAGCCCGTGCCCGCGCAGGCGCGGCGAGACCAGCACCCCGCCGATCCCCGCCACCTCGAAGCGCCGCCCGCCGACCTCCACCGGCGCCACCACGAGCCCGGAGTGGGCCACCACCCGGCCGTCCAGGAGCATCCCGAAGTGCCGGTCCTTCGGACGCCAGACGCCCCCGACCGCCGCCACCTCGAACGGGTCCTCCGACTCGCCCAACTCCTGCAGCGAGGGCCAGCCGCCCCACTCCGCCAACTCGGCCGCCGCCGCGAATCCCTGCCGGTCCGCCATCGCCCCGCCCCGCCCCGTCGTCCCGTCCCGTCCCGTGTGGTGATCGTCGATCATCCTAGTGACGGGCGGACCGCCGCGGACCGCCGCGGGACGACGAGGGACGACGAGGGGCTCAGCAGTCGCAGCCGCAGTTGCACCCGTCGCAGCAGTCGCAACTGCTGCAGCACCCGTCGTCACCGCAGCAGTTGCTGCATCCGTCGCACGCGTCGCAGCAGTCGCAGTCGTGGCGCTGGCAGAAGCCCTCGCGCCGCTCGCGCGAGAACGGGTCGTCGTGGCTGCAGCACAGCAGCTGGCAGGTGCAGGCCATCGCCATCCACACCGCGCAGCCCGGGATCAGCGACCGGGGCTGCTTCGGCTTCCTGAAGCCGCGCGAGTGGTCCGGGTGCGACGGGTGCGACGGGGAGCGGGGGTCGGTGCCGGGCGGGGAGGTGCCGGCGTTGGCGCAGGCGTGGTGGCCGCGGCGCCCGAAGACCCGGTCCACCGCCTCCCCGGTCTCGTGCGCGAGCAGGCGGTGCGCCAGGGCGCGGTCGGTGAACTCGACCTCCGCGAGGGCGAGCCGGATGCCGTGGACGGCGTCGCGGCAGAGGCGCTCGGCCTCGGCCTGGCCGGTGTGGGTGACGGTGAGCGGGTTCCACAGCCCGCGGGCCTCGTCCTCCCGGCGGTCCTCGGCTGCGTCGAGGAGGTGCGCGAGGCGTCCGAAGAGGCGTCCGGCCTCGGCCAGGGCCCGGGCGTTGCCGGGGCGTTCGGCGAGGACGGCGGTGTGGGCGAACGCGGCGGCGGTGGCCTCCTCGGTGGGCGCGGTGGCCAGCAGCAGCGGCCCGCCCGCGCTGACGGCGCGCTCGGCGTCCTGCTGCCGTCCGGCGGCCGTGAGCAGGACGCCGGTGTCGAAGCCGACGACGGCGGCGCTGTCGGCGCTCTGCCGGTCCCAGCGCCGGGTGATGCGGCGGGCCCCGGCGGCGACGGGACGGCGGGCGAAGACGCCGTCGCCGTCCTGGACGTGGTCGCGGACCTTCACCGAGGCGAGCGCCAGCGACACGGCCGCGGCCAGCCGCGCGCCCTCACCGCGGGCCACCGGCGCGGTGCGCATGCCGCGCAGCGGGCACGGCCCGGCGGTGCGCCGGTCCGCGCTCCTCGGCGACTGGGCCTCGACCAGGACGGAGATCACCAGGCCGTCGTAGTTGGTCGCCGTCCGCGCCAACTGCCCGTGGTCGTCCCTGAGCGCGAGGCAGAGCCCGCACAGGTGGGCCATCCAGGAGGCGTGCAGGCGCTCCGAGAGCCGATGCCGACACGGCCTGATGATTCCGAACACGCCCCGCCCCCAGTTCCTGCCCTGTCCTCGCTGATCGCCGGTCATCCTAGTGACGCGAGGACCGGCGCGGGGGTTCCCGTCCGGGCTCAGCGCTGGTGCGGCACGTCCAGGGCGAAGTGGAAGGCCACCACCGACATCCGCCGCGCGTGGTAGAAGCGGTGCGCGCCCTGGTTGACCACGCCGGAGTCCAACTCGACCCGGGCGCAGCCGGACCGGGCCGCCCGCTGCTCCAACTCGGCCATCAGCCAGGCGCCGACGCCGTGCGAGCGGAGCGTCGGGTCGGTCACCAGGTCGTCGACGAACAGCACCCGGCCCCGGCTGGTCGCCAGCGTCCGGTGGGTCGCCACGCCTACGCAACGGCCCTTGCCGCCGGGCGAGTTGTCGTACGCCGCGGTGAACACCAGCCCCTGGCCCGCGGCTTCGGTGGCGAACGCGGTGAACCCGGGCCCGGTCAGGGCGGGGCGGAGGGACCGGATCAGCGGCTCAACGTCCCGTTTCAGTGCCGGACTTGGGACGTCCACGTCCTTCGCGATCAGTTCCATCCGGCCATTGTTCACCGTGCCGGACGGCTTCCGCAGCCGGGTACCGCATCCCGGCGGGGCCGGTGTCAGGAGGCGAAGGAGCCGTCGGGGCCGCCGGTGCACAGCAGGCCGGCGGGGGAGGAGAGCTGCCAGGGGTGGGCCGGGCCGCCGGGGGCCGGGTCGGGGGCGACGGCGAGGACGTGGCCGGTGTCGAAGGCGAGGTGCAGGCCGCCCGCCGGGGTGACGTTGGTGGCGGTGATGACGGCGTCCGCGAGCCGTCCGAGCGTGCCGGAGGGGGAGAGGCCGAGCGCGGGGTAGAAGTGCTCGACCTCCGCGCCGTGCCGCAGTCGGAAGTCGTTCTCGACCGTCAGCAGCAACTCGCCGTCCAGGTGCAGCAGCAGCCGGTTGCCGCCGCCGAGCGACCGCACCGCACGGCCGTCCAGTTCGGACCCGATCGACCGAGCCACCCCGCACCTCCCGAACTCCGCGCCGCACCGGCGGCCCCCGTCCCGACCTGCCTATTCATACCCGGAGCGGCCCCCGGTACCCGCCGCGAACCGCCGACCGGAGCGGTTCAGGCCGAGGACGGGGCCGAGGACGGGGCCGGGGGCGGGCCCGCCGCGGGCGCGCCGTCCACCAGCTCCGCGGGCCCGGCGGTCGGCGGCAGGGCGCGCACGGCCAGGCAGGCCGCCAGCCGCCGGGCCGCGGGCGCGGTCAGCACCCGGGCGGCCTCCCGCGGGGCGAACAGCCGCCACTCGGCGATCTCCTCCTCCTGGAGGCGGACCGCCGCCAGCAGTTCCGGCCCGGCCGTCCCGCCGTCGTACACCAGCGACAGATGCGGCTGCTCCCCGGGGCGGGCGGTCGTCCAGTCGACGGCGAGCAGCCGCCCCGGCTCGCACCGCCAGCCCAGTTCCTCCAGGGCCTCGCGCCGGGCGCCCTCCCGGGGCAGCTCCCGGTCCGCCTCGACCGACCCGCCGGGCAGCACCCACGGCGCCTCGCCCCGCCACGGCCGCAGCCGCACCAGCAGCACCCGCCCGTCCGCGTCGGTGAACAGCATCCGGGCCTTGGCCCGGATCCGCGGGCGGCTGGCGTAGTACGTCTGCTTGTCCATCGGCGGTGGCGGCGCGGCCCGCCCGCCGACGGGCGGCAGCAGCCCGGCCAGGGCGGCCGCGCCGAGGTACGCGGGGGCGGGGCGCGGCGGCAGGTGCAGGACGGAGTGGCCGGCGGGGAGGCCGTCCGCGAGCTCCAGCGGCGCGGCCGAGCGCGGGGCCCGCAGGCAGGCGCCCATCCGGCGCGACAGCAGCGGCGGCACGGCCGTCAGCAGCAGGTCGGGCGGCAGGTGGACGATCGCGTCCAGCTCCGCGGCCTCCAGCCGGATCGCGGCCCGCTGCCCGGCGGTCAGCGGTTCCGCCCAGTACAGGAAGGCCGCGATCGGCGGCCGGTCGTGGTCCCGCGACCAGTCCAGGCAGGCGAGTTCGCGCAGGACGGGCGTGACGCCCAGCTCCTCGCGGATCTCCCGGACGGCGGTGTGCCGGGGCGAGGCGTCCGCCGCCTCCCAGCCGCCGCCGGGCACCGCGATCGGGTGCTTGGCCCGGTACGAGGTCCGCACCACCAGCACCCGGCCGTCCGCGTCGGGGAACAGCACCCCCGCCGCCGCCATGATCTCCCGCCCGTCCACCCGCGACCCCCTCGTCCGTCCCCGTCCGTTCCCGCCCAGCATGCCCCGGCCGGGCCCCGCCGCACCGCACCCCGCACGGGCCCGGGACGGAACGGCGACGGGCCCGTGACGGACCGGGAGGGTCGTCACGGGCCCGCGGCCCGGCGCGTCACGGCCCACCCGGGGCCCGCCGCGGCCGGTGGCGGCCGACGCGCCGTCAGGCGTTCACCGGAGTCTCCAGCAGCTGCGCGTACGGCGCGAGCTTGCGGATCGACTCGATGTTCTTCAGGCACTGCTCGCGGGACTCCTCCGGCTCGCCGGTCACCACGACCGAACCGTTGCTCGCCTTGAGGCGGAAGCGGTGGTTGCCCGACTCGTCCACGTACAGCTCGAACTTCCCAGCCATGGAAATGCACACCTCTCGTTCGGGTTGCCCCCCGACGGCCAACGTAGGGTCAACTGCCCTTGCCCGCCTCCCGGGTGTGCCATCCGGGTCCCGGCGCCGCCCTCCGCGCCGGTGGTGCGGGTGCTCAGGCCTCCTGCGGGAGGCGGACGTCGAACGGCGCCCCGGTGCGGACGCGCAGTTCCTCGACGTCGACGCCGGGGGCCGACCGGACCAGGGCCAGCCCCTGCGGGGTGACGTCGAAGACCGCCAGGTCGGTGATGATCCGCTGGACCACGCCGACGCCGGTCAGCGGCAGCGTGCAGCGCTCGACGACCTTGGGGCTGCCGTCCTTGGCGTTGTGCTCGGTCAGCACGACCACGCGCGGGGTGCCCGCGACCAGGTCCATCGCCCCGCCCATCCCCTTGACGAGCCTGCCGGGGATCGTCCAGTTGGCGAGGTCGCCGTTGGCGGCGACCTGCAGCGCGCCGAGGACGGCGGTCTGCACCTTCCCGGCCCGGATCATCGCGAACGAGGTCGCCGAGTCGAAGACGCTCGCCCCCGGCCGCAGCGTCACGGTCTGCTTGCCGGCGTTGATGAGGTCCGCGTCCTCGTCGCCCTCGTACGGGAACGGCCCCGTCCCCAGGATGCCGTTCTCGCTCTGCAGCGTCACCCGCACCCCCGGCGGCAGGTGGTTGGCCACCAGGGTCGGGATCCCGATCCCGAGGTTCACGTACTGGCCGTCCTGGAGCTCCTCGGCGGCGATCGCCGCCATCTGCTCGCGGTTCCACGCCATCTCAGGCCTCCCTGACGCGCACGGTGCGCTGCTCGATGTCCTTCACCCGGGGCCGCGAGGCCACCACCCGGTGCACGAAGACCCCCGGCGTGACCACCAGTTCGGGGTCCAGGAACCCGTCCGTCACGACCTCCTCCGCGTCGACCACGGTGACCGTCCCGGCCGCGGCCACCAGCGGGTTGAAGTTGCGGGCGGTGAGCCGGTACGTCAAGTTGCCCTCCGCGTCGGCCCGGTGGGCGTGGACGAGCGCCAGGTCGGGCACGACGGCCCGCTCCAGCAGGTAGGTCCGCCCGTCGAACCGGGCCGTGGGCTTGCCCTCCGCGACCGGGGTCCCGACGCCGGTCGCGGTGTAGAAGGCCGGTATCCCCGCCCCGCCCGCGCGCAGCCGCTCGGCCAGCGTGCCCTGGGGCGTGAACTCCACCTCCAGCGTGCCGTCCAGGTACTGCGAGGCGAACAGCTTGTTCTCCCCCACGTAGCTGCCCACCACCTTGCGGACCTGGCGGCCCTCCAGCAGCAGGCCCAGGCCCTTGCCGTCCACGCCCATGTTGTTCGACACGATCGTCAGCCCCTGCACGCCCGAGTCGCGGACCGCCTCGATGAGGTCCAGCGGATTGCCGCTCAGGCCGAACCCGCCGACCGCGATGGTCAGGTCGTCGCGCAGCAGTCCCTCCAGCGCCGAGGACGCGCTGGTGAACACTTTCGACATGTTCACTCCTTGTTCTGCCGTCCATGAGGTGGACGCACCCCAGCACCGTAGGAAGCGGGCCGCTCACCATCAATGAGCTGCGGTGAAATACCCTGCTGAACGGCAGAAGCGCTCCGATGGTGAGCGGACGGCCCGAACCTGTCCACGATGTGGAGGCCCCATGGAAGGCGCCCAGGCGATCAGCCGGGCCGCGACCCTGCTGCGCGTCGTCAGCGCGGCGGCGGACGGCGTGACGACCGCGCAGGCCGCGCAGCGGACCGGAACGGCCCGGACCACGGCCCACCGGATCCTCTCCTCCCTCCAGGAGGCCGGACTCCTGGACCGGGACCGCGCCACCGGCACCTGGCACCTCGGCCCCGAGATGTTCCTGATGGGAGCCCTGGCCGCCCGCCGCTACGACTTCGTCGAAACGGCCCGGCCCGCCATCCGCGCCCTGGCCGACGCGACGGGGGAGAGCGCGTTCCTCTCGCTGCGCCGGGGGGACGAGAGCGTCTGCGTCCTGCGCGAGGAGGGCAGCTTCCCGCTGCGCTCCTTCGTGCTGCAGGAAGGCACCCGCTTCCCCCTCGGCGTCGCCTCCGGCGGACTGGCCCTGCTGTCCTTCCTCCCCGACGGGGAGGCCGACGCCTACCTCGACCGCGCCGAACTCGTCCCGCAGTGGGGCGAGGCCCACAGCGCCGAACGCCTCCGCGAACGCGTCCGCCTGACCCGGACGGCGGGCTACGCGACGAACCCCGCCCTCATCCTGGAGGGCAGCTGGGGGATGGCCTCCACCGTCTTCGACCAGCACGGCCGCCCGGCCTGGGCCGTCAGCATCACCGGCGTCGAAACCCGCTTCCGCGCCGAACGGCGCCCCCACCTCGGCCAACTGCTCCTCAGGACGGCCCACCAGCTCAGCACGCAGAACCGCCTCCCGCACCACGCCACCGGCGGCCGCCCGCAGCCGGGACCGTGAAGCCCGCTGCCCGCGCGGTGGGTCGACGGCCCGGGCCGGGTGAGCCGCCCGGGCCGGGCGGGAGGGGTGGTCAGGGAGCCGGGCGGTGGACGGTCAGTTCGCCGTAGGACGCGAGGGCCGCGGGCAGGTCGCCGGGGGCGTGCCGCAGGGTGGCGTCCAGGAAGGCGAGGGTGGCCGCGGCCGTCAGGCGCGGGCCGCCGGTGCGGCCGAGGGAGCCGACCAGCGAGGGGACGGGCGGCAGGTACAGCGGGGCGTCGGTGAAGGTGAGGTGGGCGGCGCCCGGGACGGTGAGGCGGTAGCCGGTCGCGGTGCCGAGCGCGAGCACCCCGGTCAGCCGCGGCAGGTAGCGCGGGTCGGTGGCCGGGCCGAGTTCCTGGGTGAGGGCCAGGACCGGCTGCGGGAAGGGCCGCGGGTCGGGGTCGCGCGGGTAGCCGTCCAGGTCGACGACGGCGGCGAAGCGGTGGTCCTGGCGGGCGGCCCACAGCGCGGCGGCGCCGCCGAGGGAGTGGCCGGTCACCGCGGCCCGGCCGGTGTCCAGGCGCCCGGCCAGCGGGTCGCCGCCCGCGCCCCGGTCCAGTTCGCCCAGCCCGGTCAGGACGAAGCCGAGGTCCGCGGCCCGGACGCCCGCCGTCGCGACGGCCCGCGCCTCGTCCGTCGCGTCGTCGCCGGTGGCGGCGACCAGGGTGTCGACCGTGCGGCCGTCGGCGAGGACGACGGCCGCCGAGTCGTACGGGTGGTCCAGGGCGGCGACCAGGTAGCCGTGGCTGGCGAGCTCCTCCGCCCAGGCGGTGTTCTGCGTCCGCACGCCGCCCAGCCCGGGGGAGAACAGCACGACCGGGAACCGCCCGCCGTCGCGGGCCACCGGGGCGTCCGGCACCGCCCGGCCGCGGGCCGCCGGGACGCCGTCGAGCAGGAACCCGGGCAGGCCGGCGTAGCGGGCCAGCGCCGCGGAGACGGTGCGCGCCTCCGGCCCGGTGCGGCCGAGGTACTGGGCGCGCCGGGCGCCCGCGGGGACCTCCTGCGCCGGGTACCAGAGCTGCACCACGACGGTGCGCCGGTCCGCGGGGTCGGGCGTGGCGGTCTCGGGCCGGTCCGGGTCGGTCCACTGCACCACCCTCGTCCCGACCGCGAAACGGCCCGTCGGCGCGGGGAGGTCCGGCACCGGGAACGCCCAGGCCGCCACCGGCCCCGCGGCCAGCAGCCCGGCACAGGCCACCGACCCCGGCAGCGCCGCCCACCACCGGGCCCGCCGCACCGGCCGACCCGCCCGCCCCCGCAGCAGCGGCACGACCGCGGACGGCAGCACCAGCGCGGCCCCCGCCAGCACCGGCCACAGCTGCCAGCGCACCCCCGCCACCCCCAGCCCGCCCGCCGACAGCACGCACAGCGCCCCCGCCGCGACCGTCACCGGCGGCCGGGCGGCGGGCGGGAGCCAGCGCGCCACCACCAGGGCGAGGGCACTCAGCAGGACGAGGAACTCCAGGGGGGACAGCTGCGGTCCCGGCACGATCTCGGTCACCCGGCCATCCTCGGCGCGGCGCCCGCACCGCCACATCGCCCCGCGGTCGCCACCCGGCCGCCGCCCGCTCCGCCCCCGGTCGCAGCCCCGCCCGCCCGTCCGGCCGCCGCCCTGCGACCCGGGGAGGTGACCGCCCTCCTCCTGCGGTCGTACCCCGGCCCGGTCCGCTCCGACGCCGGGCGCATGCCGCGGCCCCGGCCCGCCGCCTACCGTGGCAGGACGGCGGCGCGCACCGGGCACGGCGGCGCGGCGGATCGACGGACGTACCGATGCATCGACGTACCGACGTACCGACGTACCGACGTATCGATGTATCGGTGAGGACGAAGGACACGGGGGCGCAGGAACGTGCGCGGCATGGCCGAACAGCTCGCGGGAACCGGCGGCACCCGCCCACCGCACCACCCCGACCGGGGCCCGGCGGCGGAGGCGCTGCTGCCGGTGCTGCTACCGGCGCTACTCCTGCTGCTGCTCCTGCTGCTCCTGCTGCACGTCGCGACCGCGTACCCGCCGGGGGAGCGGCCGGTGGCCGCCGCGCTCACGGTCGCCCTGGTGCTGCCCCTGCCGTGGCGGCGCCGGGCCCCGCGCGCGGTGTTCGGGGCGGTGGCGGCCGCGGCCTTCGTCCAGTGGCTGCTGGACGTCCAACTGCCCGCGGACGTCGCCCTGTTGGTGGCGCTGTACGCGGTGGCCGGGTACGCGGGGCGGCGGGCCGTGGCGGCCGCGGGGGCGGTGGTGGTGGGCGGCGCGCTGCTGGCCTGCCTGCGCTGGTCGGCGGGCGGGGCGTTCCCGGTGCTCTTCGTCGCGGTGACCGCGACGGCCCTGGCCGCCGCCCTGCTCGGGGTGAACGCGCGGACGGCGCGCGCCCACCTCGCGGTGCTGCGCGAGCGGGCCGAGCGGCTGGAGCAGCAGCAGGCGCAGCAGGCGCGGCTGGCCGTCGCCGAGGAGCGGGCGCGGATCGCCCGCGAGGTGCACGACATCGTCACCCACAACCTGTCCGTCATGGTCGCGCTGACCGACGCCGCCGTCCACGCCCAGCCCCGGTCGCCGGAGCGGGCCACCGCCGTGATGCTGCGGGCCGCCGAGACCGGGCGGCAGGCGCTGACCGACATGCGGCGCTCGCTGGGCGTGCTGCGGGCCGGGGAGCCGGGCGTGGAGCCGGGGGTGGAGCCGGGAGCGGAGCGCCACCCGCCGCCCGGCCTCGACCAGTTGGCCGCGCTGGCCGACCGGATGACCGCCGCCGGGCTGCCGACCCGCCTCGAACTCCGCGGCGACCGCGACCGCGTCCCCGCGACCGCGCAGCTGACCGTCCACCGCCTGGTGCAGGAGGCCCTGACCAACGCCTTCAAGCACACGTCCCCCGGCACCCGCGCCGAGGTCCGGGTGCACTGCGCGGACGGGGCCGTCACGGTCGACGTCACCGACGACGGCCCCGGCGCCACCGCGTCCGGCCGCCCCGGTCGGCACGGCGGCCCGGGCCACGGCCTCCCCGGCATGCGCGAACGCGCCGCCGCCTACGGGGGCGAGCTGCGGGCCGGGCCGCTCCCGGGCGGCGGCTGGGGCGTGCACGCCGTCCTCGAACTCGACGCCGGAGGGGCGGCGCGCGCATGACGATCCGGATCCTGGTCGCCGACGACGAGGCGCTGCTCCGGCTGGCCTTCGGCACCATCCTGGACGCCCAGCCCGACATGACCCCGGTCGGCGAGGCCGCGGACGGCGCCGAGGCCGTCCGCCTGGCCCGCGAGCTGCGCCCCGACGTCGTCCTGATGGACGTCCGGATGCCCGGCACCGACGGCATCGAGGCGACCCGGCAGCTCCTGCGGGCCGCCCCGGGCAGCCGGGTGCTGGTGCTCACCACCTTCGACCTGGACGAGTACGCGTACGCCGCGCTGGCCGCCGGGGCCTCCGGCTTCCTGCTGAAGAACACCCGGCCCGAGGAACTGCTCGCCGCGGTGCGCAACGTCGCCGCGGGCGACGCCGCGCTCTCCCCGCGGGTCACCCGCCTGCTGCTGGACAACGCCCGCCCGCACCTCCCCGACCGCGACGCGCCCGGCCCCGACCCGCGGCTGCGCCGCCTCACCCCGCGCGAGCACGAGGTGCTCGTCCAGGTGGGCCGCGGCCTGTCCAACACCGAGGTCGCGGCCGCCCTGCACCTCGCCGAGGCCACCGTGAAGTCGCACCTGGGGCGGGTCCTGCAGAAGCTCGAACTCCGCGACCGGATCCAGGCCGTGGTCCTCGCCCACCGCAACGGCCTCGTCCCCCCGGCCCGGTGACGCCCCGCCGGGCGGTCCGCGTCGTACGCTCGACCGGGGCCGCAACGGGGGGACACCGACCGGAGGAGACCCGTGGCAGAGACCGTCGACCCGTCCGCAGAACCGTCCGCCGAGTCGTACAGCGAGTTGTACGCCGAGCTGGACCGCCGCAGCGCGGCCGTCGCCGAGCAGGTGATCGCCTGGCGCCGGCACCTGCACCGCCACCCCGAACTGTCCAACCGGGAGAGCGCCACCGCCACCCTGATCGCCGACCACCTGACCTCGCTCGGCCTGGACGAGGTCCGCACCGGCATCGCCGGGCACGGCGTGGTCGGGGTGCTGCGCGGCGGGCGGAGCGGCGGCCGGAGCAGGGGCCGGAGCGGCGGCCGGGGCGGTGAGCGGGTGGTGGCGCTGCGGGCCGATACCGACGCGCTGCCGGTGGTCGACCTGTGCGGCACCGGCTTCGCCTCCTCGGCCGTCGACCGCGACTACCCGGGCGGCCCGTTCCCGGTCTCGCACGCCTGCGGCCACGACGGCCACACCGCGATGCTGCTCGGCGCCGCCACCGTCCTCGCCGGGGTGCGCGAACGGCTGCCCGGCACGGTGCTGTTCGTGTTCCAACCGGCCGAGGAGGGCCCGCCGGTCGGCGAGACCGGCGGGGCCCGCCGGATGCTCGCCGAGGGCGCCCTCGCCGACCCCGAACCCACCATGGTGTTCGGCATGCACCTCACCCCGCACCCCAAGGGCCACGTCGGCCACCGGGTCGGGAACCAGTACGCCGCCTCCTGCCTGGTCAAGATCACCGTGACCGGCCGCCAGGTGCACGGCTCCACCCCCTGGCAGGGCGTCGACCCGATGCCGCCCGCCGCCGCGATCGTCACCGGCATCGGCCAGCTCTACCGCCAGCTCGACGCCTACCACCCCGTCACCGTCACCATCGGCCACGTCGAGGACGTCGGCCGCTTCAACATCATCGGCGAGCACGTCACCCTCTGGGGCACCGTCCGCTGCGCCGTCGAGTCCGACATGGCCGACGTCCAGCAGCGCCTGGCCCGCCTCGCCGAACGCACCGCCGAGGCGTACGGCTGCACCGCCACCGTCGAACACCTCCAGGACGTCCCCGCCGTCGACAACCGCCGGGAGTGGCTGGACGCCGCCCTGCCCACCCTGCGCCGGGTGGTCGGCGCGGACCGCGTCCTGGAGACCTCCGCCACCCTCGGCTACGACGACGTCTCCGAGTTCGTCAACGCCTACGGCGGCCTGTACGTCATGCTCGGCGCCCAGGACACCGAACTCGACGCCGCGGGCAACCCCGTCCCCACCCCCGGCGGCCGCGGCCTCGTCCCCAACCACAACCCGCACTTCTACCTCGACGACGACACCCTCCCGGTCGGCGTCCGCCTGCACGCCCACCTCGCCGTCGACCACCTGAACGGCCGCCTGCTCCCGGCCGAAGACTCCTGAAACACCTTGGACAACAGGGGGAGTTCACCTGTTGCAATGGGAGCCGGCCGCGGCCGCGAACCTGGAGGGCGAGGATGGACGAAGTCAGGCTGCACCTCTCGGTGCGCGACCTCACCGAGGCCGACCTCCCCTCCTGCGGCTGGGCCGGCTCCCCCAAGCACGTGCGCGAACTCGTCCACCAGATCCGCCGCGCCGAGGCCGGCGAGGTCGACTACCTCGCGGTCTGCACCCCGGTCGGCCTCCCCGTCGCGGTCGGCGGCGTCGACTACACCGCCGCCCCCGGCGCGGGCACGCTCTGGCAACTCGGCGTCCACCCGGCCCTCCGGTCCTGCGGCATCGGCACCCTGCTGATCCGCGCCGCCGAACAACGCATCACCACCCGCGGCCTCACCACCGCCGAACTCGGCGTGGAGGACTCCAACCCCCGCGCCCGCGCCCTCTACGAACGCCTCGGCTACCGCCCCTTCGGCCACGCCCCCGACGCCTGGGACGTCGAGGACGAGGACGGCACCCTCCGCCGCTACGAGACGGTCTGCACCCTGATGCGCAAGCCCCTGGCCTGACGGGCCCTCACCCCCAGAGCGCCTTGACCACCGCGCACCCGCCCGCCGCCGCCCGCCCGTAGAACCCCGTCAAGCCCTCAACCCCCTCGGGGGGCGGATCGGAGCAGCCGGGCCGTGACCGTCTTCGCGCGCTGGTACTCGCGCAGGGCCAGCACCGACAGGTCGGTGCCCGCGCCCGAGGAGCGGCGGCCGCTGTGCGGGAGTTCGGCGGACTGGGCGAGGTGGCAGTTGAGCCAGACCTCGCCGGCCGAGAGGCGGTCGGTGAGGGCGAGGCCGGTGGACAGGTCGGTGGTCCAGACGGAGGCGGCCAGGGCCTGCGGGACGGACTCGGCGAGCGCCACGGCCGCGTCGAGGGTCTCGGCGTGCTGGACGGTCAGCAGCGGGCCGAACACCTCCTCGACCACGGCCGGGTCGTCGTCGGGCAGGTCGGCCAGCACGGTCGCGGGCCGCCACAGCCCGTCGTCGCGGCCGGGCGCGGTGTGCACGGCCTTCGCGCCGGAGGCGGCCAGGATCCGGTCGTAACGGGCCGCCTGGTCGGGGTTGTTGAGCGGGCCGAAGTCCCGTCCGGAGTGCCGCTCGGCCATCGCCGCGGCCAGCGCCGCCACCGCCCGCTCGTACCCGGGCCCCGGCACGATCACCCGGGCGGGCGCCGCACAGCTCTGCCCGGCGTTGTACGTGCAGGCGGCGGCGAGCTGCCGCCAGGTGTCGGCGGGGGCGTCCGGCAGCACCAGCACCGGGCTGTTGCCACCGAGTTCGAGGCTGACGGGGGTCAGCCCGGCGCGGGCGGCGACGTCCGCGCCGCCCGCCGGGCTGCCGGTGAAGGCGATCAGGTCGCAGCCCGCTCCGACCAGCAGGCGGCCGGTCTCCCGGTCGCCCGGCAGCGCGGTCAACACGCCCGGGCCGAGGGCCTGTTCGGCGTGCTCGGCGAGCAGCAGGGCACTGTCGGGGGTGGTCTCGGCGGGCTTGAGGACCACCGGGTTGCCCGCGGCGAGCGCGGGCGCGCAGCGCCAACCCGCCATCAGCAGCGGGTAGTTCCAGGGCACCACGGCCGCCACCACACCGACCGGCTCCCAGCGCACCCAACTCTGGTGCCCGGCCAGGTAGTCACCGGCGGCGGGCGCCGTCGCGGCCCGCACCGCCCCGCCGTAGAACCGGAACAGGTCGGCCACCTCGGCGACTTCGCCCGAAGCCTCCGCGGACGGTTTCCCGGTGCCCGCGCACTCGGCCGCCACGTACGCGTCCGCGTGCCGCTCGATCAGCTCCGCCAGCGCGGTCAGCCGCCGCTGCCGCTCCCGCGGCGTCAGCGCGGCCCAATCCGCCCGGGCGGAGCGGGCGGTGGCCACCGCGGCCGCCACCTCACCGCCCCGGCCGGGTCGTTGGGTGCCGCGGACCCCGCCGGTGCGGGGGTCGATCAGTTCCATCAGCAGTCCTCCGTCACAGGTCGTAGGCGCGCAGCCACAGTTCGAGGGTGAGCAGCAGCCACAGCTTGCCGCCCTGCCGGGGCAGCAGCAGGCCGCCGCCGCGCATCCAGGTCTCCACCGTGTCGGCCCGGAACAGGCCGCGGGCCCGGGCGGTCGGGCCCAGCAGCAGGTCGGTGGCCAGTTCGCTGAGCGGGCCGCGCAGCCACTGCTGCACCGGCACCCGCATGCCGCTCTTGGGCCGGTAGGTGACGGTGTCGGGCAGCAGGTCGCGCACCGCCTCCTTGAGGATCCACTTCTCCTCCGTGCCGCGCAGCTTGAGCGCGGGCGGGGTGGCGAACGCGTGGTCGACCACCCGCCGGTCGAACAGCGGCGAGCGCCCCTGCACGCCCTGCGAGGCGGTCAGCCGCTCCACCTTGGTCAGGATGTGGTGCGCGCCCTTGGTCCGCAGGTTGCAGTGCAGCAACTGGTCGAGCAGGGACGGCATCCGCCGGTCGTCCAGGTACGGTTCGACGTGTCGCCGCGGGTGCGGGGCCGCCTCCAGGGCGGCCAGCGCCTCCCCGGTGAGCAGCACCGGCAGGTCCTCCCAGCACTTGCGGTACGTGTGCAGGTAGGCGTCCGCCCGGGCCCGCGCCGAACCGTCCTCCCGCATCAGCTCGAACACCAGCATCGGCAGGTTCTTCGGCCCGCCGAACACCGGGTCGCCGCCCTCGCCGTTCAGCGACACCGCGATCCCGTCGCCCGCCACCGCCTCCGCGAGCATCAGGTTCGGCACCGTCAGCGGGTCCCCGACCGGGCTGTCCAGCAGCGCCACGGTGTCGGCCAGCCGCGCCGCGACCTGCTCCCCGGGCACCGTCAGCACCCGGTGCGCCGTCCCGCAGTGCGCCGCCACCAGCCCCGAGTAGCCCAGCTCGTTGGGCAGTTCGGCACCGAAACTGATCGAGTAGGTGCGCACCGTCCCCCCGTGCAGGCGGGCGGCCAGCGCCGTCACCAGCGAGCTGTCCACCCCGCCGGACAGCAGCACCGCCACCTCCCGGCCGCCCTCCGGCAGCCGCCGCGCCACCGCCCGCTCCAGCAACTCCCGCAGACCCTCGGCATGCTGACGAGCCGTCAGACTGCCCTCCGCCGCCCCGGCCCGCGGCTCCCAGAACACCTCGACGTCCACCCGCCCGTCCGGCCGCAGCCGGGTGACCCGGCCGGGCAGCAGCTCGTGGACGCCGCGCAGCAGGGTCTCCTCGCCCGGCAGGTAGGCGAAGGTCAGGAAGGAGCGCACCGCCGCCAGGTCCAGCCCGGTGTCCACGTCCGGCCTGGTCCGCAGCGCCCGCAGCGAACTGGACGCCGCCCAGCCGCCGTCGGCCGTCCGGCAGTGGAACGCGGTGCGGGCACCGACGTGGTCGCGCACCAGCACCACGTCCGGCCCGTCCAGCACCGCCAGGGTGAACATCCCGTCCGCGGCCCGCAGCCCGTCCGCGCCCAGCGCCAGCCAGCAGCGCAGCAGCAACTCGCCGTCCGGGCAGGACGGTTCGGCCGGGCGCCCGGCGGCGGACAGCGCGGCCAGCAGCTCGTCCCGGTTGTGCAGCGTCACCTCGCCGACCGCGGTGCGCCCGTCCACCGTGAACGGCCCGTCCGCGCAGCCCGGCACCCCGGCCAGCAGCGCCGCCGACAGCCGCCGCCCCGCCGCCTCGAACGGCCCGGCCACCAGGCCGGGTTCGGGCGTGCGGGCCGGGGCGGGCAGCGAACTGACCGCGTAGCGGGCCGGACGGCGCGGGGCCGCGCGGCCGGACGCGGCGGCGGCGCGGGTCGTCGTCTCCTGGCGCAGCTCAGCCAAAGTCGTCCCCGTCCCAGCCGTCGTCCACCGGGTCGCCGCCGTCGGCGCCGTCCCCGGCACTCCCGAACCCGTCCGCGTCGAACCCGTCATCAGGGCGACGGTCGTCCCCGTCGTCGAAGTCGCCGTCCCCGCCGCTGCCGCCGTCCCCGCCGCCGTCGCCCCCGGAGCGGGCGCGTTCGGCCGCCTGGCGGCGCAGTTCCTCCTCCTCGTCGTCGGAGAGGAGCTCGGGCGCGTACTGCACGGCGGCGACGCCCGCGCCCAGGCCGAGGGCGCCGAGCACCACGCCGACCCGGCCCGGGAACGAACTGCGGTTGACCAGCACGTACTGGCCCTGCCCCCACACCGTGCGGCCGTAGCCGATGTCGCGGCCGTAGCCGACCCGGCCGTCCGCGTGGACGCGCTTGACCAGGTCGCGGCCCAGCCGTTCGTCGGTGCCGGAGCCGCCCCGGTCGTCGCGCCAGTGGATCCGGCCGTCGCCGCCGCGGCTGCGCCATTCGCTGCGGCCGTCGGAGTACCGGCGGTGCACCGTGCCGTCGGCCAACAGCTCGTCGCTGTAGGTGATTTCGGGTGGCTGCGTCATCGTCCTCGTCCTCGCGGGGTCAGGGCGTCGGCCAGGTCAGGAAACCGGTGTCCCGGGCCCGGGTGGGCGCGGCCGGACGGGCGGGCGGGGCGAAACCGCCGCCGCGGACGGTGCGCAGCACCGCCCGCAGCAGCCGGGCCGGGCGGACGGCGGCCAGTTCGGCGACCCGGCCGCCCGCCAGCCAGGCCCGCTCGGCGGCGGGCAGCTCCGCGGGCAACTCCTCGACCGGACACCGGGGGTGGCCGGACAGCGCAGCCAGGTGCAGGGCGGCGGCGTGCCGCGGCAACAGCCCCGCGGTACGCACCCGCAGCCGCGGCCCGGCGTGCTCGCGCACCCGCAGGAACAGCGCCAGCCCCGCCGGGGAGGCGTCGTGCAGCACGTGCACCACCGCCCCGTCGGCCCGCCCCATCGCGGCCAGCAGCCGCCCGTCCAGCGGTAGCCGCTCGGGGGTCAGGACCGGGCAGGCCCCCTCCAGGTGCAGCCGGTTGGCCCGCAGCATGCCGGCGATCCCCGGATCCTGGCAGACCAGCAGCCGGGGGAAGGCGTAGTCGTACAGGTCACCCTCCGGCCCCGGCCGGTGCAACGGCGCGGCCGGCGCGTCCGGCAGGACGCCCAGCTCGGGGCGCCGGGCGAGCGCGGCCGCGAACCGGGCCTCGGACAGCAGCGCCCGGGTGGTGTACCGCAGCCGGTGCGGACCGCGGTGCAGCGGGAACAGCACTCGATCCGTCTCGTAGTACAACTGCCGTGCGGTGAAGGCGAGTTGCCCGGGCCGGGCGCAGCGTTCGGCAGCCCGCCGCAGGGCCAGTTCGAGCAGCCGCTCGGGTACCGGGATCATCGACCGCCGTCCTTCAGGTGGGGAGCCGGGGCGTCGGAGGCGGCGCGCGGGGCGGGGACGGCCTGCGGCCAGGTGAGGAAGCCGATCCGCTCGGCCCGCCGCCGGGTCTCGGCCGCGCTCTCGGGCTCGGCCCCCGCCTTCGTCAGCGCGACGGGGGGTGCGACGGGCGGGGCGGCCAGGGCCCGTCCGACGGCCTTGTCCAGCATGTTCATCAGCTTCACCGGCGGCAGGGCGATCAGCGGCGAGGACCAGCCGCCGCACAGCCACTCCCGCTCCTGCTCCGGCAGGCGCCGCCACGCCGGGGAGGCGGCCAGGGCCGCGGACGGCTCCTGCCACAACCTGCTCGTGTCGCGCAGCCGGACCATCCGCGCGGGCAGCTCGACGGAGCGCGGCAGCAGCCCGCAGTCCACCACCCGGTGGCCCGCGAACCTCGCGCGCAGCTCCACCGCCCGGACCAGCGCGTCCAGCGACAGGTCGCGCACCAGCACCACGGGCAGCCCGGGCGGGATCTGGTCCGGCTGCTGCAGCAGCAGCGCCCGGTGGCGCTCGGCGAAGCCGTTGGCGCGCAGGAACGCGACCACGCCCGGCAGTTCGCACAGCACCACGACCCGGGGGTCCTTCGGCCGGGCGAAGGCGGCCGCGGACGGGCCGCCGTCCACCACCCCGTCCGGCAGCGCCCCGTACACCTGGCGCCAGCGGGCCACCACCCGTCGCTCGAAGTCGGGGAGCCGGATCCAGTGCCGGAACGGCTGTGGCGGGTGGTAGCGGCCGGAGTTCCGGAACTGCCGGTAGGACTGCACGCCGCAGAGCAGCGCGAGCGGATCGAGCAGCAGGCAGGCGAGGCCGCCGATGGCGACGGACAGCGCGGCGACGAAGAGCGTGGCCACCGCCAGCACCACCCCGGTCACCGTGCTGCCGCGCCGCTGCAGCCCGGTCGGGAAACGGTACAGGCGGCGCTCGTTGGTCCAGTACAGCTGCTCGACGGTGATCCGCAGCCCGCCGGGGGCGGACTTCGCCACCAGCTCGCGGAACTTCAGGTCGTGCAGGCGCCCCGGATCGACCTTCGGGTCGAGCGCGAACACCTTCCGGCAGTGCGAACAGGTGTGGTTGCCACGCTCCCGCTGTCGGCGGTTGAGGCGGCAGTGCGGGCAGATCATCGGGCGTCCTCCCAGGTCGACGGGCGTCCTCGGTCGGGGAAGCTGACGGGGGAAGGGAACGGGGCGGGGAGCGGTGCGAGGGGCGCGGCGGGGAACGGGACGGGGAGCGGGGGAGCAGCCGGACACCCCGTCAGACGCGTACGGGAGCCGGGGCGTTGCACCGGCCCGGCCGGACCTCCGCGCCTCCCCCCGGACGCCTCACCGGCCGCCCTCCCCCCGGACGCCTCACCGGCCGCCCTCCTCCAGCGCGGCCGCCGCCAGGCGCAGCCGGTGCGCGATCCGCTCCCGGAAGGTGACCGTACCCGGATGCCGGGCGGCCGTCACCTCCCGCAGCGCGGCGGCCAGTTCGGGCTCGCCGCGCCGCTCGGCGGCCTCCGCGGTGATCGCGTAGTCCTCGTGGTCGATGCCGTAGCCGGTGTTCGCCGCCAGGATCGCCAGCCGGTCGCCGCCCCGGTTGCCGAAGGAGTGCGGCATCAGCTCGGGGATCCGGACCAGCGTGCCCGGCGCGAGTCGGACCTCCACCACCCGGCGCCGCCGCGCGTCGTACAGGCCGCAGGAGGCCGGGCCGAGCGCCAGCACCAGGTGCTCACCGCCGTGCGCGTGCGGGGTGAACGCACTGTGCGGGGCGACCAGGCCCAACTTGTAGGTGGCGTTCGACGGGCGCTCCGGGGAGGTCGCGGCGTCCCCGACGAAGTAGTGCGCCCACTGCCGGTCGTCGATGAAGCGCAGCAGCCCGCTGTCCGGGTCCTGCGGGCCGAGCTCCCGCCCGCCGGTGCGGTCCGCGCGCAGCACCCGCCCGTCCGGGCGCAGCCGGTACAGCTCCGCGCCGTCCGGCAGCCCGGAGGCCAGCCGCTCCAGCGCCCGCAGCGCCCCGTGCTTCGACATCAACGTCCCCCTCGTCGGTGCTCGCCGTGATGCTACCCGGGCTGCCGGGGGCGCTGACCAGCGGGATACTCGAACGGACGTTGAACTCTGCGGAGGTGAGAGCGATGTCCACGATCGCTACCGGAACGCCGCGACCCGGCCCGTTCCACCGGCTGGTCGCCTGGCTGACCGCCAAGCACAACTCCTCGCTGGTCTTCCTGCTCGCGCTGTCGCTCGGCCTCGGCCTGGTCGCGGCGCAGATCACCCAGCTCTGGCTGCTGATCGTGTTCTCGGTGGTGTGGGCCGTCACCATCGTCGCGTTCGTCACCCAGTTCGTCGGCCGCCACGAACACGCGCACCCGCACACCCACACCGCTTGACCTGCGGCAACACGGCGGGGCCGGTCCGGAGCTGCTCCCCGGACCGGCCCCGCCGCGCCCTCCCGCGCTCGCGCCCGCACCCGCGCCCGTGGCTCAGCTCGCGGACCACACCGTGGTGACGTTGCAGAACTCGCGGATGCCGTGACCGGACAGCTCCCGCCCGTAGCCGGAGCGCTTGACCCCGCCGAACGGGAACGCCGGGTGCGAGGCCGTCATGCCGTTGAAGAAGACGCCGCCCGCCCGGAGGTCGCGCACGCACCGCTCGCGGTCCGCGTCGTCCGTGGTCCAGACGTTCGAACTCAGGCCGAACGGCGAGTCGTTGGCGACGGCGATCGCCTCGTCCAGGTCGGCGACCCGGTAGACGGTGGCGACCGGGCCGAACGCCTCCTCGCGGTGGATCCGCATCCGGGGGGTCACCCCGGTCAGCACCGTCGGCAGGTAGTACCAGCCGCGCCCCAGCGCCGGGTCGTCCGGCCGGCCGCCGCCGCACTCGACGGACGCGCCGTGCCCGACCGCGTCCGCGACCAGCTCCTCCAGGTCGGTGCGGCCCTGCTCGGTGGCCACCGGCCCGACCTCGGTGCCCTCCGCGGCCGGGTCGCCGACCGTCAGCGCCCGCATCCGTTCGGTGAACGCGGACAGGAACTCCTCGTACACGTCCGTGTGCACGATGAAGCGCTTCGCGGCGATGCAGGACTGCCCGTTGTTCTGCACCCGCGCCGTCACCGCCCGCTCCGCCGCGGCCGCCACGTCCGCCGAGGGCAGCACCAGGAACGGGTCGCTGCCGCCCAGCTCCAGCACCGTCTTCTTGATCTCGTCCCCGGCGACCGCCGCCACCGACCGGCCCGCGCCCTCGCTGCCGGTCAGCGTCACCGCCACGACCCGCTCGTCCCGGATCACCGCCTCCACCGCGGACGAGCCGATCAGCAGCGTCTGGAAGCAGCCCTGCGGGAACCCGGCCCGGGCGAACAACTCCTCCAGCGCGAGCGCCGTCCGCGGCACGTTCGAGGCGTGCTTCAGCAGGCCCACGTTGCCCGCCATCAGCGCGGGCGCGGCGAACCGCACCACCTGCCAGAACGGGAAGTTCCACGGCATCACGGCCAGCACCGGCCCCAGCGGCCGGTACCGGACGAACGCCGACACCCCGCCCGAGTCCTGCACGTCCTCCGCGGCCGGGTGCTCGTCGGCGAGCAGCGCCTCGGCCCGGTCCGCGTACCAGCGCATCGCCTTCGCGCACTTCGCCGCCTCGGCCCGGGCCTGCGCCAGCGGCTTGCCCATCTCCAGGGTCATCGTCCGGGCGACCTTGTCATTCGCCTGGTCGAGCAACTCGGCGGCCCGGTGCATCAGTTCGGCGCGGTGTGCGAACGTGGTGAGCCGCCAGGACTCGAACGCCGACTGGGCCCGGGCCAACCGGCGCTCCACGGCGGCCTCGTCCAGCGGATCGAAGACCTCGACGGTGCGGCCGTCGGCCGGATTGACGGTGGCGATGGCCATCAGGGCCACTCCTTCCTCGACTGCCGCCCGGCCAACCGGGCGGGGGCGGACGATCGAGGGGAGCGAGGAGGTGGAGACAGGAATCGAACCCATGTACACGGCCCTGCAAGCCGTTGCCTCGCCTCTCGGCCACTCCACCCGGCTCCCTCGCGTGACTCAAAAGCTAGCAGCGGGAAAACCGCGAACGGGAATCCGACCCACCCGCAACTCACCCGAATGCCACGCCCGTTCCGGAATGCGATGAACGGTAGGCAGATCATCGTCTTGCCCCCACCGTCCCCTCGCCCCTCCACCCGCCCTTTTGGCCTTTGGCCTTTGGCCTTTCGGCTGCCCGCCCCACCGCCTGTCCGTCCGACCGCCCGGCTACCCTGGGCGCCGTGCAGATCGACGACCTCAAACGCCTCCGCAAGGCCCGCGACACCATGGACCGCGACTACGCCGAACCACTGGACGTCGCGGCCCTCGCCAAGGTCGCCCTGATGTCCGTCGGCCACTTCCAGCGCAGTTTCCGCGCCGCGTACGGCGAAACCCCCTACAGCTACCTGATGACCCGCCGCATCGAACGCGCCAAGACCCTGCTGCGCCGCGGCGACCTCTCCGTCACCGACGTCTGCATGGCCGTCGGCTGTACCTCGCTGGGCTCCTTCAGCACCCGCTTCACCGAACTCGTCGGCGAGAGCCCCAGCGCCTACCGGGCCCGCGACCACAGCGCCGCCGAGCACATCACCGCCTGCGTCGCGATGTACCTGACCCGCCCGATCCGCGGCACCGGCACCGGCCGCCCGGAACGGGACGCGGGGCAGGAGATCAGGAACGGAGAAGCGCAAGCCGCCGCCGATCAGTAGCGTCGGGGGCATGGACATCAAGCTCTCGCAGTGCTTCATCGCCGTCGACGACCACGACGCCGCCCTCGGCTTCTACCGCGACGCCCTCGGCCTGGAGGTGCGCAACGACGTCGGCTTCGAGGGGATGCGCTGGGTCACCCTCGGCTCGGCCGCCCAGCCCGAGGTCGAGGTCGTGCTCGAACCCCCGGTCGCCGACCCCGGCGCCACCGACGCCGACCGCCAGGCCGCCGCCGAACTGCTCGCCAAGGGCCTGCTGCGCGCCGTCAACTTCCGCACCCCCGACTGCGACGCCACCTTCGAGAAGATCCGCGCCACCGGGGCCGACGTGCTCCAGGAGCCGATGGACCAGCCCTACGGCGTCCGCGACTGCGCCTTCCGCGACCCGGCCGGCAACATGGTCCGCTTCGCCCAGCCCCGTCAGTAGCCCCCGCGGCCGGTAGCCCCCGCGGCGGGTAGTACCCGCGGCCGGTGGTACCCGCCGCCCGCAAGGACGCCGCCCGCCCGGAACTCCCCCCGGGCGGGCGGCGTCCGGCCGTTCCCGGGGCCTCAGCCCGCCAGCAGCGGGTAGTGGTCCGACAGGTCGGTGTACGTGTACGAGGTGCCCCAACTGCTCACCGTCCACGGCGCGGAGTGGAAGCGGTGCACCGTGTTGGTGTACTGCTGCGGGCGGGCGTGGTCGGCGCGGTACAGCACGTAGTCCAGGTCCTCGGCCGGCTCGCCCGGGTACCGGTAGGCCGCGATCGAGTTGTCGACGGTGTCGAAGGAGTCCGCCCAGCCGGTGCGGGCCGTCGCCGGGGCCAGGTTGCCGTTGGCCAGCAGCGCCGGGTACTCGTCGCCGTGCGAGTCGACGTTCAGGTCGCCCGCCAGCACCACCGGCTGGTCCGCCGGGATCCGCTTCGCGTCCAGGAACGCCCGCACCGCCTGCAACTGCTCCGCCCGGACGTCCGCGGCCTGCCCGCTCGCGCAGCCGGGGTCGGTGGACTGCAGGTGCGTGCCGACCACGTGGGTGAGCTGCCCGGCCACGTTGATCTGCGCGTAGACGAACCCCTTGTTGGACCACCAGTCCGCACCGCACGCGTCCTCGAACACGTACTGCTCCTTGCGCAGGACCGGCCACCTGCTCAGCAGCAGCACCCCGCCGTCCTCCGGCGTCGCGCCGCTGTAGCCGCCGGACGTGGCGTCCCACCCGGAGGTCGAGCGGCCCACCACCGGGGTGCGGTACGGGTAGGCGTCCGCCGCCTTCGCCGCCAGCGCGTCCGAGGCCGCGTTGTCGAACGCCTCCTGCAGCACCACCACGTCGTGGCCCCGGAAGAAGTCCGCACCCGCGATGGCCTGCGCGCGCTGCGCCTGGCCCCAGTTCGGGTACAGCGAGGTGCTCATCAGGAAGGTGTTGTAGCTGAGCACGTCCAGCGGGGCGACGGTGGCGGACACGGCCCCGGCGGACGAGGTCCCGGCAGGCACGGCCCCGGCAGGCGCGGCGGCTGCGGTGACGGCCTGGGTGGACGTCGCCAGGGCTGCGGCGAGGGCGAGTGCGGCGGCGGCGCGGGCGGCGTGGGCCGTGCGAGGGAGGGGCATGGAGGCTCCGGTGGGCGAGGAGGGCCGGTCGATGCCGTGCATCCAACTCGGGCTTCCGTGACGTGGACAAGACAGCGGGCGGCCGAAGGGTGAACTCGGCCGAAACACCCCTACCAGCGAGTAGGAATCGGCCGCACCCGGGGGTGTCAACCCGTGGTTGACACCCCTGTGACTGTCAACCTAGGGTTGCCTCATGGCAGACACCTCCGGCGCGAAGCCCTCCATCCGGCTCGACGACCTGATCGAGGGCATCAAGAAGTCGCACTCCGAAACGCTCGACCAACTCTCCAGCGCGGTGCTGGTCGCCGACCACCTCGGCGACGTCGCCGACCACCTGATCGGCCACTTCGTCGACCAGGCCCGCCGCTCCGGCGCGTCCTGGACCGACATCGGCCGCAGCATGGGCGTCACCCGCCAGGCCGCCCAGAAGCGCTTCGTCCCCAAG
This sequence comes from Kitasatospora phosalacinea, assembly GCF_000717185.1. Taxonomy (GTDB): domain Bacteria; phylum Actinomycetota; class Actinomycetes; order Streptomycetales; family Streptomycetaceae; genus Kitasatospora; species Kitasatospora phosalacinea_A. Next base: position 57,283 of record NZ_JNYE01000015.1, on the reverse strand, counting down.
GGCCCGGGCGAGGTCGGCGACATCGACACCGCCCAGGGCTTCAACCGCTTCACCCCGCGCGCCCGCAACGTCGTGATGGCCGCCCACCAGGCCGCCAAGGACGCCCGCCACGACGAGGTCCGCCCCGAACACCTGCTCCTCGGCCTGCTCACCGAACCCGAGGGCCTCGCCGCCGCGTACGTCGTCACCAGCGGCGTCCCCCTCGACACCGTCCGGACCGCCGCCCTGGCCGCGCTGCCGCCCGCCGCCGCGGAGGTCCCCGAACTCGTCCCCTACGACGCGGGCTCCAAGAAGGTCCTCGAACTCACCATGCGCGAGGCCCTCCGCCTCGGCCACAACTACGTCGGCACCGAGCACCTGCTGCTCGCCCTCCTCGAGCACGAGGCGGGCGACGGCGTCCTCACCTCCCTCGGCCTCGACAAGACCGCCGCCGAGACCGAGTTCCTCGCCACCCTCGCCCAACTCAGCACCCAGCCCTGACGATTCACCCCCACCCCGCGAGCGGCGGGACCGCCCTGGGACGGGAGCGGCCCCGCCGCTCCCGGCGCTCCCGCCGGTCCCGCGCCAACTCCGGTGCCTCTTCGATCAGTTCGGCCTTCGCCGGCACCCGCAGGTGGTGGCAGGCACTGCCCACCGCCTCACCCGAGCACTCGGCCAGCAGGCCGACCGTGGCCGGGCCGTGCACCTTCGGCAGGTCCAGCAGCCGCCGCCGGGGCGGATGGGCGAGGGCGGAGGGCGCGAGCGCGTCGGATATCCGCCGGGCGGCGGGGAGTTCGTCGGTCGTGCCGGGAGCGTACAAGAGGAGTCGTACAACGGCAGAGTACAAAGAGGCTTGTACGTCCAGGAGTTGGCATCCACGGGGCGAAACTCCGTTGACGCCGCTCCGCCCGGGCCGGTTCGCTGCTGTCGACGAAGATCCCGAACGAACGGAGCGGTCATGGGATACCGGTTGGAGGGCCCCGTGCTGGAGGGCGCCCTGGTGCGGCTGGAGCCGCTGGAGCAGCGGCACGCCGCGGAGCTGGCGCAGGCCGCGGAGGAGGGCCGCAGCAGCTACGGGTTCACCTGGGTACCGCGCGCCGACGAGGTCGCCGACTACATCGACACCCAGCACGGCCGCGTCGCCACCGGCCGACTCGCCCCGTACGCGCAGATCTCCCGGGCCACCGGCCGGGCCGTCGGCGCCACCGCCCTCTGGGAGCCGCGGACCCTCCTCGACACCGACATCCTGTACGCCGTCGAGGTCGGCTTCACCTGGCTCGCCGCCTCCGCCCAGGGCACCGGCGTCAACGCCGAGGCGAAACTGCTCCTGTTCCAGCACGCCTTCGAACAGCTGGGCGTCCGCCGGGTCGACCTCAAGACCGACGCCCGCAACGAACGCTCCCGCGCCGCCATCGCCTCCGTCGGCGCCCGCTTCGAGGGCGTCCTGCGCAACTGGTCGCGCTCCTGGGCCCCCGGCGAGGACGGCCGCCTGCGGGACGCCGCGATCTTCTCGATCACCGACGACGAGTGGCCGCAGGTCAAGGCCGCCCTCCAGGAGCGCGTCGCCCGCTACCGGAAGTGACGGGCCGCCCGGTCACCTCCCGTGCGGTGGCGGCGGATTGGCCGGACCGGGCGGCGGCGGCGGTGCGCCGCCGATCCCGGTCGGCTTCCCGGACGGGGCTTTCTGCGGTGCCACGGAAATCCTCCTCGGAACAGGTGGCTCCGCTCCCGGAAAGGCCACCACCCGGCGTCTCAGTAGTGGAGTTCCCGCCGAACGCGCAGCTCACGCGCGTTGTTGAAATGGTCGCGCAACGTCACGGGCGGCACGGTTCCACGCGAGCGCGCTGATCGCCGAGCGGAGCGGCAGCACCGCCTCCTTCCGGGTGCTGCCGATCACGAGCGGGCCGTCAGGGGGCCGTGCTGGACGCCCACTGGTGGGCGGTGCCCTGGTGCAGGGCGGCGTAGACGCGGTCGCGCAGGGCGTTGGCGTCCGCGTCGGTGAGGGTGCGGTGCAGGTCGCGCAGGACGACCTTGACCAGCAGGTTGTGCTGGTCCGGGCGGGCGCCGAGCCGGGCCAGGGCCTGCGGGGGCAGGACGCGGCAGGGGGTGCTGGAGAGCACCTCGACGGTCTCCACGCAGTCCGCGTCCGCACCGAGGGCGTCCCGGACGCGGTCGCCGAGGTCCTCGGCGAGGTCGGCGCCGTCCACCGCGACGGACAGGTCGCGGCGGACCGCGGGCAGCGCGGAGACCGGCCGGTACGGGGCGAGGTCGGTGAGCTGGGCGGCCACGGCGGGGTCCGCGGAGCGCAGCAGGCGGATGTCCGGGACGCCCTTGAGCAGCATCAGCACCCGGTCCAGCCCCATGCCGAGCGCCAGCCCGCTCCACTCCGGCCCCAGCCCGGCCCCCGCCAGCACCTCGGGGTGCGCGAGCCCGCACTCGGCGACCTCCACCCACTCGCCCTCCCCGCCCGCCGCGACGTCCAGTTGACGCCCCGCCAGGGTGTACGGGTGGACGCGCTCCTCGGTGCGGTACTCCGCCCCCGGCAGCAGCGCCTCCGCGAGCGCGGCGATCATCCCGGTCAGGTCAGCCGGCCCGGCCGGGACCGGGCGGCGGGTCAGGTACCACAGGTCCAGCTGGTGCGGGGTGCCGCTGTGCAGCCGGTCGATGCTGTCGCGCCGGTACACCAGGCCCGGGCAGGCCAGCAGCACCGCCTCCGGCGCCTCCCCGGCCGCCGCCCGCGCGGCGAGGGCCCGCAGCGCGCCCGGGACCAGCGCGCTGGAGTGGCTGCGCAGCATCCGCCGGTCGTCGACGTACCGGGTGTAGCGGGCGTCCCGGGTGATGTCGTCACCGCGGTAGTTGAGGTGGTCGTAGTTGTCGGCGACGGTCACCACCCGCTCGCCCCGGTGCACCCGCACCGGGCAGCCCCAACGCCCGGCCAGCGCCCGCACCGCGAGGTCGACGACCAGCTGCAGGGCGTGCGGCCCGGCGGCCGGATCGGTCAGGTCGCGGACGGCGAGGTCACGGGCGAGCTGTTCGGGGGAGAGGGGACGGACGGCGCTGCCACCGGCGGGGTGGACGGTCATGGCGTGCTCCAAGCAGGACGGATCGGGACGGGACCAACAGGGGGGAACACCCACCCCCCCGGCCCCTGGGCACGACCCGCCGCCGGGCCGACCCGATCCGCCGAACTCCCTACCGGCGCAACGGAACCAACCCCCTGCGGCACCCATCGGGAGCCGGGGGGCCGGTAAATCGGCGAGAGATCGCTACGACGGCCATGCCCGGAGTGTACGCACCCCACCGCCCCCGCCCGCAACGCCTTTTCCGCCGAGGCCCGGAAGGGGAAGGCGGTCTAGGCTGAGCGCTTCCACGGAGCGGGCGACGGGCGACGGGCAACGGGCGGCGGGCGGCGGATGACGGGGGTGCGGCAGGTGACGGCGTACGACGGGATCGGGCAGGCGTACGACGGGGTGGCGGAGCTGTACGCCACCCTGTTCCGGGGCGAACTCGGCGGCAAGGAAGCGGAGTTGGCGCTGATCCGGCAGCTGGTCGCGGCGCCCCCGGTGGCCGGGCTCGGACGGCCGGTGGGCGACCTCGGCTGCGGGCCGGGGGAGGCGACGGAACTGCTCGCCGGGCTCGGCGCCCGCGCGTTCGGCCTGGACCTCTCGGCCGGCATGCTCGCCCAGGCCCGACTCGCCCACCCGGCACGGCCGTTCGTGCGGGGCACGCTGACGGCGCTCCCGCTCGCCGACGGCAGCCTCGGCGCGATCCTCGCCCGCTACTCGCTGATCCACCTCCAGCCCGCCGAACTCCCCACCGCAATAGCCGAGTTGCACCGCGTCCTGGCCCCCGGCGGCCTGCTGCTGACCGGCTTCTTCGCCGCCGCCCCCGAACTCGGCGACACCGACCGCCCGGTCCCGTTCGACCACAAGGTCACCACCGCCCACCGCTGGCCGGTCGACACCCTCGCCGCCCTCTTCCGGCAGGCCGGCTTCACCGAGACCGCCCGCACCCTGCGCGCTCCCGCCCCCGGCGAACGCTTCCCGCAGGCCACCCTGCTGCTCGGCCGGAACGACGACACGTGACGCTGCATGACGGCGGTGCTGCGTGACGGCGGTGCTGCGTGACGGCGGTGCGCGACACGCCGCCGCCCCCGCCGCCCCCGCCGTCACCGGACCTTCGCCGGACCGTCACCCGACCGAGCGGAACGCCGGGTAGCCGGGCAGCTCGGGCACGTCCCACCCCGTGGCGAGCTCGGAGAGCAGGAGCCGCACGGTCGCGGTGAACGCCGGGTACTCCGTCAGCCCGAGTGCGTGCGTCCAGCGGTGCCGCAGCACCTGGCGGCGGGTGGGCACCGGTCGGCGGGTGCGGTGCATCGGCCCGTCCTCGGGCAGCGCGCGGCGCAGCAGGTGCAGCGTCGAGTCGACCGTCCAGACCACCGCGGCCCGGGCCGTCCCGGCCTGCCAGAGCCCCTCCTCGGCCAGGTCGGGGTACGGCGTCACCACCTCGGACCGGTAGGACTCCTCGACCCGCCGGGCCAGGTCGGCCGGCAGCCGGTAGACGCACCAGCAGCTGGAGAACGGCATCCGGCAGTAGGCGGCGGTCAGGAAGACCGACTGGTAGCCGGCCGCCTCGAAGTCGAGCAGCCGCAGGCCCTCCGGGGTGAGCAGGTTGTTGTCGGGGCAGGTGTCCCCCGGAGTGAAGCCGGGGTACCGCTCGCCGTCCGCGGTGCCGACGGCGGTGAGCTCGTCGGCCAGCCCGGGCGGGGCGGTCAGGCCGCACTCGGCGAGCAGGTCGAGGAAGGCGTCGGCGTTCTGCCGCTGCCACGGCTCGTCCTCCCAGCTCGGCAGACCCCGGCCGTACTGCTGCCAGAGGGCCGCGAACTCGGCGCGCCGCGGCACCGAACGGGCCGCCAGCCGCCCCAGGCCGCGGGCCCACTCCAGCAGGCCGCCCTCTGCGGCCTTCGGATCGGTGCCCAGCAGCAGGTCCGCCAGTGTGGGCGCGTCCCCCAGGTCGGCCATCACCAGCAACCGCCGCTCGTGGTCCGCGGCGAGCAACTCCGGCCCGGCCAGGCCGAGCGAGAGCCCGGCCCGCTCGCCGGCGTACGCGCGCCGCGCCTCGGGCCCGTCGGCGAACGCCTTGAGGATCACGCTCCCGCCGGTGGCCGTCCGGCAGCGCAGCACGGTGCTCCGCGGACTCCCGCCGAGATCGACGGGGTACCGGAGGGGCTGACCCAGCAGTGCGCCCGCGGCGCGGATGATCTCGTCCATCCCGGCATCCTGCCAGCCCGCCGACCCGAACACACCTGGTCGTGCCGGGACCGGTACCGTCAACCCGGGTGCCTCGGCCACGAGTTCGGCGACCGTGCTCCTCCCCGCCCGCTACCCGCCCGCTACCCGCCCGCTGCCCGCCCACTGCGCGCCACCGGCCGCCGCCCCGGGGAGAGCGGACTACGGGGGTCAGCCTTCCAGCTCCTCCGGCCCTTCCAGCTCCTCCGGCTCCTCCTCCAACTCCTCCAGGAACTCGCCGATCAGCCGGTGCAGTTCGCCCGGCCGCTCCAGGTGCACGTCGTGCCCGGCGCCCAGCAGGCTGGCCGCGCGGACCTCGGGGCGCAGCGCCAGCATCCGGTCGGCCTCGGCGGGCGGGATGATGCCGTGCTGCCCGAGCACCAGCAGGGTCGGACAGGTCAGTGCGGCCCAGTCCTCCCAGTGGTCGCGGGCGGCGAGCGGAGCCATCGAAGCGACCATCACCTCGGTGTCGAAGCGCGGCCACCAGCCGTCCGGGCGCCGCTCCAGACCGTCCGCCCAGCTCTCGCCGCCCGGGCCGCCGCTGAAGAACCCGACGGCCGCGGCCCGGTCCGGGAAGGGCAGCGGCCACCCGCCCAGCAGGTTGCCGATCTGCGCGGGAGCGTCCTCGGCGCGCCCGGCGGCGGCCTCGACCAGCACCAGCGCGCCGAACCGGCCCGGGTGCGCGGCGGCGGCCAGCAGCGCGGTGTGGCCGCCGAGCGACTGCCCGACCAGCAGCGGCCGTTCCAGCCCGAGGCGGTCCGCGACGGCGAGCACGTCGGCGACGTACGCGGCCCGGTCGACGTGCGCGGGGCGGCGGGTGGAACGCCCGTGCCCGCGCTGGTCGAAGGCCACCACCCGGCGTCCGGGGGCCAGCGCCGCGGCCAGCGCGTCCCACTCGCCCGCGTGCCCGGCCAGCCCGTGCAGCAGCAGCACCGGACGCCGGTCCGCGGCGCCCGCCCAGTCCCGGCAGTGCAGTTCGACGTCCCCGCGCACCACCGTCCGCGCTGTCCGGCCCCCGCTCGTCACCCGTTCCCCCTCCGTCGGATCCGGCCGCCGCGGCAGCGACGTTCCGGAGCGCAGAGGATGGCACGCCGACCGCCCGTGATCAACGGGGAGCCACCCGGCGGGCCCGGATCCTCCGGCGGGCGTACGCGGCGGCCGAACCGGCACGCCGCCACGGGGGAAGCCCAACCACCGTACGCAGGAGGCACGATGAACACGATGAGACGACGGACTCTCCTCGGGCTCTGGGCGGCGATCACGCCGGCCGCCACCTCGTCCGTCCCGCCCACGCAGACCGTCCCGCCCACGCAGACCGCCCCGTCGCCGCCGACCGCGTCCCGCACGCCCCGGCCGCCCCGGCCGCCTTCCTCCCGCCCGGCGCGGCCCGGGAACAGACCCCGGGCCTCCCCCTCGCCACGAACGCCGAGAGCTGCACCGCCTGGTCCGACCGAGGCCCCGGCCCCGCCCCGGCCGCCGGTGGTCTGACGGCCCGTCACCGCCCGCTCAGCCGTGCGGGTGGCGGATCACCAGCACCGCCTCGACGCCCGCCCCGACCGCCTCGTAGCGGTGCGGGACGTCCGCCGCCCAGGTGTGGTGCCCGCCCGCGGCGACCGGCACGGGCGAGGACTCCGCGCCCACCAGGGCGGTGCCCGACAGGACGACCAGGTGCTCCACCGTCCCCGGCGGGTGCGCCGCGGAACGCTGCACCCCGCCCGGCCGGATCCGGACCCGGTACGTCTCCGACACCGCCGCCGCGTCCTCGAACCGCTCCAGCAGCACGGCGTCCAGCACCCGCCCCGACACCTCGGGCCCGGCCGTCCGCCCCGACACCTCGGGCCCGGCCGCCCGCCCCGACACCTCGGGCCCGGCCGCCCGCCCGGAGTCCTGCAGCACGGCGCTCAGCGGCAGGCCCAGCGCGGTCGTCAGCGCGTACAGCGTCTCCAGCGTCGGATTGCGGGTGCCCGACTCCAGCCCCGACAGGGTGGCCTTGCCGACGCCCGAACGCCGCGCCAGCTCCGAGAGCGAGAGCCCGCGGGAGGCGCGCAACTCGCGCAGCCGCAACCCGATCCGCGCCGAGAGTCCGGCGCTGGCCGCACCCGCCACGCCTGCTGTGCCCGGCGCGTCCGGCCGATCCGCTGCTCGCATGCGGCCCATCGTTGCAGAGGCGGAACGCCCGCACCGCGAAGGGCCCGGCGGAACCGCCCGCACCACCGGACCCGGCCGGCCCCGGGGCCCTGCGGCGGTCAGTCGCTCGGGCCGATCCGCCCGTGCAGGTCGGTGAGCAGGCGGTCCAGCAGTCCGGCGAGCTGCCCGCGTTCGGCCGGGGACAGGCCGGTGACCAGGTCCGACTCCCGGCCCAGGACGGCGTCCACCGAGCGTTCGACGAGCGCGTGCCCGTCCGGGGTGAGGGCGACCAGGACGGCCCGCCCGCCCGCCGGGTCGGGGGAGCGGCGGACCAGTCCCTCCCGCTCGGCCCGGGCCACCCGCTGCGAGACGGCGCCCGCGGTGACCAGGGTCCGCCGGGTCAGTTCGCGGGTCGTCAGCTCGTACGGGGGGCCGGAGCGGCGCAGCACCGCGAGCAGGTCGAGCGTCGCCGCGTCGATCCCGGCGGCCCGCAGCACCCGGTTGCGGTCGTCCGCGAAGAGCTTGGCCAGCCGCCAGATCGGCGTGACGATCTCGATCGAGTCGGTCGGCACCCCCGGCCGCTCCCGCTGCCACGCGGCGGCGATCGCCGCCGCCGAACGCCCCGCCAGGTCCTCCGCGGACAGCCCGCCCCCCTCGCCCCGGCCCCCGCTCCCGGCTCCGGTCCCCGCCCCGGTTTCGGCCATGGGGTTGCCTCCTGCTGCTCCTGAGCTGCATTTAGCACTAAACGTAGCAGCCGTCGCGGCGGGGGACGCAGTGACCCGCACCACGCTCGTCGCGGGGGAGGGAGGCGTACGGGGGCGGTGTCAGGCGTTCTGCCCGGCCTGTCGCCCGGCCTATCGCCCCGCCTGCCGCTCGGCCTGCCGTCCGGCCTGTCGCTCGGCCTCGCGCAGCCGCTCCGCGGCGCTCCCGAGGTGGCCGTGCGCCACGTGCGCGGGCCCCGCGGTGAAGTGGGTGCTCCGGCGCTCGACGGCGACCAGCGCGATCTCCTCCAGCGACTCCACCATGGCCGCCAGCGCCCCCAGCAGGAGGTGCTCGTCCGCCTCCGGGAACCTGTCCCGGCCCGCCCGCAGCGGGGCGGCCACTTCGCTCCGGAGCTTCTCCCGCGTCTCCTCCAGCCCGGTGACGACCTTCTGCAGCTCGGCGTCCACACCCGCTCCTCTCCGCCGCGGACGGCCGGACGCCGCCCCCTCCGTGCGATCTACCCGTTTCCGGATCTTCGCATCCGCCGCGAAAGGTCCCCGCCGCCCCGCGTCCCTCCCGGGCGCCGCCCCCACCCGCCGCTAGCCTGGCCCGATGAGCAGCGGTCGGGACGGCGGGTGGGACAGCGGCCACGGCGAGAAGCGGCCCGGCGGCCACGGCGAGAAGCGGCCCGGCAGCAAGCGCCGGAGGCCCCGCTACCGGGCCCTGTCGCCGCTGCGCGAGCACCTGCGCGAGGCGTTCTGGTTCGCCCCGCTGCTGACCTGCGTCGGGGCGGTGCTGCTGGCGGGCCTGACCGACCTGCTGGACCGCGAGATCTTCGCCGAGGCCTCCGCCGCGCAGACCGCCGACACCCTGCTGTCGTTCAGCTCGGCCGCCAAGAGCGTGGTCTCCACTGTCAGTTCGGCGATGCTGACCTTCATCGGCGTGGTCTTCTCGATCTCGCTGGTCTCGCTGCAGATGGCCGCCAGCCAGTTCAGCCCCCGGGTGCTGCGCCTGTACGTGCGCAGCCGCCTGATCAAGGCGACCTTCGCGACCTGCCTGGCCACCTTCGTCTACACCCTGCTCGTCCAGCTCGGCTACGACGACACCGACGACCCGTCCCGCGCCGTCTCCGTGCCGGTCGTCTCGACGGTCGTCGCGCTCGCCATGGTGATGCTCAGCCTGGCCCTGTTCGTGCTGTACGTGCAGGCGACCATGCGCCTGCTGCGCGTCCCGCACGTGATCGACCGGGTCACCCGGGAGTCCCTGCAGGTGCTGCAGGACTACCGCTGGCTGGCCCCCGAGGTCGGCCCGACGCCCGGCGACGTCCCGTCCGGGCCGACGCTGCTGCACGAGGGGCGCGGCGGCGTCCTGCGCGACGTCAACATCCGCTGGCTGATCCGGGTCGCCCGGCGGCACGACGCGGTGCTGCACCAGGTGCCGCGGATCGGCGACTTCATCGCGCCCGGCACCCCGACCGTGGTCGTGGTCGGCGGCAGCGCGCCCCGGCCGCGCCGGATCACCACCGCGCTGAACGTCGGCGTCGACCGCACCATGCACCAGGACCTCAGCTTCGGCTTCCGCCAGCTCGTCGACATCGCCGTCCGGGCCCTGTCCCCGGCCGTCAACGACCCCACCACCGCCGTCCAGGCCGTCGACCGGATCCACCAGCTGCTCGCCGTCCTCGCCCCCGTCCACCTCGGCGAGCTGCGCCACCGCGACAAGGACGGCGCGGTCCGGCTGGTCCAGCCGGTGCCGGGCTGGGAGGCCACCGTCGACCTGGCGTTCACCGAGGTCCGGATCTGCGGCGCCGGACAGCCCCAGGTCACCCGCCGCCTCGCCGCCGCCCTCGACGACCTGCTGCGGATCACCCCCGAGCAGCGCCGCGCCCCGCTGCTGCTCCAGCGCCGACTCCTGGAACGGGCCGTCGCCGGGTCCGTCCACGACGAGGACAACCGCGTCTTCGCCCTGACCCCCGACCGCCAGGGCATCGGCTGACCGGCCCCGCCGGACCCACCGCGTGCGGCACGGATGCGGGACGAACGCGAACCGCCCGAACGGCAAGCCGTTCGGGCGGTCGGTCACACGGGGGGCACTCATCCGGCGGCCCGGTCGGCCCTCCGGTCCAGCGAGGCCAGGTACCGGTTGTACGCCTCCAGCTCGGCGTCGCCGTCCCGGTCGGCGGCCCGGTCGCGGCGGCGGGCCTGCCGCTCCTCGGACTTGGCCCACTGCAGGGTCAGCGCGATCAGCACGATCGCGGTGGGGATCTCGCCGAACGCCCAGGTGATGCCGCCCGCCAGCTGCTGGTCGTCGTGCAGGTTCGTGCCCGGCGGCGCCGACGCGGAGCTGAAGGTGGAGACCAGCTGCCCGGAGGCCATCATCACCGCGACGCCGAAGAAGGCGTGGAACGGCATGCCCATGAACAGCTCGATGATCCGCATCACGAAACCGGGGCGGTGCGGGCCCGGGTCGACGCCCATGATCGGCCAGAAGAACAGCATGCCGACGGCGAGGAAGTGCAGCATCATCGCCAGGTGCCCGATTCGGTACTGCATCAGGAAGTCGAACAGCGGCGTGAAGTACAGCACGTACAGGCTGGCGATGAACGCCGGGATGGTGAACGCCGGGTGCGAGACGATCCGGACGTACGTGGAGTGCAGCAGGGCGACCAGCAGTTCGCGCGGGCCCCTGCCGCTGCCCTTGCGGGCCGGGCGCAGGGCGCGCAGCGCGAGGGTGATCGGGGCGCCCAGCAGCAGCAGGATCGGGGAGAGCATGGAGAGCACCATGTGCTGCATCATGTGCGCGCTGAACAGCACCATGCCGTAGTCGTTCAGGCCGGTGTTGGTGACCAACAGCACCGTGCCGACGCCCGCCGTCCAGGCGACCGACCGGCCGACCGGCCACTTGTCGCCGCGCCGCCACAGCCGGACCGCCCCCGCCAGGTACAGGCCGAGGGCGAGCGCGCAGAACACCAGGTAGGGCCAGTCCGGCGACCACTCCAGGGCGCGGGAGAAGGAGAAGGGGGGGAGCGGTCCGCCTCCGTGGTGGTGCATCCCCGTCATGCCGTCGCCCATCGGGCGGCCCCGCTTTCGTCCATGCCCACCGGTGCCGCGGGCGCGCCGCGGTGCCGGTGGTCCGGTGTGGTCCGGTGTTGGCCCGGTCCGGTTTGGTCCGGTTTCGTTCGGACCAAGCCTAGGCGGCGCTTACGCCGACCCGGCCGGTGCCCCCGGGACGGCAGCGTTCCCGTCGGCGCCGGCCGCTCCGGTGACCGGCCCCCGCGCCCCCACCCCCTCCGGCGGGAACGCTCAGCCGCCCTGCGGCACCAGGGTGTTCTCGTTGGTGCGGCCCTGCGCGAAGTCGTCCACGTTGCGGGCGGTGGCGTCGATGATCTGGCCGACCGCGGTGCGGGTGAAGTACGCCTGGTGCGAGGTGACCAGGACCTGCGGGAAGCTGATCAGCCGGGCCAGCGTGTCGTCGGCGATGCCCTGCGCGGAGCGGTCGGTGAAGAACACGTCGGCCTCCTCCTCGTACACGTCCAGCCCGACGCCGGCCAGCCGCCCGGCACGCAGCGTCTCGACCAGGGCGGTGGCGTCGACCAGGCCGCCGCGGGAGGAGTTGACCAGGATCGCGTCGTCCTTCATCAGGGCCAGCGCCTCGCGGTCGACCACGTGGTGGGTGGAGTCCAGCAGCGGGACGTGCAGCGAGACCAGGTCGCTGCGGGAGAGCAGCTCCTCCTTGCCCACGTACTGCATCCCGAGCGCCTCGCACTCCGGGTTCGGCGCGACGTCCCAGCCCAGCAGGGTCGTGCCGAAACCGGCCGCGATCCGGGCGAAGCACTCGCCGATCTTGCCGGTGCCCAGCACGCCGACGGTCATGCCGTGGATGTCGCGGCCCATCAGGCCGTCCAGCCGGAAGTCGAACTCGCGGGAGCGGTTCACCGAGCGGATCAGCCGCCGGTTCACGGCCAGCGCGAGCGTCCAGGCGTGCTCGGCCACCGAGAACGGGGAGTAGTACGAGACCCGGGCCACGGTCAGGCCGAGCTTCGCGGCGGCGTTCAGGTCGATGTTGTTGAAGCCGGTGGAGCGCTGGGCGACCAGTTGGGTGCCGCCCGCCGCGAGCAGCGAGAGCACCTCCGCGTCCAGCGCGTCGTTGACGCTGCTGGAGACGACCGGGAACCCGGCGGCCAGCGGGGCGGTGTCGGCGGTGAGGAAGACGTCCAGCATGCGCAACTGGTGCCGCTCCAGGGCGGCGTCGAGCAGTGGGCGCTCGTCGGACTGGACGCCGTACGCGAGGATCTCCATGCGGTGAGGCTATCGCCGGGGGCGCGCGCGGCGGGCCGCGACGCGCCCCCTGGGCGGGGCGGTGGCGGGCCGTCAGATGACGGTCTCGGCCTCCCGGTAGCGCTCCGCCGGGACGGTCTTCAGCTCGGCCACGGCCTCGCCCAGCGGCACCAGCTTGATCTCGGTGCCCTGCAGCGCCGTGATGTGGCCGAAGGCGCCCTTGTGGGCGGCCTCCACCGCGTGCCAGCCGAAGCGGGTGGCCAGGACGCGGTCGTACGCGGTCGGGGTGCCGCCGCGCTGGGTGTGGCCCAGGATCACCGGACGGGCCTCCTTGCCGAGGCGGTGCTCCAGCTCGCGGGAGAGCTGGGTGGCGATGCCGGTGAAGCGCTCGTGGCCGTACATGTCCTTGGTGCCTTCCTCCCACGGCATGGTGCCGGGTTCGGGCTTCGCGCCCTCGGCGCAGACCACGATCGCGAACTTCTTCTGCCGGTCGAAGCGCTCGCGCACGACCTCGGTCAGCTTGTCGATGTGGAACGGCCGCTCCGGCACGATGATGGCGTGCGCACCGGCCGCCATGCCCGCGTTCAGCGCGATCCAGCCGGTGTGCCGGCCCATCACCTCGACGACCATGACGCGCTGGTGCGACTCGGCGGTGGTCTTCAGCCGGTCCAGCGCCTCGGTGGCCACCGAGACGGCGGTGTCGAAGCCGAAGGTGACGTCGGTGCAGGCGATGTCGTTGTCGATGGTCTTCGGCACGCCGACCACCGGCAGGCCCGCGTCGCTCATCAGCTTCGCGGCCTTCAGGGTGCCCTCGCCGCCGATCGGGATGACCGCGTCGATGCCCAGGTCCGCACAGTGCTGCTTGGCGCGCTCCACGCCGTCGCGCAGGTGGCTCGGCTGCACCCGGGAGGAACCCAGGATCGTGCCGCCCTGGGCGAGGATCCCACCCACCGAGTCGAGCGTCAGCGGGCGGTGCACGCCCTCAAGGAGACCGCGCCAGCCGTCCTCGAAGCCGATGATCTCGTCGCCGTGGTCGACCACCCCCCGGTGGACCACGGAACGGATGACGGCGTTCAGGCCGGGGCAGTCACCGCCGCTGGTCAGGACACCAATACGCATTGCTTTGCCAACTCCCGAGCAGGATCGGACGGCCGGACTGGTGGGTGGGAATCGGACGCGCGGCCCGAAACTGACCTGCTGCACAGCATACGGTTCCTGCGTCCGGCCGAGCCGAAACCGACGCGGGGGCGGCTTCCTCGACGCACCACACGTAACTGCGACCCGACCGCCGAGGAGGGTGTTGCGCCCGGGCTCTCCTATTCTCCTATGAAGTTGTCCCGCGGTGGGACGGCTGACCACATGGCGGTCAGCCGTCCACCGCCGTGACCTCGGATGACGCGCGGGTGAACGCGCGCCGAGGCGCTGCGGGGCCCGCTGTGCGGGGTGCGGGGCCCGCTACGCGGGGCGGGCCGCGGCGATCCGCTCGGCGCGCAGCTCGTCGTACCAGGTGGTGTCGGCGGGCGGCAGCGCGTTCACGTCCAGCGCCAGCTTGATCAGCAGGTCGGCGACGGCGGGGTTGCGGGCCATCACCGGGCCGTGCAGGTAGGTGCCGAACACGGTGTCGCGCCAGGCGCCCTCGGTGCCGTCGCCGGTGCCGTTGCCCCGGCCGACCTGCACGGTGGCGAGCGGGCTGACGCCCTCGCCGAGGTGGGTGACGCCCTGGTGGTTCTCGAAACCGGTCAGCTGCGGCAGGTTCAGCTGCGGGTTCACGTCCGCCAGCACGTCGCCGACGCAGCGCGCGCCCTCGCCGCGGACCGTCCACACGTCCAGCAGGCCCAGGCCCGGCTCGCGCTCGCCCAGGTCGTTGATGAACTCGTGGCCCAGGATCTGGAAGCCCGCGCAGACCGAGAAGATGATCGCGCCGTTCTCGGCCGCCCGGACCAGCCCGCCGTCGTTGCGCAGCCGCTCCGCCGCCAGCCGCTGCGGACGGTCCTCACCGCCGCCGATCAGGTAGATGTCGCCGCTGGTCGGCACCGACTGGTCCGAGCGCACGTCGATCCGCTGCACCCCGAGGCCGCGCTGCCGCGCCCGCCGCTCCACCACCAGCGCGTTGCCGCGGTCGCCGTACGTCGACAGCAGGTCCGGGTACACCCAGACCACCCGCAGGCTGCTCTCGCTCATCCTCGAAGACCTCCCGAACTGCTGCTGGGGCGCGGGCTGCTGCGGAGCGTCCCCGCCGTACTGCTGGTGCTGCTGCTGCCGGTGCTGCTGCTGCGGGTCGCCGTACTGCGGCTGCTGCGGCTGCTGGTGCTGCGGCGGCTGCTGCTGCTCGTACGGGCTGCCGTACTGCTGCTGGCCGTACTGCTGGTGCTGCGGCTGCTGGTGCTGGTGCTCGTACTGGCCGTACTGCTGGTCGCCGTACTGCTGCTGTTGCTGAGGGGGCTGCTGCCCGTAGCCGCCCTGGCCCTGCTCGCCGAACTGCGGCTGCTGCTGCCCGTAGTACTGGTCGCTCATCAGGCCACCACGGCCTTGCGGAGCTGCTGGAAGGCGGTGTAGTTGGCGATGGCCTCGATCCGGCCGCCCGGGGCGGCGTCCACCGCCTGGGCGAGCGAGTCGACCACCTGGAACTGCAGGTTGGCGACCTCCAGGCGGACCGCGAGGTCGAGCCTGCGCTGACCCATCACGAAGATCGGGTGCCCGGCGAGGCGCTCGTAGTCGACGTCCCACAGCCAGGAGGTGTCGGTGCCGTCGGCGTCCAGCGCGTTCACCGACAGGACCACCGGCGCGGGCGGCCCGTCGATCAGCGAGAAGGTCTCCAGCCAGCCGGCCGGGTTCTTCGCCAGCAGCAGCCGGATGTCCCGGCCGCGGTACTGCACCACGTCGTAGCGGCCCGCGACCGCGGCCACCGACTGCATCCGCTGCAGCGCGACCTGCGGGGCCACCCCGAAGACCGCCGCGACGGCGGCCGAGCTGGTGGCGTTCGCCAGGTTGGCGCGGCCCGGCAGCTGGAGCTGGATCGGCCAGGCACCGCGGTGCGGGTCGATCACGTGGGTGCCCTGGAGCGCCCAGTGCGGGTTCGGGCGGCGGAAGCCGCACTCGCCGCAGAACCAGTCGTCACCGGGGCGCTGCATCACGCCGCCGCAGGACGGGCACGACCAGGCGTCCTCCTTCCACGCCTGCCCGGCGGCCACCCAGACCACCTTCTTGCAGGACGAGGCGGCCCAGGTCACCAGCGGGTCGTCCGCGTTCGCGATGATCACCGCGTCGGTGTCCTTGAGGCCCTCGCGCCACTTCTCGGCCATCATCCGGGTCTCCGCCGCGCGGTCCAGCTGGTCGCGGGAGAGGTTCAGCAGCGCTATGGCCTTCGGCCGGGTGTCCCGGGCGACCATCGGCAGGTACTTCTCGTCCACCTCGATCACGCCGAAGCGGGCGCTGGTGCTGTTGGCCAGCGCACCGGTGATGCCGGCCGGCATGTTCGCGCCCAGCGCGTTGGAGACCACCGGGCCCGCCGCCCGCAGCGCCTCGGCGATCAGCCGGGTGGTGGTGGTCTTGCCGTTGGTGGCGCTGACCAGGACCACGTCCAGGTGCTCGGTGAGGGTCGCCAGCAGGTCCGGGTCGAGCTTGAGCGCGACCTTGCCGCCGATCACCGAGCCACTGCCGCGGCCCGCCTTCTGGGACAGCGCGGCGGCCATCTTGCCGGCCGTCACGGCGATCTTCGCGCGGGCGGGCAGCGAGGCGTCGCGCGGGGCTTCCGAATCGGTGCCTGGCATGCTCAGGGGTTCCTCCTTGCTGCGGCACCGCCCGGGCCGTTCGACGACCCACGGGCGGCGGGGTCGGGGCCAGCCTACCGACTCCCGCCCGCACACTTGAGCAGGGGCGACAAGCTGCCGCGTGAGCCCTTGGGCCGAGGGGAGGAAGAGCGAAGCCAGGGGCTCGGGGAACGGCGAGCCGGGTCTGCCGGGGGTGCACTGCCGTTGCGCGCGTCTGCTTCCGGTTCCGTTCGAGACCCGCAGCAGCACGAACCCTCGATCGGCCCCGGGCCGTCAGCAGCACGGACCCGCCGTTCCCCGGGCCCCTAGCGGGCCGGCCAGGGGGCCGGGAGCTTCTCGGTGGCCTCGGCGAGGTGGGCGGTGATGACCAGGGTGCCGTCCTCGACCTGGTAGTCCAGCGGGGCGGAGAGCCGCCGCATGGTGGAGACCAACCCGGTGTTGGCGGCGGTGGTGACGGCGTAGACGGTGCGCACGCCCGCCTCCAGGGCGAGGGCGGCCATCCGGCGGACCAGGTCGACGCCCAGGCCGCGGCGCTGCCAGGCGTCCTCGACCAGCAGGGCGATCTCCGCGCCCTCGTCGTCCCACATCAGGTGGGCGAGGGCCACCAGGCGCCCGTCGGCGGTCTCGACGGCGAGGGTCTGGCCGTGGCGGTGGTCGAGCAGGTGGTCGAGGTAGCGGTCGGCGTCCTTGACCGGGCCGTGGTAGCGGCGGCGCAGCGACTCCGCGGAGCAGCGGGCGTGCATGGCCAGGGCGGCGGGCTTGTCCTCGGGGGTGGCGCGGCGGACGGTGAGCGCGGCGCCGTCCAGGTGGTCGATCCGGGCGGCGACGGCCGGGACGCGCGGGCCGAGGACGGTGTCGAGCTCGACCAGGGCGCGGGCGCGGGCGAACTCGGTGGGGGTGAAGGGCAGGTGGGGCCGGGAGAGTTCGAGCAGGTCGCCGCCCGGCAGGGGCAGTCGCATCAGGTGTCCTTCCAGGCCGGCCTGGGTGCCGTCACCGCGGCCGGGGTACTGCCGGATGGCGGTGCGGCCGAACAACTGGCGCAGCGCGACCGGCAGTTCGGCGGCGTCCAGGGCGGTGCGGGTGGCCAGGGCGAGGACCTGCCGGGGGACGTCCACGAGCTCGTGGGCGTCGGCCCGGTCGGTCCAGATGTCCCAGCCGCCGCCGGCCGCGACGGCCGCGGCGAGCTCGGTGCGGGAGAGCGCCGCGGGGGCGCGGACGATGAACTCGTCGACGGTGTGCTCGGGCAGCGGGTGCGCCTGCATGGAGACGATGTTGACCCGCAGCCCGGCCAGTGCCGTGCACACCCGGGCCAGGCTGCCGGGGGCGTCGGAGACGCTGGTGCGCAGCCGCCACAGGACGGTGGGCTCCTCGGCGGGGGCGGCGGGGGTCATCGCGTCGCCGCCCGGCGGTGCGGCCGGGCCGGGCGGCCCGTGCGGGTGCCGGTGGGCGAGCCAGCCGCGGAACAGCGCGGTGGCGAGCATGGCCGCCGCGGAGGCGACCAGCAGCACCGGCCCGTCGTGGCCGTGCACGACGACGTTGGCGACCAGGTCGGCGGCCGCGACGGCGGCGAAGACCGCCGCGAGCTCGACCGTCTCCTTGCGCCAGCGGTGCCCCCGGCTCCGCCGCCGTTCCTGCCGCTCGTCGGTGACTCTGCTGTGGGTGTACGCCATGTTGTCCATGCCTGCATGGTGGCGCTCCGCTGTTTCACGATCACGAATCCCCCGTGACCTGACGGTAAATGTCTCCGCGGGCCCCCGTCGGATCGGCGCTGATCCGCGCCCGCGATCAGTTGGACGTACGGCACCGGTCCAGGAGTTCCGCTCCCGCGGACTTCACCTCGTCCAGCAGCAGCCGCAGGTCCGCCTCGGTGGTGGTGGCGTTCAGCAGGCAGGCCCGGAGCATCTCGCTGCCCCGGTACACGGCGCCGGTGACGAAGACCCGCCCGCGCTGCTGGACGGCCACCGGGAGCAGGGAGTTGAGCTTCTGCAGCCCGGCCTCGTCGAGCCCGGCGGGGCGGTGGCGGAAGGCGACGATGGAGGTCTCGACCGGGGCGACCAGCTCCAACTCCGGGTCCTGCTCGATCCATTCGCCCAGCTGCCGGGCCTGCGCGGTGCAGTGCGCGATGTCCCGGACGACGCCGGAGCGGCCGCGGTGGGCGATGGACGCCCAGACCTTCAGGGAGCGGAACGGCCGGGTCTGCTCGGTGCCGTACTCGGAGAACCAGCCGAGGTCCCCGGCCGCGTCGTCGCGCAGGTAGGAGGGGACGAGGCTGAAGGTGCCGCGCAGCTCCTCGGCGTCGCGCACCAGGGCGCAGCCGCAGTCGACCGGCACGCCCAGCCACTTGTGCGGGTCGAGGGCGAGCGAGTCGGCCCGGTCCATGCCCGCGTAGCGGTGCGCGATCGCCGGGTCGAGGACGCCGAAGGCGCCGTACGCGCCGTCGACGTGGAACCACAGGCCCTCGCGCTCGGCCAGGTCGGCGATCGGCTCGAACGGGTCGACGGCGCCGGTGCCGACGGTGCCCGCGGAGGCGACCACCAGGAAGGGCAGCCGCCCGGCCGCCCGGTCCTCGGCGATCGCGGCCGCCAGGGCGTCCGGGACGAGGTGGCCGTCGGCGTCGGAGGCGAGGGTGCGCAGGTGCCTGGAGCCGAGGCCGAGCAGTTCGGCGGCCTTGCGCACGCAGCTGTGCGCCTCGCCGGTGACGTAGCCGACCAGCGGGGGCATCCCGGCGAGGCCGTCCTCGCGGACGTCCCAGCCGGCCTTGCGGGCGGCGCGGCCGCGGGCGGCGGCCAGGCAGACGATGGTGGCCATCGAGGTGCCGGAGGTGAGGACGCCGCCGCCGGGCGGGTGCGGGAAGCCGACCAGTTCGGCGATCCAGCGCACCACGGCGCGCTCCAGGTGGACGTCGGCGTGGTCGCCGCCGGCCGAGCTGGGGTTCATCGCGCTCGCGGCCAGGGCGGCGAGCACCCCGGCGGGCTGCGGGGCGGAGTTGACCCAGCCGAAGAAGCGCGGGCTCCCGTTGCCCATCGGGTGCGGCATGATCCGCTGCTCGACGGTCCTCAGCAGCTCGTCCAGCGCGGCGCCGTCCTCGGGCAGCGGGAGGTCGAGCAGCGCGGCCCGTTCCGCCGGGTCCATCGGCTGCCACACCGGGCGCCCGGGCACCGCGTCGAGGTAGTCGGCCACCAGGTCTGCGGCCGCCCGTGCGGCCCCGCGGAAGTCGTCGTTCACACGGGGCATCGTATGCCCAGGCGGACCCGGTGCGACCGGGCCCACCTGGGGAAAGGGTCAGTCCAGGGTGCCGGAGAGGCCGCCGGCCGAGCGGCAGTAGCCCTGGATCTGCTTGTCGGTGATCTGGGCGCACAGGCGCCCGGCGGCGCCCGCGCTGGTGTCGTTGACGGTGTAGTAGCTGACCAGGCCCTGGGTGCAGGCCTGGCGCTGCCAGGTGTCCTTGGCGGTGGCGCACTGCTGGGCGGCCCAGTCCGGGCGGTCCAGGTTGTACTTCATGGTGCGCGAGCCCGCGCCCCGCGAGCAGTCCTGGGCGCCGCCGCTGGCCTGCGCGTTCAGGCACCACTGGAGGGCCTGCGAGAACGCCTCGGGGTGGTTGGCGTAGTCGTGCGAGGAGAGGAAGAAGGTCGGCGCGTAGAAGAAGCAGGCCGACTGGTAGAGGGCGGGCTGCTCGGGGCAGGGGTAGAGCGGCTCGGCGGCGAGCTTGTCCAGCGGGAGGTTGGCCTTGGCCTTCTCGTCCTCCTCGTCGGGCGCGAACAGCTGCATGAAGACGCCCTCGGAGCAGGTGATCCGGCGACTCTGGCTGGGGAACTTGTCGCACAGCGCGCGGGCGGCCGGGATGTCCTGCTTGGTGACGAACATGATGCCGTGGCCGACGCCGTGGATGCACGGGCCGGTGTTGGCCGGGGCGCACAGGGTCAGGATGTCGCTCTGCGGGTCCTTGGAGTTGGCGAGCATCTCCTCGACCGCGCCGTGCAGGTAGCCCGCCGCGCAGGTCTCGTGCGGGAAGGAGATCACCTTCTGGAAGTCCTGGTGGTAGCGCTGCACCGCGGCGTGCCCGAGCTCGTGCGCGATCGGGTGGCAGAACCGCACGGTGTACGGCTTGTCCTTGGAGATCCTGTCCAGGTCGGCGAGCGCGACCCCGGGGTCGGTGGCCTCCATCTCGGCCATCAGCTTGTTGCGCAGGGTCGAGCGCGTCCACACCGCCGGGTCGCCGGTGGGGGAGGGGGAGGCCGCGGCGGTCGCGGGCACGGCGCCGGGACGCTGGCCGCCCGCCGTGGGTGCGGCCAGCGCGGTGGCGGACTTCGGCGTCCAGTCGGTCACCATGACCGATCCGAGGCCGAGGACGGCCAGCAGGACGGCGGTGACGACGGCGAACACGCGCGGTTGCATGACGGACGTTCCCCCTGTGATCGACACGTACAGTACGCGGCCCATCCTGCGGGGTGACCGCCGGAAACCCGGCCAGGAACACCGCCGAAGGGGTCAGGTGCCCGCCGCGATCACCCGAACACCGTCCGCCCACCGCCCTACAACGACGGCCCCACATCATAGGTGTCGCCCGCGACCGCCCGTTCGACCACCGTCCTTGAGTACGCCGCGGGCCCGGGAAAGGTCGCACCGGGACGCCACCGCTGGTGGCCCTGCCCGAAATCGGGCAGGATCTTTGGCAAATGAACCCTTCACGCCTAAGCTCCCCCCTCGTGCCTGCCTCACCGCACCCTCATGAGGACCTGCTCGCCCACCTCGCCAGGACCACCCCCCTGGCCCCCGGGGAGGCCGCGCGGGTCGTCGCGGAGGTGCTGGCGTACTTCGCGGAGACCACCGAGGAGTACGTCCGCCGCCGCCACGGTGAGCTGCAGGCCCGGGGGCTGACCAACGAGCAGATCTTCACCCGCCTCGGCGGGGAGCTGGCCGCCCGCCGGGTCGCCGCCCCGCAGCTGTCGGTGCGCCAACTGCGGCGGATGGTCTACGGCTGACGGCCCCCGGCCCACCCACGACTGACAGAGGAGCCCACGTCATGTGCGGAATCGTGGCCTACATCGGCCCCAAGGACGCCTCCCCCTTCCTGCTGGAGGGGCTGCAGCGGCTGGAGTACCGCGGGTACGACTCGGCGGGCGTCGCGGTGGTCGCCCCCGCCACCAGGTCCGCCCCCGCCAAGCTGCGGGTCTGCAAGGTCAAGGGCCGGGTCGCCGACCTCGCCGCCGCCCTGCCCGCCCGCTTCAAGGGCGGCACCGGCATCGGCCACACCCGCTGGGCCACCCACGGCGTCCCCTCCGACGCCAACGCCCACCCGCACACCGACAACGAGGGCCGGATCGCCGTCGTCCACAACGGCATCATCGAGAACGCCGACGAACTGCGCGCCAAGCTCACCGCCGACGGCGCGCTCTTCCGCTCCGAGACCGACACCGAGGTCCTCGCCCACCTGATCGCCGCCCACCGCGCCGACGGCCGCGAACTGGAGGACGCGGTGCGCGCCGCCCTCAAGCTGGTCGTCGGCACCTACGGCATCGCCGTGCTGGACGCCGAGCAGGCCGACCGGATCGTGGTCGCCCGCAACGGCAGCCCGATCGTGCTCGGCATCGGCGAGAAGGAGATGTTCGCCGCCTCCGACGTCTCCGCCCTGGTCCGCTACACCCGGCAGGTCGTCCACCTGGAGGACGGCGAGCTCGCCACCGTCCGCGCCGACGGCTTCCGCACCTTCACCGAGGACGCCCGCACCGTCACCCGGCAGCCCTCCACCGTCGACTGGGAGGCCGGCTCCTACGACACCGGCGGCTACGCGCACTACCTGCTCAAGGAGATCCACGAGCAGCCCGGCGCCGTCGAGCGCACCCTCTCCGGGCGGCTGAACGAGCGCTTCGCCACCGCCCACCTCGGCGGCCTCAACCTGGACGCCCGGGAGCTGCGCGAGATCCGCCGGGTCAAGATCCTCGGCTGCGGGTCCGCCTACTACGCGGGCGAGATGGGCGCCCAGCTGATCGAGGAGCTGGCCCGGATCCCCGCCCACTCCGAGCCCGCCTCCGAGTTCCGCTACCGCAACCCCGTCATCGAGGCCGACACCCTGTACGTCGCGGTCAGCCAGTCCGGCGAGACCTACGACACGCTCGCCGCCGTCCAGGAGGTCAAGCGCAAGGGCGGCCGCGTCCTCGGCGTGGTCAACACCGTCGGCTCGGCGATCGCCCGCGAGTGCGACGGCGGCATCTACCTGCACGCCGGACCGGAGATCTCGGTCGCCTCCACCAAGGCCTTCACCTCCACCGTCGTCGCCTTCGCGCTGCTCGCCCTGCACTTCGGCCGGATCCACGACCTCTCGCCCGCCGACGGCCGGCGCATCGTCGCCGCCCTCAAGGCGCTGCCCGACCAGATCCGGCAGGTGCTGGAGCAGCAGCAGGAGATCGAGGCGCTCGCCGCCGAGTACGCCCACAGCCAGGGCATGATGTACATCGGCCGGGTCCGGGGCTACCCCGTCGCCCGGGAGGGCGCGCAGAAGCTCAAGGAGATCTCCTACGTCCACGCCGAGGCGTACCCCGCCAGCGAGCTCAAGCACGGGCCGCTCGCGCTGATCTCCCCCGAGCTGCCGACCGTCGCGCTCGTCCCCGACGACGAACTGCTCGACAAGAACCTCACCGCCCTCGGCGAGATCAAGGCCCGCGAGGGGCGGGTGCTGGCCGTCGCGCACCGCCCGGTCGAGGCCAAGCTCGCCGACCACTGCCTGGTCGTGCCGAAGAGCGAACCCGAACTCGACCCGCTGCTGCTCAACATCCCGCTCCAACTCCTCGCCTACCACGCGGCGGTGGCCCTCGGCCGGGACGTCGACAAGCCGCGCAACCTGGCCAAGAGCGTCACCGTGGAGTAGCCGCTCAGCGCTGCCCGGCCGCCCACTGCGCGAGGGCGGCCCGGGCCGCCCCGGCGAGCTGCGCGGGGTGGGCGGCCGCGGCGGAGAAGCCGCCCAGCGGGAGGCGGGTGCACGGCTCCGCCGGGAAGTCGTCCAGGAACCACTCGTCCTCGTCGTGGGAGTGGAAGTACAGCCGCCACTCTTTGCCCCCGTGGCGGAGCCTGGCCCAGCCCTGGTGGTCGGGCTCGCCGGGGGCGCCGAAGACCTCGACCGCGTCCTCCTGCGGCACCAGCAGGTCCCCGAGCAGCCCGGCCGTCCCGCGCAGCGCCGCGGCGAGCGTGCCGGGCACCGGGCGCAGCAGCGGGACGGCCGACAGCTCGGCCAGCAGGCGGTCGGCGGCCTCCTCGGACGGGGCGGCCGCCAGCAGCTCCGGCAGCCCGGGCGGGACGGGCCCCGCCTCGCCGCGCTCCGCCATCGCCGCCAGGAGGTCGAGCAGCCGCCGCTTCGCCCGCTCGGCGTGGAGCTGGACGGCGGTCAGCGCCGCCGCGGCGGCGCCGACCTGCTCCGGGGTGTGCAGCGCCCAGGGCGAGGCCAGCGCCCCGGCGAGCTGCTCCGCGTAGTCCGCGGCGCAGAAGGCGTACCAGGAGGTGGCCTCCGGCCCGGTGACGCCCAGGTCGTCGAGCTCCGCGGGCGTGCAGCCGCCGCAGTCCCTGCCCCAGCCCTCCAACAGCTCCAGCCAGGCCGCCCTCGTCGTCGTCTCGCCCATGCGCCGTCCCTCCGGGAGTCGCCCCGCCCGGACCGGACCCGGTGGAGCAGTCGTTGCCGCCACCTTGGTACGGCGGGGGGCGGTCGGTCCCGGTTTTCCCCGAACGGGTGACAGCGGCGGGCGGTGTGCGCTTTCCGTCACACGCCGGACACGCAGCGGAAACTGATTCGGCATCAGGTGCGTTTATCAACATGAACATGCACGCCGTCGGCCGGGGGGAGGAGCACAGGTGCGTCGAATCGGCACGGGCGCCGCGCTCCGGCCCGTCCTGTCCGTCCTGTCCGTCCTGACCGGCCTCCTGCTGGTCCTGGCGGGCTCCGCCGTCGCGGAGGGGTTCGAGCCCGGCCCGCCGACCGCCGTGGTCTGCGCCGCCCAGTCGCCCGCCGAGCGCTCCGAGACCGAGCAGGACCTGCCCGTCGGCGTCCCCTCGCGGCACCTCTCGCACGCGGCCGCCCGGACGGGCCCCGGCACCTGGAACGGGGTGCAGCTCGTCGCGTCGTGCCAGGACTGCGCCGGGTCCGCCCCGGCCCCGTACGCGTCGGGGAGCAGCCGCGGCGCGCCCCCGACCCATCCGTCCAGACGGACCGGCGGTGCCACCGCCTCCGTGTTCCAGGTCTTCCGCTGCTGAGCCGCTCCGGCCCCCTCGGCACGCACCGCCCCGCCACCCGGCCGGGCGCCACCCTGGTTCACGCACGCCCTGCGCGCACCGCGCGGCAGGGCCACGGAGGCATGCCCCGATGGATCCCTTGCAAGAGCGCGCCCGCACCTTCCGCGACCGTGCGGCCCGCGGCGGCCTGGAGTTCGCCGCCCTCGCGGCCGGACAGTCCCCGCAGGCGCTGTTCGTCACCTGCTCCGACTCGCGGGTCGTCCCGTCCCTGATCACCGGCGCCGACCCCGGCGACCTGTTCGAGCTGCGCACGGCCGGCAACATCGTGCCGCCCTACAGCGTCGAGCAGCCGTCCGGCGAGGTCGCCACCGTCGAGTACGCGGTCGACGTGCTCGGCGTGCGCGACGTCGTCGTCTGCGGCCACTCGCACTGCGGCGCCGTCGGCGCCGTCGTGCGCGGCGACGACCTGAGCGCCGTGCCCGCCGTGCGCGGCTGGCTGGCCGGCACCGACCCCGCCTCGCTGGCCACGGAAGCGGCCGAGGTCTTCGACCCCGCCGTCGCCGGCCCGGTGCAGCGGCACGTCCTGGCCCAGCTCGACCGGCTGCGCCACTACCCCGGCATCGCCCGGCGCACCGCGGCGGGCGACCTGCGGCTGCACGCCTGGTTCTACGAGGTCCACACCGGCCTCGTCCTCGCGCACCGGCCCGAGGCCGACGCCTTCCTGCCGCTCTGACCGCTCCGTTAGCTCCGTTGGCTCCGTTAGCTCCCGCCCCGGCTTCCCGGCACGCCGGCTTCGGCACGCCCCTTCCGGCGCGCCGGGGAGCCCGGGGCGGCCCCGTCCGCTCGGCCCTCTCGCCGGCCGTTCTCCGACCGAACCCATGAGGACCCCCCATGTTGCGCATCCTTCGAAAGACCGCGTTAGACCCGTCGACGCTCCGGGCGGACTTCGCCGCCTCGCTCGTCGTCTTCCTGGTGGCCGTGCCGCTGTGCGTCGGCGTGGCCGTGGCCTCCGGCGTGCCCGCCGAGCTCGGGCTCGTCACCGGCATCGTCGGCGGCCTGCTGACGGGGCTGATGCCCGGCAGCAGCCTCCAGGTGTCCGGCCCGGCGGCCGGGCTGACCGTGCTCGTGTACGAGGCCGTCACCGAGTTCGGCGTGGCCGCGCTCGGCGTCCTGGTGCTCGCCTCCGGCCTGCTCCAACTGCTGATGGGCGTGCTGGGGCTGGGGCGCCTGTTCCGGGCGATCTCCGTCTCGGTCGTCCAGGGCATGCTCGCGGGCATCGGCCTGGTCCTGATAGCCGGTCAGCTGTACGCCCTGGCCGGTGCCAAGGCGCCCGGCAACGGCCCCGCCAACATCGCGGGCCTGCCCGGCCTGGCCGCGGACGCCTTCTCCTCGTCGACCGCCCTGGCCTCGTTCGCGGTCGGGGGCGGCACCGTCGCCGTCCTGGCGCTGTGGAAGCACCTGCCCGCCAAGGTCCGCGTGCTGCCCGCGCCGCTCGCGGCGGTCGCCCTGGCGGTGCTCGCCACCGCCGTCTTCGCACTGCCCGTGGCGAAGGTCGAGGTGAACGGCCTGCTGGACGTGGTGCACGCGCCGGGCGCGTCCTCGTTCGAGGTGCTGACCGGCCTCGGCGGAATCACCACGGTGCTGGCGTTCACCCTGATCGCCTCCGCCGAGAGCCTGTTCAGCGCGGCGGCGGTCGACCGGCTGCACAGCGGACCGCGCACCGACTACGACCGCGAACTGATCGCCCAGGGCGCCGGGAACACCGTGTGCGGGCTGCTCGGCGCCCTGCCGATGACCGCGGTGATCGTGCGCAGCGCCGCGAACGTCCAGGCCGGGGCCCGGACGAAGGCGTCCCGGGTGCTGCACGGCGGGTGGCTGCTGCTGTTCGCCGCGCTGCTGCCGGCCGCGCTCGGCGTGATCCCGCTGCCCGCCCTGGCCGGGGTGCTCGTGCACGCCGGGTTCAAGCTGCTGCCGCTGGGCTCGCTCGTCCCGCTGTGGCGCACGCACCGCGGCGAGGTCCTGGTGCTGACGGCGACCGCGGTGGCGATCGTGGCCACCAACATGTTCGAGGGCGTCCTGCTCGGGCTGCTGCTGGCGGTGCTCAAGACGGCCTGGGAGACCTCGTCGGTGCACCTGGAGGTGGACGACCGCGCCACCGGCACGATCCGGGTGGCCGTCTCGGGCAACGCCACCTTCCTGCGGCTGCCCCGCATCCTGGACACCCTGGAGTCGCTGCCGCGCGACCGCCCGATCGAGCTCGACCTCGACGCGCTGCGCCACCTCGACCACGCCTGCCGCACGGCCCTGCAGGACTGGGCCGGGCGCCACCACGCGCACGGCGTCGACCCGGTGCGGGTGCCGGCCCTGCTCTGAGCGGGGCGCCCGTCCCGCCCGCCGCCGCCGTTGCCGTCGCACCGCGCCCGGAGCGCCCGGAGCTTCCCGGCGGCGGCGGGCGCGGTGCGGCGGGCGCGCGGCGCGCGGGCGGGTCAGGGGCTGACCGCGAGGACCAGGTACGCGCCGAGGATCGCCAGGTGGACGCCGCCCTGCAGCGGGGTGGCGCGCTTGGGGATGACGGTGAGGGTGCCGACCGCGACGGTCAGCGCCAGCAGGATCATGTGGTTGGCGCCCAGGCCGAGTTCGAGCGGGCCGGAGAGCCAGCTGGAGGCGATCGCCACCGCCGGGATGGTCAGGCCGATCGAGGCCAGCGCCGAGCCCAGCGCCAGGTTCAGGCTGATCTGGACGCGGTTGCGGACCGCGGCCCGGACCGCGGCGATCGACTCGGGCAGCAGCACCAGCAGGGCGATCACCACGCCGACCACCGCGTTGGGCAGGTCCGCGGCCGCCACCCCGCGCTCGATGGTGGGGGAGACGCCCTTCGCCAGGCCGACCACCGAGACCAGGGCGACCGAGAGCAGGGCGACGCTGACCAGCGTCTCCCCCATGGTCGGCGGCTCGGAGTGCTCGTCCATCGGGTCGACGACCTCACCCGCCGGGGTGACGGGCAGGAAGTAGTCGCGGTGGCGGACCGTCAGGGTCGAGACGAACAGCCCGTAGATGACGAGCGAGGCGGCCGCGGCGAACACCAGCTGGGTGGTGGAGAACTGCGGGCCCGGCTCGGAGGTGGTGAAGGTCGGCAGCACCAGGCTCAGCGTCGCCAGGGTCGCGATCGCGCCGAACGCCGCGCCGGTGCCCTCCGCGTTGAACACCGCCACCCGGTACTTCAGCGCGCCGACCAGGATGGACAGGCCCAGGATCCCGTTGCAGGTGATCATCACGGCCGCGAACACGGTGTCCCGGGCCAGCCCGGCGCTCTTGTCGCCGCCGTCGGCCATCAGCGTGACGATCAGCGCCACCTCGATGATGGTGACGGCCACCGCCAGCACCAGCGAGCCGTACGGTTCGCCGACCCGGTGCGCGATCAGCTCCGCGTGGTGCACCGCCGCGACCACCGACACCGCCAGGAAGCACGCCACCAGCGCCACCACCGGCCACGGCAGGTCACGGTGCCAGGTCGCCAGGAGCAGCAGGAACGCCAGCACCGGGGCGACGGTCGTCCACTGCAGGTAGTGCGGTCGCGGGGAGGAAGCCATGGGGCCGAGCTTCGCAGATGGCACCTGCCCCACCCGGAAGTGACACTCGTGGCGGTGGCCCCGGCGCACGGCGAGCAGCGGAGGAGCAGCGGAGATGGTCGGACGGCGGACGGTGCTGGCGGCGGCGCTCGGACTCGCGGCGGCGGCCTGCGCCGCACCCGGGCCGGAGGGGCGGCCGGGGCCTGACACACCGTCGACTGCCCAGAGCCCGAGCCCGAGCCCGAGCCCGAGCCCGGTCCGGCCGCCCGTGCCGCCGACCCGGGAGCAGGTGCTGGCCCGCTGCGCCGGGCAGGTGCCGCAGCAGTGGGGCACCGACCTGCCGGGCGTGGCCGCGACCGTCCCCGGCGGGGCGCTGGCGCTGACCTTCGACGCCTGCGGCGGCCCCGGCGGGAACGGCTACGACGCGGCGCTGATCGGCACGCTGCGCCGCCTGCGGGTGCCCGCCACGCTGTTCCTGAACGCCCGGTGGGTGGACGCCAACCCGGGCCCGGCCGCTGAACTGGCCGCCGACCCGCTGTTCGAACTCGGCAACCACGGCACCGCGCACCGCCCGCTCTCGGTGACCGGCCGTTCGGCGTACGGCATCACCGGGACGGGGGATCCGGCCGCCGCGTACGAGGAGGTGGCGGGCAACCGGGCGAAGCTGGCCGCCCTGCTGGGGCGGGCGCCGGGGTGGTTCCGCGCGGGGACGGCGCACTACGACGAGGTCGCGGTGGCGCTGGTGGGGCAACTGGGGGAACAGGTCGCCGGGTTCGCGGTGAACGGGGACGGCGGGGCGACGTTCACGCCCGCCCAGGTCGCGCGGACGGTGGCGGCCGCGCCGCCCGGGTCGATCGTGATCAGCCACTTCAACCACCCGGAGGCGGGCACGGCCGAGGGCTACGCGCAGGCGCTGCCGGGGCTGCTGGACGCCGGGCAGCGCTTCGTCCGGCTCTCCGGCTGAGCGCGCGTCAGGCGAGGTCGGTCAGGTCGCGGGCGCCGCGCAGCCGGGAGGAGAGCAGCAGGACGGGGGAGAGCACCGTCAGCGCGCAGGCCAGGGCGAGCGCGGTGCGGGCGCCCCAGAGCGAGACGGCGGTGCCCGCGGCCAGCGCGCCGACCGGGATGGCGCCCCAGGAGACGAACCGGACGGTGGCCATCACCCGGGGCAGCAGGGCGGCGGGGGTGGTGGTCTGCCGGTGGGTGCGGGTCAGGATGCTGAGCACCACCACGGAGGCGCCGAACCCGGCGTTGCCGAGCGCGAACAGCAGCAGCCCGGGCCCGCCGCCGGCCAGCGGCATCAGCGGCGCGGCCAGGACGCCGAACAGCGAGCCGAGGACCAGGGTGCGGGCGGTGCCGAAGCGGGCGGCCAGCCGGGGGGTGAACGCGGCGCCGACCAGGCTGCCGACGCCCTCGGCGGCCATCAGCAGGCCGACCAGGCCCGCCGGGGCGTGCAGGGTGCGGACCAGGAACACCGGGACGACCGCCATCAGGGCGCCGCAGACGAAGTTGATGCAGGTCGCCTCGGCCAGGCACGGCCCGACCACCGGGTGCCGGGTCGCGTAGCGCCAGCCCTCGCGGATCTGCGCGCCGAAGGACGGCCGGTCGGCGGCGGGCGCGGGGCGCTCGGCCGAGGCCCGGGGCAGGGTGCGCAGCAGGGCGGCCGAGCACAGGAAGCTGACCGCGTCGACCACCAGCGCGGCCGCCGCGCCCAGCAGTTGGACCAGCAGGCCGCCGAGCGAGGGTCCGGCGAGCTGGTTCACCGAGTGGGTGGCGGAGGTCAGGCTGTTGCGGGCGGTGAGCTGCTCCGGCGGCACCACGCTGGGCAGGAAGGTCGCGTTGCCGACGTCGAAGACCACGCTCGCGAAGCTGAGCAGCAGCGCCGCCGCGACCAGGTGCGGCAGGCCGAGCACGCCGAACGCGGCGGCCAGCGGGACGGAGGCGATCGCGGCGGCGCGCAGCAGGTCCATGGCGATCTGGGTGCCGCGCAGCGGCAGGCGCTGGACCAGCACGCCCGCGGGCAGGCCGATCACCAGCCAGGCCACGTACCCGGCGGCGGTGACCAGGCCGACCTGGAAGCCGCTCGCGTGCAGCACGGAGACGGCGGTCAGCGGCAGGGCGATCGCGGTGACGGCGTCGCCGAGGCCGCTGACGGTGGTGGCCGTCCAGTAGCGCCAGAACGCGGCGGCGGGCGTGCCGGAGGGCGCCCGCAGCGGGCGGTCGGTGCGGGCGGGGCTGGTGGTGCTCATGTGGCGTTCCCCCTGGTGGCAGGCAGTGAGTTCCCTTGGGGAACTCACTATAGGTGGTGGGGGCGCGACAGTGGCAAGGTGGTGCCATGCGCTACACCGACGTCGGCGACACCGACTGCTCCATCGCCCAGGCGCTGTCCGTGGTCGGCGACTGGTGGACCCTGCTGCTGGTGCGCGACCTCGCGGGCGGCACCCACCAGTTCGACGCCCTGCACGAATCGCTCGGCATCAGCCGCAAGGTGCTCACCGCCCGGCTGCGCGCCCTGGTCGAGGACGGCGTGGTCGAGAAACGCCTCTACCACGCCCACCCGCCGCGCTACGCCTACCACCTGACCGACAAGGGCTGGGCGCTGCTGCCCGTGCTGGTCGCCCTCCAGGACTGGGGCGGCCGCCACCTGCTCGGCGACGGCACCCTCACCGCCACCGCCGCCCCCGACTCCGCCGAGACCCGCCGGGTGCACGCCCTGGTCGGCACCCGCGTCCCCGAACTCGCCCTCCCCACCGCCTCCGAGGCCCCCCGCCCGCCACTGGCCGACCCCGTGGCCCGCACGCCCTGGACGGTGCTGTACTGCTTCCCCGGCGCGTACGCCCCCGGCACCCAGGGCTACCCGCCCGGCTGGGACGACATCCCCGGCACCGTCGGCTGCACCCTCGAGTCCTGCACCTACCGCGACCGGCTGGACGCCTTCACCGCCCGCGGCGCCACCGTGCACGGCGTCTCCACCCAGCGCCCCGACCAGCAGGCCGCCTTCGCCGCCCACCAGTCCATCCCGTTCCCGCTGCTCTCGGACGCCGCCCTGCGGCTGACCGGCGCCCTGCGGCTGCCCACCTTCCGGGCCGGCGGCGCCGACCGGCTCAAACGGCTCACCCTGCTCGTCGACGCCGCCCGCACCGTCCGCGCGGTGCTCTACCCGGTGCCGGACCCGGGCGGCTCGGTGGGCGAAGTCCTGGCACTGCTGGACGAGTTGACGTCCGCCCAGCGGTAGAGCAGCACCGAGGCCAGGGCGGCCAGCGCGCACCAGGTGGAGACGAACGCGAGGCGCCACAGCAGGCCGCACAGCAGCGCCCCCAGCCCCGTGACCCAGCCCAGCAGCCGCAGGTGGCGGTCGCCCGAGCCCAGCAGCGCGCCCAGCACCGCCACCAGGTACCCGGCCAGCAGCACCCCCGGCACCGGGACGCCGACCGCGTAGCCCAGGGTGTGCCCGTGCACGTGCGCCACCACCGGCCGCCCGGCCACCGCCACCGCCAGCGGAACGGCCACGGCCGCGCCCAGCAGGGTGAACCACCCGGCGCTCCGGCGGCGGGTCGCGCACCACACCGCCGCCGGGACGTACAGCGGCAGCAGCGGCAGCGCGACCACCGCCCACGCCGTCCGGGCCCACGCCCACCCCGACCACACGCCCGCCTCCACCAACTGGTGCACGCCCAGCAGCAGCGGCAGCGCGGCCAGCGGCAGCCGCCGCGACACCCCGGCGCGCAGCACCGCCCCGACGCCGACCGCCGCCACGGCGGCCCCGGCGACCAGGTCGGCCTCCGCGCTCCAGCACATCCGGCCAGCGTACGAGCGGACGTCCCGCCGGCACGACCGGAACCCGGCCGACCGGCCCTGCGGCGCGGGCGGGCGGCGCTGCAAGAGGCGGCGGGCACCGTCACCGGGGGCGTCCTCCGCGGCGGCTCATCCGGTGGGGCGTCGTGCCCGGCCCGGTGCTGTCCTCCGCCCCGGGAAGGCTGTGGACGGGGCCCGGCGGTGCGCAGCAGTGGCAGTGGCAAGCAGTAGCAGGGCCGGGCGCCGGAGGTGTCAGGGGCCCTCGGCCGGAGCGTCGGGGCCCCGGCCCCGGTCGGCCTGCAGGTGCAGGCCGGAGAGGGTCAGGTCGAGGGCGGCGAGGAACTGCTGCTTGTCGTCGTGGCCGTCGAACGCGTCGACGACGTCGTGCAGGAAGGGGTACTCCCCGGGGTCGAGCGCGCGCCAGTTGGTGGCGTAGCGGCCGAGGTACTCCTCGCGCTCGACCAGGCCGTCGACCACCGCCTGCGGCGGCTCCTGGCCCAGGTCGGCGGCGGCGCTGACCACCACGCCGAGCACCGCCGTCACGGCGTGGAAGCGCTGCAGCGGGGTGAGGTCGAGCCGCAGCAGCTGCCGCCCCAGCTCCTCGTAGAGCCGCAGCGAGTTGCCCTCCGCGTCGATGCCGCGCATGAAGCGCGAGCCCAGCCAGGGGCGGTCCACCACCGCGTCGAACAGCGTGACGGCCATCCTGCGCAGTTCGTCGACCGGGTCGCCGGTGCCGGGGTGGCGCTCGATCTCGGCCAGCACCCCGGCGAGCACGTGGTCGACGGCGCGGTCCAGCAGGTCGTCCCGGCCCGAGACGTACCAGTAGACGCTGCCGACGCCGGTGCCGAGCCGGCTCGCCAGGCCGCGGATGGTCAGGGCCGGTTCGCCCGCCTCGTCCAGCAGCTCCACCGCGGCGCCGAGGACGGCCTCGATGGAGTGCGAGGCGCGCCGACGCTCCCGGGACGGGCGGTCGGCGGGGCGCTGGCGCGGAGGTGTCATGCCTCGTATCCAACCACATTTGCCAGATTATCGAACGTGGTTCTAGTATCGAACTCGGTTCGATAATCCGTGTTCCCCGTCCCGAGAGGAGGCCGCCATGACCGGCACCAGCACCACCCCCAGCACCTCCGCCGCCGCCCCCGCGGCACCGCGCACCTACCCGTCCCTGCGCGCCGCGTGGATCCCGCTGGCCGCGCTCTGCCTGGCCTTCTTCGTCGAGATGGTCGACAACACGCTGCTGTCCATCGCGCTGCCCACCATCGGCCGCGACCTCGGCGGCGGCACCACCGCGCTGCAGTGGGTCACCGGCGCGTACTCGCTCACCTTCGGCGGCCTGCTGCTGACCGCCGGATCGATGGCCGACCGGCTCGGCCGCCGCCGCGTCCTGCTGGTCGGCCTCGCCGTGTTCGGCCTGCTCAGCCTGGGCGTCGCCCTCGTCACCGGCACCGGGCAGCTGATCGCCCTGCGGGCCGGCCTCGGCGTCGCCGCCGCGGCCATGGCCCCCATCACCAACTCGCTGGTCTTCCGGCTCTTCGACGACGCGGCGCTGCGGATGCGCGCGATGACCGTGATGATCGTCGTCGGCATGTCCGGCTTCGTCCTCGGCCCGCTGCTCGGCGGCACCGCGCTGGCCCACGTCAAGTGGCAGTGGCTGCTGCTGGTCAACGCCCCGATCGCGCTGATCGCCGCCGTCGGCGTGCGCCTCGGCGTCCCGGCCGACCGGCCCGAGGACCTCACCCGCGACCGGCTCGACCTGCCCGGCGCCCTGCTGAGCGTCGCCGCCATCGGCCTCGCCTGCTACGCGCTCACCAGCGGCGTCGACCACGGCTGGGGCTCCGCCGTCACGATCGGATCGGTCCTCGGCGCCCTCGCCGCGGGCACCGCCTTCGTCCGGCACGAGCGCCGCACCGCCGCCCCCATGCTCGACCTGAAGCTCTTCACCAGCGGCACCGTCCGCGGCGCCGCCCTCGCCCAGATCGGCACCGCCATCGCGATGGCCGCCGTCATGTTCGGCCTGATCCTGCACTTCCAGTACGCCTACGGCTGGAGCCCGGTCAAGGCCGGCCTGGCCAACCTGCCGATCATCTTCACCATGCTCGCCGCCACCCCGCCGTCCGAGTGGCTCGCCAAGCGCTTCGGCCACCGCGTCGCCTGCCTGGTCGGCGCCGCCTGCCTCTCCGGCGCGCTGGCCGGCCTCGCCTGGGGCGTCTCCCACGGCTACGCCGTCATCGCCGCCTGCATGGTCGTGATGACCGTCGGCCTGCGGACCGTCATGACCATCTGCGCCGTCGCCCTGGTCGAGGCCGTGCCGGAGAACCGCACCTCCATCGGCACCGCCCTCAACGACACCGCGCAGGAGGTCGGCAGCAGCATCGGCACCGCCGTCGTCGGCACCCTGATCGCCGCCCTGGTCACC
This sequence comes from Kitasatospora phosalacinea, assembly GCF_000717185.1. GTDB lineage: Bacteria > Actinomycetota > Actinomycetes > Streptomycetales > Streptomycetaceae > Kitasatospora > Kitasatospora phosalacinea_A. Next base: position 23,146 of record NZ_JNYE01000015.1, on the reverse strand, counting down.
ACCCAGCTGCCCGCCGGCACCTGGAGCAGCGGCCTCGTCGGCTCCTTCTTCCACGGCGAGCGGATCACCTACGCCGTGCTGGCGGTGATCGTCGGCCTGGTCACCGCGGGCGGGGCGCTCACCCTCACCGACTCCCACAGCACCGAGGAGCACCCGGCCTAGCCGTTCCCGCCGGGGGAGCCCCGGCCCGGCGGGAGCGGCGGTCGCCGCGGTTGCCGAGCCGGGCCCCCGCGGTGACCGTGGGGAGAGCCCTGAAGCCCCAGCCAGAGGGAGCACCCCCATGAGCGAGGCCCTGACCGGCCCGACCCCCGACCTCCGCCGGATCGGCATCGCCCCGGACCACTGGTACCCGGTGGCGACCTCCCGCCAGGTGCGGCGGGGCCGCACCTTCGCCGCCGTCTTCGCCGGCCGGCGGATCGCCCTGTACCGGGGCGGCAGCGGCACCGTCCACGCGCTGGAGGACCGCTGCGCGCACCGCCAGGTGCCGCTGAGCATGGGCGTGGTCGAGGGCGAGGTCCTGCGCTGCTGCTACCACGCCTGGGCGTACCGGGGCGACGGCCGCATCTCGCAGATCCCCTACCTGCCCAAGGGCTGCGAACGGCCGCCGCGCGGCGTCCGCTCCTACCCCGTCCGCGAGGAGTACGGCCTGGTGTTCGTCTTCCCCGGCGACCCGGCGCTGGCCGGGGCGGCCCCGTTCCCGCACCTGCCCGAGCACCACGCCGCCACCCACCGGACGATGACCTTCTCCCGCACCGTGCGCTGCCACTACTCGTTCATGCACGAGAACCTGCTCGACATGAACCACCAGTTCCTGCACCGCAGCGTCCTGGGCATGATCCGGCCCGAGCTGCTCGGCTACGACAGCGGCCCGCGGCACGTCGAGGCCCGGTACCGGTTCGTCCCCGCCGGGGGCCGGAAGGACCGCGGCGCGGGCCTGCTCTCCGCGGAGGGCATCGGCGGCCGGAACTCGGCCGACGTCATCACCATCCGCACCGAGTACCCCTACCAGACCCTGCGCGACGTCCCCGAGAGCACCGGCCTCCCGGCGTTCTCGCTCTGGGCCGCGTACGTCCCGGAGGACGCCGAGCAGCGGGTCAACCACGCCTACGGCCTGCTGATGATCGCGAAACCGGCCCTCCCCGGGGCGCTGCACCTCGCCTGGCCGCTCATCCGCCGCTTCACCGAACGCGTCTTCGCCCAGGACCGGACGGCCGTCGAGGCCGAGCAGCGGGCCTGGGACGAGCAGGGCGGGGACCGCAACAACGAGGTGTTCCCGCTCATCCTCGACGTCCGCGAGGTGCTGCGCCGCAACGGCGTCCCGCTGGAGCCGGCGGCGGTCCGCCGGGAGCGGGAAGAAAAGGCGGAACCGCTGAGTTGATCACCCGTCAGGGCGCCCTCTTGTAGGGTGCGTTCGAATTCATCGATCTGACGTGGGGACGGAGCAAGCAGATGCGGATCGGAATCATCGGCACCGGAACGGTCGGGCAGACCCTGGGCACCAAGCTGGTCGCCCTGGGCCACGAGGTCACCCTCGGCTCGCGCAGCAAGGGCAACGCCGCGGCGGAGGGCTGGGCCGAGCGCTCCGGCCCGCTCGCCCACCCGGGGACGTTCGCGGAGGCCGCCGCCTTCGGCGACCTCGTCATCAACGCCACCAGCGGCACCGTCGCCCTCGCCGCGGTCGAACTCGCCGGGGCGGAGAACCTGGCCGGCAAGACCCTGCTGGACGTGTCCAACCCGCTGGTGTTCTCCCCGACCGGCGAGGTCACCCTCGACCCGGTCAACGACGACAGCGTCGGCGAGCGCCTCCAGCGCGCCCTGCCCGGCACCAAGGTCGTCAAGGCGCTCAACACCGTCAACTGCGAGGTCATGGTCGACCCCGGCCGCGTCCCCGGCGAGCACCAGCTGTTCGTGGCCGGGGACGACGCCGACGGCAAGGCGCAGGTCGTCGCCCTGCTCACCGAGTTCGGCTGGCCCGCCGCCGACATCCTCGACCTCGGCGGCATCGACGCCGCCCGCGGCCTGGAGATGCTCATGCCGTTCTGGCTGCGGCTGATGCGCCACTACGGTCACGCCGACTTCAACTACTCCATCCGCACCGCGCGCTGACCCCGCCCGCCCGGCCACCGGGGCGGGGCCGAACGAGAGGCACCACCATGAGCGACACCACCGACCAGGCCCCGCCCCCCTACCAGCCGCTCGACGAGGACTGGGACACCGCCCTCGCCGTCGTCGCCCACCCCGACGACATGGAGTACGGCGCGGCCGCCGCCGTCGCCCGCTGGACCGGCCAGGGCAAGCGGATCAGCTACCTGATGGTCACCAGCGGCGAAGCGGGCATCGACGGCATGGAACCCGAGCAGTGCCGCCCCGTCCGCGAACGCGAACAGGTCGAGTCCGCCCGGCTCGTCGGCGTCGACACCGTCGAGTTCCTCGGCCACCCCGACGGCATCGTCGAGTACGGGCTGCCGCTGCGCCGCGACCTGGCCCGGGCGATCCGCCGCCACCGCCCCGACATCGTCATCACCACCAACTTCCGGGACACCTACGGCGGCGTGTTCCCCAACCAGGCCGACCACATCGCCGTCGGCCGGGCCACCCTGGACGCGGTGCGCGACGCGGGCAACCGCTGGGTCTTCCGCGAACTCGCCACCGAGGGCCACCAGCCCTGGAACGGCGTCCGCCAACTCTGGGCGGCCGGCTCCCCGGACGGGCGGCACGCCGTCGACACCACCGACACCTTCGCCGCGGGCGTCGCCTCGCTGGAGGCCCACCGCGCCTACCTGGACGGCCTCGGCGGGGACATGGCCAACGCGGCCGAGTTCCTGGAGGGCATGGGGCGCGCCGCCGGGGCCCGCCTCGGCACCCGTTTCGCCGCCGCCTTCGAGGTGATCAACTTCCGCTGAAGGGGCACCCGGCAACGGCCTTGACCTCAAGCCGACTCGAACTCCTACGGTGGGGGCGTTCGGCCGGACCCGAGGAGGGGCACGTGGACGTGACACCGAAGGAGTACCCGCAGGAGCAGCTGGCCGCCCAGCCCGTCGGGGCGTGGACGGGCACGGCCGCCCGGCTGGTGGCCGGGGCGCTGCGCGAGCAACTGGCCGTGGAGGACCTCACGCAGCCGCACTGGTGGACGCTCAACCACGTCGCCGGGGCGCCCGGCCGGTGGACCAGGGCCGCGCTGACCGAGCGGCTGGCGAAGTGGGACGACCTCGGCACCGACTTCGACGGCGTCTACGACGACCTCGCCGCCCGCGGCTGGCTGGTGGAGGCGGTGGAGGCGGCCGGGGCCATGACGCTGACCGAGCAGGGGGAGGCCGGACGCCTCCGGGCCCGGGAGCGCAACCTGCGGGTGCACCGGCAGGTGCACGAGGGCATCGACCCGGCCGACTTCGTGACCACGATCAACGTCCTGCGCCGCATGGTGGCCAACCTGGGCGGGGACGGCGACCTGCCCGCCTGACGGGCACCCGCGCGGCGGGCGGCGGACGGGGCGGGAGGCGGACGGGGCGGGAGGCGGGCGTGGCGGCCCTCAGGAGCGGCCGTTCCCGTCGGTGGGGACGTCCCTGCCGTCGCCCCGGCCCTCCCGGTCGCCGTCCCCGTCCCCGTCCTGGTGCGGGATCCGGCCCGCGGCGGCGTCCCGGGGCGGGCGACGGCGGCGGCGCAGCCAGGTGCGGACGGCCAGCAGTAGCACCAGGGCCGCCAGCACCGCGAACAGCAGCACCTGGTAGCGGACCGCCTGCCGGTACAGGGCGTCGATGTTGCTGCCCGCGAAGTAGCCGACGGCCGTCCACACGCCCGCCCACAGGGCCGCGCCCACCGCGTTGGCGAGCATGAAGCGGCGCCAGGGCATCTCGGTGGTGCCCGCGATCAGGCCGTTGGTCTGGCGCAGGCCGTCGACGAACCGGGCGCCCGTCACCACCAGGCCGCCGCGGCGGCGGAAGAACGCCTCGGCGCGCTCCATCCGTTCCGGGGTCAGCCGCACGTACCGGCCCCAGCGGTGCACGAACGCCAGGCCGCCGGTGCGGCCGATCACGTAGGCCAGGGCGTCGCCCGCGATCGCCGCCAGCACGGCGACCAGCAGCAGGACCGGCAGCGAGAGCTGCCCCGCGCCCGCGTACACCGCGGCCAGCACCAGGATGGTCTGGCCCGGCACCGGGACCAGGCAGCTGTCGAGGAACACCAGCACCCCGACCGCGAGGTAGCCGTAGTCGTCGAGCAGCGGGGCGAGGTGGGCCAGGGGGCCGGGCAGGGGCGGCGACAAGGTCGGGCACTCCTCCTACCGGGCCCGGCGGGGGCCCGGGGTCAGCGCTGCTCCTCGCCGGGGCGGTGCTCGACGATGCAGTCGGGGCCGGGGTAGACGAGGCCGGCGTGGCCGTCCTCGAAGCGGACCAGGTACGGCGGTTCGCCGTCGGTGCCGCGCACCTCGACGATCTCACCCCTGCGGTCGGTCATGCCGACCGACCTGCTGTACATGTGGACGTGGTCACCCACCGTGGCTTGCATCGGACACTCCCGAGGGCGGACGGACAGGGCTTGCGAGCTTCCCCCTCCACTGTGCGGCGGGCACCCGGACGGCGCAAAAGCGGGCAGGGGGCAGGGAGGGCAGCCGGGGGCAGGGAGGGCAGCCGGGGGCAGTCGGGTCAGGGAGGGCTCAGCCTGCGGGCGGGGGGTCGGCGAGGTAGCGGTGCAGCAGCCGCTTGCACTCGGCGACCAGCGCCGGGTCGCCCGCCGGGTCGGCCCGGAACGCCAGCTTCAGCACCGCGTCCGCGCACTCCATAGCCACCCGCAGGGCCACCGCGTACCCGGGCGCGGCGAACAGTTCGCCGCCGATCGCGCGCAGCCGGGCCGCGACCGCCGCGTTGTCGAGTTCGGCGTCGAGCAGGTGCAGGTCGTCGACCTCGGCGGGGACGGTGTCGACCAGGCCGAAGTCCAGGTGGCCGAAGCCGGGGACGGTGCGCTTCATGGCGACGAACTCGTCCACCGCGTGCTCGGTGAAGGCGGCCACGCCGACGGGGGTGCCGGTGGTGCCGGTGTCGGCGGCCGCGACCCGGCGGGCCAGGCCGTCCAGGAAGCGGGTCAGGTTGCGTTCGGCGAGGGCGGCCAGCAGGCCCTCCTTGCCCGCGAAGAACTGGTACAGGGTGCCGATCGGCACCTCCGCGCGCAGCGCCACCTCCTTGGTGGTCAGCCCCGCCGTCCCGACCTCGTCCAGCAGCCCCGCGCAGGCGTCCAGCAGCCGCTCGTAGCGTTCCTGGCTGCGCTGCTGCACCGGTCGGCGGCGGGCCCCGGCGGCCGGTGCGGCCGGTGCGGGCGGCGTACCCGGGGCGCCCGGGGTGCCGGCCGGGGTGCGGGCGGCACGGCTGGCGGACGCGGCGGGCTGCGGGGTCATGGCGCCACTCTGCCGCATCCGGTCGGGCCGGGGCGAATCCCGGCCGGGCCGGTGTGGTTGGGTGTCGGACCATGGACGAGCAGCAGGCGGTCAGGGTCCAGCGGGCCGGTCGGATCGAGGACGGGGCGTGCCGCCACCTGCTGGTGTGGCGGGCCGGGCCGGGCTGGCGGATGGCCGGGTCGGGCGTCCTCGGCGGCGGGATCGGCGAGCGCCACTGGGTGCTCAACGCGCAGGTCCGGGCCGGGTACGGGCGGATGGACCCGGCCGAGCACCTGGCCGAACTCGCCGCCGCGCAGGGCCTGTCCGGCCCCGGCACCGGCCTGATGACGGCCGCCGAGGTCGACGCCTGCACCTGGGCAGGGGACGGCGGCGTCACCGCCCTCGTCACCACCGGCATCGGCGTCCCCACCTGGGCCGCGGCCCCCGCCGTTCCCGCCCCCGTTCCCGCCCCCGCTCCGGCTGTTCCCGCTCCGGCCGCGTACGTGCCCGGCACCATCAACATCCTGGCGGTCGTCCCCGCGCCGGTCTCCGACGCCGGGCTGGTCAACCTGCTGACCACCGCCACCGAGGCCAAGGTCCAGGCCCTGCTGGAGTCGGGCCACGACTGCTCGGGCACGCCCTCCGACGCGGTCTGCGTCGCCGTCCGCACCGCCCGCCCCGGCGAGGCGCCCGAGCCGTTCGGCGGACCCCGCTCGCACTGGGGCTCCCGCCTCGCCCGGGCCGTCCACCGCGCCGTCCTCGCCGGGGCCCGCACCGACCGCGAACGCCGCGCCGGGTGGGACGGCCCGCCCACCCACCCGGCGACGCTGCCCGGCTGCGCGTGCGACGACGTGCTGGCGGGGGAGGGGAACCGGGGGGTGGGACCGTCGCCGGTGTGAGCGGGCGTCAGGCATCCCCGGACCCGGACCCGGCTCCGGACTCGGATCGTTGCGGCAGCGGCAGCGGCAGCGGCAGCGGCACGCGCGGCCCGGAGCGGGCGGGCGGGCTGAGGGGTGCTCAGGTGCCGGGCAGGTGGTCCTGGTCGATGACGTAGACCCGGGTCGGGGCGGGGGCGTCGGCGCAGTGGCGGCCGAGCTTCTCCCAGCGGGACTCGGGGCTGTGCAGGGGGCGGTGGCAGCGGCGGCAGCGGACCACGGGGGCCGGGCGGCGTTCGACGGCCGTGCCGGGGATCGGGGGTTCGGTGCTGCGGGGCTGGTCGCTCACCGTCCCAGTTCACCATCGGACGGTGGCGGCCGCGACAGAGGGGTGCCCCCGGCGGCGCGGCGCGGGGGCGGGTTCGGGACAGATCCGGGGGCGGACGGGCGGCGGCGGCGCGGGGGCGGCGGCAGGTGGGGGCGGTGGCGGTGGATGGCCCGAACTGTGCGTACATGACCAACACTTGGTTGTCGAATGCACCCTTCCCGCCTAGCGTCGTGGCGCCGGTGCGGCCGTACGGGAGACGGCCCCGCCCCTCACCACCACCGCCGGGCGGTGCGGCACCGGCCTCCTGCAGGAAGGGCCACACCTCGCATGTGCGGGATCACCGGATGGGTCTCGTTCGACCGGGACCTGAGCACGGAGCACGCCACCCTCGCCGCGATGACCGCCACCATGGCCTGCCGGGGCCCCGACGCCGCGGGCGCCTGGCTGGACACCCACGTCGCCCTCGGCCACCGGCGCCTCGCCGTCATCGACCTCGACGGCGGCCGCCAGCCGATGGCCGCCGAGCACGACGGCCGCACCGTGCTGGTCACCACCTACAGCGGCGAGATCTACAACTACCGCGAACTGCGCGCCGAACTGCGCTCCCGCGGCCACGCCTTCCGCACCGGCAGCGACACCGAGGTCGTCCTGCACGCCTACCTGGAGTGGGGCGAGGCGTTCACCGAGCGCCTCAACGGCATGTACGCCTTCGCGCTCTGGGACCCGCGCGGCGAGGAACTCCTGCTGGTGCGCGACCGGATGGGCGTCAAACCGCTCTACTACTGGCCCACCGCCGACGGCGTGCTGTTCGGCTCCGAGCCCAAGGCGATCCTCGCCCACCCCGAGGCGCACGCCGCCGTCGACGCCGAGGGCCTGGCCGAACTGCTCTCCTTCACCAAGACCCCCGGCCACGCCGTCTACCGCGGCATGCACGAGCTCAAGCCCGGCCACACCCTGCGGGTGCGCCGCGGCGGCCGTACCGAACGCCGCTACTGGGCGCTGGAGTCGCACGAGCACACCGACGACCTGCCCACCACCGTCGCCACCGTCCGCGAACTGCTCGACGACATCGTCGCCCGCCAGCTGATCGCCGACGTCCCGCTGTGCACCCTGCTCTCCGGCGGCCTCGACTCCTCGGTGATCACCGCCCTCGCCGCCCGCGGCCTGGCCGCCGCCGGGCAGGGCCCGGTGCGCTCCTTCGCCGTCGACTTCACCGGCCAGGCCGAGAACTTCACCCCCGACGGACTGCGCGGCACCCCGGACGGCCCGTACGCGCACGCCCTCGCCGCGCACGTCGGCTCCGCGCACCGCGACATCGTGCTCGACACCGCCGACCTGATGGACCGCCGCAACCGCGACGCCGTGCTGACCGCCCGCGACCTGCCGACCGGCCTCGGCGAGGGCGACACCTCGCTGTACCTGCTGTTCAAGGCCGTCCGCGAGCAGTCCACCGTCGCGCTGTCCGGCGAGTCCGCCGACGAGGTGTTCGGCGGCTACTCGTGGTTCCACGAACCGGCCGCCGTCGCCCACGACGGCTTCCCCTGGATGTACGCCCTCGCCAAGGGCTTCACCGGCACCGCCGCCCGGCTCGGCCCGCACTCCCTGCTCGCCCCCGGCCTGCTCGCCAAGCTCGACCTCCCCGGCTACCGGGACGCCCGCTACCGCCAGGCGCTCGCCGAAGTCCCCCGGCTGGCCGGGGAGAGCGGCCACGAGCGCCGGATGCGCGAGGTCGGCCACCTGCACCTGACCCGCTTCGTGCAGACGCTGCTCGACCGCAAGGACCGCACCTCGATGGCCGTCGGCCTGGAGGTCCGCGTCCCGTTCTGCGACCATCGCCTGGTGCAGTACGTCTTCAACACCCCCTGGGCGATGAAGAACTTCGACGGCCGGGAGAAGTCCCTGCTGCGCGCCGCCGCCCGCGACGTGCTGCCCGAGGCCGTCGCCCAGCGGGTCAAGAGCCCCTACCCCTCCACCCAGGACCCGCGCTACGCCGAGGCGCTGCGCACCGAACTGCGCGAACTGCTGGCCGACCGCGACGCACCCGTCCGCGACCTGCTCGACCTCACCGCGGCGGGCGGCGCCGTCGCCGACGCGCCCGGCGCGGACCTGCGCAACGCCGGGGAGGTGGTGCTGTTGCTGGACGGCTGGCTGCGCCACTACCAGGTGTCGCTGGAGCTGTAGGGGCCGGCCCTGCGGCCGGGCGGGTGCGGATCCGCCCGGCCGCAGGGCCGACGGCGCGTCAGCCCGCGGCGGCCTGGAGGTCGACGGTCCGGGTGTCGCTCGCGACGACGGTGGTCTGGAGGATGACCGGGTAGCTCCCCTGCCGCATCCAGGCCACGTTGGCGGTGACGTCGACCGGACCGACGGTGTAGAGCTGTTCCCGGGCGGGCCGCCTCCGGTCGACGAAGGTGTGCTCGGCGCCGTCGCAGGTGGGGCCCTGGTACATGCCGAGCGTGCTGGTGAGGAGGCCGATTCCGACGGGGAGCGGCGAGCAGCGGTAGGTGCCCGAGATGGTCACGTACCCGTTGGCGTCGACGGTGCCGGTGGGGTCGAGGGTCAGCGTCGCGGTGACGGTGTCGGTCGTCGTCCCCAGGACGGTCGCCTGGGCCGACGAGGCGGCCCAGAGGCCGGACAGCAGGGTGGCGGACAGGGCGGTGGACAGCACGGCAGCGGTGGAGCGTCGCATGGTGGGTCTCTCCTCACGGATGGTCACGGATGGTCACGGATCGGTCCGGACCGGTCATGAGGACCGTAGGGGGCTTTCCGCCGCAGAACGCGATCTTCCGCCGTGGCTGCCCTGCACACCGCCGATGCTGCCTGTTCGGGCACCTCCGGTCCGCCGTTCGACCGGGGTGGTCGGGGCGGTCGGGGGCGGTGCGGGCGTTCGGGGCGGGCATTCGGGGCGGGCGGAGTCAGTTCGGGCGGCGGACGGTCAGGCCGCGGCAGCGCCAGGACAGCCGGCGGGCGTTCGCGCGCGGTCGGCGGTGGCCGTAACGGCCGCCCGCCACCGACAGGTTGACGATGATCCAGGCCCGCCAGTCGGGGCCGACGCCCCGGCCGTCGGCGTACACCTCGCGGCCGTCCAGCTCCCAGCGCACCGAGTCGGCGCCGAAGGTGCAGGCGACGGCGAACCAGCGGCCCGGCGTCACCAGCCCGTCCAGGTAGGCCGGGTCGCCGGGGCGGACGTGGTTGCTCAGCTCCAGCATCCGCGGGTGGTCGTCGTGGTACTCCAGCACGTCCACCTCCCCGTGGCCGGGCTGCGGCCGCCCGGGCGCGGCGTCCCGCCCCCAGGTCCAGATCGCGGGCCAGGCGCCCTGGTCGGCCGTCACCTGGCAGCGGGCCTCCAGCCGGTCGCCGGGGCGCAGTTCGAAGCCGCCCGCCGTGCCCTCGGTCGTCACCAGCGGGGTGCGCCAACTGCCCGCGTTCTCCCGCAGCGCGGTGAACCTGTCCCCGTCCGGGCCGTAGCCGGCCGCCAGGTGGTCGAGCTTGTTGTCGCCGGTGTTGCGCCCGCCCGGCGGGTACGCGGAGGTGACCCCGGCGGCCCACTGCGAGCGGTCCGAGAACGGGGCGTCGAAGACGACGGGCGCCGAGGAGGAGGCGGCGGCCGGGGACGGGTCGGACGGCGGGGTGGTCACTCGGTCACGCTCCGGCGGTGCGGTGGGGCAGGGGCGACCCGGGGCATTCCCGGCGAAACACCCCGCCATCCCTCGGCCGCCGGGCGTGCGGAAGTGCGCCGGGGTGTGCGGTGGCGCACCGCGGCGCGCGCCCGCCCGCCCGCCCGCTTCAGGAGTTCCGGTCGTCGGCTCCGGTGGCTCCGGCCGCTCCGGTGGCGAGGACGCGCAGGGTGGCGAGCAGGGCGTCCGCGTCGGGGGCGGGGAGGGCGGCCAGGAACTCCCGTTCGGTGCGCAGCCGGACGTCCTCCGCCCGGCCGAGCAACTGCCGCCCCGCGTCGGTGAGTCGGACGATGTTCTTGCGGCGGTCGGCGGGGCTGCGGACGCGTTCGGCCAGCGACTTCGCCTCCAGGGCGTCGACCAGGGCGACCATCGTGGTGCGGTCCACGCCCAGCCGCCCGGCGGCCTCCTGCTGGGAGAGCGGGACGTCGGAGGCGAGCACGGCGAGCACGGCCAGTTCGCGCCCGTCCGTGCCGAGCGGGGCGAGTGCCCGGGCCGAGGCTTCGGCGTAGCGCAGGTGGGCGTGCTTGAGCAGGTAGCCGAGCCGGTCGGTGAGTTGCTCGGGGCGGGCGTCGCTCGTCATGGGGCGAGGATAGCCGGGGCCGCTGATGTTCAGGGGCGCTGATGGTCAGCAGCACTGACGATCGGCTACGCTGACGGAACATGGACCGACTCACCCCGCCGGACGTCACGTTCGGCGTCAAGACCACACCCATGCGCGTCAGTTACCCCGAGATCCTGCGGGTCTGGGAGGAGGCCGACGAACTCCCCGAACTCGCCGACGCCTGGCTCTGGGACCACCTGATGCCCCTGGCCGGCCCCAAGGACGGCGACGTCCTGGAGGGCTGGACGCTGCTCAGCGCGCTCGCCGCCCGCACCCGGCGGCTGCGGCTCGGCCTGCTGGTCACCGCCAACCCGCTGCGCCACCCCGCGCTGCTCGGCAAGATGGCCACCACCGTCGACGTGCTCTCCGGCGGACGGCTCGTCATGGGCCTCGGCGTCGGCGGCACCCACCAGCCCGCCGGCGCGGGCGGCATCGCGGGCGAGAACCCCGCCGTCGCCGAGTACGCCGGCTACGGGCTGAGCCTGGTGCCGCCCGGCGAGGGCATCGCCCGGCTCGCCGAGACGATCGAGGTGCTGCGCGGCATGTGGAGCGGCGAGGCGTTCGACTACGCCGGGCGCTGGACCACCCTGACCGGCAACCACAATCGGCCGGGCCCGGTGCAGCGCCCCGGCCCGCCGATCCTGATCGGCGGCTGGGGGACGAGACTGCTGCGCCTGGTCGCCGAACGGGCCGACATCTGGAACGTGCCCGGCCCGCCGCACAACGGCGTCGCCACCGTCGCCGAACGCGCCCGCGTGCTGGACGCGCACTGCGCCGCGATCGGCCGCGACCCCGCGACGCTCACCCGCTCCGTGCAGTACATCGTCTCCTACCAGGACCCGGCCCGGGACCGGGCCGTGCTCGCCGAGCTGATCGCCGCGGGCTTCACCCACCTGGTGCTCAGCCTGCGCGCGCCCTACCCGCCGGGCGTCGCCACGTGGCTGGTGGAGGAGATCGTCCGGCCGCTGCGGGGGGAGTGACGCGCGTTCAGCGCACCGGAGGGAAGTCGGCGTCGACCAGTTCGGCCGCCCCGGACGGGTCGTGCCCGGCGTGGCGCAGCAGGGCGTCCAGGAGGTAGCCGCCCGGCTCGGTGGGGTGGTGGACCCTCAGCTCCAGGTCGGTGGAGAAGCGGTCCCAGGCCAGCGCGGCGTCCAGGTCGGGGCGCCGGACGGCCAGTTCCTCCAGCAGCCGCCAGGCCAGCGCGGAACGCTCCTCGCGCCGGGCCGGGTCGCAGGCGTCCAGGGCCGCCGCGATCCGCCGGTCCTCCGGCCGCTCCGCCGCCAACTCGGCCAGCACCGGCAGCAGTTCGGGACGGCCGAGAACCGCGGCGGCGGACAGCGTCAGCGGGTGCGGCTCCGCGTACGTCTCCAGCAGGTCGATCAGCCGGGGCAGCACCGAGGCGTCCTGACGGCGGGCCAGGCCGCGCACCGCCTCCTCCGCGACCTCCTCGTCCTCGTCGTCCAGCCGCTCGCGCAGCGCGGCCCGCACCGCCGGGCCGTACGCCTCGTCCAGGGTGCCGAGCCCGAACACCGCCGCGTCCCGCACCGCCGGCGCCGCGTCCCGGCTCAGCGCCAGCAGGGCGCGCACCCGGGGCGAGTCCTGGACGGGCTCGCCGACGAACGGCAGCGCCTTCGCCACCGCGAGGCGGACGGCCCCGTCCGGGTGGGCGGCCAGCTCCAGCAGCACCGGCAGCGCCCGTTCGTCCTGCGCCGCCCCCAGCACGTCCACCAGCGCGGACAGCGCGGGCCCGTCCGGCTCCCGCCCCGCCCGGGGCAGCACCGCGTCGACCGCCCAGGCCCGCAGCGCGTCCTCCCCGGGCGCGGTGCGCGCCGCCAGCCGGTGGTACCCGGCGGCCCGGCGGGCGGGGTCGGCGGCGGACAGCAGGGCGGCTGCCGCGCGCAGGTCGTCGTCCGGGGCCCAGGCGTCGTCGTTCACGCGCCCGAGTGTGGCCCGTCCGGGGCGGTCGGTGCCACGGGATTACCGGGCCCGGGCGGCCGGGTGGCCTGCTCCAGGGCGATCAGGACGGAGCGGTAGCGGCGGCCGGTGGCGTGGTCCATGCCGATCTCGCACGTCCGGTTGGCGCTCAGGTGGGCGCCGTAGTCGCGGGCGAGGACCTCGGCGGCCTCGTGCCGGGTCGCCGAGGCGGTCAGCTCCTCGTGCAGCAGCCCGCGGTCGCCCGCGAAGCCGCAGCACTCGGCGTACACCGGCGTCACCGCCTCGCCGCTGATCGCCCCGGCGACGGCCGTCAGGTCGCCGACCACGTCCAGGTGGCGCATCGAGCAGGTGGGGTGCAGGACGGCGCTCGCCAGCGGGGCGGTGACGGTCAGGCGGGGGAGCAGGCGGGCCGCCCAGGTGGTGGAGTCGACGACGGTCAGGGCGGCGTGGCGCTCGCGGTTCCGGTCGCTCAGGTACGGCACGACCTCCTCGGCGATGCCGAGCGTGCACGAGGAGGCGTCGACGACCAGCGGGAGCGCGCCGCCGCCGGTCCACTCCCAGGCCCGCTCGACGATCCGGTCGGCCATCAGCGCGTTGCCCGCGTCGTAGCCCTTGGAGTGCCAGATGGTCGCGCAGCACGTCCCCGGCAGGTCGGCCGGGATCCACACCGGCTTCCCGGCCCGCCGGGAGACGTCCACCACGGCCTGCGGCAGCGAGGCGTGCTCCCCGCCGCCGGTGGAGTCGAAGATCCGGTTCACGCAGGCCACGTAGTAGACGGCCGCGGCCTCCTCCCGCGGCCCGGTGGGCGGCAGCGCCTTCGCCGCCCCGGCCGGGACCTCCGGCAGCCAGGCCGGGACCAGGTCGGGCCGGACGGCGGCCCGGGCCAGGCCGGTGGCGCCCGCCAGCAGCCGGTCGGGCAGGTGGGCGGCCGCGTCCAGGCCGGTGCGGGCGGCGGCCTCCAGCAGGGCGAAGCGGTCGGCGGCCGCCGCGGCGTTCCGCTCCTCGAAGGCGGAGTGCCGCCGGTGCCGGAAGTCCTTCATCAGCGCGCCGCTGTCGATGCCGACCGGGCAGGCCAGCTTGCAGGTGGAGTCGCCCGCGCAGGTGTCGACGGCGTCGTAGCCGTACGAGTCGAGCAGCTCGTCCAGCACCTTCGAGCCCTCGTCCTGGCGGGTCATCTCGCGGCGCAGCACGATCCGCTGGCGCGGCGAGGTGGTCAGGTCGTGGCTGGGGCAGACCGCCTCGCAGAAGCCGCACTCGATGCACGGGTCGGCGACCGCCTCGACCGGCGGGATCGACTTGAGGCCCTTGAGGTGGATCTCCGGGTCGCGGCTGAGCACCACCCCCGGGGCGAGGACGCCGTGCGGGTCGAACAGCTCCTTGATCCGCCACATCAGCGCGGTCGCCTGCTCGCCCCACTCCAGCGCCAGGTACGGCGCGAGGTTGCGCCCGGTGGCGTGCTCGGCCTTCAGCGCGCCGTCGAAGCGCTCGACGGTCATGGTGCAGAACGCGTCCATGAACGCGGCGTAGCGGCGGACGTCCTCGGGGCGGGAGGCGTCGAAGGTCAGCAGGAAGTGCAGGTTGCCGTGCGCGGCGTGCCCGGACACGGCGGCGTCGAAGCCGTGCGCGGCCTGGAGCTCCAGCAGCGCCGTGCACGCCTCGGCCAGTCGGGCGGGCGGGACGGCGAAGTCCTCGGTGATCAGCGTGGTGCCGGCCGGGCGGGCTCCGCCGACGGCCGTCACGAACGCCTCCCGGGCGTGCCAGTACGCGGCGGCGACGGCCCGGTCCCGGGTGAAGGCGCTGCTGGCGGAGGCGACCGGGCGCACCAGGGCGAGCCGTTCGACGAGGCGCCGGGCGGCCTCCTCGTACCCGTCCAGCGCCCCGTCGTCCGGGGCGCGGAACTCCACCAGCAGGGCCGTCACCTCGCGCGGCACCCCGGCCCAGTCGTCCGGGACGCCCGGCACCGAGGCCAGCGCGCGCAGCGTGTTGCCGTCCATCAGCTCCACCGCGCGGGCGCCCAGCTCGTTGAAGCCCGGCACGGCCGCCGCCGCGTCCGCCAGCGACGGGAAGAACAGCAGCGCCGTGGAGGTGCGGCGCTCCAGCGGCACCGTCTCGAACACCGTGTCGGCGATGAAGCCGAGCGTGCCCTGGGAGCCGACCACCAGGCCGCGCAGGATCCGCACCGGCGTGTCCCCGTCCAGCAGGGCGTCCAGCCGGTACCCGTTGGTGTTCTTCAGCTCGTACTTGGCCCGGATCCGGGCCACCAGCGCCGCATCCGCCTCCACCTCGCGCTTCAGCTCCAACAGGCCCGCACAGAGCGCCGGTTCGGCCTCCCGCAGCCGCTCGTCGGCGTCCGCCGCGCCGGTGTCCACCACGGTGCCGGACGGCAGCACGAACGTCACCGCCGACAGCAGCCGGTACGAGTTGCGGGTGGTGCCAGCCGTCATCCCGCACGCGTTGTTCGCCACCACCCCGCCCACCGTCGCCACCCGCCCGCTCGCCGGGTCCGGCCCCAGCAGCCGCCCGTGCCGGGCCAGCGCCGCGTTCGCCCGCAGCACCGTCGTGCCCGGCGCGATCCGGGCGTGCACGCCGTCCGGCAGCAACCGGGCGCCGGTCCACGCCCGGCGGACGTCCACCAGGATGTCCTCGCCCTGCGCCTGCCCGTTCAGCGACGTCCCCGCCGCCCGGAACACCAGGGTGCGGCCGTTGAGCCGCGCGTAGCGGAACACCGCCGCCACGTCCGCCACCGTCTCCGCCAGCACCACCACCTGCGGCACGAAACGGTACGGGCTCGCATCCGAGGCGTACTTCACCAGGTCCGAGACCTTGCTCAACACCTTCGCCCCGCCCAGCAGCCCCACCAACCCGGCCCGCAACGGCTCCGGCGTACCGGCGGCCAGCCCGTCCGGCACCCGGTCGGGGGAACCCAACAGGCGCTCCGGGCGCAGCAGTTGCGGGGACGGGACGAAGAGCGGCACGGCCGGCTCCTTCTCGCACGGGTTCGGGGGGAGCGGCGGGGCACCGGGGCGCCCCTCGCACGGACCGGCCCGCCGACCCGCCGCGCCCAGCGTGGCACCCCGAGCGGCCGGAACGGCCGCACGACGCGCGGGGCTAGACTGGGCCGCGGCCGGGATGCCGGAGCCGTTGCGGGCCGGGAGACGCCCGGCGTCCGCGTCGTGCAGGAGTCGCACAGGAGTCGTACAGGAGGTGAGAGCAGTGGAGTGCAGTAGTCCGGGCCGAAGTCGGCCCCGCTCCGGGAAGTTCCCACCCGCTCCTGGCTCCCGACGGCACCGCCCGCACCGCGCCGCCCGCTGAACCCCCGCGTTCGCACCGGCGCCACCCGCACCCGCCACCGGGGACCGCCGCCCTCCCCACCCGACCCCGGGCCCGGCGGCACCAGACCCGTGGAGGTACCGCCGTGTCCGACTGGCGTGTGCGCGCCGTGCGCGCGAGCAAGCGACCCTTCAGCCGCCCCGCCCCGCGGCCCGCCGACCGCACCGCGGCCCCCGAACACTCCATGGACCCGCGCTCCGAACAGCACCCCACCCCCGGCGAACCCGTCTCCCTGGAACGCTCCGTCGTCGACGCCGCCGTCTACCGCGACGGCCACCGGATAGAGACCCCCGCCGGCCTCAGCGAGATCTACCGCGACCTCCCCGGCAAGCCCGGCACCATGGCCTGGATCGGCCTCTACCGCCCCGCCGAAGCCCAACTCGTCGAAGCCGCCGAGAAGTTCGACCTCCACGAACTCGCCCTCGAAGACGCCATCGTCGCCCACCAGCGCCCCAAGCTCGAACGCTACGGCGACACCCTCTTCGTCGTGCTGCGCGCCGCCCGCTACCTCGACGACGTCGAAGAAGTCGACTTCGGCGAGATCCACCTCTTCGTCGGCCCCGACTTCGTCCTCACCGTCCGGCACTCCCAGTCGCCCGACATCTCCGCCGTCCGCAGCCGCCTCGAAACCGACCCCGAACTCCTCGCCCTCGGCCCCGAAGCCGTCCTCTACGCCGTCCTCGACGCCGTCGTCGACGGCTACGCCCCCGTCATCGCCGGACTCCAGCACGACATCGACGAGATCGAGACCGAGGTTTTCGGCGGCGACCCCCAGGTCTCCCGCCGCATCTACGAACTCTCCCGCGAAGTCATCGAGTTCCAGCGCGCCACCGGCCCCCTCCTGGAGATCCTCCGCGCCCTCGAGGGCGGCTTCCAGAAGTACGGCACCGACGAGGAGCTCCAGCGCTACCTCCGCGACGTCGCCGACCACGCCACCTACGCCGCCGAACGCGTCGACGGCTTCCGCCAGATGCTCCAGAACATCCTCACCGTCAACGCCACCCTCGTCTCCCAGCGCCAGAACGAGGAGATGAAGCAAATCGCCGAAGCCGGCCACGCCCAGAACGACGAGATCAAGAAGATCTCCTCCTGGGCCGCCATCCTCTTCGCCCCCACCCTCATCGGCACCGTCTACGGCATGAACTTCGAAGAGATGCCGGAACTCCACTGGGCCTTCGGCTACCCCTTCGCGATCGGCCTGATGGGCGTGGTCTGCGTCAGCCTCTACCTGATCTTCAAGCGCCGCAACTGGCTGTAGCCGACGTTGGCGGGCCCGGTTCTCAGGCGGGGTCAGGAGGGCGAGGTGGCCGTCGTGGCGGCGGTGGAGGAGGCGGCCGCGGTGGGTGGCGGGGTTGGTGTAGAAGAGGTGGGGGAGGTCGGCGGCGGTCAGGCGGGTGGCGGCCTGGTGGTCGGTGAGGGGCGGGACGGGGTGCGGGGCCGCCGGGAGGGTGCGGGCGAGGCGGTAGCCGGTGGGGCCGATGCGGTGGACGACGACGGCGGTCTCGGTGGCCGGGTCGGTGAACAGGTGGACGTCGTAGTCCACCGCGTCCAGGGTGCGGACCGCCGCGTCGGGTGAACACCACACCAGGACGGGCGACTTGACGCGGACGATGCGGGTGGAGGAGGACGGGGCACGCTCGGGCCCGGGTGCGCCGGACCGCTCGGCGGGCGGGGCGTCCGGGGGCGGCGCGACCCCCGGCGAGCGGCGGCGATCCATGTTCGTCCGCGGCCGCCCCGCCGCCCCAGGGCCGATGGTCCCGCCTGCGACGGCCCGAGGGCCCTGCTCCCGCGGCCGCCCCGTGCCGAAAGGCCCTGGCGGGAGGGGGCCTGACGGACCGCCGGGCCTCTCGGGCGGTTCAGGCCGCGAGCGGACGGACCTGCGGGTGCGGGTGCGAGGACGGGTGCGGGTGCGCGTGCATGGCGCGCAGGCCGGCGGCCAGGCGGGCCGGGTCCTGCCGGAGCCACAGCCGCAGCGCGGTGCCCAGCGCGGCGCAGGGGCTGGGTGCGGCGGGCAGGCCGGGGGCCAGGCGGGCGGCCAGGGCCGGGAGCAGGTCGGCGAGTTCCGGCGGCAGCCAGACCGTCACCGCGCACGGGGCGGCCCGGCCCGGCTGCTCGGCGGAGGGCGGCGCGTCCCGGGCGAGCAGTGCGGGCAGCACGTCCAGCAGCGCGTCCGCGACCACCTCGGACACGTCGCCCCGGTGCCCGCGGGCCAGCCACCGCAGCAGCGTCCGCTCCGCGGTGGTGAGCCGGACAGCCAGCATGACCTCGTCGGATTCCATCGCACGGCCTTCCCTGGGCGCCCGCGCCCACCCCATCGGCCCGCCGCGCGGGCCGGACACATCGCTGACCTGGGGTCACTGTCCACACCGCCCCCGGACGGCCGGAAGGGCCGAACGGCCCCGGCCGCAGGGCCCGAACGGCGGTCCGCGATCCGAACGGAGGTCCGCGATCCGAGCGGCGGCGCCCCGGGGGTTCCGGCACCGCGACACTAACATGAGCACTCCTCGCGTTTTGCCGACCGTCCGCCAGAGGGCTGCCGTGCCGGACCGCTACGACCTGCCCGCCGCCCGCCGGATTCCGGTGGGGCGCCTCCACCGCCGCGTACCAGGTCGAGGGCGCCGTCGACGAGGACGGTCGCGGCCGCTCGGTCCGGGACGCCTTCTGCGAACGCCCCGGCGCCGTGAAGAGCGGCGACACCGGCCGCACCGCCTGCGACCACTGCCACCGCTGGCCGAGGACGTCGCCCTGATGCGCGAACTCGGCCTCGACACCCGCCGGTTCTCGCTCGCCTGGTCGCGCGTCCAGCCCACCGGCCGCGGCCCCGCCAACCCCGCCGGACTCGACTTCTGCGACCGCCTCGTCGACGGCCTCCTCGGCGCGGGCGTCACCCCGCTGCCCACCCTCTTCCACCGGGACCTCCGGGCCTTCGCCGTGAAGGTGGACGCGCGGTTGGTTGTCACGCGGCGAGGGTGGGCTCAGCGGTCCCGGTCAGCACCTCCTCGCCGCCGAGCACGCCCCTCCCGGCCGCACGCCCGCTCCGCTGCGTCGGCGGCCCGCTCCCGCACCACCTGGTGCCCGTGCTCGGCCTGCCGCCCGGCGAGCTCGTGCACCCGGCCACCGACAGCTGCCCTGCCGCGCTCGAGCCGGTGCGCGCGGAACCCGGAGCGGGACCGCTCCCCGCCGGCTGATCGAGCACGCCGCAACCTGGCTCGACGCGCTCCCCCCGACCTCACCCGGCAGCTCTCCGCACGAGACGGCCGCGGCTACGACTTCGGCAAGCACCGCCGCCTGCTGCGAGAGCGGCGCGGCAAAGCCCTGTTCGCCCCCGACCCGGCATCGCCCACGGCTCCGGCTCCGGAACCGGAACCGGGACCGGGGAAAGCGTGCCGGGCAGTGAAGTGCACGTTCGCCCGGCCGCGTCAGTTCGAACGGCTCCGCGCTGCACGCCGAAACGATCACCAAAGCCACCAAAGTGGGCACGAAACCCGAAATTCTACCGCACCTCATTTCGAAAGTTTCGGATCAATGACTGAAGCCTTTTGCGCTCGGTGCCGGATCCATCCGACCCGGGAGCCAAGCCGGCCCGGTCGGCGGTCGCGGGAACTAGGCGCTGGGCATCCGGGCACGTCGGCGCCCAGAACTCCTGTCGGCTGCCGGGATCGTCCAGCTGGCAGTTCGGGTATCCGCCTGCCGCCGGTCCTGTTCGGGTCGTGCTCCCGGCGAGCGGACGGGCGGGCCGAAGCGGCCAGAAAGACCCGATTTGCGGCGCCGGTGAGGCTCTCCGGAAGAGCCGGGGCGACTGGGGGAACCAAAAGTTTCAGCCTCGACTCCGACAGATTTCATTGACGTGGCTCCATCGCCGCCACATACTCTCCTCAGCCGGGCCTCGGCCCAGACGGCTCTTAGCGCCAAGAGCGTTGCTGTCACCGGAAGTTGCCCGGACGGACCCCCACCTTCGGGCCGCCGCGGTGAGCCCTTCGCCTCTGCGGAGCATCCGAAACCGGACCCCACTGAGCCGTCGCCCCGGCGGCCTGCCGACGGATGCTCCCGCGCGGAGTCGAACGGGGAGACCGCGGCACCGGGCCAGCTGCAGCCCGGCCCGCCAACGTCGCTCCCTGCGGACAAACCCTCCGGTCTTGCGGCCCCACCCGCCCAGAAGAGGAACCACTCATGAACCGACCGACCCCGCCTTCCGGCCGGATTCGCAGCAGAGCACTGCGGCCGACCGCCCTGGCCACCGCCGTGGTCAGCGCCTGCGCCGTTCTGTACGGCGCCGCGCCCCAGTCGGCCGGTGCCGCGACCGCGCTGGTCACCGTGCAGGCCGAGTCCATGGCGAAGGCCGGCTGCACCTCCACCGACAGCACCCGCGCCGTCTACTACTGCAACGACGACAGCACGTCCGCCTCGTACACGTTCGCGCAGGCCGGCCGGTATAGCATCACGGTGGCCGGCGCCTCCAGCCAGAGCAACACCGCCGGCATCAGCGTGTACGTCGGTCAGACGAAGGTCGGTTCGCTCGGCTTCACCAGTACCTCCTACACGCGGCAGTCGGCCGTCTTCGACATCGCCTCCGCCGGCGCCCAGGAGATCCGCCTGAAGCTGGAGACGGACAGCGGGCAGAACGACACGTACATCGACTACTTCGAGCTCGCCTACGAAGGCGCCACCCCGGCCCTGCCGTCCGCCCCCACCCCGCCCGCGGCCGGCGCCTACGCCAGTGGCACCTACCGCAACCTCTTCAAGGAGCGGGACCCCTCGCTCACCGACGCCGCCGTCACCGCCAAGCTCAACAGCTACTGGACCGCGTTCTTCACCGGCACCGACGACACCAAGAGGCTGTACTACCCGGCCGGCACCAACGCCGACGGCGCCCTGGCCTACATCAAGGACACCGGCAACAGCGACGTGCGCTCCGAAGGCATGAGCTACGGCATGATGATCGCCGTCCAGATGAACAAGAAAGCCGAGTTCGACGCCCTGTGGAACTGGGCCAAGAGCAAGATGCAGCACAAGAGCACCGCACGCAGCGGCTACTTCTGCTGGCAGGCCGACGAGGACGGCACCTGCAAGGACGACAACCCCGCCACCGACGGCGAGGAGTACTTCGCCACCGCGCTCCTCTTCGCGGGCAACCGCTGGGGCAACGGCACCGGCATCTACGACTACACCGCCGAGGGCAACAGCATCCTCAACACGATGCTGCACAAGCAGGACATGAACGGCGGCGTCGTCGACAGCATCACCAACATGTTCGACCGCACCGCCAAGATGCCGGTCTTCGTCCCGTACGCCAACTCGGCACAGTTCTCGGACCCCTCCTACCACCTGCCCGCCTTCTACGAGCTGTGGTCGCGCTGGGCCGACGGCTACCAGGGCAACCAGGCCGCGGACCGCCAGTTCTGGCACGACGCCGCAACCGCCAGCCGCGCCTACTTCGCCAAGGCCACCGACCCCACCACCGGCCTGAACCCGGACTACGCCGAGTTCACCGGCGCCCCCAACAACACGGGCAACCACGGCGACTTCCGCTTCGACGCCTGGCGCACAGCCGTGAACTGGTCCGTCGACTACGCCTGGTGGGCCGCGGACCCCAACGAGAAGACCCTCACCGACCGCCTCCAGGGCTTCTTCACCGGCAAGGGCACCAACGCCTACGTCAACCAGTACTCCCTGTCCGGCAGCCCGCTGTCCAGTGACCGCTCCCCAGGCCTCATCGCCTCCAACGCCGCCGCTTCCCTGGCCGCCACCAAGCAGCAGGCATGGCCGTTCGTCGAAGCCCTGTGGAACCTGCAGCCGCCCACCGGCCAGTACCGCTACTACGACGGGCTGCTCAACTTCATGGCGCTGCTCCACGCCAGCGGCAACTTCCGGATCTACGGCCCCGGCGCCACCGGACCCACCGACACCCAGGCGCCCACCGCCCCGACCGGTCTGACAGTCACCGCCCACACCGCCACCAGCGCCACCCTCACCTGGAACGCATCCAGCGACAACACCGGCGTGGCCTCCTACACCGCCCACACGGGCACCGGCACCAGCGGCGCGACCGGCTGCACCCAGGTGACCACGACCAGCTGCACGATCACCGGACTCACCCCCCAGAGCAGCTACACGTTCACCGTCAAGGCCCGCGACGCAGCAGGCAACACCAGCGCCGCCTCCACCGGCACCACCGTCACCACGAGCGCCGCCAGCGGCACCGCCCCCACGGCACCCGCGAACCTGCTCGCCACCGCCACGGGCACCACGATCAACCTGGCCTGGAGCGACAGCTCCGGCAACGAGACCGGCTTCGAGATCGAACGCACCACCGGCACCAGCGGGACCTGGAACCGCATCACCACCACCGCCGCGAACGCCACCACCTACACCGACAGTGCGCTGAGCGCCGCAACCGCCTACTCCTACCGCGTCCGGGCGGTCAACGACGCCGGACCCTCCGGATACTCCGCTCAGGCCAGCGCCACCACTGCGGCTGCCGCCGACAACAGCGCCTACCGGACCATCGAAGCGGAATCCGCCACCGCCACCACCGCCACTGCCACCGCCACCGCCGACGGCGGCACCGTCGTCCAGCTCACCGGCTCCCGCAGCAGCCTGGCCTTCACCAATGTCGACTTCGGTACCACCGGCGCGGCGAGCGTGGCCTTCCGCGTCTCCACCACCGCCCCCGGCGTCAACGTCCAGATCCGCCTGGGCAGCCCCACCGCTTCCCCCGTCTGCACCGTCTATCCGGACGGCAACGGGACTTGGCACACCAAGTCCAACACCTGCTACCCCAAGCCCACCGGAGTGCAGACCCTCTACATCACCACCACCGGCCCCGTCGCCGTCAACTCCTTCTCCTTCAAGGGCTGACACCGGGAAGCCCTCGTACTGCGAGCCGACCGGCAGCTGTTGCTCGATCGATTTCGGTGGTCGTGGGGTCGGTACAAAGAACGGCTCTGTCCCGTAATCGGTGGTAACGAAGGGTGACGGGCGTCGTTGGCATGGTGTGCGTGATGTCAACGAGCTTGTGAGTGTGGTGTTTTCCGGGCT